>NZ_LT629695.1:2720062-3400078 GCF_900099705.1 Agrococcus jejuensis
GCGGCGCGCAGCAGGCCGGCGGCGGCGAGGGCGTCGATGCGCGCCGCGACCGTCGCGCGGCCGAGGCCCGTGGCCTCGACGAGCTCGGCACGCGTGCGGGCGCGGCCGTCGAGGAAGTGCTGCAGCAGCACGCCCGCGCTCGTCGGATGCGGGGGGATCGCCAGCGACATCCGGCCTCCTCGCCTGGCGTCGCAGGGATGCGACGGGCTTCCACGCTACTGCACGCGACTTGAGTCCGCTTCATGTTCGACTTTTGCTTGGTGAGCAGCAGAAGTGGTGCTACGTTCATCCCGAACCCGGAGCAATCTCGATGAGGAGACCCGAGCCGATGAGCGACATCGCACTGCAGCTGTACTCGATCCGCGAGCGCATCGAGAGCGACGGGCTCGCCCCGTCGCTCGCGCACGCCGCATCCGCGGGCTTCGACCGCATCGAGCTCTACAACCTCATGGGGTGGGCCGAGGAGCTGCGCACCGAGCTGCCCGCCAACGGCCTCACGGCGACCACGGCCCACGCCCGCCTGCTGGGCGAGGACCAGTCGGCGATCTTCGCCACGGCGGCTTCGCTCGGCGTCGAGACGATCATCGACCCGTACACCGACCCCGCGCTCTGGACGACGCGCGACGACGTGCTGCGCATCGCCGACCACCTCAACTCGTCGGCAGCCGGCGCGCGCGAGCACGGCCTCGCCCTCGGCTACCACAACCACGCGTGGGAGGCCGCGGCCCTCGGTGACACGACGGCCCTCGAGGTGCTCGCCGACGCGCTCGACCCCGAGGTCGTGCTCGAGGTCGACGCGTACTGGGCCGCCGTCGGCGGCGCCGACGTGCCCGCCCTGCTCACGGCCCTCGGCAGCCGCGTCGTCGCGCTGCACCTCAAGGACGCGCCGCTCGTCGACGGCGCCCTCTCGCAGGACCGCCACGACCAGCTGCCCGTGGGCGAGGGCGCCATCGAGTGGACGTCGATCCTCGACGCAGCCCCCACGGCACGCCTCCTCGTCGTCGAGTTCGACGAGTTCCGCGGCGACATCTACGACGGCGCAGCCACCAGCCTCGCCGGCATCCGCACGCTCACCACCGCGCGCTGACCAGACAGACCCATCACCACATCGTCGGCTCGCCGACACCCGCCCGCCCGGCTGCGTCGCCGGGAGGGATGCACGCACCACAGGACGAAGGAGTTCCGATGACGCGCATGAAGACCATCGCGGGGGCAGCAGCCGCCGCAGCCGTCGTACTCGCCGCGAGCGGCTGCTCGGCAGGCGGCGACGCCGGCGCCGAGGGCGGCTCGATCACCTGGTGGGCCACCCAGCAGACCGCCACGATCGGCGACTCCGAGGCGGCGTACCAGGCGGCGATCGACCGCTTCACCGACGAGACCGGCATCGAGGTCGAGTTCGAGGTCATCCCGTGGGCCGACCTCTACAACCGCATCCTCACCGCCGTCTCCTCGGGCACGGGTCCCGACGTGCTGAACATCGGCACGACGTGGACGGGCTCGCTGCACGACACGGGGGCGCTCTCGACGATCGAGGGCGAGTCGCTCGACTGGCTCGGCGGCTCCGACCGCTTCGTGCCCGCCGTCTACGAGGCCGCGCAGGTGCCCGGCGAGACGCAGGATGCCGTGCCGTTCCTCTCGAACGTGTACTCGCTGTACTACAACCCCACCCTCTTCGCCGCGGCCGGCATCACCGAGCCGCCCGCGACGTGGGAGGAGTTCGTCGAGGTCGGCCAGCAGCTCACCGTCGACACCGACGGCGACGGCGCGATCGACCAGTGGGGCTACTCGGGCGCCGCGGCGAACGTGCAGCAGAACGCGCACATGGCCTTCATCCTCGGCCAGCAGTTCGGCGGCGACTTCGTCGATGACGAGGGCGAGTCGACGCTCGACAGCGACGAGCAGGTCGAGGCCGTCGAGGCCTACGTCGGACTCATGACCGACTCGCAGATCATGGCACCGTCGAACGCCGAGATCGACCTCGGCGCCGACGCCGTCGACCAGTTCATCAACGGCGACGCTGCGATGATCCTGCAGCAGAACCCCATCGAGCAGTTCACGTCGCGCGACTTCGCCGACTGGGCCATCGCACCCACGCCCGTGCTGTCGGACGGCGAGGACGTGGAGTCGATGATCGCCGGCACGAACATCACGGTGCTCGTCGACTCGCCCAACCAGGAGCAGGCGTTCCAGTTCGTCGAGCACATGACGAGCGTCGAGGAGCAGGCCGAGCTCGCCTCCGCCTTCGGCCTCCTGCCCGTCGTCACCGACGCGTACGACGAGCCGCTGCTCGCCGACTCGGGCGACACGACCCTCGAGGTGCGCCGCGACGCACAGGCCAACGCCTCCGCCCCGTTCCCGCTCGTCGGCAACATCGGCGAGATCGAGGCAGCCGTCGGCAACGCCGTGCGCGAGTCGTTCCAGGCGTACGCGACCGGCGGCGACGCCGACGTCGCCGGCCGCCTGGCCGCCGCCAACGGGCAGGTCCGCTGACACCACCCCGCCGGGGCCGGCGCGCGAGCGCCGGCCCCGACCGGGAGGTCCGCACCATGACCACCACCGCCACCCGCCCCGACACCGCGGCGCCCTCCCCGGCACCCGCGAAGTCGCAGCTGCCGCGCCGCGGCACCCAGCAGCGCAAGGACCGCAGGCTCGCGTACCTGCTGATCCTCCCCGCCGTGCTGCTCGAGCTGCTCATCCACATCATCCCGATGGTCCTGGGCGTGTGGATCGCCTTCATCGAGCTCGACCAGCGCTCCCTGCGCAACTGGCTGCAGGCGCCGTTCATCGGCCTCGACAACTTCATCCGCGGCCTCGACCCCACGAGCGCCATCGGCTCCGAGTTCCTCGGCTCCGTCGGCCGCACCGCGTTCTACGTCGTGCTGACGCTCGGCGTCTCGTGGGTGCTCGCCATGGCCGCCGCCGTGTTCCTCACGTCGAGCTTCAAGGGCCGCGGCCTGCTGCGCACGCTCTTCCTCGTGCCCTACGCCATCCCCACGTACGTCGGCACCCTCGCCTGGGGCTTCATGCTCAACCAGCAGGACGGCGTCGTGAACCAGGTGATCGTCGACGTGCTCGGCCTCACGAACGACCGGCCGTACTGGCTCATCGGCGACAACTCGTTCATCTCGCTCGTCGTCGTCTCGATCTGGTCGATGTGGCCGTTCGCGTTCCTCATGCTGCTCGCGGCGCTGCAGAACGTGCCGACCGAGGTCTACGAGGCCGCGTCGCTCGACGGCGCCTCGAACTGGAAGCAGTTCTGGACGATCACGCTGCCGATGATCCGCCACGCCAACGCAGCCCTCGTGCTCATCCTCGGCCTGTGGCTCTTCAACCAGTTCAACATCCCGTACGTGCTGTTCGGGCCGCAGTCGCCCGGCCAGGCCCTGCTCATCTCGCCGCTGATCTACCAGAACTCGTTCCTGCTGTGGGACTTCGGCGCCGGCGGTGCCATGAGCTTCCTGCTGCTGCTCGCGCTGCTCGTCGTGTCGGTGTTCTACATCCGACTCGTGCTGCCGAAGGGAGGCGAGCTCGATGATTGAGACTCGCGGATTCAAGATCGCGCGGGCGATCACGCTCACGCTGCTGTCGATCTTCGTGCTCGTGCCGCTGTGGGTCATCGTGACGACGGCGTTCAAGCCGCTCTCCGACGTCTCGGGCACGTTCGTGTGGTTCCCGACGACGTGGACGATCCAGCCGTTCATCGACATGTGGTCGACCGTGCCTCTCGCGCGCTACTTCACGAACTCGCTCGTCGTCACCGTCGTCGCCACGGCGTTCTCGGTGATCGTGTCGATCCTCGCGTCGTACGCCCTCGCGAGGCTGTCCTTCCGCGCCAAGCGGCCCTTCAGCCTCGTGATCCTGTCGACGCAGATGTTCCCCGGCATCCTGTTCCTGCTGCCGCTGTTCCTGATCTTCACGCAGATCCAGCGCACGATCGGGCTGCAGCTCACCGGCAGCCTGCTCGGCATGATCGTCACCTACATGACGTTCACGCTGCCGTTCTCGATCTGGATGCTCACGGGCTACATGCGGGCGATCCCGCAGGCGCTCGAGGAGGCGGCGATGATCGACGGCACCGGCAGGCTCGGCGCCCTGTTCCGCGTCATCCTGCCCGTCGCACGGCCCGGCATCGTCGCGGTCGCGGTGTACTCGTTCATCACGGCGTGGGGCGAGGTGCTGTTCGCCGCGGTGCTCTCGAGCAACGCGACCCGCACCCTGCCCATCGGCCTCCAGGCGTACTCGTCGGAGTCCGACGTGCTCTGGAACCAGCTCATGGCGGCGTCGATCGTCGTCTCGATCCCCATCCTCGTCGGCTTCCTGCTCGTCCAGCGGCACCTCGTCGCCGGACTCTCGGCAGGAGCCGTCAAGTGACCGCAGAAGGAGGCAGCGTGGCGCTGCAGACCCCCGTCGGCATCGGCTTCATCGGTGCGGGCATGATCAGCGAGCAGTACCTCACGAACCTCGCGCAGTACCCCGACGTGCGCGTCGTCATCCTCGGCGACCTCGACGTCGACCGCGCGAGGGCGCAGGCCGACAAGCACGGCGTGCCCTTCGCGGGCACGCCCGCCGAGGTGCTCGCGCACCCCGACGTGCAGCTGATCGTGAACCTCACGATCCCGGCGGCGCACGTCGAGGTGTCGCTGCAGGCGCTCGAGGCCGGCAAGCACGTGTGGAGCGAGAAGCCCATCGGCGTCGACATCGCGTCGGCCCGCGGGCTGCTCGCGCGCGCCGACGAGCTCGGCCTGCGCGTGGGCATCGCGCCCGACACCGTGCTGGGCCAGGGCGTGCAGAGCGGCCTGCGGGCGATCGAGCGCGGCGTCATCGGCACGCCGATCGGTGCGACGACCGTCATGCAGTACGCGGGCCCCGACCTGTTCCACCCGAACCCGGAGTTCCTCTTCGCGCCCGGCGCGGGGCCCGTGTTCGACATGGGGCCGTACTACCTGACGACGCTCGTGAGCGCTCTCGGCGCCATCCGTCGCGTCTCGGCGGTCGGCCGCACGCCGCAGACGACCCGCACGATCAAGGTCGGCGACCGAGCGGGGGAGTCGTTCCCCGTCGACGTGCCCACGCACGTGCACGTCAACATCGAGCTCGAGCGCGGCGTCGCCCAGTCGACGTTCTCGTGGGACACCGCCTACCGTCGCGCGGGCATCGTCGAGATCTCGGGCTCCGAGGGCACGCTGCGCATCCCCGACCCCAACATGTTCGAGGGCGACCTCGAGGTCACGCGCGTCGGCGAGGACTTCCGCGCCGACTCCGCATGGGAGCCCGTCGAGGTCGAGGGCGCCGTCGGCGGCCGGGGCATCGGCATCGTCGACATGGTGCGCGCCATCCGCGAGGGCCGGCCGCACCGCGCGTCGGGCGAGCTCGCGCTGCACGTGCTCGAGGCGATGATCGCGATCGACGAGTCGATCCGCACGGGCCAGCCCGTCGCGCTCGACTCGTCGGTCGAGGCCATGGTGCCCGTCGAGACCGACTTCGACCCGACGGCTGCGCACGAGGCGGTGCGAGCGTGAGCAGCGCGCCGAGAGTCGGCATCCTCGGCGGCGGGTTCATGGCGCGCGTGCACGCGCACGCCGCCCGCTCGGCCCGCGCGGAGCTCGTCGCGATCGCGTCGTCGTCGGCGGCTCGTGCCGCCGACGCGGCCGCCGCGCTGGGCGTCGCGCAGGCGCTGCCGGATGCCGCATCCCTCGTGGCCGCCGACGTCGACGTCGTGCACGTGTGCACGCCGAACACGACGCACGCGTCGTACGCGGCGCAGGCCATCGCGGCCGGCCGCCACGTCGTGTGCGAGAAGCCGCTCGCGACGTCGGTCGACGAGGCGCAGGCGCTCGTGGACGCGCTCGACGAGGCCGGCCTCGTGGGCGCCGTGCCGTTCGTGTACCGCTACCACCCGATGGTGCGCGAGGCGCGAGCGCGCCTCGCGGCCTCGGGCGAGGCGCTGCTGTCGGTCGACGCCGCCTACCTGCAGGACTGGATGCTGCTGCCCGACGACGAGAACTGGCGCGCGGGCGCCGAGCTCGGCGGCCCGTCGCGGGCGTTCGCCGACATCGGCTCGCACCTGCTCGACCTCGTCGAGTTCGTCGCGGGTCAGCGCATCGTGTCGCTCTCGGCGACGACGCGCACGGTCTTCGACCAGCGCGGCGACGCGTCGGTCGCGAACGAGGACATCGCGGCCGTGCTCTTCCGCCTCTCGGGCGGCGCCGTGGGCACCGCGCTCGTGACGCAGATGGCGCCCGGACGCAAGAACGCCCTCACGATCGAGTGGCACGCGGCCGACGCGAGCTACCGCTTCGAGCAGGAGCGGCCCGACGAGCTGTGGATCGGCGAGCGGGCAGGGTCGCGGCTGCTGCAGCGCGATCCCGAGTCGCTCTCGCCCGACGCCGCGCGCCTGTCGCGCGTGCCCGGCGGCCACCCCATGGGCTACCAGGATGCGTTCGACGCGTTCGTCGCCGACGCGTACGCTGCCATCGCAGGCGCGGCGCCCGACGGGCTCCCCACCTTCCACGACGGCGTCCGCGCCGCCGTGCTCACGGACGCGGTGCTGCGGTCGGCGGCCTCCGGCGAGTGGATCGACACGACCGCACGAGCGCGACGGAGCGTGGCCGCATGACCGACGGATCCTTCCAGGCACGACACCCCGTGACCCTGTTCACGGGGCAGTGGGCCGACCTGCCGTTCGAGGAGGTCGCTCGCCTCGCCGCCGAGTGGGGCTACGACGGGCTCGAGATCGCCGCATCCGGCGACCACCTCGACCTCGCGCGCGCCGACGAGGACGACGCGTACGTGCAGTCGCGCCTCGACATCCTCGACCGGCACGGCCTGCAGGTCTTCGCGATCTCGAACCACCTCGCGGGCCAGGCGGTGTGCGACGACCCGATCGACTTCCGTCACCAGGCGATCCTGCGCGACTACGTCTGGGGCGACGGGGATGCGGAGGGCGTGCGCCAGCGCGCCGCGGAGGACATGCAGCGCTCGGCGCGCGTCGCGCGCAAGCTGGGCGTCGACACCGTCGTGGGCTTCACCGGCTCGTCGATCTGGCAGTACGTCGCGATGTTCCCGCCCGTGCCCGCCGACCGCATCGACGCCGGCTACGAGGACTTCGCGAAGCGCTGGAACCCCATCCTCGACGTGTTCGACGGCGAGGGCGTGCGGTTCGCGCACGAGGTGCACCCGAGCGAGATCGCGTACGACTACTGGACGAGCGTGCGCACGCTCGAGGCCATCGACCGCAGGAAGGCGTTCGGGTTCAACTGGGATCCGTCGCACATGCTGTGGCAGGGCGTCGACCCGGTCGCGTTCATCTGGGACTTCCAGGACCGCATCTTCCACGTCGACTGCAAGGACACGCGCCTGCGCCCCGCCAACGGCCGCGCGGGCATCCTCGGCTCGCACCTGCCGTGGGGCGACCCGCGCCGCGGCTGGGACTTCGTGTCGACGGGCCACGGCGACATGCACTGGGAGGACGCCTTCCGCGCCCTCTCGGCGATCGGCTACGACGGCCCCATCTCGATCGAGTGGGAGGACGCCGGCATGGACCGCCTGCACGGCGCGGCGGAGGCCGTGACGCGCATCCGCGAGCTGCTCTGGAAGCTGCCCACGGCATCCTTCGACGCGGCGTTCTCGAACCAGTAGGGCTCTGCACAGTTGAGGGTTTCGGCCCGATGCGACCTCGCATCGGGCCGAAACCCTCAACTACGTTGGGGCGTGGAGGACGAGACTGCCGAGGCGGTCATCGCGACGCGGTGGCTGTGGTTCGCCGAGGTCGAGGGCGACCTGCGCAGCCCGCGGTACGCCGACTGGGCGCGTGGGCTCGCGGGCGACGAGGACCTGCTCGCGAGGCTCGCACCGCTGACCCGCATCGAGCAGCAGCCGAACCTCGTGCTGTCGGCCATGCGCTTCGCGGGCGTCGACCCGCTGCTGCCGTGGACGTGGGCGCAGGCGGTCGTGCACGAGCGGTGGGATGCGATCGAGGCGTGCGTGCGCACCCGCCGCACGCAGACGAACGAGGCACGGCGCCTCGCGACGCTGCTGCCGGCGTTCGCGTCGCAGCCGCAGCCGCTCGCCATCGTCGAGGTCGGTGCATCCATGGGGCTCTGCCTGCAGCCCGGCCGCTGGTCGTACGCCTACGAGACCGCGGCGGGGGAGCGTGTGCTCGGCGACCCGGCCGCGCCACGGCTCGAGGCGCGCCTCGACGGAGCCGTGCCGCGCATGCCCGACATCGCTTGGTCGGCCGGCCTCGACATCCACCCGCTCTCGGCGGCGAGCGACGACGACGTGCGCTGGCTCGAGACGCTCATCTGGCCGATCGGCGACGGCGAGCCCAACGCCGAGCGGCTCGACCGCCTGCACGCGGCCGTGGCGATCGCGCGCGCGCACGGCCCGACGGTGCGCGACGGCGACCTGCTCGACGGCACGATGGCGCTCGTCGACGAGGCGCGCGACCGTGCGGCGACGACCGTCGTGTTCCACACCGCCGTGCTCGCCTACGTCGCCGCCGAGGGCCGCGCGGCGTTCGCCGAGACGATGCGCGGCAGCGATGCGACGTGGATCTCGAACGAGGGCCTCGGCGTGCTGCCCGAGGTCCGTGTACGGCTCGACGCCCTCGACGCGGGCCCGGGTGCCGCCGACTTCTGCATCGCGGTCGACGAGCAGCCGTTCGCGCTCGCCGACGCGCACGGCGGATGGGTGCGCCTGCTCGAGCGGTGAGCGGGCATAGCGCCGAGCGGTAGGGTTCCCGGGTGCCCGACGACGATCGCGATGCCCTCAGCTGGGACGGTGACGCCGACGACGAGACGCTCGTGACGAACGAGCCGGAGGCGCCCGCAACCACCGCCGCAGCGGCGAGCGCAGCTCCTGCGGCCGTCGCGATCGCCGCCGACCCCGCCCAGCGCATCCGGGCCGTCGCCGGCCTGCTCTTCCTGCTCATCGCCATCGCCGCGGCGGTCGGCTGGGTCGTCGTGATGCTCGAGAACCCCGCGCAGCAGCAGACGATCCTCGGTCTCGCGATGTACCAGCTCGGCGAGCTGCTCGCCGTGCTCGCGCCCATCGGCTGGTGGCTCGCCGCGCGCCGCCTGTCGACGCAGCCCGTGCCGTGGTGGATCGCCGGCGTCGTCGTGACGGCACCGTGGCCGCTGCTCGTGGGGGTGCTCGCATGACCGACCGCGCCGAGACGAACGAGCCCGAGGGGGCCGAGGTCGTGGAGCCCGAGACGCCCGTCGCCGACGACGTCGAGACGGATGTCGACGAGGTCGACGAGCCGAGGGATGCCGCGGACGAGCAGGCGGAGGACGACGAGTCGACCGAGCGCGTCGAGCGTCGCAGCGACGTCGTGATCGTGATGGCGGTCTTCGTCGTGCTGTTCGGCTACCAGCTGTACGCGGCGGTCTCGAACCTCATCGGGTTGCCCGAGGTGTACGCGGCCGCCGGCATCACCGATGCCGTGCCGTGGGCGATCCTCGTCGCCAACGTGGCCGCGCCGGCCGTGGCGTTCGCCGCAGCCTCCGCCGTCGCGCGCGGCCGCCGGCTCGCGGCCCGCGCGGGCATCCTGCTGCTCGGCTTCGGCGTGAGCGCGCAGCTGAGCCTGCTCTGCGAGGAGCTCGCGCGGCAGGCGGCGATCGCCGCCTTCTCGCACTAGGCGGGCCCGTGATCGCCGATGCCCTCGCCACCGTGCAGGAGTGGCACGCGGACGAGCGATGGGGACGCGTCGTGGTCGAATCCGGCGATGCGGTCTGGGTGCACTTCTCGGCGATCGAAGGCCGTGTCCTCGGTGCGCTGGAGGTCGGCGAGCAGGTGCGCGTCTGGTGCGAGCCCGGACTGCAGCAGGGCGAGCATCAGGCAGAGCGCGTCGTGCCGATGACGGGCTACGACCCGAATGCGACGAGGCCGACGCCGCCGAGCGAGGCCTACCGATCCAGCCTGACGATCGTCGACGACCCGGAGTAGGGCCGCCGTCCGGTGGCGCGCGAATCGCGCGTTGGCCGTTTCCTGAACGAGCCGAAGGATGGGCGATTCTTTCGCCGACGCCGTGACGCCGCGAGGTCGACCCGCCTGATCGACTGCTCGGTGGAGAGGCGAACACCGATGACGATGGATCTGCACGAGGCCGCACTGGCCTATCACCAGCACCCCAGGCCGGGGAAGATCAGCGTCGAGCTGACGAAGCCGACCGAGGACGCCCGCGACCTCGCACTCGCCTACAGCCCCGGCGTCGCGGCGCCCGTGCGCGAGATCGCGAAGGATCCCGAGAACGCATACCGGTACACCGGCAAGGGCAACCTCGTCGGCGTGATCACCGACGGCACCGCCATCCTCGGCCTCGGCGATCTCGGTCCGCTCGCGAGCAAGCCCGTCATGGAGGGCAAGGGCGTGCTGTTCCGCAGGTTCGCGGGCATCGACGTCTTCGACATCGAGGTCGACGCGCGCGATCAGGACGCGTTCATCGAGACGGTCGCGAGCATCGCGCCGACGTTCGGTGGCATCAACCTCGAGGACATCGCCGCCCCCGCGTGCTTCGAGATCGAGCGCATCCTCAGCGAGCGCTGCGACATCCCCGTGTTCCACGACGACCAGCACGGCACGGCGATCATCGCTGCCGCGGCGCTGCTGAACGCGCTCGAGCTGACGGACCGTGCGATCGCCGACGCTCGCGTCGTCTGCGTCGGCGCCGGGGCCGCCGGCATCTCGACGCTGCGCCTGCTCACGGCGCTCGGCGTGCGCGCCCAGAACCTGCTGCTCGTCGACTCCCGCGGCGTCGTGCACGCGGATCGCACCGATCTCAACGCGTACAAGGCCGAGTTCGCGCATGCGGGCCCCGAGCGCACGCTCGCGGATGCGCTCGCCGGTGCCGACGTCTCCATCGGCGTCTCGGGCCCCGGCATCCTCACGCCCGAGCTGCTGCGCTCCATGGCGCCGGCCCCGATCGTGTTCGGGCTCGCGAACCCCGACCCCGAGATCGACCCGAGCCTCGCGCACGCGACGCGTGCCGACGTGATCATGGCGACGGGGCGCAGCGATCACCCCAACCAGGTCAACAACGTGCTCGGCTTCCCGTTCATCTTCCGCGGCGCCCTCGACGTGCGCGCCGCCCGCGTGAACGAGGAGATGAAGCTCGCGGCCGTGCATGCGATCGCGGCGCTCGCGAAGGAGCCCGTGCCCGCCGAGGTGCGCGCCGCGTACGGCGGCGTCGAGCTCGCGTTCGGCCCCGACTGCATCATCCCCAAGCCGCTCGACCCGCGCCTGCTGGGCGTCGTGTCGGCCGCGGTCGCACGGGCTGCGGTCGACTCGGGCGTGGCCAGGCGTCCGTATCCGAGCCACTACCCGCTGACGTCGTTGGAGGACATCGTCTACCACTGACGGCGGGGCGCCACCGGGTCAGCGCGGCACGAAGGCCCGCGCCCGCATCAGATGGCGGCGACCAGCACGAGCGCCGCGAGCACGACCTGCCCGATCGCGCGCGGCACGAGCGGCACGGCCATCGGGCCGAAGCGGTCGGGGTGACGCGCGGCGTAGGCGTTGGCCGGGAAGACCGCGATGAGCAGGGCGATGAGGCCGATGCCGGCGGCGAAGCGCACGGGCATCCACGGCGCGAGCAGGCCGATGCCGCCGAGGATCTCGGCGATGCCCGAGATGATGACGAGCGAGCGCGCCGAGCGGATGCCGGTGCCCTTGATGCCCGGCGGGATCATCGCGCCCATGCCGCGAGCGACCTTCGGCACGAAGTGCAGCGCGCCCATGGCGACGAAGACGACGGCGAGCACGATCCGCAGCACCCACTGCACGACTTCGAAGGCATCCATCGCCTCCATCCTCCCGCACGCGGGGAGGCGCGGAGACCAGGGTCAGCGCGGCGGCATGGGCGCGCCGGGCGGCGGCCACGGCACCTGGCCCTGCACGGGCGGCACCATCTGCGGGGCGCCGTAGCCGTGCGCGGGCGGCTGCGGCTGCAGCTGCGGCACGGGCTGCGCCACGAGCTGCTGCGACTGCGCCGTCGAGCCGGGGCCGTCGGCGATCGGCTCGACCGTCACGGCCGTGCCGTACGCGCAGATCTCGGTCCACGCGCTCGCGATCTCGTTGGCGTCGAAGCGCATCGCGAGGATGGCGTTGGCGCCGCGGCGCTGCGCCTCCTCGACCATGCGCCCCATGACCTGCATGCGCGACTCCACGAGCATCTGCGTGAACTCGGGGATCTCGCCGCCGCCGATCGCACGCCATCCGGCGACCCAGTTCGTGGCGGCGTCGCGGCTGCGCACCGTGAGGCCCATGACCTCGCCGTGCACCGCGAGCACGCGGAAGCCGGGGAGGTCGTTCGTGGTGACGATGATCATGCGCCCGAGTCTGGCGCGTGACGCTGCGAGTCCGCCATGCCTCGAGGCGCCGCGGATGCTCGGTAGGCTCGTCGAGGCACCGCGACGTGCCGAGCCCCCGCCACGCAATCGAGGAGCATCCGCGTGTCCAAGCCCGTCGTCCTGATCGCCGAGACGCTCTCGAGCGCCACCATCGACGCCCTCGGCCCCGACTTCGAGGTCCGTCACGTCGACGGCACCGATCGTCCCGCGCTGCTGTCGGCGCTCGCCGACGCGAACGCGCTGCTCGTGCGCTCGGCGACGCAGGTGGATGCGGAGGCCCTCGCGGCCGCGCCGCACCTGCAGGTCGTCGCCCGTGCCGGCGTCGGCCTCGACAACGTCGACGTGCCCGCCTCGACGAAGGCCGGCGTCATGGTCGTGAACGCGCCGACGTCGAACATCATCTCGGCTGCCGAGCTCGCGATCGCGCACATCCTCGGCCTCGCCCGCCACCTGCCCGAGGCGCACGCCTCGCTGAAGGCGGGGGAGTGGAAGCGCAGCCAGTTCACCGGCGTCGAGCTGTACGAGAAGACCATCGGCATCGTCGGCCTCGGCCGCATCGGCGTGCTCGTCGCCGAGCGCCTCGCCGGGTTCGGCGTCAAGCTCGTCGCCTTCGACCCCTACGTGAGCCCCGCGCGCGCCGCGCAGCTGGGCGTCGAGCTGCGCACGCTCGACGAGCTCATGGCCGAGTCGGACTTCATCACGATCCACATCCCGCGCACGCCCGAGACGACGGGCCTCATCGCCGCGCCGCAGCTCGCGCTCGCCAAGCCCACGCTGCGCATCGTCAACGCGAGCCGCGGCGGCATCGTCGACGAGGCTGCGCTCGCGGATGCGCTGCGCGAGGGCCGCATCGCCGGCGCCGGCCTCGACGTGTTCGTCTCGGAGCCGCCGAAGGACGACGCGCTCACGTCGCTCCCGACCATCCAGGTCACGCCCCACCTCGGCGCCTCGACCGACGAGGCGCAGGAGAAGGCGGGCGTCGCCGTGGCGAAGTCGGTGCGCCTCGCGCTCGCCGGCGACCTCGTGCCCGACGCCGTCAACGTCGCCGGCGGCATCATCGACCCGTACGTGCGCCCGGGCATCGGCCTCGCCGAGCAGCTCGGCCAGTTCGCGGCGGGCCTCGCGGCCGGCCCCGTGGAGTCGGTCGACGTCGAGGTGCACGGCGACCTCGCCCAGTACGACGTGAAGGTGCTGCGCCTCGGCGCGCTCAAGGGCTTCTTCTCGCGCATCGTCAGCGAGCAGGGCGTCACGTTCGTCAACGCGCCCGTCATCGCGCAGGAGCGTGGCGTGACGAGCGAGCTCACGGTCGACGAGCGCAGCGACGAGTACCGCAACACGGTCTCGGTCGTCGCTGCGACGAGCGACGGCCAGCGCGTCTCGGTCACGGGCACGCTCACGGGCCCGAAGCAGGTCGCGAAGATCGTCGCGATCAACGGCCACGACGTCGAGGTGCCGTTCGCGTCGCACCACGTCGTCATGACGTACGAGGACCGTCCCGGCATCGTCGCGATCTACGGTCGCGCGCTCGGCGAGGCCGACATCAACATCGCCGGCATGCAGATCGCGCGCACGAACGCGGGCGGCAAGGCGCTGTCGATCCTCACGATCGACCAGGCCGCGCCCGAGGCGCTGCTCGCGGAGATCGGCGAGGCCATCCAGGCCGACTCGATCCGCGAGATCGACATCGTCGAGCTCTGACCCGCGCCGCGCCGCGTCGGGCTGCGTGCCTGGCGCGGTGTCGGAGGTCGCGGCTAGCGTCGCGGGCATGACCTCCACGCAGACGGATCAGCACTCCTCGGAGAACGACCAGGCTCGCATCGTGCTCGTCCCGGGCTTCTGGCTCGGGGCATGGGCGTGGGACGACGTCGCCGAGCGGCTGCGCGCCGCGGGGCACGAGGTCGTCGCGCTCACCCTGCCGGGGCTCGAGCCCGGCAGCGACCCTTCGACGGTCACGGTCGAGAGCCACGTGCAGGCGATCCTCGACGCCGTCGGCGAGGGTCCGGCCGCGCTCGTGTCGCACTCGGGGTCGGCGTTCGCGGCGACGGCCGCGATCGATCGTGCACCGGATGCCGTGCGCCACGTCGTGTGGGTCGACACGTGCCCCGTCGTCGACGGCGCGGCGATGGATGCGAGCCTCGAGGGCCCTGGCCTCGCGATCGACGCGGTGTGGGACGACGAGCTCGAGGGCGGCTCGATGCGCGACCTCACCGACGAGCAGCTCGCCACCTTCCGCGAGCGCGCGGTGCTCGAGCCGGCCGCGATCGTGCGCGACCCCGTCGCCCTGCACGACGACCGCCGACTCGACGTGCCGCAGACGCTCGTCGCGACGGCGTTCACGGGAGACGAGTACCGCGCGTACGCCGAGCAGGGCGTGCCCTTCCTGCGCGGCCTCGGCGAGCAGCGCGCGCTGACGATCGTCGACCTGCCGACGGGCCACTGGCCCATGTGGTCGAAGCCGGCCGAGCTCGCGGCGCTCATCGCCGAGCGCGCCTGACGGAGTCGTCGATGCGCGCGGCGGTCGCGACGATCATCGTCGCCGTGCTCGCGTGCGGCCTGCTCGCCGGGTGCGGAGGCTCGGATGCCGAGGCGCCCACCGTCGCTCGCTACGAGCCGAGCGGCGAAGGCGGTGACGCCGCGCTGCTCGGGGGAGTCGTGCGCATCGAGCACGGCTGCCTGGTCATCGAATCCGATGGCGCGCTGCACCTGCCGATCTTCGCGACGACCGACGTTCGCCCCGATGGCTGGGAGGACGGTGACGCGGTCGAGCTCGGCGGCGGGTTCGCGCCAGGCGTCGACGCGACGGTGCCCGACGCGTGCGCGGGGCTCGGCCTCGATCGCTTCGTCGTGGCCGCGCCGGAGTGAGTCAGTCGCGGGCGCGGCGCACGATGTCGTCGACGGCCGCGACGATGCGCTCGACGTCGTCGTCGCTCGGCGCCCATGCGGGGTCGAGGCCCGACCGCAGGTAGATGCCGTCGCTCATGAGCGCGACGACCGGGGCGAGGTCGTCGCCGATCGCGTCGGCGATGACGCCGCGGTAGCCGTCGTCGACGCGCTGCAGCGCCTCGCGCAGCGACGGGTGCTGCTCCGACTGGATGAGGCGGAACGCCGCGACGAACGCGCGGTCGATCGCCGTCTCGCGCACGATCGAGCCGCGGATGAACCGGGCGACGGGATCCGCCTCGCCGCGCAGCGCCTCCGCATCCTCGGCGCCCAGCGCATCCAGGCGCTCCGCGAGCCCCTCGACGAGGGCCTCGCGCGAGCCGAAGTGGTACAGCAGGCCGCCCTTCGAGACGCCGGCGTGCTCGGCGACGGCCTGCAGCGTCGCGGCGCGCTCGCCCTGCTCGACGACCACCTCCACGAAGGCGTCGAGGATCGCTTCGCGGGCGGTGGGTCGCTCGGGCATGCCTCCAGCATACGTTGCCAACTGTACCGTCTGGACGGTACAGTGATGGCCATGTCCACGATCCAGACCCAGACCTCGCGTGCCGGTGTGCGTGAGTGGATCGCGCTCGCCGTGCTCATGCTGCCCGTGCTCCTCGTCGCGATCGACAACACCGTGCTCGCCTTCGCCCTGCCCGAGATCGCCGGAGCGCTCGAGCCCACCGGCGCGCAGCAGCTCTGGATCGTCGACGTCTACCCGCTCGTGCTCGCGGGCCTGCTCGTGCCCATGGGCGTGCTCGGCGACCGCTTCGGCCGGCGCCGCCTCCTGCTCATCGGCGCCGTCGGCTTCGGCGTCGTCTCGGTGCTGTGCGCCTTCGCGCCCACCGCCGAGCTGCTCATCGCCGGCCGCGCCCTGCAGGGCCTCTTCGGTGCGACGCTCATGCCGTCGACGATGTCGCTGCTGCGCAGCCTGTTCGTCGACCGCGTGCAGCGCCGCCTCGCCATCGCCATCTGGGCGACGGGCTTCTCGGTCGGCTCGGCGGTCGGCCCCGCCGTCGGCGGCCTGCTGCTCGCCCACTTCTGGTGGGGCAGCATCTTCCTGCTCGCGATCCCGCTGCTGCTGCCGATGCTCGTGCTCGTGCCGCTGCTCGTGCGCGAGAGCCGCGACCCGAAGGCGCCGAAGGTCGACCTCGTCGGCATCGTGCTCGCGATGCTCACGCTCACGCCGCTCGCCGCGGCCGTGAAGCACGTCGCGACCGACGGCGTCGATGCCGTCGCGATCGGCCTCGCGGCCCTCGCCACCGCATCCGGCGTGCTGTTCGTGCGCCGCATGCAGCGCGTCGAGCACCCGATGCTCGACCTCGCGCTGCTGCGCGACCGCGCGTTCTCGACCGGCGTGCTCGTGAACCTGCTGTCGGTCGTCGCGCTCGTCGGCTTCCTGTTCTTCCTCACGCAGCACCTGCAGCTCGTCGTCGGCATGTCGACGCTCGAGGCGGCGCTCGTGCTGCTGCCGGGCACCGCCGCGATGATCGTCGCGGGCCTCGGCTCGGTGCGGCTCGTGCGTCGCATCCGTCAGGAGGTCGTCATGGTGGGCGCGCTCGTCGCGTCGACCATCGCGTACGTGACGGTGGCGGTGCTCGGCGCCGACATCTCGGTCGCGGCCATCGCGGCGGCCTTCGCGCTGCTCGGCGCCGGCATCGGCGCTGCCGAGACGCTGTCGAACGACCTCGTGCTCGCGAGCGCACCCGTCGACAAGGCCGGTGCCGCGGCGGGCGTCTCCGAGACGGCCTACGAGCTCGGCGCCGTGCTCGGCACCGCCGTGCTCGGCGGCATCCTCACGTCCGTCTACCAGTCGACGCTCGTCGTGCCGAGCGGCATCGCCGCCGACGACGCCGCGCGAGCGGGGGAGACCCTCAGCGGCGCGCTGCACGTGTCGGATGCCGTGGGCGGCGAGGCGGGACTCGCGCTCGCCGAGGCCGCGCGCCACGCGTTCGACGCCGGCGTCGTGTGGACCGCGGGCGCCGGTGCCGTGCTCATCGCATCCGCCGCCGTGCTCACGTGGTGGCGCCTCGTGCGCGGGCGCAGCGGCGGGCCGACGACGGCCGCCGTCGCGATCGCCGCGGCCGAGCGCTGACCGGGCCGTCGGGCGCGCTCAGGCTCCGACGAACAGCTCGAGCGCGACGCCGTCGGGATCCTTGAGGCTCAGCGCCGACCCGTACTCCACGTCGACGATGCCGTCATGGGCGATGCCGACGGCGTCGAGGTGCTCCACCCACGCCTCGAGGTCGTCGCGCGACGCGACGCCCAGGCCGAGGTGATCGAGGCCCGGTCGGAACGGGCTGAAGTCGCCGTCGGCCCGTGTCTCATGCTGCGTGAGCCCGAGGTTCGTGCCGCCCGGCAGTGCGAAGAGCCGGCGGAGGAGCCCCTCGCCTGCGAGCGAGGCGACGGGTGGTGCTCCGAGCAGGCGCTCGTAGAACGCGACGCTCGCGTCGAGATCCCGCACCGTGATGGCGACGTGGTGGACGCCGTCGATCGTCGGCATCAGACGACGTCGTCGCGGCGCTCGACGCGGTCGACCCTGGCACCCGTGCCGGGGTCGACGCTCGTCGAGCGCACGGTGCGCGAGCCGCTGCGGCGCGCCATCTGCACGGCGCCTGCGATCGTGACGAGCAGTCCGGCACCCATGAGGATGTAGCCGATCAGCATCCAGTCGACGCCCGGCACCTGCGCCAGGCCGGGCACGGCGAACGCGACGATGGCGCCCGCGGCGAGCAGGAAGATCCCGAATCCGAGCATGGGTGACTCTCCGTTCCCGTCGAGCTGGGGATGGGGGAGCGCTCGACGATCGACGCCCGACGCTAGCCCGAGCGGCGCATCCGCGTCCGGCCCTGGACGCCACCGCATCCGGTGTGCTTGCCTCGCCGCCACTCGCCGCGAACCGGCGTGCTCGCGCGCACGCACGCCGCCGATAGGCTCGGAGGTCGGGAGGTACGTGTGGAGCAGCTGCAGCTCGCCGTCATCGGCGGGGATGGCATCGGACCCGAGGTCACGGGCGAGGCGAGGAAGGTGCTGCGCGCTGCGCTCGCAGGCGCCGTCGACCTCGTCGAGACGGAGTTCGCGCTCGGCGCGGCCCACTACCTCGAGACCGGCGAGATCCTCCCCGAGGACACCATGGCCGAGATCGCGACGCACGATGCGATCCTGCTGGGTGCCGTCGGCGGCGATCCCACGGATCCGCGCCTCGCGGGCGGCATCATCGAGCGCGGGCTGCTGCTGAAGCTGCGCTTCGCGTTCGACCACTACGTCAACCTGCGCCCCACGGTCGTGCACCCCGCGGTCGAGAGCCCGCTGCGCGAGCCCGGCGACGTCGACTTCGTCGTCGTGCGCGAGGGCACCGAGGGCCCGTACGTGGGCAACGGCGGCTCGATCCGCGTCGGCACGCCCCACGAGATCGCGAACGAGACGAGCGTCAACACCGCCTACGGCGTCGAGCGCGTCGTGCGCTTCGCGTTCGAGCTCGCCGAGACCCGTTCCAAGCGCGTCACGCTGGTGCACAAGACCAACGTGCTCGTGAACGCCGGAGGCCTGTGGCGTCGCATCACCGACGCCGTGGCCGCCGACCACCCCGACGTGTCCGTCGACTACCTGCACGTCGACGCCGCGACGATCTTCCTCGTCGACCGGCCGAGTCGCTTCGACGTCATCGTCACCGACAACCTGTTCGGCGACATCCTCACCGACCTCGCCGGCGCGATCGCCGGCGGCATCGGGCTCGCAGCCTCGGGGAACATCAACCCCGACGGCACCTTCCCGAGCATGTTCGAGCCCGTGCACGGCTCCGCGCCCGACATCGCGGGCACCGGCACGGCCGATCCCACCGCGGCGATCCTGTCGGCCGCCCTGCTCGCAGAGCACCAGGGCTACGCCGACGCCGCGAGGCGCATCCGCGACGCCGTCGATCAGGACGTCGCGAGCCGCCCGGCATCCACCACCACCTCCGCGACCGGCGATCGCATCGCCGCACTCGTCGCAGCAGCGTAAGGAGCCACCATGGCCCTGCAGTTCACGACCACCGCATCCACGAGCGCGAAGTCGGAGGCCGAGCGCGCCGCCGTGCTCGCCGCCCCCGGATTCGGCAAGCACTTCACCGACCACATGGCCGTCATCGACTGGACGGTCGAGGACGGCTGGCACGACGCGCGCATCCAGCCGTACGGCCCGTTCTCGGTCGACCCCGCCTCCGCGGTGCTGCACTACGGCCAGGAGATCTTCGAGGGCCTCAAGGCGTACCGCCGCGAGGACGGCTCGGTGTGGACGTTCCGCCCCGACCAGAACGCGGCCCGCATGCAGCGCTCGGCGCAGCGTCTCGCGCTGCCGCAGCTGCCGACCGAGGACTTCGTCGAGTCGCTGCGCCAGCTCGTCGGCATCGACGAGGCGTGGGTGCCGACGGGCGGCGAGGACTCGCTGTACCTGCGGCCGTTCATGATCGCCAACGAGGTCTTCCTCGGCGTGCGCGCGGCGCAGACGGTGCTGTACTCGGTCATCGCGAGCCCCGCGGGCCCGTACTTCCCGGCCGGCGTGAAGCCCGTGTCGATCTGGCTCTCGCGCGAGTACGCGCGTGCAGGCAAGGGCGGCACCGGCGCGGCGAAGTGCGGCGGCAACTACGCCGCGAGCCTGCTGCCGACGCAGGAGGCGTTCGCGAACGGATGCGCGCAGGTGCTCTTCCTCGACGAGTCGGGCGACGCGAACCTCGAGGAGCTCGGCGGCATGAACGTCGTGCTCGTGAAGGCAGACGGCACGCTCGTGACGCCGAAGTCGGAGTCGATCCTCGATGGCATCACCCGCAACTCGCTGCTCGAGATGGCGCGCGACCTCGGCCACGCCGTCGAGCACCGCACCGTGACGCTCGCCGAGTGGCGCGACGGCGTGGCTTCCGGCGAGATCGTCGAGGCGTTCGCGTGCGGCACCGCCGCCGTCATCACGCCCATCGGCGCCATCAAGGCGAAGGACGCGGCGGATGCGTTCGGCGACGCCGACGCGCCTGCGGGCCCCGTGACGCTGGCGCTGCGTGCGGCGCTCACCGACCTGCAGTACGGCCGTGCCGACGACCCGCACGGCTGGATGACGCAGCTCACCGAGGCGCGCTGATGCGGATCGTCCGCGCGTCGCACGACGGCCGCATCGTGTTCGGCGTCGTCGACGAGACCGACGTCGTCGTGCTCGCCGGCGACCCGCTCTTCGCTGGGTTCGACACGACGGGGGAGCGCATCCCGCTCTCGCAGGTGCAGCTGCTCGCACCCGTGATCCCGCGCTCGAAGGTCGTCGGCATCGGCCGCAACTACGCGGCGCACGCCGCCGAGCTCGGCAACGACGTGCCCGAGTCGCCGCTCGTGTTCCTGAAGCCGAACACGTCGGTGATCGGCCCGGGCGACCCGATCGTGCTGCCGCCGGAGTCGACGAACGTGCACTTCGAGGGCGAGCTCGCGCTCGTCGTCGGCCGCGTCTCGCGACGCGTCGCGAAGGCGGATGCGCTCGACCACGTGTTCGGCTGGACGATCGCGAACGACGTGACGGCGCGCGACCTGCAGCAGTCCGACGGCCAGTGGTGGCGGGCGAAGGGGTTCGACACGTTCTGCCCGCTCGGCCCGGGCATCGAGACCGACCTCGACGTCGCGGACGTGCTCGTGGAGACGCGGCTCGACGGCGAGACCAAGCAGTCGGGCTCGACGAAGGACCTCATCTTCGACATCCCGACGCTCGTCGAGCACGTCACGGCGGCCATGACGCTGCTGCCGGGCGACGTCATCCTCACGGGCACGCCCGCGGGCGTCGGCCCCATGGTGGCCGGCCAGACCGTCGAGGTGTCGATCGCCGGACTCGGCACGCTGCGCAACCCCGTCGTGCAGGGCTGACGCGCCCCGTGGCGCTCGTGCCGCGGTCGGCGCTCGCCGGCGTCGCCGCGTGCGTCGGCGTCGCGCTCGCGGGGCTCGGCATCCACCACGCCCTGCTCGCGGCGGGCGTCGACGTGCCGTGGCTCACGCTGTCGGTGCTGCTGGGCCTCGCGCTGGGGCAGACGCCGCTCGCGGCGGACGCGCGGCTCGTGCCGGGTGCGAAGGTCGCTGGTCGCACGCTCATGCGCGCGGGCATCGTGCTGCTGGGCCTGCAGGTCGTCGTGGCCGACGTCGTGGCGCTCGGGCCCGTGCTCATCGTCGCGGTCGTCGCGCTCGTGGGCGTGGCGTTCGTGCTCACGTGGTCGCTCGCGCGGCTCGCGGGGATGTCGGCGGATCAGCGCGTGCTCATGGCAGCGGGCTTCTCGATCTGCGGCGCCTCGGCGATCGGCGCCGTCGCGCAGGCGCGCGGCGCCTCGGAGCGCGACCAGGCGACGCCCGTCGCGCTCGTGACGCTGTGCGGCACGGCGGCGATCGGCGTGCTGCCGCTGCTGCGCGTGCCGCTGGGCCTCGATGACGCCGCGTTCGGCGCGTGGACGGGCGCCAGCGTGCACGACGTCGGCCAGGTCGTCGCGACGGCGGCGATCGCGGGGCCGGGCGCGCTCGCGCTCGCCGTGGTCGTGAAGCTCGTGCGCGTCGTGACGCTCGCGCCCATGACGGCGCTCGTCGCGGCGCAGCGCCGCCGCTCGGGCGACGGCGCGGGCGAGCGACCGCCGATCGTGCCGCTCTTCGTCGTCGGCTTCCTCGTCGCCGTCGCCGTGCGCGCGCTCGTGCCGCTGCCCGACGCCGTGCTCGACGTCGTGGGCTTCGTGCAGCAGCTGCTGCTCGCATCCGCGCTCGTCGGCCTCCTGTCGCGCGTGCGCATCGTCGACCTCGTGCGGCAGGACTGGCGCGGCGTGCTCGTGGCGGTCGGCGCATCCACGGGCATCGCGGCGATCGCGCTCGCGATCGTGCAGCTCGTCTAGCCTCTGCGGTCGCCCGGCTCAGCCGTCGATGGGCCACCTTCTGCGCGATTGGCCACCTTCTGCGATCGATTGGCCAGCTTCTGCGCCTTGGAACGGTCCATTGGCGCACATCGGCGCCAATCGATGACCCGGCGCTCGCGCGTCAGGGCCGGGAGTCGCGCTCGCGCATCACCTGCGCCTCGGGGCCGTCGCCGACGTCGATCACGCCCGCGTCGCCAGTCTCGAGCATGTCGTCGGGATCGACGAAGGTCACCGAGTGACCGTCGAGGACGAGGCGCCTGGCACCCTCGAGCAGCATGCGACGACCGACGTCGCGCACCTCGTGCACGCGGGCGAGGTCGAGCACGATCTCGCGCGCACCCTCGTCCTCCTGCTCGAGCTCGACGAGCAGCCGCTCCATGCCGACGAAGTCGACGGACCCCTGTAGCTCGTACACCGACTCCGTCTCGCCGTCGCCGTCGTGGTCGGCGGATGCGTGCCCGTGCGTGAGCGGGCGCGCGGCGGGCGGCACCTCCATGAGGTGCATGCCCATGTCGCCCGAGAGGCGCTCGAAGATGCGCACGCCCCGCGTCGAGTTGCCGTGCCGATCGAGGCGCGGCGACAGCGCGGCGAAGCCGCCCTTGCCGGGGAGCGCGCCGATGAGGCCGCCCGAGACGCCCGACTTCGCGGGGATGCCGACGGTCGTGAACCAGTCGCCGGCCGCGTCGTACATGCCGCACGTCGTCATCACCGCGAGGGTCTGGCGCGCGACCCAGCGCGGCACGACCTGCTCGCCGGTGACGGGATGCGTGCCCGCGTTCGCGAGCGTCGCGGCCATGACGGCGAGGTCGCCGACGTCGACGAGCAGCGAGCACTGGCGCGTGTAGCCGTCGACGACGGCGTGGGGGTCGGCGTCGATGATGCCGTGGTTGCGCAGCATGTAGGCGATGGCGTGGTTGCGGTCGGCGGTCGCGAGCTCGGAGGCGTAGACCTGCTCGTCGACCTCGAGGTCGCGGCCCGCGAAGGCCGCGAAGCCCGCGGCGACGCGGTCGGCGTCGAGCAGCGAGTGCACCGTGATGGCACCGGCGTTGATCATGGGGTTCAGCGGCCGGTTCGTCGACGGGTCGAGCGAGATCTCGTTGAACGCCTCGCCAGACGGCTCGACGCCCACGTGCTCGAGCACGGCATCCAGCCCGTGGTCGACGAGCGCGAGCGCGTACGCGAACGGCTTCGAGATCGACTGGATCGTGAAGCGCACGTCGGCGTCGCCGACGGCGTAGCGCGTGCCGTCGGGCGTCGCGAGCGCGAGGGCGAGCCGCGACGGGTCGGCCTCGGCGAGCTCGGGGATGTACGCGGCGAGCTCGCCGTCATCCTCGTCGGAGCAGGCCTCGAGGACCTCGGTCATGTAGTCGGGCAGCGGTGAGCGCACGCATCCACCCGACCACACTCCCGGTCGACGTCGCCATGTCGGGGCTGTCGGCGCGTCGAGCGCCGGGGCTATCCTGACCGCGTGCCGGCGCCGGCGCCGCACGGAGAGGTGGCGATCGTGTCCGAGATCCAGGAGCTCATGGCGCAGCTGCCCGTCGCGCAGATCGCGCGGCAGGCGGGCGTCGACGAGGCGGATGCGCAGCGCGCGATCCAGTCGGTGCTGCCGGCGCTCGTCGGCGGCATGCAGGCGAACGCGCAGGACGACGCGGGTGCCGCGTCGCTCGAGCGGGCGCTCGGCAAGCATGCGGGCGCGCTGGATGCGCGGCTCGGAGGCGACGTCGACGCCGATGACGGCGAGCGCATCGTGCAGCACGTCTTCGGCGGCCAGACCGACCAGGTCGCTGCGGCGCTCGGCGGCGCGAGCGGCGGCGGCGCGATGGGCGACATCGTGAAGAAGATCCTGCCGATCGTCGCACCCATCGTGCTCGCGTGGCTCGCGCAGAGGCTGTTCTCGGGCGGCGGCCAGGCCCAGACGCAGCCGTCGGGAGGCGGCGCCGCGCTGCCGACCGGCGGCGACAACCCGTTCGCGAACTCCGGTGGCGGCGCCGGTGGCACGCTGCCGCGGACGAGCGGGCAGGCTCCGCAGCAGTCAGGCGGTGGCGGCCTGGGCGACCTGCTCGGCGGCATCCTCGGCAATGGCGATGGAGGCCAGCAGCAGGCTGGCGGGAACATCCTCGGCGATCTGCTGGGCGGGCTGCTGGGCGGCGGTCGCCGCTAGTCGGGGCCGGCTCGCCGTGCGCACGCGGCGAGCGCGACACGCCCGGGATGCAGCGTGCTCGGCCGCCGTCGATCCGCGCGCGGCAGGGTCGACGCATGAGTGAGGCGTCGAGTCGCGATGCCCGAACCAGAGGACACGAACCATGGCACGCGAGCTCGTCTACACCGGCTTCATCACCGTCGACGGATCCATCGACTCCCCGGGCGGCACCGCCGAGGGGCACCCGAACGGCGGCTGGGTCTTCGAGACCCCGTTCTCGCCGGAGGCCTACTCGCTGAAGGGCGAGGAGCTCGGCGAGACGAGCGCACTGCTCTTCGGGCGCCGCAGCTACGACGCGTTCTCGCGGTTCTGGCCCGGCTCCGAGGACCACGCGGCGTACAAGGCGCTGCCGAAGCACGTCGTCTCCTCGTCGCTCGCCGAGGCCGACCTCGTCGACGGATGGGGCGAGCAGACCATCCTGCGCTCGCTCGACGACGTCGCGGCGCTCAAGGAGACCGACGGCGGCGCGATCTTCATCCACGGCTCCGGCGACCTCGCCCGCCAGCTCGGCGCCGCGGGGCTCATCGACCGCTACAACCTGCTGATGTTCCCGTTCCTGCTCACGGGCGGCAGGAGCATCTTCGGCGACGCCGCGCAGTCGCGCACCGACCTGCGGCTGCGCGACTCCGCCGCGTACGACAACGGCGTCGTGAAGCTCGTCTACGACGTCGTGCGCTGAGCGCTCGCGCGCTCCCGATGCGTCCAGTCGAGCATCGGGATGCGCGCTCCCCGCAGCGCCAGCAGCCATACGAGCTGCAGCGCGACGCCGAGCGCGAGCGCGACGGGCAGCACGGCGTGCAGCACGGCGGTCGCGAGGGGCGACGATGCCGCCTCGGGCGACCACGGCGGAGGTGCGCCGGACGCCCAGGCGAGCGCGACGGCGCTCGCGACGAGCGCTGTGCCGCACCCCTGCACCGCGGCACCCGCCGCGACGAGCAGCCGCCAGCCCGCTCCCGGGCCGAAGCGCGGACCGAGCCACAGCCCGGCGTCGCGCACCACCCACCCGACGAGTGCGACGGTCGCGGGCACCGTGATCCACGGCACGAGCGCGTGGAGCCCCGGCCCCACGAGCCCGTGGGCGGCGCCGAGCAGCCCGATCGTCCACAGCTCGCCCGCGAGGAACCCGGCGCCGAGCGCCGTGAGATGGCGGGCACCTCCCGGCGCGAGCCCCGCGAGGCACCTGGCGATCACGCATCCCTCGACGACCACGGATCCGGCGGCGAGCGCCGCGAGCAGCGCGATCGTCACGACGGCGCTGCCAGCGCGTCGACCGCGAGGGGCGTCACGCGGTCGACCGCGAGGATGCGGTGCATCGCGACCCACGCGAGCACCGTCGCCGCGATCGAGATCGCCATGAGCACCAGCCCGCCGGGTACGAGCGCCCACGCGGGCGCGAGCGACGCGGCGTCGGCGGTGCGCACGACGCCGACGACGAACCACGGCTGCCGCGCCTCCTCGCGGTACACCCATCCCATGAGCGTCGTCGCGAGCGGCACCCACACGAGCGCGACCATGCAGCGTTGCAGCCATCGTGCGCGAGCGATCGCCGTGCGCACGAGCATCGGCACCATGACGAGCCAGGTGGCGCCGAGCACGAGCACCCCCACGAGCATCATGAGCGCGAGCAGCAGCCCCCACGCGCCCTCCTCGGCCTCGGTCGCGCCGACGCGGGCCACCGCGAACTGCGCGAAGCCCGCGACGATCGCCACGGGCGCGCCCAGCGCGACCTGCCAGACCCCGGCGCGCACGAGCGTTCGCGCCACCTCGAAGTCGGCGCGCCGCAGCATGAGGTGGGCAGCGGCGGCGGCGATCCAGAAGCCGCCGACGACGGCGGACGCGCCGGCCACGTGCCAGGTCGCCGCGACGCCCGAGGGGTTCAGCAGCATCGCGACGGGGTCGACGAGGGCCCCGTCGGCCGCGACGCCCTCGGGGCGATGGAGGGAGCCGTTGGCGGCGAGCACGATCGCCGCGGATGCGTACGCCGCGACCGCGACGCCCCACAGCAGCAGCGCGCGCACGCCCGCCGGCCACCGGCCGGCCGACGCGAGCCAGAGCCCCAGCAGCGACGTCTCGACGAAGAAGGCCAGCACCGTCTCGATCGCGAGGGCCGTGCCGATCGCGTCGTACGCGCCCGACGGCCCGCCCGACCAGTTGAGGCCGAGCTGCACCTCGACGACGATGCCCGAGACGATGCCGAGCCCGTAGCCGACGACGTAGAGCCTCGCGACGTGGTCGGTGGCACGCGCGAGGTGCGAGCGGCCCGTCGCGGCGTGCGCCGTCGAGAGCAGCGCGAGCATCGGGGCGAGACCGAGCGTCGTCGCGACGAACAGGAAGTGCAGCCCCGCCGACACCCCGAACTCGACGCGGGCGAACGTCAGCAGCGCATCCACGTCAGCGACCGGGATCCCGGGCCTCGCCGATCCGCGCCTCGCCGCTGTCGTGCGTCGGGCGGCGGGCGAGCGTCAGCACGACGCCGAGGCCCGCTCCGAGGAGGGCGCAGACGGGCACGACGAGGGCGATGCCGACCGCTGCTGCGAGCGACAGGTCACCGGCCGCGACGAGCGCGGAGGCGACGAGATCCTGCACGACGACGCCCGCGAGCCCGCCGCCGACGAGGCCGAGCACGGCCGCGCCGATCGTGCCGAGCACCGAGGGGCGACGCGGCTCGTCGACCTGCACGATCAGCGCCCCATCGGCGTCACGACGCGACCCTGCGACGCCCGCGGTCGACGCATGCGCTGCACGAGCAGCGCGAGCGCGCCGGCGACGAGTCCCCACACGGCGTTCATGAGCAGCATCGGCACGATGGTGATCGGGTTCGCGATCGGACCCTGCAGCGTGCCGGTGAGCACGGGGGAGAGGATGGCGCTCGCGACGATCGCGAGCACGGCGTAGGTGACGCCGGCGAGCATCAGCGTCGGGATCGCGGGCGCGCGGGTGAGGCCCACGACGACGATCCAGACGAGCGTGACGACGATCGTGAGGCCGATCGCGAGCACGGGGCCCGCGTCGGCACCGAGCTGCGACTCGAGCGTGCGAGCGAGTGGGCGCACGAGCGCGAAGGCGCCGAGGGCGACGCCCAGACCCCAGGAGGGTCGGAGACGGGATGCGGGTGCGGGTGCGGTGTCCATGCCGACGAGCGTCGTCGCCGGCGGGCTTCCGCACGTCCGTCGCCGGGCGCGTTCGACGTCGCCTCGCGTCTCGACCCGCCTACGTCGAGAGGCGACGATCCCGCCCACCGCGCCGATCGCGAACCTAGGGTGGGGGCGTGGCCGCCGCACCGCGTTCGATGCGCCTGGCCGACGTCGCGCTCGCGATCGTCGTCGCCGGGGCGCTCGCGCTCGTCGTGGCGCTCGCAGGCGCCGCGTCGCCCGTGGCGTTCGCGCTCACGACGGGCCTCGGCGCCCTCCTGCTGCTGCGCCGGCGCCTGCCGCGCACCGTGCTCGCGCTCAGCGTGCTCGCGACGTGCGCGTACTACACGCTCGACCAGCCGGCGATGGGCGTCGCCGTGCCGGTCGTCGCGGCCGTGTGGGCGGCCTCCCGTGCAGGGCACGTGCGCACGTCCGTCGTCGCATCGGCGGCGCTGCTCGCGCTCGCGACGTTCTTCCGCATCCGCGACGGCGTGGAGCCCGTCGGCGTGCTGCTGGGCTACGAGACCGTGTCGAACCTCGCGCTGCTCGCCGCCGCGATCGCGCTCGGCGCCGCGATGCGCAGCCGTGCGATCGCGGATGCGCAGCGCGCACGCATCGACGAGCTCACGCGTGCGCAGGCGGAGCGCGAGGCCGACGAGCTCGTGCGGCTCGAGCGGGCCCGCATCTCGCGCGACCTGCACGACACCGTCGGGCACGCCATGGCGGCGATCGCGATGCAGGCGAGCGTCGGCGAGGAGGCGGTGGGCGGCGACGACGACGCTGCTCGCGCTGCGCTCGGACGCATCCGCCGGCTCGCGTCGCGGTCGCTGCGCGACGTGCGGCAGACCGTGCGCGCCGTGCGCGACGACGACGCGCCCGCGCGCACCGCGACGCTCGCGGCGCTCGACGACGTGCTCGACGTCGTGCGGTCGGGGAGCGTCGCCCTGCGCGCCGAGGTACGCGGCGATCTGGATGCGCTGCCCGCTGCGGTCGACGCGGCCGCCTTCCGCGTGCTGCAGGAGGCGCTCACGAACGTCGTACGGCACGCGAGCGCCCACGCGGTCGAGGTGCTCGTCGAGGTGCTGCCGACGTCGGTGCACGTGCGGGTCGCCGACGACGGCGTCGGAGCGAGCGGCGTCGCGGCGGGTGCGGGCCTCGCCGGCATGCGCGAGCGCGTGCGGCTGCTCGGCGGCACCCTCGAGACCCGGGCGGCCGACGGCTTCGTCGTCGACGCGCGCATCCCCGTGGAGCCGACGCCGTGATCCGCGTCGTGGTCGTCGACGACCAGGCGGTCGTGCGCGAGGGACTACGGGCGATCGTGCAGCGCGACGGCGACGTCGAGGTCGTCGCCGAGGCGGCCGACGGCCGCGCCGGCGTCGAGGCCGTACGCGCCCATCGGCCCGACGTCGTGCTCATGGACCTGCGCATGCCGCGCATGGACGGCGTCGCCGCGACGCGCGCGCTCGTCGACGACGCGCGGCTGCCCGACGTGCGGGTGCTCGTGCTCACGACGTTCGACGACGAGCCCGATGTGCTCGCCGCGATCCGCGCCGGCGCCGCCGGCTACGTGCTCAAGGACGTCGCGCCCACTGAGCTGCGGCAGGCCATCCGTGCGGTGGCGGCCGGCGGGGCGACGCTGTCGCCCAGCGTCGCGACCACGGTGCTCGGCGAGGTGGCGGGCTCGCCGACCGCGCGCATCCGGCCCGAGCTCGTCGACGGGCTCACCGAGCGGGAGCGCGAGGTGCTCGTCGAGGTCGGCCGTGGGCGCACGAACGACGAGGTGGGCCGCGCGCTGCACATCAGTCCCGCGACGGCCCGCACCTACGTGTCGCGGCTCCTCGCACGGCTCGGCGCCCGCGATCGGTCGGCGCTCGTCGCCATCGCCTACGAGGCAGGGCTCGTGCGCCCCGGAGCGGGGACGTTCGAGCCCTGATCGGCGTCGCTGCCCGTGCTGGCAGGCGACCCCTCGTCGGGCAGCGTGCCGTCGACGAGGGCGGCGGCCACGCTCGCGTCGGCGCACGGCGTCATGCCACCGAGGATCGTCGTGCGCTCGTGGCCCTCGACGGTCAGCAGGGGGCTGTCCATGCGCAGACCACGCCGTGCCCTCGGGGCACGCTCGAGCGGCGTGGGACCCTCGATGCATGGCGTGGAGCACGAGGGAGCTCGCGGAGCTCGCGGGCACGACCCTCAAGACCGTGCGGCACTACCACTCGGTGGGGCTGCTGCCCGAGCCCGAGCGGCGCGTGAACGGCTACAAGCAGTACGGCGCGGCGCACCTCGTGCGACTGCTGCGCATCCGCAGGCTCGTCGACCTCGGCATCCCGCTCGCCCGCATCGGCGACATGGTCGACGACCCCGGCAGCGGCACGGATGCGCTGCGTGCGCTCGACGAGGAGCTCGGCGAGCAGATCGCCAGGCTGCAGCGCGTGCGCGACGAGGTGTCGTCGATCGTCGAGCACGGCGCGCCCGCCGACCTGCCGGAGGGCTTCAGCTCGGTCGCCGGCAACATGAACGCCGCCGATCGCGCGCTCATGCTCGTGTACTCGCGGCTGTACGACGACGAGGGCATGCAGCAGATGCGCGAGATGGTCGGCGCGCTGGGGCGCACGCCGCTCGACGACGAGCTCGAGGCGCTGCCCGACGACGCCGACGACGCGACGCGGCAGGAGCTCGCCGAGCGGTTCGCGCCGTACCTCGCCGACATCCGTGCGCGGTGGTCGTGGGTCAACGATCCGAGCTCGCACGCATCCCGCAGCCCCGCCGAGATGCAGGCGACCGTCGTGCGCACGATGCTCGAGATCTACTCGGTGGCGCAGCTCGACGTCATGGCGCGGGCCGACGCGATCCTGGGGGAGCAGCAGCCGGAGGCGGCTGCCGACGACGCATAGGCGGTGCGGCACGCCCGCCGCCTAGGATGGAGCACGCCATGAGCGTCCCCTTCTCCACTGCCACGGGCGCCGACGTGCGCGTCCGCTTCTGCCCCTCTCCGACCGGCACCCCGCATGTCGGCCTCATCCGCACCGCCCTGTTCAACTGGGCGTATGCGCGGCACACCGGCGGCAAGCTGGTGTTCCGCATCGAGGACACCGACACGGCGCGCGACAGCCAGGAGTCGTACGAGCAGCTGCTCGAGGCGATGCGCTGGCTCGGCATCGACTGGGACGAGGGCGTCGAGACCGGCGGCCCGCACGAGCCGTACCGCCAGTCGCAGCGCGGTGACATCTATCGCGGCATCATCGACCGCCTGGTCGAGGCCGGCCACCTCTACGAGTCGTACGCGACCGCGGAGGAGATGGAGGAGCGCAACCGCGCCGCCGGCCGCGACCCCCGCCAGGGCTACGACAACCACGAGCGCGACCTCACCGATGAGCAGAAGGCCGCGTTCAAGGCCGAGGGCCGTCAGCCGAGCCTGCGCCTGCGCGTGCCCGACGAGGACCTCTCGTTCACCGACCTCGTGCGCGGCGAGATCACCTTCCCCGCCGGCTCGTCGCCCGACTTCGTCGTCGTGCGCCCCAACGGCCAGCCGCTCTACACGTTCGTGAACCCCGTCGACGACGCGCTCATGGGCGTCACCCACGTCCTGCGCGGCGAGGACCTCCTGTCGTCGACCCCGCGTCAGATCGCGCTCTACCGCGCGCTCGCCGACGTCGGCGTCGTCGACGCCATCCCGAACTTCGGCCACCTGCCCTACGTCATGGGCGAGGGCAACAAGAAGCTGTCGAAGCGCGACCCGCAGTCGAACCTGTTCCTGCTGCGCGAGGCCGGCTTCATCCCCGAGGGCCTGCTCAACTACCTGTCGCTGCTCGGCTGGGCGCTGTCGGCCGACCGCGACGTCTTCACGCGCGACGAGCTCGTCGCCGCGTTCGACGTCGCCGACGTGCTGCCGAACCCGTCGCGCTTCGACGCGAAGAAGGCCGAGTCGCTGAACGGCGACCACGTGCGCGCCCTCGAGCCCGCCGACTTCGCGCAGCGCCTCGTGCCGTACCTCGGCGACGCGCTCTCGACGCCGCCGACCGAGGCCGAGCTCGCGCTGCTCGCCGAGGCCGCACCGCTCGTGCAGGAGCGCATGCAGCTGCTCGGCGAGGCCGACGGCATGCTGCGCTTCCTCTTCCTGGGCGCCGAGGAGCTGCACTACGAGGAGGACGCGCTCGGCTCGCTGCGCGACGACGCGCACGCGACGCTCGCCGCCGCATCCGCCGCGCTCGCCGACGAGTCGGTGCCGTTCACGATCGAGGACGTCGAGCGCGTGCTGCGCGAGGTGCTCATCGACGGGCTCGGGCTCAAGCCGCGCCTCGCGTTCGCGCCGCTGCGCGTGGCCCTCTCGGGTCGCCGCATCTCCCCGCCGCTGTTCGAGTCGATGGTGCTGCTCGGCCGCGACGAGACCGTCGCGCGCCTGCAGCGCCTCATGGGTCGCATCTGAGCGTGGACGTCGACGTCGTCGTGATCGGCGCCGGGCCCGCAGGGCTCGCGGCGTCGCTCAACCTCGCGCGTGCGCACCGCCGCGTGGCGCTGCTCGACTCCAACCGTCCGCGCCACGCGGCGACGCTCGTGAGCCACGGCTTCCTGAGCCGCGACGGCATCTCGCCGCTCGAGCTGCGCACGCTCGGCCGCGACGAGGTGCTCGCGTACCCGACCGTCACCTACGAGCGCACGATCGTGCACTCCATCTCGCCCGTGCCGGGTGGATTCGTGACCGTGGCGAAGCGCCCGGGCAGCGACGAGCAGACCGAGGTGCACAGCCCCGCCGTGCTCATCGCCACCGGTCTCACCGAGGCGCTGCCGCTGCCGTCGATGGTGCGCGCCTGGTACGGCACGAGCCTGCACTCGTGCATGGACTGCGACGGCTACGACAAGCGCGGCAAGCCGCTCGCCCTCATCGGCGAGACCGACGACCTCGCCGAGCGAGCGCTCGTCATCCGCAGGCACACCGACGACCTCGTCGTCTTCACCAACGGCGTCGGCGACGTGTCGGCCGACGACGAGGCGCGCCTCGCCGCCCTCGGCATCCCCGTGGAGCGCGCGCCGATCGCGGCGATCGAGGGCGACCGCGAGGGGATGCAGGCGGTCGTGCTCGACGACGGCCGCCGCTCGACGCGCACGGCGGGCTTCGTGCGGCCGCAGTGGCACGCGAGCATCGGCTTCGCCGATCTGCTCGGCCTCGAGCGCGACGCCGACGGCCTCGTCGTCGTCGACGGCTCGCAGCGCACGAGCGTCGCCGGCATCTACGCCGCAGGCGACATCACGCCCGGCTTCCGCCAGCTCGCCGTCGCGGCGGGCGAGGGCACGATCGCGTCGTCGGTGATCAACCGCGACCTGATCGCGGCGGGGCGGTAGCTCGTCGCGTCTCACGGGTGCGGTGCGCATCCGATGGGTCACTTCCTGCCGCTGATCGGTCACTTTCGCCCGCTGAGGGGTCAGTACCTGCCGAAGTGAGCGGCGTGTCTCGGCAACAAGCGACCCCTCCTGTACGGAAGTGACCACTCCCCGTCAGGAAGTGACCACTCCTGTCGATGTCGTGGGGTCGGTGAACTCAGGCCAGCGCGTCGCGCGCCGCTGCGCCGACGAGCGGCGCGAGCGCCTGCGACGCCATCCACGACAGGTGCGAGCCGTCGGCGGTCACGAGCATGCCGTCGATCGTCGCGGGGCACACCGCGGAGTCGTCGGCGCACAGCCAGTCCCGAGCGTCCACGAACGTCGTGCCCGGCAACGTCGCGGAGGCGGCCGCGAGCGCGTCGACGCGCGCGTCGAGCGCCGTGCCGTCGACCGTGCAGCGAGCGGTCGCCGACTCGAGCGCATGCGGCGTCGCGCACGCGGCGAGGGATGCGAACGGCGGGGGAGCGTCGAGCCAGAGGATGCGCGCGCCCGCGTCGGCGAGCGGCGCGAGGCGCTCGGCGGTACCGGCGGCAGCGGCGATCGGCCCCGCACCGGCGGGCACGACGCCGTCGGCATCCACGAGCCGCTCCGACCGCAGGCCGTTCGCGACGACGACGAGGTCGGGCGGGTCGGCGAGCAGCCGCTCGGTCGCCCAGTCGCCGTGCGCCGCGCAGGCGTCGCGGGCGATGTCGGGCACGTCGGTCGTCACGGTCGAGAAGGCGCACGAGCCCATCGTGAGCACCTGGATGCGCGCGTCCGGCAGCCCGAGCCGCAGCGCCGGCATCCACGAGATCGCCTGCGAGTCACCGACGACGGCGACGTCGAGCGTCGCGTCGGCGGGGCCGTAGACGCAGCGGTCGGCACGGTCGGGGCCGGCGTCGAGGCAGTCGTCGACGACCCACTCGGGCGCCTGCGATGCGCTGCCGATCGCCTCGGTGCCCGCGAAGGATGCGCCGGCGAGCGTCGCGTCGATCGCGGCCTGCGCTGCGGCGGGGGAGTCGATGCGGGCGACGTGCGCCGACGCGGGCGAGGCCGCGCCGACCGTGACGACGGCGACGAGCGTCGCGGCCGCCGCGACGGGCGCGAGGAGGCGCGACGGTCGCCAGCGGGCGAGCAGGTCGAGGCCGTGCAGCACGTGCTGCGAGAGCCACGCGAGCGCGACGCCGCCGGCGACGAGCAGCAGGCCGTCGACGAGCGGCGTCGCCGACGCGCGGTCGGGCGCCATGAGCCGGTAGGCGACGAGCAGCGGCCACGACCACAGGTACAGCCCCCACGAGAGGCCGCCGAGCACCACGAGCGGTCGCCAGCCGAGGGCGCGGGCGACGACGGTCGGCGCGCCGGCTGCGCCCGCGACGAGCACGGCGACCGCGCCTGCGACGGGCACGAGCGCGATCGCGCCCGGGTAGGCGCCGAGCGTCGAGAGCGCGCCGGCACCGAGCACGAGCGCGATGCCCGCGCCCGCGAGCGCCGTGCGCGCGACGGATGCGAGCCGCAGCGACGGCGCGAGCAGGCCGGCGAGCGCGCCGACCGCGGGCTCCCACAGGCGAGCGGCGGTGTCGAAGTACGCGGCATCGGGCTCGAGCGCCACGTGCACCTGCGCCCACGCGAACGAGGCGAGGCCGACGCATCCCACCGCCGCGAGCACCCGCCGCCGCGCACCCGCGCGGGCACCGACGAGCGCGGCGGCCAGCACGACGAGCACGAGCGCGATCGTCGCCTGCAGCTGCACCGACGTCGCCCACAGGTGCTGCACGGGCGAGGCGGTCGCGGTCTGCGCGAGGTAGTCGGTGCTGCGATCGACGAGCCGCCAGTTGATGGTCCACGTCGCCGCCGACAGCACGTCGAGCAGCACGCCGCGGCGCAGATGCGGCGGCCACAGCGTGAGCACCGCCAGCGTGACGACGCCCAGCACGAGCCCGGCGAGCGGCAGCTGCCGCACGATCGCACGCCGCACCGTCGACGCGGCCGCGCGCGGCCCACGGTCGGCGATGGCGGCGACGAGCGGCGGCACGAGCAGGAATCCCGCGACGACGAAGAACACGTCGACGCCGCCCGACACCCGCCCCGGCCACACGTGGTAGATCGCGACGAGCAGCGACGCGACCGCGCGCATCCCCTCGACGTCGGGGCGTCGGATGCGGGGGCTGGGCTGCTGCGATGCCATGCGTGTGCGCCCATCGGCCGGGCACGTGGACGATAGCGGCGGCAGGCATCCGGCAGGTGAACGATCCAGGGCGCTCTCGGGCGCCGCTGGTATCGTGGACTGCCCTGGGGAGGTGTGCGATGACGCTGCTGGACGAGCGCGAGACGAGCGCCTCGAACGACGTTGCGATGAGTCCGCAGGAGCGCAAGGCGCGCCGCGCGCGCATCCGCCGCTGGATCTTCCCGGCAGTCTCGCTCGTCGTCATCATCGGTGTCGTCGTGACGACGGTGCTGCTCATGAACAGCGGCATCACCGAGGATCGTCCGCCGACCGCCGACGAGATCTCGGCCGACAACACGTCGCAGATGACGGATGCGGGACGCGCGTACATCGCGCAGCGGCAGACGGCGTCGTTCAACCTCTCCGACCTGCCGCTCACGGCCGACGAGGTCGGCATGGCCGACGACGACACGGTCGTCGCGTCGAGCAGCATCGGCCTCATCCAGACGACGTTCTTCGTCGGTCGCGGCGGCGGCATCGACGGCGAGGGCTACTTCCGTTCGCTCATGCGCCAGATGACCGTGACGACCGAGGGTGGCGTCGTGACGAGCATCGCCGCCGAGCTCGACACGTTCGGCTGGGCGGAGTTCCCGGCGATCGTGCGTGCGATGCAGGACGGCACGACGCAGTTCGGGTGGGAGTTCACACCCGCGATGCAGGCGCAGCTCGAGGACGAGGTCGGCGCCGCGGTGCGCGACGGCGAGTCGTACGCGACGTCGTTCGACGCCGGCACGGCGATGGGCATCCCCGTGGGTGCCGAGGTCGCGTGCGACGGCGGCGGCAACTGCAGCCTCGTCTACGTGCTCGAGCCGACCGAGGTGGCGACGGGGTCATGATCGCCGAGCTCGAGGGCCGCGACGCGCAGCAGCGCGATGCTGGCGAGTCCTCGAGTCGGAGGTGGCGGCGACCACGCCGCGAGCTGTCACCGCAGCAGCTGCGTGCCCGCCGCGAGCGGCGCAGGGGATGGATGATCCCGTTCGGCGGCCTGTTCGGCGTCGTGGGCGCCTACGTGACGTTCGTGCTCGTGACGGGCGCCGGCACGCACACGGTCGAGCCGCCGACGCCCGACGAGGTGTCGGCCGCGGGCACGACGCAGTTCGGCGAGGCGGGGCTCGCGTACGTGCGCGAGTGGCGCATCGTGCACGTGAACCTCGAGCACGGGCCGCTCACCGCCGACGACGTGGGGCTCGACGACGACGCGACCGCCGTGGCCGAGGCGCCGCCCGGGCAGGTCTGGGCGATGGTCGTGGGCATGGATCAGGGCGGTCTCGCGGGCGACGGGGCCATCCGCCTCGTCGTCGACAGCGTGGCGGTGACGACGGAGGACGGCATGGTGACGAGCCTCGACGTGGCCCGTGCGCCGTACGTCTGGGCGTCGTATCCGACGGTCATGAACGATCTGCAGCAGGGCGTCGCGGCGTTCGGCTGGCAGTTCGATCCCGAGGTGCGTGCGGAGATCGACGACATCGTGGGCGACGCGGTGCGCGCCGGCGAGGCCGTGACGGTCGCGGTCGATCCCGGCATGGTCTCTGGCGTCGAGGTGGGCGCCGAGATCGTCTGCCGCGACGATGGCCACTGCGGCATCACGTACGTGCTCGATCCCTCGGTGACGGCGACGACGACATGACCGTGCTCGCGCCTCCTCGACCGCCGCGCGCGGCGGAGGTGCGGCGCGGCCTCTCCGCCCCTGAGCGGCGCACGCGGCGCCGGCTCGTCGTGCGGTGGGTGTCGATCGGCGTCGGGCTGCTGCTCGTGGCCGCGACTCCGGTCGTGACGAGCATCCTCGCGAGCCATGCGCTGCAGGAGGCGTCGGCGCCACCGTCGCTCGCCGAGGTGTCGCGGCTGGGGCAGACCCAGATGACGCCGGCGGGCATGGCGTACGCGCAGCTGCACCAGCAGGCCTCGTTCAACCTGCTGCACCTGCCGCAGCCCGCATCCGAGCTCGGCATGCAGGAGAACGCGACCGTCGTGCTCGAGCCGTCGGCCGGCGGCATCCAGACGACCGTCGTCGGCCCGTCGGGCGGCGTGGAGGCGTGGGCGTCGAGCATCGCGGCGACGAGCGAGCGCGGCGACTGGGTGCGGCTCGAGGTCACCGAGGATGCGCTGGGCTTCGGCGACTTCACGCGCCTCATGCAGCGCGTCGACGTGCTCGCGCAGATGCTGGACTGGCGCTGGTCGGATCGACTGGCGGATGCAGCCGCGTCCGCGGTCGCGGAGGGTGTGCGCACGGGGGAGACGACGCTCGTGACGGTCGAGGGCAGCGACGCGTTCGGCGTGCCGACCTCCGGCCGCATCGAATGCACCGCTCAGGGCGCGTGCACGCTGACGACGGTCTTCGACGTCGGCTGACGCGCGCCACGCGGGCCTGCGCCGATTCGCGCGAGGGCCGTGCGTCGGCTATGCTCGATCACTGGCCCGAGGGCCATTGGGGTATGGTGTAATTGGCAACACGGCGGTTTCTGGTTCCGTTGTTCTTGGTTCGAGTCCAGGTACCCCAGCAAGCGAAGCGTCACCCGAGAGGGTGGCGCTTCTCTCGTTCTAGGGGGACCAGCGGAGCCCGACGTGTCGCTCAGCGCGCACGACGGGGATCTCGCCTCGGCGTCGGGCTGTTGTAGTGAGTGCCGAGGTTCGACTCGGTCGTCGTATCGTCCTCGGTCTCGTCGGGATCGTCATCGTACTCAGGACGGCTCATGGGGCTCCTCAACTCGAGTCGCTCGAAGACCGCTGATGTTGGAGTCGCCGGAATGGGTGAGCTTTGTGACGTTTCCATCGGCTGAGGTATCGGCGCCGAAGTAGGCATTGTCGATCGAAGTGCCTACTTCGACGTCGGAAACGTCCTCGGCGTCGTACTCGAAATCTGGACGTCCCACTAGCGCGCTCCCAACAGCTCCGCGCTGAACACTGCAGCGAGGCAAACAGCCGCGACGGCGCTCGCGCCAAATCCGGCCAGCACCCAACGGCCACGGTTCTTCAGATCGTCCTCGATTGCGTCGAGCACGGTTGCTTTGTCCCTCACGATCTCTGTCTCGACGTGCGCTGCGAGGTGATCGCAATCGATGTGTCGGTCCACGAGTCGGCGAGCGTTGATCCCAGGACGCGTGCCCGGACGAAGCGCGATTGCGGCGCATGCAAGCGCTGCGCAGGCAAAGCCGAGCGAGACCACTCCGTAGAGCGGTGCCTGCGTCCACAGTTGGACGGTGGCAGCAGTGAGCAAGATTCCCGCCGTTACGGCGAGGAATGAGCCCTTGTTGCTCACGCCAGCAGACCTCGTGGCCGCGTCCGTCGACAACCGATCCAACTCTTCGTTGAGAAGCCTGACCCGATCGAATCTCTTCTGAGCGCGCGCGGCATTGCGCTTAGCTTCGGCCTTCGCTCTCCGCTCTTTCACCTTCTCAGGCTAAGGAGAGCCACTGACACGCCAGCGCGCCACGCGCGTGAGCCGCATCGTCCGTTGGTTCCGTTCCCCAATGAAATCAGCGGCGGAGGAGGATCTGCTTCGCCGCGACGTCGGCCCCTGCGAGCAGGGGCGAGGGTTTGCCTGGGGTAGCGCCGATCGCTGAGCCCGGCTGCGTCGTCGAGGCAGGGATGCCGAGGACGACGACCGACGGGTCGAGGTCGCCCGACGCGCTGACCAGGTTGTGACCCGTCGAGGACTCCTCGTCCACAAGCGCGGGGGAGGTGTCGAGGCCGTCGCCCTCCACGCCCGCGAAGGCGTGCAGGCGGGCTGCGCCGCGGGCGAGCAGCGACTGGAGCAGCGGGTCGGAGGTCGAGCCCACGCGGCCCTTCGACATGCGGGTCTCCACGAGCACCGGCGCTGACTCGCTGCGGCCCGAGATCGGGGAGGTCGCCACGAACAGGCCCGACGACTCGTCGCGCTCGATCGTCAGCTCGGGGCCGAGCAGGTCGAGCACGCCCGCCTCGATGAGGGCGAGCACTTCGCGGGTGCGGCCAGCGGGCGGGCCCGACGCCAAGAACAACCCGTCACCGTCGAACCAGCCGAAGACGTCGTGCACCGCGGACTTGCCGGTGAGGGCGCCGCGCAGCGCGAGCCGCACGACCTGGCCGCGCAGCGCCTGCATCATGCGGTTCACCGCCGCGCGCGGGCTCATCGCCGACTCGGTCATCGAGGCGAGCTCGTCGTCGACGTGGCGCTGCACGATCTCGGCCCAACCCTCGGCCGAGACAGGCTTGCCGCGCGTCGGACGGCGCAGCCAGTCGACGTGCCACAGCTCGCGCTCGTCGAGCGTCCACTCGCCGAGCACCCGCTCGATCGAGGGGAGATCCGTCGCCGCATCGAGGGCGTCGAGCCAGCCGGGTGCGACCGCATCCGGGCGAGCGCGGGCGAGCGCGTCGAGGTGGGCGAACGCGAAGTCCCGCGCCAGCACCGGCCACACGTCGCGGCGCAGGTTGAAGCCCGTCGACGCCTCCCAGCGGGCGAAGCGCTCGGGCGTCGCGTAGCGGGGCGTGCCCGGCGCGACGCGGCCGCCGTCGGGCTTCGCACGGTAGGGGAGGCCGCGGCCCGAGCTCGCGACGAGGCGCGGCTCGCGGCCGCTCGGCACGTAGCGGAGGCGGCCGTGCGGGTCGCCGGGCACCGCAACGAACGAGCCGCCCCACCGCCCCACGAGGTCGCCGACGACATCGAAGAACGTCGCGCCCAGGCCGCGCACGAGCACGACGGGCCGTTCGGTGCCGGGAGCAGCAGACGGCACGAGCGTCCAGTCCTGCTCGCCCGGCATCCCCGGCCCGACGTAGGCGAGCCCGTGCCGCTCGGCGAACGCCGTGAACGCCGCGACCTCGGTCGTCGGCTGCGCCTGCACCATGCCCTGCGCGAGCACGACGGTCGGCGCCGACAGCTCGCGACCGTCCTCGAGCACGACCGTCGCACCGCCGTCGTGCGAGCGCACGTCGATCGCGAGACCGATGGTCTCGTCCACCGTCACGCGGCCGGAGGCGATCGCCGCATCGAGCTGGTCGCGGAAGTACGCGCCCTGCAGCCGTCGGGTCGGGAAGTCGTCGCCGTGCAGCGTCGCAGCCTCGTCGACGACCCACGCGCCCGTCGCGTGCTCGCCCGCGTCCACCACCGATGCCGCCCACGCCACGAGGTCCGGGCCGGGCGCCGCCGGACCTGACATGGGCGTCGACTCGTCGGGATGGATCGTCGTGGTCGCCGCCGTCGTGTTGTTCAGGTAGGCGGCGGGCTGGTCGGTGCGCCACGTCGCCCCGGCGCCGATCTCGACGGCGTCGACGATGGCGACGCGCACGGGCGGCGCATCCGAATCGACGCGCGCCGCGAGCCGCAGCACCGTCGCGACGCCGCGCGGGCCACCGCCCACGATCACGGCATCGAACGACGCAGCGCCGTCCGCCGACCCCGCAGACGCAGCCATCAGATCTTGTACTCGATGGCGTCGTCGACCGCCGGTCGCACCTCCACCGAGCCGTCGCGCTGCTCGACCGTGATCGGCAGGCCGTAGACGTCGGTCAGCGCATCCGCCCGCAGCGCCTCCTCGGGCGTGCCATCGGCGACGATGCGGCCACCGTGCAGCAGCACGATCTGGTCGCAGTAGCGCGCAGCGTGGTTGAGGTCGTGGATGGCGATGAGCGCCGTGACGCCCTTCTCGCGGGTCAGGCGGCGCACGAGGCGCAGCGTCTCGATCTGGTACCGCAGGTCGAGGGCGCTCGTGGGCTCGTCGAGCACGATCACCGGGGTGTCCTGCGCGACGGCGCGGGCGATGAGCGCGCGCTGCGCCTGGCCGCCCGACAGCTCGGAGACGTTGCGGTCGACGAGGTCGCCGAGGTTCAACAGGTCGATCGCCTCCTCCACGTGCTGCCAGTCGATCGCCCGCGGCGCGAGGCCGAAGTGCGGCGTGCGGCCCAGCAGCACCGCCTCGCGCACCGTGAGGTCGAACGGCGCCTCGCCGCTCTGCGGCACGTACGCCACTGTGCGCGCGTGGCTGCGGCGGTCGAGGCTCGACGCATCCGTGCCGTCGAACGCGATCGCTCCGCCGGAGGCGCGATGCACCTGCGCGAGCACCTTCACGAGGGTCGACTTGCCGGATCCGTTCGGGCCCAGCAGGGCGCAGAACGATCCGGAGTCCACCTCGAACGAGACGCCGCCGAGCACCTCGCGCTTGCCGTACGAGAACCGCACGCCATCGATCGTGAGGGTCATCGCAGCGACGTCTTCCTGGTGAGGATGAGGTTGATGAAGATCGGCGCGCCGATGAACGCGACGACGATGCCCACGGGCACGACCGCCGGCGCGAGCACCGTGCGGCCCACGGTGTCGGCGACGAGCAGCAGCAGGCCGCCCGTGAGCACCGAGAACGGCACGAGGGATCGGTGGTCGGCGCCGATCACGAGGCGCGCGATGTGCGGCCCGACGAGGCCGACGAAGCCGATGACGCCGCAGAACGACACGATGACGGCGGCGAGCACGACCGCGACGACGACGAGGCCGACGCGCAGCTGCGTCACCTTCACGCCGAGCGACCGGGCGGCGTCGTCGCCCGCGAACGCGATGGCGTTGAGGTCCTTCGCGAACCACAGCGTGATCGGCACCGCGAGGGCCACGATGATGCCGACGACGCGCACGTCGTCCCAGTTCGCGTCGTTCACCGATCCGAACGTCCACCGCACGATCGCCTGCAGCGTGTTCTCGCTCGCGAGGAACTGCAGCCCGGCCGTCATCGCCTCGAACAGCTGCGTCACGGCGATGCCGAGCAGCAGCAGCGTCGCGACGGCCATGCGCTTGATCGTCGCGACCGACAGCACGATCGCCGACACCGCGAGCGACACGACGAGCGCGCTCGCGATCGTCGCGATCGGCGGCAGCGTCGTCGTGCCCGCGATCGTGATCGCGAGGGCGGCGCCGAACGCGGCGGCGGGGGAGACGCCGAGCGTGAACGGGCTCACGAGCGGGTTGCGCAGCAGCCCCTGCATGATGACGCCCGACACCGACAGGCCGGCGCCCGCGAGGAACGCGAGCAGCACGCGCGGCAGACGCAGCTCCTGGATGATCGGGTAGTACGTCGTCATGTCGCCCGAGATCGTGCCGCCGAAGGCGCTGAGCCACACCGTCTGCGCCACGTGCCCGAGGTTCGCGCCCGACGTGCCGATGATCACGGCCGTCGCGAGGGCGAGCACGCTCACGGCGGTGCCGCCGATGAGCAGCACCGCCTTCGCGCCGCCCCGACGGCGGGCGTCGGCGACGAGGTCGTCGTCGACGCCCGGCGCGGGGCTGGGAGTGGTGGATGCGGTGGTCGTCACTGGCCGAACGGTCCCTGCACGTAGGCGTCGGCACCCTCGAACTCGGTGTCCTGGAACTCCGTGACCCACCGCTCGAGGTACGCGTCGGCATCCACGTCGGCGAACGCATCCGGGTGCAGCCACGTCGCGAGGTAGAGCGCGCCGAGCGACTTCGCGAGCGCGCTCGTCGCCCAGCCGTTCGTCACGTAGATCTGGCCGTCCTGCACCGCCTGCACGCCCGCGAAGCCGGGGCGCGCGGCGACCTCGTCGGCGATCGTCTGGAAGCGGTCGACCGGCGCGGCGCTCGGCTCGAACTCGTGCAGGATGACCGCGGGGTTGCGCGTGACGATCTCGGCCGGGTCGACCGTGATCTCCTCCTGCGCGTCGCCGCCCGCGGCATCCGCGAACACGTTCTCGCCGCCCGCGGCCTCGATGAGCGCGTGGAAGCCGGATCCGGGCAGCACGCTGAGGTACGGGTCGACGGTCTCGAGGTACACCGACACGGGCTCGAGGCCCTCGGTGCGCTCGGCGAGCAGGTCGTCGATCTCGGTGTGGAAGGCGAGCAGCTCGTCGGCACCTTCCTGGGCGCCGAAGACCTCGCCGAGCAGCTCGACGGTCTCGTCGAACGCCGAGTAGTCCCACGCGGTCGCGACGACTACGGGGATGTCGAAGCCGTCGAGCTGCTCGACGGCCTCCTGCCAGACGGCGTTGCGCGGCAGCACGACGACGTCGGGGTCGAGCTCGGCGATCGCCTCGTAGTTCAGCTGGTCGAGGCCCTCGGCGATGACCGCCGAGTCGTCGACGGGCAGGTACGGCAGGCGCGTGAGCGACGTGCGGTCGACGCCCACGACGGTGTCGCCGGCGCCGATGGCGCGCACGAACTCGTTGGCGTAGCTGTTGAGCACGACGGCGCGCTCGACGGGGCCGGCGATCTCGACCTCGCGGTCCTGGTCGTCGACGACCGTGAAGGCGCCGTCGGCGTCGCCCGTGGGCTCCTCGACCGTGACGGTGCCGCAGCCCGTGAGCACGAGGGCGGCGGCCGTGAGGGCCGCGAGGGCGGGGATGCGTGGACGTGCGTGCATGGTGGTGCTCCTGATGGGAGGGGTGGTGCGGGAGGGGAGGGGGATGCGGGCGGCGCTCAGCGCGTCGCGGGCACGGGGAGCGCGGGCTCGCCGAGCGTGAGCATGAGGCGGTTCGCCCAGGCGAAGAACGCCGTGGCGTCGACGAGGTCGCCGAGCGCGGCGTTGTCGACGCCGAGCGCGCGGAGGCGGTCGAGGTGCGCGGGCGCGAGGCTCGGGCGCAGCGTCGACAGGTGCGCGGCGGCGTCGACGATCGCGGCCCAGCGCTCGTCCTGCCCGGCGCTCAGCGGGGCGACGTCGGTCGGCTGCCAGTCGGCGTCGCGCTCGAGCTCGGCGGCGAGCAGCAGGTCGACGTCGTCGGAGCGCTTCGACTGGAACGTCGCCTTGCGAGCGTGCACCGACGCGCAGTAGATGCAGTCGTTGACCTTGCTCGCGACGGCGGCGGCGAGCTCGCGCTCGGCGCGCGGCAGGCCGTGATCGCCGAGGAAGACGGCGTTGTCGATCGCGGAGCGCGCCTTGAGCACGGCGGGCACGCGCGACAGCAGTCGGAAGTAGACGCTGTTCGTCGTCGCCTTCGCGGCGAACGAGTCGACCTGCTCGGGCGTGAGATCGTCCTCCTCGGGGGCCGCGACCCACGGGATCCACCGCAGCTGCTCCTGCGTGTACGCGATGGGCTTCTGCTCGCCGCCGATCGTGCGGCCACCGAGGTCCTTCTCGCGGCCGCGCGTGTGCGGCGTGCGGGCCGGGGCTGCGGCCTCGGGCAGCGTGCGGCCGTCGATGGCGGCGTAGCCGGCGAGGACGCGGACGACGTGGCTCGTCGCGGCGACGAGCTGGCTGATGAGCACGATCTCGTCGGGCGTGATGCCGCCGATCGCGAGCACGTGCTGGTCCTCGTGCGTGCCGAGCGCCGGCGCGACGGTGACGATGTCGAGGTGCTCGACGAGCAGGCGCAGGCGGGAGTCGGCGGGCAGGTCGTCGCCGAGCAGCGCCGGGTCGGCGCCCTGCGCGACGTGCCAGTCGGCGAGTGGGCCGCTGCCCTGCCAGCGCGCGACGATCGCCGCGAAGGCCTGCAGCGTCGCGGTGGGCAGCACCTGCGGCGTCGCGAAGAGGCCGTCGTAGGCGGCCTGCGTCTGCGCCACGACCTCGGGTCGGGCCGCGCGCGCGGCAGCGGTGGAGGGGCTCGCGGCGAGCAGATCGCCGAGGACGTCGCGAGTAGACATGGTTATGGGGGCTCCAAGCAGAGGTTTGAGCCAACCCTAGTCGACCGTCGACACTGCTCCCGACCATGTGACGGGGCGTGACGGCGATGCGCGGTACGATGTGCCTACCGTAGGTACGGAGGTGCGATGACCACGATCACGAGTCGCGAGTTCAACCGCGACGTGTCGGCCGCGAAGCGCGCCGCCGAGCACGGACCCGTCACGATCACCGACCACGGGCGCCCGTCGCACGTGCTGCTGACGGCTGCCGAGTTCGCCCGGCTCTCGGGTGCGCTCGAGGCCGTCGGCGATCGCCTCTGGGCGCGCGACGGCATCCAGATCGACCTCGACCTGCCCGCCCGCACGGTCGAGCCGCCGCGCGAGCTCGACCTGTGAGGCACCTGCTCGACACGAACGTGCTCAGCGACGCGCGCCGACGCCGCTCGCCGAGCCTCGAGACCTGGATCGCGGCGCAGCCGGTGGGTGAGCTCGCGATCAGCGCCGTCACGATCCTCGAGCTCGAGCGGGGCATTCGCCGCCTCGAGCGCACGGACGCGGACGGAGCGCGACCGCTGCGACGCTGGCTCGACGACGACGTCGTGCCGCTGTTCGACGGTCGCATCCTGCCGGTCGACGCCCGCGTCGCCGCGGCTGCGGCCGCACTGCACGTGCCCGACCCGATGCCCGAGATGGATGCGCTCATCGCCGCGACGGCCCTCGTGCACGACCTCACGCTCGTCACCCGCAACGTCGGCGACTTCCGTCGCACGACGCTGCGGGTGCTCGACCCGTCGGCGTAGGGCTGGCCGTTGCGAGGTGCGCTTCTCGCGTTGAGGTGCGGTTGTAGCCGCACCTCAACGCGAGAAGCGCACCTCGCAATCACGAAGCGCACCTCAACGCGAGAAGCGCACCTCCGAACGGGCTACGCCTCGGGGATGGGGCGCAGCATCTCGGGCGTGAACTCGCGCTCGGGCTCAGGGCCGCTCGGCGAGCCCGTGTCGAGCGCGTCGATGCTCGCGAGCTGCGCATCCGTCAGCGCGAACCCATCCACGTCGAGGTTCTGCGCGATGCGCTCGGGGTTCGTCGACTTGGGGATCGCCTGGCGACCCTGCTGCACGTGCCAGCGCAGCATCACCTGCGCAGGCGTGACGCTGTGCTCGGCGGCGATGGCCTGCAGCGTCTCGTCGTCCATGACGCTGCGTCGGTCGCCCCACGGCCCGGGGTAGAACGTGATGCCGCCGATGGGCGACCACGCCTGCGTGAGGATGCCGTGCTCACGGTGGAACGCCTGCAGCGCCGGCTGCGAGTGGTACGGGTGCAGCTCGACCTGGTTGAGGTGCGGCACGACCTCGGTCGCGTCCATGAGCTGCTCGAGGCGGTGGATGGGGAAGTTGCTGACGCCGATCGCCCGCACGCGGCCGTCGGCGAGCAGCCGCTCGAGGGCCTCGTAGGAGGCGATGGTGCGGTCGAAGAGGTTGGCGGCGACCTGGTGCAGGATCAGCACGTCGAGCTGCTCGAGGCCGAGCTTGCCCGTGGCCTTGTCGAACGCGTGCAGCGTCTCGTCGTAGCCGTAGTCGGTCGCCCAGATCTTCGTCTCGACGACGACGTCGGCGCGGTCGACGCCTGAGGCGCGCAGGCCCTCGCCGACCTCGCGCTCGTTGCCGTACGCGGCGGCGGTGTCGACGTGTCGGTAGCCGACGCGCAGGGCGGTCTCGACGGCCTCGGCCGTCTCGGCGGGGCTCGACTGGAAGACGCCGAAGCCGATGGCCGGCAGCGTGACGCCGTTGGAGAGCGTGAAGGTGTCCATGCCCTCGACGCTACGGATCGGCGCGATGCCGGAGGAGGGTGCGTCGGTACCCGTCTCGACGGGAATAGGGTCGGGCCATGATCGTCGTCGCCGCCGTGCTCGCCGCCCTCGCGGCCCTCGTGCACGTCTACATCTTCGTGCTCGAGACCATCCGCTGGACGGAGCCCGCGACGCGGCGCATCTTCGGCACGACCGAGGAGACCGCGGCGATCACGAAGCCGCTCGCCGCGAACCAGGGCGTCTACAACCTGCTGCTCGCGATCGTCGCGGCCGCTGGCGTCGTGCTCGTGCTCGTCGCCGACCCGACGTCGGGGGAGCGCGCGGCGGGGGATGCGCTGCTCACGGCCGGGCTCGGATCCATGCTCGTCGCCGCGCTGTACCTCGTGACGACCGACCGGTCGAAGCTGCGCGCTGCCGCTGTGCAGGGCACGTTGCCGCTGCTCGGGCTGCTGGCGCTGCTCGTGGCGACGCTCACCGCATAGGCGCAACCCGATGCCGTCGCCGGGCGCGCGCGGGTAGCGTGGCCCGCATGCGTCGCGCCGCCAAGGTCCTGCTCGGTCTCGCCCTCGTCGGGGCGGGCATCAGTCACCTCACGGTGGCCCGGCGCGAGTTCCAGGCGCAGGTGCCCGCCGCGATCCCGATGGATGCCGACGACGTCGTCGTGTGGTCGGGCGTCGCCGAGATCGCGCTCGGCAGCGCGCTCGTGCTCGCCCCGGCACGCGCCGAGCGCACCGTCGGCACGGTCGCGGCGGGGTTCTTCACCGCGATCTTCCCCGGCAACGTCGAGCAGTTCGCCGACGGCCGCGACGGCTTCGGGCTCGACACCGACGGCAAGCGCTTCGCGCGGCTGTTCTTCCAGCCGGTGCTCATTGCATGGGCGCTGTGGTCGACCCACGGCCCGCGCCGGTGACGGACGGGCGCCTGACCGTCGACCATCGCGCGCGGTGGACGAGCGACGCCTGGCGCGCCGACATGCACGCCTGGATCCGCGACGCGCTCGCAGCCCGCGGCGAGACCGTGACCGCGATCGCCGAGCATCGCGTGCGCATCTGGTCGGCGGTGCTGCGCATCGAGACGGATGCGGGCGTGCGATGGGCGAAGGAGAACCACCCGGGGTCGGCGAGCGAGATGGCGGCGACGGCGATCGCGCATCGCGTCGCGCCGACGCTCGTGCTCGAGCCTCTCGCGGTCGACGCCGCCCGCGCGCGGATGCTCACGGCGGATGCTGGGCTGCTGCACGAGGGCGGCGAGGCGCCGCTCGCGACCCGCATCGAGCTCGCCGAGACCGCCGCGGCCCTGCAGCGCGCGCTCGTGCCGCACGCCGACGAGCTCGTCGCGGCGGGCGTGCCCGACATCCGACCCGAGCGGCTCGTCGAGCACCTGCGCGAGCGCGTGGCGCAGGCGGGCGCGCTGCCGGTCGAGCATCCGCTGCACCTCGACGCCGGCGCCCGTGTGCGCATCGCCGCGCTCGAGCCGCGCATCCACGACCTCCTCGCGGAGCTCGCCGACGCGCGCGTGCCTGCGAGCCTCGAGCACGACGACCTGCACCTCGGCAACGCGTTCGAGGTCGACGGACGCATCCGCATCGGCGACCTCGGCGATGCCGTGGTCGCGCATCCGTTCGGCACGCTGCGCGTCATGCTCGGCGTCGCCCGCGCTCGCGACGTGCCCGCCGACGATCGCGCCCGCATCCGCGCCGCCTACCTCGACGGGTTCGCCGACCTCGCCGACCGGGCGACGCTCGAGCGCGCTGCCGACGCGGCGATCGCCCTCTCGGGCGTGCAGCGGTGGGAGGCGTGGTGGCGCCTCATGCGCGACGCACCCGTCGCCGCGATCGACGAGTACCGCCCGTTCGTGCAGCCGCTGCTGCGCACGCTCGGCGACGTCGACGCCGCGATCGCGAACCACTGATCGCGGCGCCCCGATCGCTCCAGCGTCCTGCCAGCGCGCCCTCAGGATGGGATGCCGCCAGCCGCATACGCTCGCGAGCGTGACCGACTCCCAGCAGTACGACCGCATCACCGTCCGCCAGAAGCTCAGCCTCACGGTGAACCGCTTCGAGATCCGCGGAGGCGGCAAGGACGGGCCGATCCTCGGCATCGCCCAGCAGAAGCGCCTGGCGCTCAAGGAGCAGGTGACCTTCTTCGCCGACGAGGCGCGCACGCAGCCCGTGTTCGCGTTCAAGGCCCGCCAGATCATGGACCTCGGCGCCACCTACGACATCACCGACGGCGCCGGCAACCCCATCGGCTGGTTCCAGAAGGACTTCGGCAAGAGCCTGCTGCGCTCGACGTTCAACGTCGGCGTGCCGAGCCAGGGTCTCGAGGGATCGGGCCACGAGCGCAACCAGGTGCTCGCGATCCTTCGTCGCGTCATCGACATCGGTTGGCCGATGCACTTCGACTTCGCGGCCAACGACGGCACGCCGATCCTCTCGGTCGAGCGCGCGTGGGCGGTGCGCGACGTCTACGACGTGCAGCTGCCCGCCGCACCCAACGGCGCGCGCCTCGACTGGCGCGTCGGCGCGGCCCTCGCGGTGGGCCTCGACGTGCTGATGCAGCGCTGACGCAGCCTCGACAGCACGACGGCACCGGCACCGTCGCGTCGACCTCTGCGAGGATCGACGACATGAAGGTGCTGGTGCCGTCGTCCGTCTCCCTCGACCTGCCTGGTCACGACGTCGTGGTCTTCGACCCCGCCGAGCCGATCCCGGTCGAGCATCGGGATGCGGAGGCGCTCGTCGAGTGGGTGCTGCCCGCCGACCGGCTCGCCGAGGCCGCGCGCGACCTGCCGCGCCTGCGGCTCGTGCAGACGCTGTCGGCCGGACCCGACGCCATCGCCGGTGCGGGCTTCGGCGCCGACGTCGCCCTCGCATCGGGCCGCTCGCTGCACGACGCGACGGTCGCCGAGCACGCGCTCGCGATGCTGCTCGCCCTCGTGCGCGACCTGCCGCGCCTCGCCGCTGCGCAGGCCGAGGGGCGGTGGGACGACGCGTACCGCACCGACCAGGCCGACCCCGAGACGGGCGGATGGTTCACGCTCGACGGCGCGCACGTCGCGATCTGGGGCTTCGGCGGCATCGCGCAGCGCCTCGCGCCCATGCTCGAGGCGCTCGGCGCCCGCGTGACGGGCGTCGCCCGCTCGACGGGCGAGCGCGGCGGCTACCCGGTCGTCTCGCACGACCTGCTGCCCGAGCTGCTGCCGCGCGTCGACGTGCTCGTGTCGATCCTGCCCGCGACGGCCGCGACCGACGGCGTCGTCGACGCCGGCATCCTCGCGGCGCTGCCCGACCACGCGCTCTTCGTCAACGTCGGCCGCGGCGCCGTCGTCGACGAGCCCGCGCTGCGCGCCGCGCTCGAGCAGCGCAGCATCCGCGCCGCCGCGATCGACGTCACGCGCGTCGAGCCGCTGCCCGCAGGCGACCCGCTGTGGACGACGCCGAACCTGCTCATCACGCCGCACGTCGCGGGCGGCCGGCCGCGCGGCGCCGCAGCACTGGTGCTCGAGAACCTCGCGGCGATCGCCGCCGACGAGCCCGTGCGCAACCGCGTCGAGCGCTAGAGCGGCGGGCGGCGTTCATCCCAGCCTCGCTCCGTAGGGTGCAGGCATGACTCGACGCGACGTCGCCCTCGCCGCTGCCGCACTCCTCGTCGTGACCCTCGCCGGCTGCTCGAGCACCGACCATGACGGGGTCCCCGCACCGACGCCGTCGCCGAGCGTCGCACCGATCGAGGTGCCCGTCGAGCCGACCCACGTGCAGTACGTGCCGTCGGACCTCACCCCGCCGGGCGTGCAGGGGCCGGGCATCTGGAACGGCGATCAGGCGCAGGTGGTGATCGCTGCGAGCATCGACGGCCTCGCGCTGCCGCTCCCGCCCGGCGCCGAGTACGACTTCGACGACATCGACGCCGACGTGGGCTGGGAGATCGGCACACTGGAGTCGGCCGTCGCGTTCCAGTGGCACTGCGCGTGGCTCGCGGAGTGGGACGCCGCTCGCGATGCCGGCGACGACGCCCTCGAGGCCGAGATCGCCGCCCTCACCGACCGGTTCTGGACGCTGCCGCACATCGACCTCCTCGAGGTCGACGGCGTCACCTTCCGCGACCAGCAGGTCGAGGCGGCTCCCGAGGGCGCCGACCTGCGGGTCTGGTCGCTCCGCAACTGCTGACGGCGCAGGATCCGCACATGACAGGGGCCCTCAGGTGCAGCGCGCACCTGAGGGCCCTGTCCCGCGCAGGTCCGACGCGTCAGTACGTGCCGGTCTCGCCGTCGGTCGGCACGAGGCGGCCCACGGCGGCGCGGGCGCTCGCGGCGAGCAGCGTGACGTCGGCCGCGACGACCACGAACGCGGCGCCGGCCGCGAGGTAGTGGTCAGCGTCGGCGGGCGCGAAGGCGTTGACGCCGACGGGCGTGCCCGCCGCACGACCGGCCTCGATGACCGAGACGACCGCATCTCGTACCTCGGACGCGGGCGGGAAGCCCATCGACCCTGCGAGGTCGGCGGGGCCGACGAAGATCGCGTCGACGCCCTCGACCGCCGCGATGGCGGCGGCGTTCGCGACGCCCTCCACGGTCTCGATCTGCACCGCGAGGGCCACGAGCTCGTGCGCCGTCGCGACGTAGTCGGGCACGGCCGACCAGCGGGATGCGCGGGCGAGCATCGAGCCGATGCCGCGGATGCCGCGCGGCGGGTACCGCATGGCCTGCACGGCGGCGATCGCCTCGGACTCCGTCGACACCATCGGCACGACGAGGCTCTGCGCGCCCGCATCCAGCACCTGCTTGATGATGACGGCGTCGTTCCACGGCACGCGCACGACCGCGGTCGCGTCGTACGGCTCGATCGCCTGCAGCACGCCCATGAGGCCGTCGATGCCGATGGGGGAGTGCTCGCCGTCGACGAGCACGAGGTCGGCGCCCGACCCGGCCATGATCTCGGCCGTGATGGGGCTCGACGCCGCCGTCCACACGCCCACGAGCGCGCGGTCGGCGCTCGTCAGGCGATCGGCGAACGTCGGCTTCAGTCGAATCGGCACGTGATGACTCCAAGATCGCGGTAGTCGCAGGCGATCTCGTCGCCGCGCTCGACCCACATGGGCTTCGTGAACGATCCTGCCAGCACGATCTCGCCCGCCTCGAGCCGGTCGCCGTGCGCGCCGACCTTGCCGGCGAGCCACGCGACGCCGCGCGCGGGATGCCCGAGCACGGCGCCCGAGACGCCCGAGTCCTCGATCTCGCCGTTCCTCGACAGCATCGCCCCGACCCAGCGCAGGTCGACGTCCGCCGGACGCACGCGCGTGCCACCCACGACCATCGCGCCGAGCGCCGCGTTGTCGCTGATGGTGTCGACGATCGTGCGCCCCTCCATCTGGATGTGCGAGTCGAGCACCTCGAGCGCCGGCACGACCCACTCGGTCGCGGCGAGCACGTCGGCCTCCGTCGCGCCCGCGCCGAGGGGCGCGCCGAGCACGAACGCGAGCTCGACCTCGATGCGCACGTTCGAGTACCGGTCGAAGTCGAGCACGGATCCCGACTCGAACACCTGGTCGTCGAAGATCACGCCGTAGTCGGGCTCGGTGATGCCGGTCGCCACCTGCATGACCTTGCTCGTGAGCCCGATCTTTCGACCCACGACGCGGTGGCCGTCGGCCTCGCGCCGCGAGCGCCAGATGCGCTGCACCGCGTACGAGTCGTCGACCGTCATGCCCGGATGCCGTGCCGAGAGCCGCTCGACCGTGCCGCGCGTGCGCGTGGCCTCGGCGAGCTCGTCGGCGAGCGTCGTGACGGTGGCGTCGTCGAGACCCCGGCCCGAGGCGGGCGTCGTCACAGCTGGTTGCCGATCTTGAAGCCCTTCGACGCCTGGCCGCGGTACGTGCCGTCCTCGTCGTCGGCGCGCGTGTACGAGAAGCCGTCGGCGCCGATCGTCACCTCCATCTCGGAGGAGTCCGTGCGCTCCACGGTCTCGACGACGTTGCCGTCGAGGTCGAGCACGAACGAAGCCTCGGTGTACCAGGACGGCACGACGGGGTTGCCCCACCAGTCGCGGCGCTGGTTGTCGTGCACGTCCCACGTGATCGTGGGGTTGTCGGGGTCGCCCGTCCAGTAGTCCTGGGTGTAGATCTCGATCCGGTGTCCGTCGGGGTCGGTGATGTAGAGGTAGAACGCGTTCGAGACGCCGTGGCGGCCGGGGCCGCGCTCGATGTGGTCGCTCATGCGCAGCGCGCCGAGCTTGTCGCAGATCTGGATGATGTTGTGCTTCTCGTGCGTCGAGAACGCGACGTGGTGCATGCGCGGGCCGGCGCCGCCCGTGAGCGCGGTGTCGTGCACGGTGCCCTTGCGGTGCATCCACGCGGCGTACGTGACGCCCTGGTCGTCCTTGATGTCCTCGGTGACGCGGAAGCCGAGGTCCTCGAGGTAGCCGCGGCCGCGCGGCACGTCGGGCGTGACCTGGTTGAAGTGGTCGAGGCGCACGAGCTCGCCGGCCGAGTACAGGTCGTAGCGCATGTGCAGGCGCTCGACGTGCTCGACCTCGTAGAAGAACTCGTAGGGGAAGCCCAGCGGGTCCTGCACGCGCACGCTGTCGCCGAGGCCCTTGACGAAGCCGTCGCGGCGGCGCTCGGTGCGGCATCCGAGCTCCTGGAACCACGCCTCCGCCTTGTCGACGTCCTCGGGGGTGCGCACGCGGTACGAGAACGCGGCGACGGCGGCGACGGGACCCTTGCGCAGGATGAGGTTGTGGTGGATGAACTCCTCGAACGAGCGCAGGTAGATCGCCTCGTCGTCCTCCTCGGTCACGTGCAGGCCGAGCACGTCGACGTAGAACGCGCGGCTGGCGGCGAGGTCGGTGACGACGAGCTCCATGGATGCGCAGCGCACGATGTCGGGCGCCGGAGCCGTGGGCGTGGGGATGGGGTTCGGGTTGGCCGTGATGGCGGTCATGGTCTGCTCCTCTTCGAGCGGGATTCGCGGGGTCGGTGGCGCCGAGGCGTCAGTGGGCGCCGAAGCGAGCGGTGTGCACGTCGCCGAGCGTGATGTGCACGGCCTGCTGGTCGGAGTAGAAGTCGAGCGAGCGGTAGCCGCCCTCGTGGCCGAGGCCCGATGCCTTCACGCCGCCGAATGGGCTGCGCAGGTCGCGCACGTTGTGGCTGTTGAGCCAGACCATGCCGGCCTCGATCGACTGCGCGAACGTGTGCGCGCGGGTGAGGTCGTTCGTCCACACGTAGGCGGCGAGGCCGTAGCGCGTGTCGTTCGCGAGGGTGAGCGCCTCCTCGTCGGAGTCGAACGGCGTGATGCCGACGACGGGGCCGAAGATCTCCTCCTGGAAGATCCTCGCGGTCGGTGGCACGTCGGCGAACACCGTGGGCGCGACGTAGTTGCCGGTGTCGAGGCCCTCGGGGCGGCCGCCGCCGGCGACGAGGCGACCCTCGCCCCTGCCGATCTCGACGTACGACATCACCTTGTCGTAGTGCTCGGGGTGCACGAGCGCGCCCACCTCGGTCCTGGGGTCTGACGGGTCGCCCACGACGATGCGCTTCGCGCGCTCGGCGTAGCGCTCGACGAACTCGTCGTACACGGCACGCTCGACGAGGATGCGGCTGCCTGCGGTGCAGCGCTCGCCGTTCAGCGAGAAGACGCCGAAGAGCGTGGAGTCGATCGCGGCGTCGAGGTCGGCGTCGGCGAAGACGACGGCCGGGCTCTTGCCGCCGAGCTCCATCGACATGGCCTTGAGGTGCTCGGCGCAGTTGCGGAAGATCAGCTGGCCCGTCGACGACTCGCCCGTGAACGAGATGAGCGGCACGTCGGGGTGCTTCACGAGCGCGTCGCCCGCATCCTCGCCGATGCCGTGCACGAGGTTGAAGACGCCGTCGGGCAGACCCGCCTCGGCGAAGATGCCCGCCCACAGCGAGGCAGACAGGGGCGTGAACTCGGCGGGCTTCAGCACGACGGTGCAGCCGGAGGCGAGCGCGGGCGCCAGCTTCCACGACTCGAGCATGAAGGGCGTGTTCCACGGCGTGATGAGGCCCGCGACGCCCTTGGGCTTGCGGTTGACGTAGTTCAGCTGCTGCCCGGGCACCTTGTAGGCGTCGTCGCGCTGGGCGACGATGAGGTCGGCGAAGAAGCGGAAGTTCTCGGCGGCGCGCTGCGCCTGGCCCTTCGCCTGCGTGATGGGCAGGCCCGAGTCGAACGACTCGTACTGGGCGAGCTCCGCGTCGCGCGATGCGACGACGTCGGCGATGCGCATGAGGATGCGGGCGCGCTCGCGCGCCTTCATGCGCGGCCACGGCCCCTCCTCGAACGCGAGCGTGGCCGCGGCGACGGCGGCGTCGACGTCGGCCTGCTGGCCGGCGGCGGCGGTCGCGTAGGGCTCGTTCGTGACGGGGTCGATGACCTCGAACGTCTCGCCGCCGATCGAGTCGACGGCCTTGCCGCCGATGTGGTGCTGCAGGTGGGTGGGCAGGTTCGCAGGACGGTTCGTCATGGCTCCTCTTCCGTGAGGCGTGGGGTCAGTGGATCTCGGGCGCGCGGGCGTCGTCGCTCGTGCGGTCGAGGTAGGCGTGGAGGGAGGCGAGGCGGTGCTCGCGCACGGCGAGCTCGACGTCGTGCGCGGGGGCGCCGGTCTCGAGCAGGTGCAGGATGCGCTCGTGCTCCTCGACGGAGTCACGGGCGCGGCCGGGCACGAATCCGAACGTCGACTGGCGCAGGCGCGAGAGGCGCCGCCAGCCGTCGTCGACGAGCCCCTTGAGCTGCTCGTTGGGGCACGGGTCGGTGAGCGTGCGGTGGAAGGCCTCGTTGAGGCGCGTGAGCCGCACGGGGTCGAATGCGGCGAGGCTCTCGCGCATCTGCTCGTTGAGCGAGCGCGCCTCGGCCACGTCGGCCTCCGACAGCGACGACACGGCGAGGCCGATCGCGGCGCCCTCGACCATCGCGAGCGTCTCGGTGGTGTCGTGCAGGTCGGCGGGGTCGATCTCGGTGACGCGGGCGCCGACGTTGCGCTCGAACGTCACGACGCCCTCGGCCTCGAGTCGGCGCAGCGCCTCGCGCACCGGCACGACCGACATCTCGAGCTCGCGCGCGATCGCGTCGAGCACGAGGCGGTAGCCGGGGCCGTACACGCCGCGCTCGATGCGCTCGTGCAAGTGCTCGTACGCGCGCTGCGACTTGCTCGACTCGCTCATGCGCCGGCCCCCTCGGTGCTGGACTGCTCGGTGCTGGCCCGCTCGGTGCTGGCCTGCTCGGCCTCGAAGCGCGCGCGCCACGACGCATCCATCGGGAAGAGCCCGTCGACCGGGTGGCCCTCCTCGACCATGCGGGCGATGAACGCCTCCTCGGCCTCCTGCACCTCGGCCTCGTCGACGAGCTCGCCGATGATGGCGGGCGGGATCACGAGGATGCCGTCGTCGTCGGCCACGATCACGTCGCCGGGCTGCACCGTGGTGCCGCCGCACGCGATCGTCTCGTCGACGCCCCACGGCACGTGCCAGCGGCCGAGCACGCTGGGGTGCGCGCCCGAGTGGTAGGTCGGGATGCCGATCTCGGTCACGGCGCCGAGGTCGCGCACGCCGCCGTCGGTCACGATGCCGGCGGCGCCGAGCGTGCGGGCGCGCAGGGCGATGATGTCGCCGAGCGTGCCCGAGCGGGTCTCGCCGCGCGCATCCATGACGAGCACCTCGCCGGGCTGCAGCGAGTCGACCGCGCGCTTCTGCGCGTTGTAGCCGCCGCCGTGGGCCGTGAAGAGATCCTCGCGGTTCGGCACGTAGCGCAGCGTGCGAGCGACGCCCGTCATGCGGGTGCCGGGCTGCGACGGGTGGAGGCCGTCGATCGTCGCGTTCACGATGCCGCGCTTGCGCAGCAGCGACGACAGCGTCGCGGTGGCGACGCGCTCGATGCGCGCGATGAGGGCGTCGTCGAGCACCGGTGCGGTGGGTGCCTGGAAGTCGGCGACGGGACGGCCGGATGCGTCGGCCCACTGCTCGGGCGTGGCCTTGGGCTGCGCCGAGTAGGCGGGCAGGGGAGCGGTGCCCTGCACCGCGGTGGTCGTGAGCCGACCGGTGGTCAGTCCGCCGCCCGTGACCTCGACCTCAATGGTCTGGCCGGGTGCGAACGTCGACGCGCCCGCGGGGGTGCCGGTGAGGATGACGTCGCCGGGCTCGAGCGTCATGAGCTGCGAGAGGTCGGAGACGATCTGGGGCAGCGAGAACAGGAGCGTCGAGGTGTCGTCGGCCTGCACGAGCTCGCCGTCGCGCCACACGCGGATCTCGATGGCGTGCGGGTCGAGGTCGGCGGCGGGCAGCAGCGCGGGGCCGACGGGCGTGAAGCCGTCGCCGCCCTTCGAGCGCACGTTGGCGCCCTTGTCGGCCCAGCGCAGGTCGAAGACGCCGAGGTCGTTCGCGGCGGTCACGAACGCGACCGCATCCCACGCCTCCGCCTCGCTCACGCGGCGCACCTCGCGGCCGATGACGAGGGCGATCTCGCCCTCGAAGCCGAGGATCTCGCAGCCGGCGGGCAGCTCGACGGCGCCGCCGGTCGTGAGCGACGTCGCGGGCTTGAGGAAGTAGCCGGGCGCCTCGGGCGTGCGACCCTTCTGGGCCGCGCGGGCGGCGTAGCCGATGTGCATCGCCACGACCTTGCCCGGCTTGGTGCCCAGCAGGTCCCATGCGGCGCCTGCGGCAGCCGCGCTCGTCGTCGAGTCGCTCATGTTCGTCATCGTATACGATCCGGCGATCCGCGCAAGGGGCGAGTCGCGCGCTGCGCGGATCGTCGAGTCGCGTGCGCTCGGCGACAGGCGCGTCAGCCGGCGAGGCGCCGCAGCTCGCGCGGCGACGCGCCGAACGCGGCCTTGCAGACGCGGCTGAAGTGCGCCGCATCCGTGAAGCCCCATCGGTGCGCGATCTCGAGCACCGACGTCGACTGCTGCGCCGCATCCTGCAGGTCGGTGCGGCACCGTTCGAGCCTGCGCTCGCGCACCCACGTCGACACGGTCGTGCCCTCCTCGCTGAAGAGATACTGCACCGTGCGCGACGAGAGGAAGCACGCGCTCGCGACCTGCGCCGTGTTGAGGCCCGCGTCGCCCAGGTGCTCCTCGACGTACGAGACGCAGCGCTCGAAGTCGCGCCGCGTGCCCGCGACCTGCCGGTCGAGCTCCGCAGAGATGAGCGCCGTCACGAGGTCGAGCGCGCTGCGCAGGATGCGCACGCCCGCTGCGCCGCGCAGCTCGTCGAGGTGCGCCGCCATGTGCTGCATGAACGGGCAGATCACGGTGCCGATGCCCTCGTCGCCAGGCAGGCGCACGGCGGTCATGCGGTGGATGTGCTGGGCCGAGAGCCCGAGCATGCGGTGCGGGAACATCATGACGAGCGAGCGCGTGCCCGTCTCGAACTCGAGCGTGTACGGGCGCGACGTGTCGTAGATCGCGACGTCGCCTGGCTGCAGCACCGCCTGCCTGCCGTCCTGCGCGACGATGCCCGTGCCCTCGAGCTGCAGCGTGAGCTTGAGGTGGTGCGGGTCGTCGGGGCTGATGCGCGTCGCCTCGCGTTCGACGCGGTGCGGGTCGGCGACGATCTCGGTGACGCACGAGTCACCGACGTGCAGCGCGCGCAGCGTGCCGTGGAAGGCGCCGGCGGGCGACGAGATGTCGAGCGGCACGAAGCGATTGCTCACGAGCTGCCGCCACTGCTCGAAGGTGCGCGCCTCGCCCGTCTCGAGCGTGCCCGAGCCCGACGGCTCGCGGCGCAGGATCGTGGTGGGCTCCATCGCCGACCTCCCGTCGCATCCCCGCACGGTCGTCGTCGACCGAGGGTGCGGCGAGCGTAGCAGCGGCCTCACGCGCGCCGGGCGGCTCGGCGAGGGAGCGTGCGCCGAGGGTCGGCTGCGCTGCGCGCTCGGTCAAGAACCGAGGGAAGCTCCGCCGACAGGATGGGCGCACGGCCCACCGTGGTGCCGCAGCAGGAGGATCCAGTGCTCTACGACGACCTGTACGACGTCGGCATCGCCCAGCGCCGCCGCATGTTCGGCCCCGAGGGTGCCGAGGGGCAGACCGAGGCGACCACCGACCTCGACGACAAGCTGCAGGAGGTCGTGACGCGCATCTGCTTCGGCGACATCTGGCAGCGCGAGGGCCTCGCGGTCGTCGACCGGTCGAAGATCACCGTCGGCATGCTCGTGGCGCTCGGCAAGGCGCACGAGATCCGGGTGCACCTGCGCGGCGCGCTCGCGAACGGCGTCTCGCCGGTCGAGCTGCGCGAGATCGTGCTGCACGCGTTCCTGTACGCGGGCATCCCCGCCGCCGTCGAGGGCATGCGCGCCCTCAAGGAGGTGCTCGCCGAGCGCGGCGTCGACCTCGACGTCGAGGGCGGCCTCGCTGCCGCCACGAGGGAGGCCCGCGCATGACCGTCGTCGGCTTCATCGGGCTCGGGGTCATGGGCGACCCCATGTCGTCGAACGTCGCGAAGGCGGGCTTCGACCTGCGCCTGCACGACGCCGACCCGCAGGTGTCGGCGGCGCTCGCCGAGCGCATCGGGGCGACGGCCGTCGACCGCGACGGGCTCGCCGCGTGCGACGTCGTCGTCTGCATGCTGCCCACGAGCGCCATCGTGCGCGCGGTGCTCGTCGACGGCGACGCGCTCGCGGCACCGCTGCGACCCGGCACCGTCGTCGTCGACATGTCGTCGTCCGACCCGTCGGAGACCGTCGAGACCGGCCGCGCCCTCGCCGCCCACGGCGTCGTGCTCGTCGACGCGCCCGTCTCGGGCGCTCGCGAGCGCGCCGTGGCCGGCACGCTAGCGATCATGCTCGGCGGCGACGACGAGGATGCCATCGCACGGGCCATCCCGGTCATCGAGGCCATGAGCTCGACGATCACGCGCACGGGTGCGCTCGGCACCGGGCACGCGATGAAGGCCCTCAACAACTTCGTCGCTGCCGCTGCCTACGCGGCGTCCTCGGAGGCGCTCGTCGCCGGCGAGCGCTTCGGCCTCGACCGCCGCGTCATGCTCGACATCCTCAACGTGTCCACGGGCATGAGCTGGGTCACCCAGAACGTCACAGGCCCGCAGATCCTCGACGGCGCGTTCGCGTCGGGCTTCGCGCTGCCGCTCATGACGAAGGACGTGCGCATCGCCCAGCAGGTGCAGCGCGCCGTCGGCCACGAGGCGCCCGTGTGCGACGCCGTCGCAGGCGCGCTCGGCGACGCGCTCGACGCGCTCGGCACCGTCGACCACACCCGCGCCTACGAGTTCTGGGAGCAGCGATGACGACCTCGGCCGTCGAGCGCATCGTGCGCCCCGTGGACCGCGTCGTGCGCCGCATCGCCAGCGCCCTCGCGGTGCTCGCGGCGCTCGCGATCGTCGTGCTCATGCTCGCGATCTGCGCCGACGTCGCCGTGCGCACCGCGACGGGCGCCAGCCTGCCCGGCATGGTCGAGCTCGCGGAGTCGAGCCTCGTCGTCGCCGTCTACCTCGCGATCGCCTGGGGGCTCGTGCGTGGCGAGCACGTCGTCGTCACGCTGCTCACCGACCGCCTCGGCCATCGCGCCAACCACGTGCTCGCGATCATCGCGGGCGTCGCCGTGGTCGTGCTGCTCGCGTGGGCGACCGTCGCGACCGCCGAGCGCGCCGCCGAGGCCACGCGGGTCGGCGAGGAGCGCTTCGGCCTCGTGCGCTGGCCGCTGTGGCCGCTGCGCTGGGCCATCGTCGTCGGCTTCGGCGTCACGCTCGTCGTCGCCCTGGTGCAGCTCGTCGACGCCGTCCGCGGCCGCCTGCCGCATCGCGAGGGGGTGCAGCATGACGCCTGAGGCAGGGGTCGCGACCCTCGTGGTGCTCGTCGTGCTCATCGGCGCGCTCGCCATCCGCATCCCGGTCGCGTTCGCACTCGGCGGCGCGGGCCTCGTCGGACTCGTGCTGCTGCGCGACGTCGACTACGCGACGAGCGTGCTCGGCGCGACGCCGTTCACGACCACGGCGAGCTTCTCGCTCACGATCGTGCCGATGTTCATCCTCATGGGCATGTTCGCCGTGCGTGCCCGCATCGCCGAGCACGTGTTCGCGATCGCGAACCGCACCGTGCGCCGACTGCCAGGTGGCCTCGGGGTCGCCACGGTCATGGCCTGCGCCGGCTTCTCGGCCGTCTCGGGGTCGAGCATCGGCACCGCCGCGACGATGGCGAGGCTGTCGGTGGGGGAGATGCGCAAGGCCGGCTACCCCGCGCACCTCGCGACCGCGCTCGTCGCCGTCGCGGGCACGCTCGGCGTGATGATCCCGCCCTCGACGTTCCTCGTGCTCTACGCGATCATGGCGAGCCAGTCGGTCGCGCAGATGCTCGCCGCCGGCATCGTGCCCGGCCTCATGTCGGCAGCCGCCTACATGGCGTACATCATGCTCATCGGCTCGCGGCAGGTGCGCACGCCCGAGACGCTCGAGGATGCCGTCGCCGACGCCGCATCCGGTGCCGCGCGTCCGCGGCTGCCGTGGCGCGGCCTCGTGCGCGTCGTCATCCTGTTCGCCATCGTCATCGGCGGCATGTACTCGGGGCTGTTCACGTCGACGGAGTCGGCGGCGATCGGCGCGGTCGCCGCGCTCGCGATGCTCGTGCTCGAGCGTCGCCGCGACGGCGGCAAGGCCATCCTCGAGCACCTGCGCGGAGCCCTGTCGGAGGCCGGCTCGACGACCGCGATGGTGTTCCTCATCATCGTCGGCTCGGCGATCCTCTCGGCGTTCTTCGTCGTCGCTCGCGTGCCCGACGCCATCACGGCGGCGGTCACCGACCTCGCCCTGCCGCCGATGGTCACGATGGCGCTGCTGCTCGTGTGCCTCATCCCGCTCGGCATGGTGCTCGAGTCGCTGTCGATCCTCGTGATCACGGTGCCGATCCTGCTGCCGATCGCGGATGCGCTCGGGTTCGACGCCATCTGGCTCGGCGTGCTGATCGTCAAGCTCATCGAGATCGGCATGGTCACGCCGCCCGTCGGCATCAACTGCTTCGTCGTCGCGGGCACGACGGGGGAGCGGCCCGAGACGGTCTTCCGTGGCGTCGCGCCGCTGTTCGGCGTCGACCTCGTCGTCACGACCATCCTCTTCCTCTCGCCGGCGCTCGTGCTCTGGCTGCCATCCCTCGTGCGGCAATGACCGCCGTCACCGACCAGCACCCCACCACCCAGCACCTCACGGAAGGACGAACGATGACGTTCACCCCCACCACCCGCGCCACCCGTCGCGCGACCATCGCGGTCGCACTCGTGGGCGCCCTCGCGCTCGGCGCCTGCTCGAGCGGCGGCGGAGCATCGGCCGACGGCGGCGACGACGCCATCGAGCTCACGCTCGCCACGTCTGCGATCGCAAGCACCCCGAACGCGGCGGCGCAGGACTGGTTCCTCGACGCCGTCGAGGAGGCGACCGACGGCTCGGTCACGTTCGACCGCACGGCGCCCGAGGCCATCTGCACCGCGGCCGAGATCGTCGAGTGCCTGCGCGACGGCCGCGCCGACGTCGGCGTGACGATCCCCGACTACACGCCCCAGTACTTCCCGACCGTCTCGGTCGTCGGCATCCCGTTCGTCGGCCAGAACTCGGCGGCCATCACGGCGAGCCTGTACGACGTGCACACGAACGACGAGCAGGCGATCGCGCTCATGGAGCAGAACGGCCTGCACTTCGTGAGCGCGTGGCCGGTCGGCCGCCTGCTGCTCGGCACCGATGCGCCCGTCGAGTCGGTCGCCGACCTCGAGGGCATCTCGGCGCGCGCGTCGGGGCCCGTCGTGCAGCAGGTGCTGTCGGATGCGGGCATGGCGATCACGGCTGTGACGGCGAGCGAGTCGTACGAGGCCGTCGAGCGCGGCGTCATCGACGGCGTCGGCGGCGCGATCGACTTCGCCGTGAACTACCGGATCATGGAGCTGCTGCCGTACTGGACGGATCCGGGCATCGGGCAGTACTCGACGTTCGGCATGTGGTTCTCGGCCGACGCGTGGGACCGACTGAGCGCTGAGCAGCAGGAGGCGATCTCGGCCGTCGAGCAGGAGTTCAACGACGGCGCCGCCGTCGAGGCCTTCAACGCGCAGGCCGCCGAGCAGTGCGACGCCATGCTCGAAGCGACGACGGTCGAGGACCTCTCGGCGTGGAGCGACGACGCGACCGCGGAGTGGGTCGACCAGGTCGGCGACACGGCGCGCGACACGTGGACGAGCGTGGCGGGCGACTTCGGCCTCGACGACCCGGACGCATTCCTCGACGCGTACGAGTCGGCGCTCGACGAGCACGCCGACCTCGAGTACGTCGACGCGACGACGTCGTGCGTGGAGGCGTTCGCAGACCGCTGACGCGCCGCACGCGACGCGGCCGCCCGGGAGACCGGGCGGCCGCGTCCTGCGTGCCCCGCGTGGTTGCGGATGCGCGCACGGGTCTTGACGGATCGTGCACACGATCGTATATGCTCGCGCCGTCGGGCCTCGGCCCGGCGAAGGACGAGGGCGTCACGAGCGATCGGGCCGCCTCTCGGCAATTCCTGACCGATCGTTCGGGAAGTGGGCTAGGCTCCCGCTTGGTCGATGACGATCCCTCACGGACGAAGGAGTCCACGTGTCCAGCACATCCCACGCGCGCACCTCAGCGCGTGAGCGCAACAAGGTCCTCGGCGCAGTCGTCGTCGGCACCACCATCGAGTGGTACGACTTCTTCATCTACGCCTTCATGGCGAACCTCGTGTTCGCCCAGCTGTTCTTCCTGCCCGCCGGCCCCGACGTCGCCTCGATCCTCTCGCTCGTCACGATCGGCATCTCGTTCCTCTTCCGCCCGCTCGGCGCCTTCCTCGCCGGCCACTTCGGCGACAAGATCGGCCGCCGCCCGATGCTCGTCATCACGCTGCTGCTCATGGGCCTCGCGACGACGCTCGTCGGTGCGCTGCCGACCTTCGAGCAGGCGGGCGTGCTCGCGCCGATCCTGCTCATGCTGCTGCGCATCCTGCAGGGCCTCTCGGCAGGCGGCGAGTGGGGTGGCGCCGTGCTCATGGCCATCGAGCACGCGCCCGCCAACCGTCGCGGCATGTACGGCTCGTTCGTGCAGGCGGGCGTGCCGCTCGGTCTCATGCTCGCGACCGGCATCCTCGCCGCGATCCGCGCGCTGTTCCCGGGCGACGCCTTCCTCGAGGTCGGCTGGCGCATCCCGTTCTTCGTCTCGATCCTGCTGGTCGTCATCGGCTTCGTCGTGCGCCGCTCGGTCGACGAGTCGCCCGTGTTCCAGGAGATCAAGGAGACGTCGCAGGAGCAGTCGGCACCCATCGTGCAGGTGTTCCGCAAGTACGGCCTCATCGTGCTGACGTGCGCCATGATCTTCTGCGCCAACAACGCGGCCGGCTACATGACGACCGGCGGCTACGTGCAGGGCCTCGCCTCGCGGCCCACCGACGGCACCCCGCCCGGCCTCGGCTTCGACCCGGTCGGCGTGCAGCTCGCCGCGTTCGCGGGCTCGGTCACGTGGCTCGTCTTCACCTTCCTCGCCGGCTACCTCTCCGACCGCATCGGCCGCAAGCGCGTCTACCTCGCCGGTTGGATCGTGCTCGCGCTCGGCATCCTGCCGCTGTTCGAGCTCGTCTACACGGGCGTCGAGGGCGTCGCGATCGCGACGATCCTGCTCGGCGTCGGCCTCGGCCTCACGTACGGCGCGCAGGCGGCCTGGTACGCGGAGTCCTTCCCCGCGTCGGTGCGCTTCTCGGGCGTCTCGATCGCGTACGCGCTCGGCGCCATCATCGGCGGCGCGTTCGCCCCGACGATCGCGCAGGCGCTGCTGCAGTCGACGGGCACGACGTGGGCGATCGTGGGCTACCTGCTCGTGACCGTCGTCGTCTCGATCGTCGGCACGCTGCTGACGAAGGACCGCACCGGCATCCCGCTGTCGGTCGAGTTCGAGCGCTCGGGCAAGTGGGATGGCTGGCGCCGCGGCGACGCCGTCGACGCCACCGACCTGTCGGCCGTCGACCGCGAGGCCATCGCGCAGGCGGAGGCCGTCTCGAAGTAGGCGACCGCATGCACGGAGCCCCCGTCGACCATCGGTCGGCGGGGGCTCCGTCGTGCGGGCCGCTCAGTCCTCCTGCAGCGACTCCATCGCGTCCTTCGGCAGGCGCTTGACGCGCTTGCGACGCTTGGGGCGCTCAGGGATCATCGAGCGCATCTCCTCGAGGCGGCCGAAGCACAGCAGGCGGTCCTCGGCCTCCAGCACCTCGCGGCCCTTCGCGTTGGGGATGACCGACGTGCCGCGGTGCACCGTGAGCACCGTGATGTCGCGCTCCCAGAGGCCCGACTCCTTGATGGTCTTGCCCACGAGCTCCGCGTCGCCGTGCACGACGAGCTCGGCGACGCCGTAGCCGGTCGAGATCGACAGGCGCTCGCGCACGTCGATCTGCGGGAACGCCACCTGGTCGCCGATGTAGTCGACGATCGCGCCCGCGATGTCGAGGTTCGTCGCCCGCTCGATGCCCTCGAGGCCGGGGGAGGAGTTGACCTCCATGACGAGCGGTCCGTCGTTGCCCTCGAGCATGTCGACGCCGGCGACCTTGAGACCCATGATCTGCGCGGCGCGCACGGCGACGCGCTCGTACTCGGCATCGAGCGTGACGGCCTCCACCGATCCTCCGCGGTGCACGTTCGAGCGGAACTCGTCGCCCTGCGCCACGCGACGCATCGCCGCGACGACGCGGTCGCCGACGACGAGGGCGCGGATGTCGCGGCCCTTCGACTCCGTCACGAAGCGCTGGATGAGCACCTGCTGCCGCGTCGACTGCAGCGTCTCGATGATGGCCTCCGCCACCTTGATCGTCGGCGCGAGGATGACGCCGATGCCCTGCGTGCCCTCGAGCAGCTTCAGCACGACGGGCGCGCCGCCGACGCGCTCGATCGCCGGGATGACGTCGGCGCGGTCGCGCACGAACGTCGTCGCCGGCATGCCGATGTCGTGGCGGGCGAGGATCTGCGTCGCGCGCAGCTTGTCGCGCGAGTTCGTGATGCCGTTGGCCGTGTTCGGCGTGTAGACGTCCATCTGCTCGAACTGCCGCACGACGGCGGTGCCGAAGTACGTGATCGAGTTGCCGATGCGCGGCAGGATCGCGTCGTAGTCGCGCAGCTGCCGACCGCGGAACTGCAGATCGGGCGCGTCGCCGGACAGGTCGATCGAGAACCGCAGCGTGTTGAGCACCTTGACGTCGTGGCCCCGATCCACGGCCGCCGCCCGCAGGCGTCGGGTGCTGTACGAGCGCGGGGCGCGGGAGAGGATCGCGAGCCTCATCGAATGTCCACCTGGCTTCCCTGGTTGGATGGATGCATGACCGCCGACCATCCTGCCAGCCCCCTCGCGGCCGGCTGGCGCGAGTGGGTGGGGTTGCCATCGTTCGGCGTCGAGCACGTGAAGGCGAAGCTCGACACCGGCGCCCGCTCGTCGGCGCTGCACGCGTTCGACCTCGAGGAGCACGAGGTCGACGGCATCGCGCGCGTGCGCTTCGCGATCCACCCGTGGCAGCGCTCGACGAGCGACTCCGTCGACGTCGACGTGCCGATCCACGACCGCCGGATCATCCGATCGTCGAACGGCACCGAGCAGGAGCGCATCGTCATCGTGACGCCGATCCGCCTGCTGGGCCGCACGATCGAGACCGAGATGACGCTCACGCGCCGCGACGAGATGGGCTTCCGCATGCTCGTGGGCCGCGAGGCGCTGCGCCAGGGGTTCCTCGTCGACTCGGCGAGCTCGTACCTCGGCGGGCGCCCGTCGCGCGACGTGCGCTCGCGGAACCGGAGGCGCGAGGGTGCGTGAGTCGTTCGCGATCGGCACCGTGCGCGTGCGGGCCGGTCAGCGGCAGGAGGTCGAGCTGCCGATCACGCGGCTCGTGACCGGCGGCGACGCAGGCCTGCCCGTGCTCGTCGTGCACGGCCGCGAGCCCGGACCCACGGTGTGGGTGGACGCGGCGATCCACGGCGACGAGGTGCTGGGCGTCGAGATCGTGCGCCAGGTGCTCGCGCAGGTGTCGCCGAAGACGCTGCGCGGCACGCTGCTGGCCGTGCCGGTCGTGAACGTGCTGGGCTTCATGACGGGCGACCGCTACCTGCCCGACGGCCGCGACCTCAACCGCTCGTTCCCCGGGTCGGCGCGCGGGTCGCTCGCGAGCCGCATCGCGCACCTGCTCATGACCGAGGTCATCAGCAAGTCCGACGTCGGCATCGACCTGCACACCGCGTCCGCGCGCCGGGCGAACCTGCCGCAGATCCGCGCCGACCTCGAGGACGCCGAGACGCGCAGGCTCGCCGAGGCGTTCGGCGCACCCCTCATGCTGCACGCGCGGCTGCGCGACGGCTCGCTGCGCCAGGCCGCGCGCGAGGCCGGCGGCACGGTGCTGCTGTACGAGGCGGGCGAGGCCATGCGCTTCGACGACGAGTCGATCGCGGTCGGCGTCGCCGGCGTGCTGCGCGTGCTCGCGGCGCTCGACATGCTCGACGGCGAGAGCTTCGACGACGAGCCGCCGCTCGCGAGCTTCTCGAGCGGCTGGGTGCGGGCGCGCGGCTCGGGCATCCTGCGCATGGAGGTCGACCTGGGCGCGCTCGTCGAGGAGGGGCAGCGGCTCGGTCGCATCGCCGACGCGTTCGGCAGCAACGCGCGCATCGTGCGCGCCGACCGCGACGGCATGATCATCGGGCTCACGCGGGCCCCCATCGTGCAGGCGGGCGACGGGCTCGTGCACATCGCGGCGCTCGGGGAGTGACCGCCGTGCCCGGCCCGCTGCACCACGTGCGCGGGGTGCTCGGCGAGAGCGTGCGGCTCGGCCCGGCACCGGGGGCGCACCGCGTCGCGATCCGCGGCGCCATCGTGCTCGCCGTCGCGCTCGGCACGCTGCTCGCGGTCGACCGACTCGACCTCGGCATCGCAGCGGCGTTCGGCGCGTTCGCGTCGATCTACGGCGGGCGCCGGCCGTCGCGCACGCGCTGGCGTGCCCAGGCGTGGATGGGCGCGCTGCTCACCGCGACGGCTGCGGTGGGCGCGCTCGTGGGCATGACGCCGTGGAGCACGTGGCTCGCGATCCCGCTCGTCGCGGTCGTGGCGGGGCTCGCGACGTGGGCGTCGGATGCCCAGGGCTGGCGCCCACCGGGCCCGTTCTTCCTGGTCTTCGCAGCCGGGGCGTGCGCGTCGGTGCCCTTCGCGCCCGCCGACGTGCCGCTCGTGCCGCTCGTGTCGGCGGCGACCGCGGCGCTCGCGGTCGGGCTCGGCGCGCTCGAGCAGCTCGTGCTGCCGACGCGCAAGGCGCCCCCGCCCGCGCCGCCGCGGGATCCGGCGATCCGCTGGCAGGTCGCGCGCGCCGTCGTCGGCGTCGGCGCCGCGGGTGCGCTCGCGACCGCCGTGTCGGGCTGGCTGCCCGGCGGCGACCATCCGTACTGGGCGATGCTCTCGGCCGCCGTCGCCTTCGCGGTGCCGCACGTGCACGGGCAGCTCGCGCGCGGCGTGCAGCGCGTCGTCGGCACGTTCGTGGGTCTCGGCGTCGCCTGGCTGCTGCTGTCGGCGGGGCTGCCGCCGCTCGCGACCATCGCGGTCGTCGTCGCGCTGCAGTTCGTGATCGAGCTCGTGATCGGTTGGAACTACGCCATCGGCCTCGTCGCCATCACGCCGCTCGCGATGCTGCTCGTGCACCTCGCGGCACCCGCACCGATCGACGCGCTGCTGCTGTCGCGCCTCGTCGAGACGGCGCTCGGCGTCGCCGTGGGGTCGCTCGCGATCGTGGCGATCCGGCCGCGGGGACGCGGGCGCGGCACGAGGTGACGCTGAGGATGCCTTGGGCTGCGATCTGCAGACGAACCCACCCTCAGCGTCACCTCGTGCCGGGTCCCGGCTTCAGCCGTTGATGACGTGCGGCACCGCGACGGCCTTGAGGCCCTCGACGCCGAACTCGAGCCCGTAGCCCGAGCCCTTGATGCCGCCGAACGGCACCATCGGGTGCACGCCACCGTGCGAGTTGATCCACACCGTGCCGGCCTGGATGCGCGCGGCGATCTCGCGGGCTCTCGCGGCATCCGCCGACCACACGGAGGCGCCGAGGCCCACGTCGAGCCCGTTGGCGAGGCCGATGACCTCGTCGAGGTCGGAGTAGCGCACGATCGGCAGCGCCGGGCCGAACTGCTCCTCGACGACGAGCGGCGCGTGCGCGTCGATGTCGGCGACGAGCGTCGTCGGGTAGAAGTTGCCCGCTGCGGCGCGGTCGGGTTCGCCGCCCAGCACCACGCGGGCGCCGCCGGCCTTCGCGTCCTCCACGAGACGGTCGACGATCGCCAGCTGGTCGGCGGTCGTGAGCGGGCCGAGCGCGCTCGACTCGTCGACGCCGTAGCCCATCGGCACCTGCGCCGCGACGGCGCGCAGCGCCTCGACCACGTCGTCGTAGACGTCGTCATGCACGTACAGGCGCTTGAGCGCCGCGCACGTCTGACCCGTGTTGATGAACGCGCCCCAGAACAGATCCTGCGCGATCGCCTGCGCATCCACGTCGGGCAGCACGATGCCCGGGTCGTTGCCGCCGAGCTCGAGCGTGAGGCGCGGCAGGTTCGCGGCGCTCGCGGCCACGATCGCCTTGCCCGTGCGGGTGGAGCCCGTGAACATGAGCTTGCCGAACGCGTCGTGGCCGGTGAGGGCGACGCCGAGGTCGCGGTCGCCCGACAGCACGGTGAGCACGCCCGCGGGCAGCACCTGGTTGAGGATGGCCCCGACGGCGAGCACCGAGAGCGGCGTGTGCTCGCTGGGCTTCATGATCACGGCGTTGCCCATGCGCAGCGCCGGAGCGAGCTGCCACGCGGCGATGAGCGCTGGCCAGTTCCATGGGCCGATCGCGCCGACGAGGCCGACGGCGCGGTACGCGATCGTGGCGCGCGGCTCGTCGAGCAGCGTCTCCTCGGACAGCTCGGTCGCGGCCGCGGTGCGCAGCCACGCCGAGACGCCGCCCGCCTCGAACCGCGAGCCCGGCCCGTTGAGGGGCTTGCCCTGCTCGCGCGAGATGAGCTCGGCGAGCGCTGCGGCCGACCGGTCGACGGCATCCGCGGCCCCGACGAGGATCTCCGAGCGGCGCGCGTGGCCGAGCGCCTCCCACGCGGGCTGCGCTGCGCGCGCCGCCGCGACGGCCGCGTCGAGGTCGGCAGGCGTCGCGATCGGCGCGTGCGCGATGACCTCGTCGGTCGCCGGGTCCGTCACGGGTGCGCCGTCGGCGACCGAGATCGCGGCCAGCAGGCCCTCGTACGTCTCGAGCGACCCGGTGGTCGTCTGCTCCAGGGTCATGGCCCCACCTCTCCATCGAACGGGGTGCGCGCGAGGGCGCCGATGCCCGAACCGTAGCCGCGGAGGCGCCCGTGCGTCGCGGGCACGGGCACCATGCGGCGCGAGCCGACAACACGGCAGCGCCGTGCGTCAACTCGTGCCGTCGTGGCCGCGCGACTTGACCCTCGGCGCCGAGGACATGGCGCGGAGTGCACGGTCGGCTCGGTGCGCCCGCGCTCGTGCCACGCTGGCCGTGCCGCATGCCCGAGACCGCAGGAGCCTCCGATGCACCGACTCGTCGTCCTCTACCCGCAGCCGATCGATCCCGCCGCCTTCGCCGACCACTACGTGTCGACGCATCTGCCGCTCGCCGACCGGCTGCCCGGACTCCTCGCATCCCGATACAGCCTCGAGGTGCACGGCGAGGGCAGCCCGTACTTCGCGGTGTTCGAGGCTGACTTCGCCGACCCCGCCGCGATGGCCGCCGCCATGGCATCGCCGGAGGGGCAGGCGGTCGCAGCCGACGTGCCGAGCTATGCGACAGGCGGCGCGGTCGTCATCGACTATCCGGTGACCGAGCGGACGTAGCCGCACCATCCGGCAGCGACCAAGCGCCGCTCGCTCGGCTCACGAGCCGACGACCGTCGAGGTGGCTGCGGGCGACGCTGCGAGGCTGGTCGCATCGACCGTCGCACCCGGGTGCCGCGCCGCATCCACGATGTGCGCCCGCAGCACGACGACGATCGCGACGACCATGATCGCGGCGCCGAGCCAGTAGGGGGCGGCGTGGCTGACGCCGGCGTAGAGCGCGCCGGCGACCAGCGGGGCGATGGCGCCCATCGCGGCGCTCACCGACTGCGTCGAGCCGCCGAGCCATCCCTGCTCGTCGTCGGCGACGGCGTTCGACATCGCGCCGTCCATCGTCGCCTGCGATGCGCCCTGGCCGGCCGCGAGGGCGAGGGCGCCGAGGATGAAGAGCCACGGCTCCGACACCGCCGAGGCGACGATCGCGAGGGCGGCGAGGCCGAGCGTCTGCGCGACGATGCCGGCGACGATGACGCCGCGCTCGCCCATGCGCGGCAGCAGCAGGCCCAGCAGCACGCCCTGCACGACGATGTCGATGATGCCGACGGAGGCGATGAGCAGGCCGATGGCCGTCGGGCCCCACGAGATCGCGTCGAGCGCGAGCACCGAGAAGTTGTTGACGAAGAAGCCGAACGGCAGCGCCAGCAGCGCGAACGCGAGCATCAGGCCGCGCAGCTCGGGGCGGCGGAACGCCATCGACACGGCGGCGAGCGGGTGCACGTCGCGCAGCGCGATGCGCTCGATGCGCTTCGCGGCGGGCAGCGACTCGGGCAGCAGCACGAGGCTCAGGATGGCGATGACGAGCGAGATGCCTGCGGTGACGAGCACGGGCAGCTGCACGCTCACGGCGGCGAGCAGGCCGCCGACGGCGGGGCCGACCATGGTGCCGATGCCGGCGAGGGCGCCGAGGAGGCCGAAGCGCTTCGCGCGGTCCTCGGGCTTCGTGATGTCGGCGAGGTAGGCGAAGAGGGCGGGGAGGTCGCCGGCGGTGAGCCCCTGCACGATGCGGGCGAGCAGCAGCACCCACAGCGAGCCGCCGAGGCCGAAGAGCGTCATCGAGAACGCGGCGCCGAAGGCGGCGACGACGATGACGGGGCGGCGGCCGAAGCGGTCGGACAGGCGGCCGAGGAAGGGTGCGACGAGGAATGCGCAGAGGCCGTTGACGGCCTCGAGCACGCCGACCCACACGGCGAGCTCGTCCTCGCCGCCGACGTGCTCGAGCACGACGAAGGGGAGCACGGGCAGCACGACCGTCATGCCGGCGGTCGTGAGCGTGGTGAGCACGATGAGCATGGCCCAGGCGCGGCGGGCGTCGCGCGGGGCGAGGGTCTGAGGTGAAGTCACGCCAAAACTGTACTCACTACAGTTTCGGTGTCAAGTCATGAATGGAGCGAATTCGGATAGGGTGTGCGCATGAGCACGACGGAGCCCCTCGGCAGGCGCGAGCGCAAGAAGGCAGCCACCCGCAAGGCGATCTCCGACATGGCGACGCTCATGTTCATGGAGCACGGCTTCGACGCCGTGAGCGTCAAGCAGGTCGCCGACGCGGCCGACGTGTCGCCGACGACGGTCTTCGCGCACTTCCCGCAGAAGGAGGCGCTCGTCTTCGACGAGGACGACGAGCAGCGCGAGCAGCTCGTGACCGCCGTGCGCGAGCGCGAGCCGGGCACGAGCATCCACGACGCCCTGCGCGCCTTCTACGACCGCGAGATCCGCATCAACCTCGACGAGCACCGCGACGAGGGCACGAAGCGGTTCCTCGCGCTGCTCGACGAGACGCCCGCGCTGCGCGACTACGGCGCGCGCATGTGGCTGCGGCACGAGGACGCGCTCGCCGACGTCATCGCCGACGAGCTGGGGGCGGATGCGCCGAGCCCCGCCGTGCGCGTGTACGCACGCTTCGTGCTGCAGATGCAGACGCTCGTCTCGGCCGCCGACGATCCGCTCGCGGTGCTCGCCGCCGGCTTCGACCTGCTCGCGCCGGGCTGGGCGGCCGTCGAGGGCTGACGGTCAGCGAGGGCGCTTCGCCGCCACCTCGGCGGCCTGCAGCGCGAGCGCGTCGTCGAGCGGCGCGAGCTCGCCCGAGTCGCCGCGGCGCTCGAGCGCGCGGCGCAGCAGCTCGTCGGCGAACCGCGGCGACTTCGCGAGCACGGGCCCGTGCAGGTACGTGCCGAACACGTTGCCCTGCACGCATCCCTCGGTCGAGTCCTGCCCGTCGTTCCCGCGGCCGGGCACCGTGCGCGCGAGGGGCGTCGCGGCGGAGCCGAGCGTCGTGAGGCCCGAGTGGTTCTCGTAGCCCACGAGGCGACCCCAGTCGGAGTCGACGGCGTGGTTGCCGATGAGGCGCGTGTCCGAGCCGTTCGTCACGACGTCGAGCACGCCGACGCCGGCGATGCGCGCGCCGCCGATGGTGTTGAACTCGTGGCCGAGCAGCTGGTACGCGCCGCAGATCGCGAGCATGACGACGCCGTCGTCGGCCGCCGCGCGCAGGTCGGCGCCGCGGCGCTGGAAGTCCTCGCCGATCTCGCCCTGCGCCGCATCCTGGCCGCCACCGCCGAGGATGAGGTCGACATCGGTCGGCAGCGCATCGCCGACGCCCACGGGCACGATCTCGACGGGCAGGTCGCGCCACTCGAGGCGCTTGCGCAGCACCACGACGTTGCCGGTGTCGCCGTAGATGTTCATCTCGTGCGGGTACAGGTGCACGATGCGCAGCGGCGTCATGCGCGCACCTCCTTCGCGCGGGCGACGAGGTGCCGGTGCAGGCCCCACATCGCGGTGTAGGTCGAGAAGATCAGCAGGCGCTCGCCCGGGGCCGTCGCGGCGAGCGCGCGGTCGACGGCCGGCGCGAGGGCGGCGTCGACCGCGGCAGCCTCGACGCCGTCGTAGCGCAGGCGCACGGCCATGTCGGCGGCGCGCACGCCGGCGGTCGACACGGGCACGCCATCGGCAAGGCCCGTGAAGTCGACGTCCCACAGCCACGACACGTCGCGGCCGTCGGCGTCGTCGTCGTTGATGACGATGCAGATGCGCGCCGGGTCCTCGACGCGGGCGGCGGCGAGCGACTGGCGGAAGCCGGCCGGGTTCTTCACGAGGTGCAGCGACACGTCGCGCCCGTCGATCTCGAACGACTGGCCGCGCCCGAAGGCGGGCTCGACGGCGCGCAGGCCGCGGAAGATCTCGTCGGGCGTGAGGTCGAACGTGCTCGCGATCGCCGCGGCGGCCGTGGCGTTCTGCGCGTTGTGGGCGCCGGATGCGCGCAGCGGGAAGGTCTGCTGCGTCTCGCCGATGCGGATGGTCGTGGCCTGCGCATCCCACGCCACGAGCTCGGCGGCGGCGCCGTCGGAGGCGCGGGCTGCGCGCGAGGCGCCGCCGTAGAGCTCCTCGTCGGTGGGGAAGAGGTGCCGCAGCTCCTCGGCGACCTGGTACCAGACGGGCTCGGCGTCGATCGTGCCTGCGATGGCCGCGATGCGGGCGTCGTCGCGGTTGAGGCCGACGGCGACGGTCGCGGCGCTCGCGACCTTCTGCAGCAGTCGCGCGGTGTGGTCGATCTCGCCGAAGCGGTCGAGCTGGTCGCGCATGACGTTGAGCAGCAGCACGCGCTCGGGCTCGTACCGCTCGACAAAGCGCACGGCGTGGGCCTCGTCGAGCTCGAAGACGGCGACGTCGGCGTCGAGCCGGCCGGTCCACGTCGACGACGAGACGGCGGCGCCGATCGTGCCGCGCACGAAGTTCGAGCCCGTGTCGTTCGTGAGCACGCGGAACCGCTCGGCGAGGATCGCGGCGACCATCTTCGTCGTCGTCGTCTTGCCGTTCGTGCCCGACACGACGACGACGCCGTGCGGCAGCGCGGCGAGGGTCTTCGCGAGGTACTGCGGGAACAGCCGCTCGACGACGAGGCCGGGCAGCGCGTTGCCGCTGCGGCCCAGCAGTCGGAGGCCCGCGAGGGCGAGCTTGCCGGTCACCACGGGGAGCATCGCCATGGTGCTCGAGTCTACGAGGGCTCGGCGGGGTCTCCTGCGGCGCTCGGCTGCGCGTCGCGTGCCCGATGCAGCGCCGGCACGACCGCGAAGGCTGCGACGAGCGTCGCGGCACCGGCGAGCAAGGCGTGGTCGAGGTAGACGACGCCCTGCGCGAGCCCGATGACGAGCACGGCCGCGGCGTTGACGACGACGCCGATGGCGCACGCGACGAGCACCGCGACGCGACCCGGCCGTGGCCGACCGCGCCGGGCGCGCATGCCGAGCACGACGAGCGCGACGATCCACGCGCCGAGGCCGACGTCCATGAAGAGGAACAGCAGGCGCGCGCCCTCGAGGAACCCGGCGAGGCGGTCGTCGAGCACCACGGCATGCCACGCGGTGAGCAGCACGAGCGCCCCGACGATCGTGAGCACGACGTCGAGCGCGAGCGTGGTCGCGTGCCGCCGCGTCATGCCGGCGGCGTCGCTCGGAGAGGTCGCCATGGATGCCGAGTCTACGAACGCACGCTCGTCGTCCCGCCGTTGACGATGTGCGTTTTGCAGGCGATCCGGGGTGGCAGAGGGGTATCTTCCCTCCGACCCCCACGATCGCCTGCAAAACGCACATCGTCGACGCGCGCACTGCCCACATGGACGGCAGATGACCGGCAGGTGACCGGGCGGATTCGCGCTCGCGCGTGGGGAAGGATGGGCACGTGAGCAGCCCGAGCATCCCCGACGCGTTCCTCGCCTCGCACCTCGCGGCACCCGAGCGCACGCTCGCCGACGTCGTCGCGGCGACGGCCGAGGCGCATCCCGACGCGCTCGCGCTCGACAACGGCTCCGAGCAGCTCACGTACGCCGAGCTCGTCGACGCGGCGCAGGCGTTCGCCGACCGGCTCGCCGAGCAGGGCGTGGGCCGCGGCGACCGCGTGGGCATCCGCATCTCGTCGGGCACGACCGACCTGTACGTCGCGATCCTCGGCACGCTGCTCGGCGGCGCCGCCTACGTGCCGGTGGATGCCGACGACCCCGACGAGCGCGCCGCGACCGTCTTCGGCGAGGCGGCCGTGCAGGCCGTCGCGGCGACGGGCCTCGAGGTCGCGCTCACCGAGCACGCGCGCGGCGACGGTCCGCGCGACGTCGCGCCCCCGACGCCCGACGACGACGCGTGGATCATCTTCACCTCCGGCTCGACGGGCACGCCGAAGGGCGTCGCGGTGACGCACCGCTCGGCGGCCGCGTTCGTCGACGCCGAGTCGCGCCTCTTCCTGCAGCACGAGCCCATCGGTCCGCACGACCGCGTCATGGCGGGCCTCTCGGTCGCGTTCGACGCGTCGTGCGAGGAGATGTGGCTCGCGTGGGCGCACGGCGCGTGCCTCGTGCCCGCGCCGCGCTCGCTCGTGCGGTCGGGGGTCGACGTGGCGCCGTGGCTCGTCGCGAACGGCCTCACGATCGTGTCGACGGTGCCGACGCTCGTGTCGCTGTGGCCCATCCAGTCGCTGGATGCGGTGCGCATGGTCATCCTCGGCGGCGAGGCCCTGCCGCCCGAGCTCGGCCAGCGTCTGCAGCGCCCCGGTCGCGAGGTGTGGAACACGTACGGCCCCACCGAGGCGACCGTCGTCGCGTGCGCTGCGCTCGTCGACGGCACGGATCCCGTGCGCATCGGCCTGCCGCTCGACGGCTGGGACCTCGCGGTCGTGGATGCCGACGGCCAGCCCGTCGGGGTGGGGGAGACGGGCGAGCTCGTCATCGGCGGCGTCGGCCTCGCCCGCTACCTCGACGCCGCGAAGGACGCCGAGAAGTACGCGCCCATGCCCACGCTCGGCTGGCAGCGCGCGTACCGCTCGGGCGACGTCGTGCGCAACGACCCCGCGGGCCTCGTGTTCGGCGGCCGCGCCGACGACCAGATCAAGCTCGGCGGCCGCCGCATCGAGCTGGGCGAGATCGACGGCCAGCTGCTGCGCGTGCCCGGCGTCGTCGGTGCTGCCGCGGCGGTGCGCTCGACGTCGGTCGGCAGCCAGGTGCTCGTCGGCTACGTCACGGTCGACGAGACGTACGACGCCGGCGTCGCCATGACGCTGCTGCGCGAGCGCATGCCGGCCGCGCTCGTGCCGCGCCTCGCGATCGTCGACGACCTGCCCACGCGCACGTCGGGCAAGGTCGACCGGGATGCGCTGCCCTGGCCGCTGCCGTCGGCCGCCGCCGCGCACGACGGCTGGAGCGAGACGCAGACCTGGATCGCCGCCATCTGGCGCGACGTGCTCGCCGCCGACCCCGAGCGGCTCGCCGCCGACTTCTTCGACCTCGGCGGCGGCTCGCTCACCGCCGCCCAGGCCGTGGGCCGCATCCGCGAGCGCCACCCGGAGGTCGTCGTCGGCGACCTGTACCAGCACTCCACGGTCGGCGACCTCGCGGGCCACCTCGACTCGCTCGGCGCCTCCGCCGCGCGCACGAACGCCGAGACCCACCCCATCCGCCCGCGCACGCAGGTGGCGCAGGCGCTCGCCGCCTACCCGCTGCACGCGCTCGCCGGCGCGCGGTGGATCGCGTGGCTGCTGCTCGCGAGCGCGCTGCTGCATCCGCTCGCCGCCTGGCTGCCCGCGCCGCCGTGGCCGCTCGTCGTCGTGCTGGTCGCCGTGTTCGTCGCCCCGCCCGGGCGCATGCTGCTCGCCGCGTCGATCATCCGCGTCGCGCTGCGCGGCGTCACGCCCGGCACGTACCCGCGCGGCGGTCGCGTGCACCTGCGCATCTGGCTCGCCGAGCAGGTGCAGTCGCAGCTCGCCGCGACGTCGCTCGCGGGCGCCGCGTTCATGCCCTGGTACGCGCGCCTGCTGGGCGCGAGCGTCGGCCGCGACGTGCAGCTGCACGCGCTGCCGCCCGTCACGGGTCTCCTGCGCCTCGCGCGCGGCGCCTCCGTCGAGTCGGAGGTCGACCTCTCGGGCACGTGGATCGACGGCGACGTCGTGCACGTCGGTGCCGTGCGCATCGGGCGGGATGCGCGCATCGGCGCCCGCTCGACGCTCGGCCCCGGCGCGCGCGTCGCGGCCGGTGCGGAGGTCGCGCCCGGCTCGTTCGTCGGCGACCGCGTGAAGCCCGGCGCGCTCGTGTCGGGCTCGCCCGCGGTGCGCGTGGGCAAGGCGCGTGGCGCGTGGGAGGGCCGGCACGCGCCCGGGCCGCGCCGCTGGGCCGCGATCTATGCGCTCTCGGGCGTGCTCGTCGCCGGGCTGCCGTGGATCGCCGCCGCGATCGGCGCACTCGTGGCGCTGCCGGCGCTGCTCGACGCCGAGTCCGCCGCGGATGCCGTGCTCGCCGCGGCGCCGTGGCTGCCCGTCGCCGCGGTCGTCGGCTACGTCGCGCTCATGCTGCTCGTGCTCGTGATCGTGCGGCTCGCGGCGCTCGCGATCCGCCAGGGTCCCGTGCCCGTGCGCTCGGCGGCGGGCCTCGCCGCATGGCTCACCGTGCGCGTGCTCGACGACGCCCGCGCGTGGCTCTACCCGCTCTACGCGGGCGCGCTCACGCCGTGGTGGCTGCGCGCGCTCGGCGCGAAGGTCGGCCGCGGCGTCGAGGCCTCGACCGTCGTGATGATCCCGTCGCTCACCGAGATCGGCGACGAGGTCTTCCTCGCCGACGACACGCTCGTGGGCGGCTACGAGCTCACGGGCGGCTGGCTGCGCGCCGAGCGCGTCAAGGTCGGCAAGCGCGCCTTCCTCGGCAACTCGGGCATGGCGGCGCCCGGCCGCCGCATCCCCAAGGCGTCCCTCGTGGCCGTGCTCTCGGCGGCGCCGCAGCGCGGCACGGCGAAGGCCGGCTCGTCGTGGATCGGCAGCCCGCCGACGCAGCTGCGCCGCACGGCCGACGAGGTGGATGCGAGCCGCACCTACGCGCCGTCGACGCGCCTCAAGGTGCTGCGGGGCCTCGTCGAGACCGGCCGCGTCGTGCCGATGCTGCTCGCCGTCGCGCTGCCGTTCGGCGCCGCTGCCGCCCTGATCGCGCTCCTCGGCGACGCGTGGACGTGGGCCGGATTCGTCGCCGCCGCGCTCGTCGCCCCGCTGCTGCTCATGGCCGTCGGCATCGTCTCGGCGCTCGTCGCCGTCGCCGCGAAGTGGGCGCTGGTCGGCCGCATCCGCGAGGGCGAGCATCCGCTGTGGAGCGGCTTCGTGTGGCGCAACGAGCTCGCCGACACCTTCCTCGAGCTGCTCGCCGCCCGCTGGTTCGCGGGTGCTGCATCCGGCACCGTCGCCATGGTCGTGTGGCTGCGCATGCTCGGCGTGCGCGTGGGCCGCGGCGTGTGGTGCGACACGTACTGGCTGCCCGAGGCCGACCTCGTCGTGCTCGGCGACGGTGCGACCGTCAACGCAGGCTGCGTCGTGCAGACGCACCTCTTCCACGACCGCGTGCTGTCGCTCGGCACCGTCACGATCGACGCGGGCGCGACGCTCGGGCCGAACTCCGTCATCCTGCCCGCCGCCACCCTGGGCCGCCATGCGACCGTCGGCCCCGCATCCCTCGTGATGCGCGGCGAGCTCGTGCCGAGCCGCACGCGCTGGCTCGGCAACCCCATAGGTCCCTGGGAGGACTGAGACGTGGGCATGATGGAGGGGATGCTGCACCACGCCGACCCGTACATGCCGGGCCACGGCGACCTCTCGTACGACGTCGAGCACGCGAGCGTCGACCTCGACTACCGGCCGTCGTCGAACCTGCTCGAGGGCTCGGCGACGCTCACGATCGTCGCGGCCGAGGCCGTGCGGCGCATCCGCCTCGACCTCGCGCACCTGCGGGTCAGCAGGGTGCTCGTCGACGGCGCTCGCGCGAAGCACAGCCACGTGACCACGCACCTCACCGTGACGCTGCCCGCGCCCGTCGACGCCGGCGCGCGCCTGACGGTGCAGGTCGACTACCGCGGCAACCCACGACCGCTGCGGATGCGCGCGTTCGGCGAGGCCGGATGGGAGGAGCTCGAGGACGGCGTCATCGTCGCCGCCCAGCCCCACGGCGCGCCCACGTGGATGCCCTGCAACGACCGCGCCTCGTCGAAGGCGACGTACGACCTGTCGGTGAAGGTGCCGTCGGAGTACGCCGTCGCCTGCTCGGGCGAGCAGACCGGCGTCGAGCGGCGCGGCGCATCCCGCACCTTCCGCTTCGCGCAGCGCGCGCCCATGGCGTCGTACCTCGCGACCGTGCAGATCGGCCGCTACCAGGAGGTGCGGCAGCAGTCGTCGGTGCCGATGCGCGTGCTGCGGCCCACGGGCATGACCGGCGCCGCGTACGAGGCGTCGTTCGGCCTGCAGCCGCAGATGATGGCGTGCTTCGAGCACGAGTTCGGGCAGTACCCGTTCGACGACTACACGACGGTCGTCACCGACGACGAGCTCGAGATCCCGCTCGAGTCGCAGAGCCTGTCGACCTTCGGCCGCAACTTCTGCCGCCCTGAGTGGGATGCCGTGCGGCTCATCGCGCACGAGCTCGCGCACCAGTGGTTCGGCAACGCCGTGACGGCGCGCACGTGGCGCGACATCTGGCTGCACGAGGGCTTCGCCTGCTACTCGGAGTGGGTGTGGTCGGAGGCTGCCGGCGGGCTCACGATCGACGAGCAGGCCGCGCTGCACCACGCGCGCCTCACGGGGCTGCCGCAGGACCTCGTGCTCTCCGACCCCGGCGCCGCCGACATGTTCGACGACCGCGTCTACAAGCGCGGCGCCCTCACGCTCGTGGCCCTGCGCCGCACGATCGGCGCCGACGCCATGCGCACCCTGCTGCACGCGTGGGTCGACGAGCACTCGGGCGGCACGGTCGAGACGGCCGACCTCGTCGCGCTCGCGTCGCGGGTCTCCGGGCAGGACGTCGCGCCGCTGCTGCGCGCCTGGCTCGACGAGCCGGCGCTGCCGGCGCTCCCGCCCGTCGCGGGCTGACGGCTCTCGGCGCCCCTGGGGATTGCGTTTCGCAGGCGATTCCGGGTCTTGAGGGGAATGTTCCCTTGAGAGGCGGAATCGCCTGCACAACGCAACGGCTCGGGATGCGGTCGGTTGCGTTTCGCAGGCGATCACGGGTGGCAGAGGGGTATCTTCCCTCCGCCCACCCTGATCGCCTGCGATACGCGAGCCTCGGAGCGCGTCAGGACGTCGCGCGGCCCGTGCAGACCGCCGCCACGTAGCCTGCGGGGGCCGGGATGCGGTGCACCGCGAAGTCGGCGACGCGGATGCTCGCGGGGTCGGTGCGCAGGCCGGTGCCGAGGTGCTTGAGGATCGCCTCCTTCGCGACCCACGCCCACAGCGGCTCGAGGTCGGCCTCGGAGGGGTGCAGCACGACGGCGGCCTCCACCAGCGCATCCGCAGGCTCGACGTCGACGCCGAGCGCCGCCGCACCGGGACGGGTCGCGACCACGAGGTGCGCCCCGGCGCGCGACGCCGACGCCGCCACCGGCGCGCCCGCGACGCGCGCCCACGGCCGCCCGTGGTCCGAGCCGCCGCAGCGCGGGCACACGTGGCCCGCGGCATCCGCATCCGTGGCGAGCAGCGCATCCACCGTCGCGACCGACGACGGCAGCCACGCCACCGCGACGTCGTCGGGCAGCGACGCCCGCGCGGTCACGCCGAGGGCTCGGGGAACGTCAGCGGCTGCCACGACGCGCGCAGCCAGTCGAGGTCGCCGGGGAAGCCGGTCACGCGGGCGAGCAGGCGCCCGAGGCGCTCCTCGTCGAGCGGGCCGTCGGCCTCCTCGGGCAGGGGAGCACCCGTCTCGTCGGCCAGCGCGCCCTGGCTCCACACGATGCGGCGCTGCGCGCCCGGCACGTCGAGCTGGAAGAGCCACGTGTCGCTCGTCGAGCCGAACAGGGCCGTCGCGACGGGGTGGCCGATGCCGCTCGCGACGCGCTCGCCGAGGTCGATCCACGCGTAGCCGGCGTCGAGCAGCACCGTGTGCGCGTCGTGCTGCAGCGCCGAGAGCTCGGCGCGCGACGACGTCGCGACGTCGCCCGGGATGGGCATGCCGGTGGGCCGGTAGCCGAGCGGCGCGAGGTCGGCGACGCGCGCACCTCGCACGACCATCACCGCCACGTTCACGCCCACGGCGCCGACGGTAGCAGCGGCGTCGCCGCGCTCGCTGGGCGTGCTGCGAGCCGCGTCAGGACGCGAGGCCGACGATGCCCGTCACGAGCACCGCGATGCCCGACAGCAGCGAGAACACGATCACGGCGCGGCGGGCCATCGCCTGGTCGATGCGCGCCGCGATGCGCTCGCCCGCGAGCACGCCCACGAGCACGGGAGCGATCGCGACGAGCCACATCCACCACTCCCACGGCGGCGCGCCGCCGGGTGCGACGAGCTGCCGCGAGACGACGGTCGAGAGGCTCAGCAGGATCCAGAACGGCTGCATCGTCGCGGCGAAGACGCGGTGGTCCCACTTCGACAGGATCGCGAACATGCCGATGACGGGCGCGCCGAGGCCGACCGACGAGTTCAGCGCACCGACGAGCGCGCCCGACGCCATGCGCAGCGGCGGCCCGTCGAGCGACCGCTCGGTCTTCGCGAAGCCCGCCGACACGACCACGCCGACGAGCGCGAGCACGCCCACGGCGACCTTGAGCGCATCCGCATCCGACGCCTGCGCCAGCAGGATGCCGGGGATCGTGAGCGCGATGGCCGGCAGCACGAGCCAGACGAGGCCGCGCCAGTCGATGTCGCGCCACACGCGGCCGATGATCATCGCGCACGCGACGATGCCGAACACGTTGACGACGAGCACGGCCTCGACGGGGCCGACCGCGAGCACCATCGTCGGCGTGACGACGAGGCCGAAGCCCATGCCGACGGTGCGCTGCGCGAGCGCCCCGATCGCGAGGGCGACGAGCGCGACGACGAACGACCACTCCACGGGCGGCTCAGCCCAGGTCCGCGGCGATGGCGCGGGCCGCGTCGGCGGATGCGGCGCCCAGAGCGTCGAGGTCGGCGGCGCCGACGGTGACCACGCCCACGGCGGCGCGCGGCGGCAGCGGATGCCGGATGGGCGCGGCGACCCCCGAGAGCCCCGGCACGACCTCGTCGGTGCTCGTCGCGTAGCCGCGCTCGGCGGCGATCGCGACCTCGGCGCGCATGGCGTCGTCGTGCCCGAGCGCAGCCCACTCGCGCGCCGACAGCAGCGTCTGCAGCGCGATGCCGGGCGCGCCGAGCGCGAGCGGATGCCGCGTGCCGGGCCGCTGCGCCACCGACGCGCGGGCGCCGCGCGACTCGACGCTCACGAGCGTCACGACGTCGTCGCCGTCCTGCACCGCGACGAACGCCGTGCATCCCGTCGTCTGCGCCAGCGCCGTGAGGTGGGGGAGCGCAGCGCCGCGCAGGTCGCGGTCGACGGACTGCGCGAGCACCGCGAGCTGCGCGCCGAGCTCGAGCCGGCCGCCCGCATTCCGCACCACGAGCCGGTGCGCCTCGAGCGTGCGCACGATGCGGTAGGCGATCGAGCGGTGCACGCCGAGCTCGTCGGCGAGCTGCTGGATGGTCAGCGGCGACTGCTCGGCGAGGATCTCGAGCGCGCGGATGCCGCGCGACAGGGTCTGGGCTCCTGCGAGCTGCTCGGCCACGAATCCTCCGTCGGTCGTCCTGCTCGAGCATAGGTCGCGACGTTCACATGGCGAACGTCGGCGCGTGGTCGTGTGGCGCCGCGTCGGCCTGCCGCCGAGTGGTCACTTTCGTGCGATGAGTGGTCACTTCCTGCCGCCGAGTGGTCACTTGCGTGCGATGAGTGGTCACCTGATGCCGCGACACGCCGCGCGAAGCGGCAGGAAGCGACCCCTCCTCGGGTCACGAGGCGGGCAGGAGCCGCTCCACGAGCGCATCCATCGCGGCGTCGACGGGGATCGTCGGGTCGATGGAGGTCGTGAGCCGGTCGAGCATGAGCCCGTCGACCGCGTAGTGCAGCAGCGCGATCTCGAACGCGCCGCCCGGCAGGCCGGCCGCCTCGTTGAACGCGACGTCGCCTGCGAATCCCTCGCGCATCCATGCCCCGAGCGTCTCGGCGACCTCGGGGCGTCGCGCGGCCTCGAGCCGCAGCTCGAGCAGCGCGAGCGTGATGTCGCGGGATGCGGTGAGCCTTGTGACGATCTCGCGGATGTGCGCGGCGAAGCGCTCTCGGTCGGGCACGCGCGCGGCGAGCTCGGCCTGCACGGCGGCGTCGGGAGCGAGGCGCTCGCCGATGCGCGCGACGAGCAGCGCCACGAGGTCGGCGCGCGTGCGGCAGTAGTTGGAGGTCGTGCCGGCGGGCACGCCGGCCTCGGCATCGACGGCGCGGTGGGTGAGGCCGCGCGCGCCCTCGCGAGCGAGGATCGCCAGCCCGGCGTCGCCGAGCGCGCGGCGACGGTCGTCGTTGCGTGCCATGGCGAGAGGCTAGCGCATCCACGACATCTGTCGTAGTCTCATCGCAACCACGACAGCCATAGTGAATGGAGCGACCATGCGCGAGCTCACCTACTGCGTCGCTACGAGCCTCGACGGCTGCATCGCCGCGCCCGACGGGTCGTTCGACGCCTTCCCGATCGAGGGCGACCACATGCACGTGCTCATGCACGAGTTCACCGACACGATTCCGGCGCACGTGCAGCGAGCGGTGGGCGTCGAGGCCGACGCGTCGCGCTTCGACACCGTCGTCATGGGCTGGCGCACGCTCACGCCGGCGCTCGACGTCGGCATCGCGAGCCCGTATCCGCATCTGCGGCAGATCGTCGCGACCCGCCAGGAGCGCGAGGTGGATGCGGCGATCGCGCTGACCGCGGATCCCGTCGCGACCGTGCGCGCGCTCAAGCGCGAGTCAGGCGCCGGCATCTGGCTCGCGGGCGGCGGTGAGCTCGCGGGTGCGCTGCTGCCCGAGATCGATCGACTGGTGCTCAAGGTGAACCCGCTCGCGTTCGGCTCGGGCATCCGCCTCTTCGGCGACGCGGGCTACGACCCCACGGCGTTCGTGCGCACCGCGGTGCGCTCCTTCGACTCGGGTGTCACGATCCTCGAGCTCGAGCGCCGCCGCTGAGCGAGAGGCCACTTCCGTGCCGGGGAGTGGTCACTTCCTGACGGCAGTGGTCACTTCCTGCCGCGACACGCCGCGCACAGCGGCAGGAAGTGACCCCTCATGCGTTCGGAAGTGACCAGTCGGCGGCAGGAAGTGGCCAATCGGCGAGCCGTCACACCGTCAGCACCGACCCCGGCTCCACCACGTGGTGCGTGCCGCCGCCCTGCTCGACGGCCCAGCGGATGCGGTCGTTCGCCATCTGCCTGCCGAAGTCGGAGATCGGCTGCTCGTGCGTCGCGAACGTGGCGCGCGGCGCGACCTCGAGCACGAAGTCCATCGCCTCGCCGATCTTCAGCCACGGTGCACCGCACGGCGTCGCGAGCAGCGCGACGGGCCGATCGGGCACCGCGTACGAGTCGCCCGGGTAGTAGAGGGCGTCGTCGACCATGACGCCGACGTTGTCGACGAGTGGGATCGACGAGTGGATCTCGGCGTGCGTGCCGCCGAAGAACCGCAGCGCGAACGACCCGAGCGTGCGCTCGTCGCCCGCATCCACGACGTCGACGTCGAAGTCGGATGCGGCCGCCGCGACCCCCGCGGGGCCCACGATCGGCACGCCCCCGGAGGCGTCGAGCAGCCGCCGGAGGTGCTCGGGCGTCCAGTGGTCGGCGTGCTCGTGCGTCAGCACGATGCCCACGAGGCCGTCGACGTCGAAGTCGGGCGTCAGCACGCCCGGGTCGACCACGAGGGTCTCGGCACCCTTGCGGATCGTGAGGCAGGCGTGCACGTGCTTCGTGATCTCCATGATCGTCACGCTACGCCTGCGTGGGGTGGGCATCCAGCGGTCGCAGCCATGCTCCGTGCATGACCTACGACCCGCTGCGGATCCCGACCCCGACCGATCTCGCGACCGACGGTCCGGTGCCCGACCATCCCTTCGATCGATCGACGCTGCACTGCCCGGTCTACGGTGCGCAGCGCTTCCGCTGGAACCGCATGCAGCAGTTCCTCGACGACCAGCGCTTCACGGAGTTCGAGCTCGCCGCGCAGCGCCTGTCGTTCGAGCTCGCGATCTGCACGCACTGCCGCCACGTCATGTGGTTCGAGGCGTCGTGGCATCCGGGCACATAGGCTCGCCCCGTGCTCGTCGTCGTCGCCTCCAATCCGCAGGCTCGCTTCGGCCGCTCCGGCCCCGTGGGGGAGCGCGTCGTGCAGGCGCTGCGCGCCGCCGGCCACGAGGTCGTGCACCGCACGGCCCCCGACTTCGCCGCGCTGCAGCGAGCGGCGCGCGCCGCGGCGCAGCGGGCGGATGCGCTCGTCGTCGTGGGCGGCGACGGCATGGTGCACCTGGGCGTGAACGCGGTCGGCGGATCGTCGACGCCGCTCGCGATCGTGCCGGCGGGCAGCGGCAACGACTTCGCGACCGAGATCGGCATGCCGGGCGTCGAGGAGGCCATCGCGGGCCTGCCCGCGCTGCTCGAGACCGAGCCGGCGCGCTGCGACCTCATCCGCATCCGCCACCCCGACGGGGAGGCGTTCGCAGCCGGGATCGTGTCGGTGGGCTTCGACGCCGACGTCAACGTGCGCTCGTTCCGCATGACGCGCGTGCCGGCGCGGCTGCGGTACCAGGCGGCGATCCTCGCGACGCTCGCGAGCCTCACGCACCGCACGTTCCGCATCCGCATCGACGGCGGCGAGGAGCGCACGTGGCGCACGGTGATCGCGGCGATCGCGAACCATCGCGTGTTCGGCGGCGGCATCCCGATCGCGCCGACGGCGTCGACGGTCGACGGGCGCCTCACGGGCATCCTCGCCGACGAGCTCTCGCGGCCGCAGTTCCTCGCGCTGCTCGCGAAGGCGCTCAAGGGACGCCACCTCGCCGACCCGCGCGTGCACGTCGAGGACATCGGCACCGTGACGATCGCGAGCGACGACGCGACGGTGCTCGCATGCGCCGACGGCGAGATCGTGGGGCGCCTGCCCATCGAGTGCAGCGTCGCCGTGGGAGCGCTGCGAGTGTTCGGCACGCCTCGCTGAGGGCGTTCGACGGGTGTGCGAGACCCCCGGGATTCCGGGGCGACACGCCGTGCTGACCGGCGAGCATGCCTCGTTTTGCATCGCGGGTCAGGCGTGTGGCATCCTTGTCAGGTTGCAATGCGGCCCCATCGTATAGCGGCCTAGTACGTCGCCCTCTCACGGCGGTAACGCGGGTTCGAATCCCGCTGGGGTCACCAACATCCACGAAGGCCCGGGCTCCCATGCCCGGGCCTTCGTCATGTCCGGGATGCGCGTGCTCGAGGCGCGCGTCGGCCGACATAGGTCGCGCATGGGATGCCCCGTCACGATGACCCTCGGCCCGCTTCCGGGCCCCGAGAGGAGACCCTCATGCAGTGCCCCACCGACGGCGCGACGCTGGTCATGAGCGAGCGCAGCGGCATCGAGATCGACTACTGCCCCGACTGCCGGGGCATCTGGCTCGACCGCGGCGAGCTCGACAAGCTCATCGAGCGCTCGTACGGCGAGCCCGAGCAGCCGGCGGACTCGTGGCAGCAGCGCCAGAGCCAGCAGCAGTGGCCCGGCCAGCCGGTCATGGGCGGCCAGCAGGGCTACGGGCAGCAGCAGGGCTACGGCCAGCAGGGCGCGGGCCAGAGCGGCACCGCCGCGATGGTGGGCAAGGTCGCCGATCAGGTCATGAGGCAGGTGCAGAAGCGCTCCGGCGGCCAGCAGCACGGCTACGGCCAGCAGCAGGGGCGCCGTAGCTGGCTCGGCGACATCCTGCGCTGACCCGCCGTCAGCAGCGTTGAGGGTTTCGGCCCGATGTGACCTCGCATCGGGCCGAAACCCTCAACTGCGTCAGGGGCGGGCCAGCGCGGCGCCCTCGCCGATCGCCGCGAGCTTCGCCCACGCGATCTCGGGATGCACGCGGCCGCCGAGCCCGCAGTCGGTCGAGGCGACGACGCGCTCGGGGCCGACGATCGCCGCGAGCCGCTCGATGCGGTCGGCGACGAGCTGCGGATGCTCCACCACGTTCGTCGCGTGGCTCACGACGCCCGGCAGCAGCCGCACGTGGTCGGGCAGCGACACGCGCTCCCACACGCGCCACTCGTGCTCGTGCCGCACGTTCGCCGCCTCGAACGAGATGGCGCCCGCGCCGATCTCGAGCACCTGGTCGACGATGTGCTCGAGCCCGAGGTCGGTGACGTGCGGCCCGTGCCACGATCCCCAGCACACGTGCAGCCGCACGCGCTCGGGCGGGATGCCGCGCAGCGCGTGCCGCAGCGCATCCACGCGCACCTGCAGCCACGCGCGGTAGTCGTCGACCGACGGCTCGGGCGAGATCTGATCCCAGCTCTCGGCGAGCGACGGGTCGTCGACCTGCACGGTGAGGCCGGCGTCGACGATCGCGAGGTACTCCTCGCGCAGCACGTCGGCCCACGCCCACACGTGCTCCTCGTCGGTCGCGTAGTGGTCGTTGGCGACGCGCGCGCCGGAGCCGGGGGAGAGCGCCGTGAGGAAGCCGTCCTCGACGCCCGCCGCATCGACCGCGGCGCGCAGCGCGCGCGCATCCGCAGCGACGGCCTCCTGCCCGACGTACGAGAGCGCGCCCGTCGTCGCGGGGAACTGCACTGCGCGACGGCCGGCGAGCACGCCGTCGGCGTCGCCGTACGCGCCGGGGAACAGCACGCGGTCGCGGCGATGCGGGAACGACGTCAGGCGGATGCGGCCCGGCTCGCTCTCGACGTGCGCCGACCGGTACACGTCGTCGTCGGTGAGCGAGAGCCCTGCGACGCGCTGGAACGCGTACGACCACCATGCGCCGTAGTCGACGGCCGTCGACATGGCCTTGCCGTACTCGCCGTCGTTCACGAGGCGGATGCCGGCGTCGCGCTGCCGCACGACGACGTCGGCGACGGCTGCGGCGACGAGGGCGTCGTGCTCGTCGGAGCGCTCGAGCGTGAAGCCGTCGTCGGCGACGCGCCGCGCGGCGTTCGCGGCGAGCAGAGCGGGCGTGCGCGGGAGCGAGCCCGCGTGGGTCGTGAGGATGTCGGCCATCGTCGCCAGCCTCGCACCGGCGCCGCGCAGCGCGCCAGCGTGCGACGCCGCGTGACGGCGGCGGTCAGCGGCGCTGCGGCACGACGCGGCCGGCCGTGCCCGCTGCGACGGCGTTCGCGAGCGCGGCGATGCCCGGCTGCATGCCGACGGCCCCGAAGGCGAGCCCCTTGGACGCCACGATCCGTCGGTGGCGGTGGGAGAGGTCGCCCACGAGGGCGCTCGCGTCGACGTCGAGCCGAAGCACCTCGCTGCGACCGGCGCCCGTGATGCGAGCGCCGTGCACCGCCGACCACGGCACCTGCACGCGGCCGACGGGCAGCTGCATCCGCATGCCGGACCCGTCGGCGACGACGCGCTCGCCGATCGACCGCAGCACGCCCCACTGGTACGCCGTGAGCGCCAGGAACGCCGCCACGAGCACGACGAGCACGATCGACAGCGCCGCCATGCCGACGGCGATGCCGACCGCCGCCCCTGTGGGCGACGCGAGCGACTGCCCGACGAGCACGCCGGCACCGACGACGACGAGCGACACGAGCACGACGGGCACGACCATCACGATCACGAGCGGTCGGTAGACCCGGTCGATCGCGGCGCGGTCGGTCGTGATGACGAGAGGAGCGGCCTCGGATGCGTGCACGAGCCGATCGTCGCGCATCCTGGCTGGGAGCGTCAGGCTCCGGGCGTCTCGCCCGACGACCCTGCCGCGGCGTTCGCCATCCCGCGACGCGTCGGCGGCACCGCATCCGCCGGGATCATCTTCGCCACCTGCATGCGATCGATCACCGCGAGGGCGACGGCCGACAGGATGAACGTCAGGTGGATGATCACCTGCCAGAACGCGCCCTCCGACGTGATGCCCTGCGCCTCGCCGTCGACCATGGGTCCGACCTCGATGAAGGTGCGCAGCAGGTGGATCGACGAGATGCCGATGATCGCCATCGCGAGCTTCACCTTGAGGATGTTCGCGTTGACGTGGCTGAGCCACTCGGGCTCGTCGGGGTGCTCGCGCAGGTCGATCTTCGACACGAACGTCTCGTAGCCGCCGATGATCACCATGATGAGGAGGTTCGCCACCATCGCCACGTCGATGAGGCCCAGCACCGAGAGCATGATCGTGGCCTCGTCGATGTGGCCCGTCTCGAGCAGCTCGTGCCACGTCTCGTCGACGACGAGGTGGTAGAGGTCCACGACGAACACGACGACGTACACGAGCTGCGCGATGACGAGGCCCGCGTAGATCGGCGCCTGCAGCCATCGGCTCGCGAAGATGAACCGCGCGATGGTGCGCGCGAACGGCTTGTCGTTGTAGCGGATCGGGGTGCCGTCGGACACGGATGCTCCTGGATGCGTCGGCCGGGGGAGAGCGTCAGGATATCGGCGCTCGCCGGGGGCGCCGCATCCGTCGAACGGCGGACCCCAACGGGCACGGATGGGGTGCGGGCGTAGACTGGCGGACTGGAGCAGGAGGGAAGGGTCGATGGGCAGGACGCTGGCTGAGAAGGTCTGGGACGACCACGTCGTCGTCAAGGGGGAGGACGGCTCGCCCGACCTCATCTACATCGACCTCCACCTCGTGCACGAGGTCACGAGCCCGCAGGCCTTCGACGGCCTCCGCCAGGCCGACCGTCCCCTCCGTCGTCTCGACCTCACGGTCGCGACCGAGGACCACAACACCCCGACGATCGACATCGACAAGCCGATCCAGGACCCGACGAGCGCGAAGCAGATCTCGACGCTGCGCGAGAACGCCGCCGAGTTCGGCGTGCGCATCCACTCGCTCGGCGACAAGGAGCAGGGCATCGTGCACGTCGTCGGCCCGCAGCTGGGGCTCACGATGCCGGGCATCACCGTCGTGTGCGGCGACTCGCACACGTCGACGCACGGCGCGTTCGGCGCGATGGCGTTCGGCATCGGCACGAGCGAGGTCGAGCACGTCATGGCCACGCAGACGCTGCCGCTCAAGCCGTTCAAGACCATGGCGATCACGGTCGAGGGCGAGCTGCGTCCCGGCGTGACCGCGAAGGACATCATCCTGGCCGTCATCGCGAAGATCGGCACGGGCGGCGGCGCCGGCTACGTGTTCGAGTACCGCGGCTCGGCCATCCGCGCGCTGTCGATCGACGGCCGCATGACGATCTGCAACATGTCGATCGAGGCCGGCGCCCGCGCGGGCATGGTCGCGCCCGACCAGACGACGTACGACTACATCCAGGGCCGCGACCACGCGCCGAAGGGTGCGGACTGGGATGCGGCGGTCGCCTACTGGGACACGCTGCCCACCGACGACGACGCGGTGTTCGACGCCGAGGTCTTCATCGACGCGAACGAGCTCGAGCCGTTCGTGACGTGGGGCACGAACCCCGGCCAGGGCTCGCCCCTGTCGGAGGCCGTGCCGGCGCCGGAGTCGTTCAGCGACCCCATCGACCGCGCCGCTGCCGAGAAGGCGCTCGCCTACATGGATCTCGCACCCGGCACGCCTCTCAAGGACGTCAAGGTCGACACGGTGTTCATCGGCTCGTGCACCAACTCGCGCATGGAGGACCTGCGCGCCGCCGCCGACATCCTGCGCGGCAAGCGCAAGGCCGAGGGCCTGCGCGTCATGGTCGTGCCCGGCTCGGCGCGCGTGCGCCTCGAGGCCGAGGCCGAGGGCCTCGACCAGGTGTTCAAGGACTTCGGCGCCGAGTGGCGCTTCGCAGGCTGCTCGATGTGCCTCGGCATGAACCCCGACCAGCTCGCGCCCGGCGAGCGCTGCGCATCCACCTCGAACCGCAACTTCGAGGGCCGCCAGGGCAAGGGCGGGCGCACGCACCTCGTGTCGCCGCTCGTCGCGGCCGCGACCGCGATCCGCGGCACGCTCTCGAGCCCGTGGGACCTCGCGCAGGACGACCTGCGCGCCGCAGAGGAGGCGGTGGCCTGATGGAGAAGATCTCGACCCTGACCGGCCCGATCATCCCGCTGCGGTCGTCGAACACCGACACCGACCAGATCATCCCGGCCGTGTTCCTCAAGCGCGTCACGAAGACGGGCTACGACGACGCGCTGTTCTACCACTGGCGCCAGGACGAGTCGTTCGTGCTGAACCAGGAGCCGTACCGCCACGGCGGCATCCTCGTGACGGGCCCCGACTTCGGCACGGGCTCGAGCCGCGAGCACGCCGTGTGGGCGCTGCGCGACTTCGGCATCACCGCCGTGCTCAGCCCCCGCTTCGGCGAGATCTTCCGCGGCAACTCCGGCAAGCAGGGCCTGCTCACCGGCATCATCCCCGAGGAGGCCGTCGAGCGCCTCTGGGCGGCCGCCGAGGCGAACCCGGGAATGCAGACCACCGTCGACCTCGTTGCTCGTACCGTGACGATCGGCGACGAGACGATCGACTTCCAGATCGACGACTACACGCGCTGGCGCCTCCTCGAGGGCCTCGACGACATCGCGCTCACGCTGCGCGACGAGGAGCGGATCACCGCCTTCGAGGCCTCCCGTCCCTCGTGGATGCCGAGGACCCTGCCGGTGCAGACGGGAACCAAGTGAACGCCGACCAGCTCTCCGCGACCTCCGCACGCGCCATCGGCCTCGACGTCGACGCGCTGACCGTGCGCGGCGGCAAGCCGCTCGACGGACGCATCGAGATGAAGGGCGCGAAGAACCTCGTCACGAAGGCGATGGTCGCGGCGCTGCTCGCCGACACCCCGTCCGAGCTGCGCTCGGTGCCCGAGATCAGCGACGTGCGCGTCGTGCGCGGCCTGCTCGAGATCCACGGCGTCGCCGTCGAGACGCTCGGCGACACCATGCGCCTCGACCCCGCGAACGTCGAGCGCGCCCACGAGACGTCGATCAACGCGCACGCGGGCTCGAGCCGCATCCCGATCCTCTTCTGCGGACCGCTGCTGCACCGCCTCGGCGAGGCGTTCATCCCCGACCTCGGCGGCTGCCACATCGGCGACCGCCCCATCGACTACCACCTCGAGGTGCTGCGCAACTTCGGCGCCGTCGTCGACAAGCTGCCCACCGGCATCCGCATGACGGCGCCCGACGGCCTGCACGGCGCCAAGGTGCGCCTGCCGTACCCGTCGGTCGGCGCGACCGAGCAGGTGCTGCTCACCGCGACGCGCGCCAAGGGTCGCACCGAGCTGTCGAACGCGGCCGTCGAGCCCGAGATCCTCGACCTCATCGCGATCCTGCAGAAGATGGGCGCCGAGATCCAGGTCGACACCGACCGCACGATCCGCATCGAGGGCGTCGACCACCTCGTCGGCTACAGCCACACGGCGCTGTTCGACCGCAACGAGGCCGCATCGTGGGCCTGCGCGGCCCTCGCGACCGGCGGCGACATCTTCGTCGGCGGCGCGCGCCAGCAGGAGATGACGACGTTCCTCAACGTGTACCGCAAGGTCGGTGGCGCGTTCGAGATCGAGGACGACGGCATCCGCTTCTGGCACCCGGGCGGCGACCTCAAGCCCGTCGTCGTCGAGACCGACGTGCACCCGGGCTTCATGACCGACTGGCAGCAGCCGCTCGTCGTGGCGCTCGCGAAGGCCAAGGGCATCTCGATCGTGCACGAGACCGTCTACGAGCAGCGCTTCGGATTCACGGAGGCGCTCGTCGACATGGGCGCGACGATCCAGATCCACACCGAGTGCCTCGGCAGCCACGCGTGCCGCTTCGGCCAGCGCAACTACCAGCACTCCGCCGTGATCGCCGGTCCCGTCTCGCTGCGCGGTGCGGACATCGTGGTGCCCGACCTGCGCGGCGGCTTCAGCCACCTCGTGGCGGCGCTGACGGCCGAGGGCGAGTCGCGCATCTCGAACGTCGGCATCATCGCGCGCGGCTACGAGCGCTTCATCGAGAAGCTGCAGGTGCTCGGAGCCGACTTCGACGTCGACGGATGACCATGCCCCGCCGCAGCGAGCGCACGCCCGCGTTCCGGGTGCTCGCCGGCGCGGTCGTGCCCTTCATCACGGCCGTCGCCGACGTGCGCCTGCATCACGCGGAGCGGCTGCCGCAGACGGGCGCGTTCGTGCTCGCGCCGAACCACTTCAGCGAGATCGACCCGCTCGTCATCGGCACTGCCGTGTGGAAGGCGGGGCGCGCGCCGCGGTTCCTCGCCAAGGAGAGCCTGTTCCGCGTGCCGGTGCTGGGCCGCATCATGCGCGCCACGGGGCAGATCCCCGTCGACCGCGGCGGCATCGCTCGCGGCGCCGACCCCATGGCCGCCGCGCGAGCACTCGTCGCCGACGAGCTCGCCGTCATCATCTACCCCGAGGGCACGCTCACCCGCGACCCGGAGCTGTGGCCCATGCGGGGCAAGACCGGTGCCGTGCGCATGGCGCTGCAGGCCGGCGTGCCCGTCATCCCGGTCGCTCACTGGGGCGCCCAGGAGCTCATGCCCAGGTACGCGAAGGGCATCCGACCGTTCCCGCGCAAGCGCATCGACGTCGTCTTCGGCGAGCCCGTCGACCTCGACGCCTTCCGTGGAGGACCTCTCGACCAGGCGACGCTGCTGCGCGCGACCGAGACCGTCATGCAGGCGATCACGCGCATGCTCGGCGAGCTGCGCGGCGCCGAGCCGCCCGCCGAGCGGTGGGACCCCGCGAAGCGCGGACAGAGCGAGACGGGACGATTCGATGGCTGACGTCGCGGTGCTCGGAGCCGGATCGTGGGGCACGACGTTCGCGAAGGTGCTCGCCGACGGCGGCAACGCCGTGACGATGTGGGCGCGCAGGCCGGAGGCGGCGCGCGAGATCGCCGAGTCGCGGCGCAACACGCGGTACCTGCCCGGCATCACGCTGCCCGACTCGCTCACGGCGACGTCGGACGCGGCCGCCGCGGTCGCGGGTGCGCAGCAGATCTACCTCGCGGTGCCGAGCCAGCAGCTGCGCGCCACGCTCGCCGACCTGCTGCCGGTGCTGCCAGACGGCGTGCCGCTCGTGAGCCTCATGAAGGGTGTCGAGGCCGGCTCGCGCCTGCGCATGAGCGAGGTCATCGCCGAGGCCGCGCACGTCGGCCCCGAGCGCGTCGCCGTCGTGTCGGGCCCGAACCTGGCGCTCGAGATCGCGCAGGAGCATCCGACGGCCGCCGTCGTCTCGTGCAGCGACCTCGACACCGCCATGGCCGTCGCCCGCGTCGCCCGCAACGACTACTTCCACTCGTTCGTCAACGACGACGTCATCGGCACCGAGTTCGGTGGCGTGCTGAAGAACCTCGTCGCCGTGGCCATCGGCATCGTCGACGGCGTCGGCTACGGCGAGAACACGAAGGCGTCGATCATCACGCGCGGCCTCGCCGAGCTCACCGCCTTCGCCGTCGCGCACGGCGCGAAGCCCGAGACCATGCAGGGGCTCGCCGGCCTCGGCGACCTCATCGCCACCTGCGCGTCGCCCCTGTCGCGCAACTTCACCGCAGGCCGCCTGCTCGGCCTCGGCTACTCGAGGCAGGACGTCGTCGCGCGCATGAACCAGGTCGCAGAGGGCCTGTCGTCGATCGCGCCCGTCGCCGAGCTCGCCGCCGCCCGCGGCATCCCGATGCCCATCCTCGAGCAGGTGCGGCTCGTGATCGACGAGGCGATGGACCCCAAGGACATCGCCCCGCACCTCACGACCGACGACGCCGAGCCCACCCTGGAGATGCTCTCGTGACCGACCGCATCCGCGTCGCCCTGCTGTTCGGCGGCCGTTCGAGCGAGCACGCGATCTCGTGCGCCACCGCTGGCAGCGTGCTCGCCCACATCGACCGCGACCGCTTCGACGTCGTGCCGATCGGCATCACCCGCTCGGGCGCGCTCGTGCTGCAGCCCGACGCCCCCGAGTCGATGACGCTCGACCGCATGCCCGAGGTGGGCGACGGCGACCGCGTGCTGCTACCCGCCACGACCGACTCGCGCGAGCTCGTCGCCGTCGATGCCGAGGGTGCGCTGCGCTCGCTCGGCGACGTCGACGTCGTGTTCCCGATCCTCCACGGCCGCTTCGGCGAGGACGGCACCGTGCAGGGCATGCTCGAGCTCGCCGGCATCCCGTACGTCGGCAACGGCGTGCTCGCGAGCGCCGTCGGCATGGACAAGCACTTCACGAAGACCGTGCTCGCCCACGCGGGCATCACGGTCGCGCCGTGGATCACGGTGCAGCGACGCGAGTGGGACGCCGACCCCGAGGCGATCCGCACGCGCCTGGGCGACCTCACGCTGCCGCTGTTCGTGAAGCCCGCCCGTGCCGGCTCGAGCGTCGGCGTCTCGCGCGTCACGTCGCTCATCGACCTCGACGGCGCGATGCGCGAGGCGTTCGCCGAGGACTCCCGCGTGCTCATCGAGGCCGGATGCCCCGGCCGCGAGGTCGAGGTGGCCGTGCTGCAGGGCCGCGACGGCGCGATGCCGCGTGCGTCGCTGCCCGGCGAGATCGTGCTGCGGCCCGGCGAGTTCTACGACTTCGACGCGAAGTACGTCGACCCCGACCGTGCGAAGGTCGTGTGCCCCGCCGACCTCGACGAGCACACGCTCGCCGCGGTGCAGCAGACGGCGATCCGCGCGTTCGAGGCCATCGAGGGCTCGGGCCTGTCGCGCGTCGACTTCTTCGTCTCCGACGAGCACGGCGTCGTGGTGAACGAGATCAACACCATGCCCGGCTTCACGACGATCTCGATGTTCCCCCTCGCGTGGGGCGCGTCGGGCATCGGCTACGGCGAGCTCATCACCGAGCTCGTCGAGCTGGGGCTCGCGGAGGAGCGATGAGCCCCTGGTGGGCGGTCGCGACGTACGTCGTCGCGCTGTTCACGGCCGGCGGCCTGCTGCGCCTCGTCGATCCCGTCGCGCCGACGGGATCGCCGTCGCTGCTGTGGCTCGCACCCGCGATCGCCGCGGGCCTGACGTGGCTCGTCGGGCGCCGAGCGCTCGGCATCATGCTGCCGGCGCCCGTGCGACGCCAGCAGGTCATCGCGCACACGATCCTCGGCGTCGCCGCCGCGGGCCTGCTCGTGGCGCTCGTCGCCCTCGGCGTCGTGCTGCTGCCCGGCGACGACGTCGTGATGGGCCCGACCCTGCAGACCCTGGCGCTCGCCGTGCCGCTCGCGTTCGCGCTCGAGCTCGGCTGGCGCGGCGTGCTGCAGCCGCTCGTCGAGTCGCGCATCGCCCGCATCTGGGCGTGCGTCGCCGTCGGCGTCGTGTGGGCCGCATGGCGGCTCGAGGTCGACGACGAGGCGACGAGCATCGTCGGCACGCTCGTCGCATCCATCGCGCTGTCGGTGCTGCTCGGCTACCTCGGCAACGGCTCGTGGTGGCAGCGCTGGATCACGGCGGGCGTCGTGCAGTCGATCCTGTCGATCGGCCTGGCGCTCATCGCGGGCACCGACCCCACCGGCTCGGCATCGCTCGTCGTCGCGGGCGCGTCCGTCGTCGTCGCGGTGGCGTGGATGCTCATGTTCCGCGCCGCGCAGCGACGCCGGGCGGCGCGGGCGGTCGAGCAGGGCTCCTAGCCCGCGACCACGACCGCGATCGCGCCGTCGGCGTCGGCGATCGTTGCGCGCCCGTCGCGCTGCTCGAGCACCCGCCCGCCCGCCGCGACCACCGCGTCGAGCCGCGCCTCGAGCGCGTCGGCAGGCACGAGCACCTCGACCCGCACGCGTGGCCGCTGCGCGCGGCGCTCGGCTTCGTGCGCATCCATGTCCTGCACGAAGAGCACGTGGCCGAGGCCGAGCGGGTCGACGAGGTCGGTGACGTGCTCGCGCGGGTCGCGCTCGGCGGCGAGCACCGCGCGCCAGATCGCGCGGGAGCCGGCGACGTCGACCGCGTCGAAGCCCAGCTGCACGAAGCGCAGGTCGGCGGGCAACGACGCCGCGCCGAGGTCGTGCGCTGCCCGCTGGATCGCGGCGGCGAGCGCGACGAACGCTGGGCGGGCACCTGCGTCGTCCTCCCACGCGTCCTTGCCCCCGTCGAGCGTGACCGAGCCGGGGCGCACGTCGATGCCGAGCCGCTCGTCGGCCTCGTCGGCGAGCCCGGCGGCTCGCTCGGCGAGCGCCACCGTCTGCTCGGTCGTCGTGGCGTAGCGGGCGACGGCGGCGAAGAGCGTCCACCAGTCCTCGGCGCCGGCGAGCGGCTCGCCTGGCACGGCGTCGACCTCGATGCCGTCGGGGTCGGCGTGCCGAAGCCCGTACGGCCCCGACGCGGGGCCGAGGGCGTCGACGATCGTCTGGATCGCCGCCGCCGGGCGCACGACGTCGACGTGGATGCGGTCGCGCAGCGGCCGCGCCTCGCGGTCGTGCTCGAGCACGAGCGGCAGGTCGCGACGCCACGGATCGCGCAGCACGGCCCGGTCGCGGTCGTAGCCGAGCGCGAGCGCCCAGAACGGCGCCGCACGGTCGGGGTCGGGCGTCTCGAGCACGACGCGCAGCGCCTGCAGCGACGCGGGAGCGGGGGAGAGGCCCAGGTCGTCGGCCGCCGCGGAGATGGCGGGCGCGAGGCTCGCATCCTCGCGGTCGAGCCGCACGCGCACGCCGCCCGCGCGCACGTCGACGTCGACGACGCGCCCCGCCATCGCGACGATGCGCGGCAGCAGCGCGGCACCCGCCGAGTGCGTCGGCGCCGCGAACCACGCGTTCAGCCGGTCGTCGATCGTGCGCCACGCATCCATGCGAACCTCCTCGATCCGACCGCGCTCAGGCGATCGTGAACCCCGTCGCGCCTCTCGGCGCCTCGTCGACGACGTCGACGTGCGAGACGCGCGCCGACGGCGGGCCGAGCCGCAGCCAGGCGACCATCGCGTCGACCGCATCCGCCTCGCCCTCGACGACGGCCGCGACCGTGCCGTCGACGAGGTTGCGGGCGCTGCCCGCGACGCCGAGGCGCTGCGCCTCCTGCTGCGCCGACCAGCGGAAGCCGACGCCCTGCACGCTGCCGTGCACCGTCACGCGTCTGCGGGTCGCCATGCCCCCGACCCTAGGCCTCGGCGCCGACACGGTCGCAACAGGTTGCGCGTCGCCGCCTGCAAGGGGAGGGTCGAGGCAGGAGGTGGCTCCCATGCCCGACTACATCGAAGGCTTCAGCGGCTTCGCCGTGCCCGACACCGACGCCGCAGCGACGTTCTACCGCGACGTGCTCGGCCTTGTCGTGAAGGAGGACCACGGCATGCTCATGCTCGCGCTGCCGGGCGGCGGGCACGTGCTCGCGTACCCGAAGCCCGACCACGAGCCGGCCGCGTTCACGATCCTCAACCTCGTCGTGCCCGACCTGCCCGCCGCGATCGACGACCTCGTCGCGAAGGGCGCGGAGTTCCTGCGGTACGACGGCTTCCATCACGACGAGCGCGGCATCGTGCACGGCGGCGGCCGGGGCCCCGACATCGCGTGGACGACCGACCCGGCGGGCAACGTCATCGGCGTCATGGAGGGCTCGCAGGAGCCCGAGGGTGCTGCGTGAGCGGCATCCGCATCCCGGATCAGGCGGCCGACCTGCTCGACGAGCCCAACGTCGCGGCCCTCGCGACCATCGAGCCCGACGGGTCGCCGCAGGTGACGGCCGTGTGGGTGGGGCGCGACGAGGACACGCTGCTCATCCCCATGAAGCGGCACCTGCGCAAGACGCAGAACATCCGCCGCGACAACCGCGTCAGCGTGCTCATCACGTCGCGCGTCGACCCCGAGCACTTCCTCGAGGTGCGCGGCACGGTCGAGCTCGCCGACGACCCGACGTCGTCGCTCGCGACGCAGCTCGCCGTGAAGTACGACGGCGAGCCGCTGCCGCCCGACGACGAGGGGCATCTGCGCATGATCGCGCGCGTCACCCCGACGCGCGTGCGGGTGGGCTAGCCCGTCGAACCTGCACGGCAGCGGGGCCTCAGGTGCATCCTGCACGCGAGGCCCCGCTCACGTGCAGGTTCGATCAGGGGTCAGTCGACGACCGCGGCGACGGCCTCGATCTCGACGAGCTGGTCGTCGTAGCCGAGCACCGTCACGCCCAGCAGCGTGCTCGGCGGATCGTGGTCGCCGAACGCGTCGCGCACGACCTCCCACGCGGCGACGAGTTCGGCCTGGCTCGTCGTCGCGACGAGCACGCGCGTGCTGATGACGTCGTGCAGCGTCGCGCTGGCTGCTGCCAGCGCCCGCGTCAGCGTCTCGACGCACGCGGCCGCCTGGCCGGCGACGTCGCCGACCGCGGCCGTCGAGCCGTCGTCGCGCAGCGGGCACGCGCCGGCGAGGAAGACGAGCCGCGCCTCCTTCGGCGCCGTCGCGGCGTACGCGTACTCGGCGACGTCGGACAACGTGGACGCGCGGATGAGCTGGACGGCGCTGGGCATGCCCCGATGGTGCCAGCGCCGGCTGCGATCAGGCTCGATCCGAGCCCACCGCGATGGTGAGCACCGCGGCCACGACGACGTCGAGCGGCTGCGTCGCGTCGATCTCGTGCGTCGCGCCGGCGCGCAGCAGCGGCTCGACCTCGGCGAGGTCGCGCAGCACCTGCGCGCGCTCGTCGGCGTGCTTGCCGAAGTCGTTCGTCGTGCGGGTGCGCAGGCGCTCGAGGATGACGTCGGCGGGCGCGGACAGCAGCACGATCGCGTCGAAGCGGTCGTACAGTGCGCCCTGGTTCGCGACCGTGCCCTGCACGACGAGGGGCTGCGAGCGGGGCTGGTCGAGCAGCGCGCGGATGCGGTCGAGTCGCCAGAGCGGCTCGCCGTCGACCGTCTCGATCCAGGCCCCATCGGGGCCGGGCTCGTCGGTGTCGACGGCGTCGCACCCCAGCCCGGCGAGCGCGCGGAGCACCGTGGACTTGCCGGTCGCCGACATGCCCGTGACGAGGGTCGTGCGGTGCGTCATCGCTGTGGGCATGCGTCGAGGGTAGGGGCCGCGCCTGCACATGGCGCGCCGTGACGCTGAGCGGGCCGCCGAGGGAAGAAACCCCTCGGCGGCCCGCTCAGCGTCGCATCGTGGCGGCGATCAGGCGCAGCCGTCGGGGCCGCACACCTCGCCGTCGGCGGCGCCGACGGTCTGCAGCGGGTGGGCCTGGGTGAGGGCGTTGAGGAAGACCTCGGTCGGCTGGGCGCCCGAGACGCCGTACTTGCGGTCGAGCACGACCATCGGCACGCCTTGGATGCCGAGCGCGCGCGCCTCGGCGATGTCCTGCTGCACCGCGGGGATGCGCGAGCCGGAGCTGAGCTCCTGCTTGATCGCATCCGCAGGCACGCCCTCGGCCGACGCGACGCACTCGAGCATCTTCTCGTCGCCGATGTCGCGGCCCTGCTCGAAGTGGGCGGCGAGCAGCGCCTCCTTCACCTCGGACTGCACGCCGTGCTCCTTCGCGAGGTGCAGGATCTGGTGCGCCTTCATGCTGTTGGCGACGACGAGCGCCTCGAAGTCGTAGGCGAGGCCGACGGTGCGCGCCTGCTGCGTCACGTGGGCGAACATCTGCTCGGCCTGCTCCACGGCGATGCCCTTGCGGCTCGCGAGGTACTCGGCCTCGGTGCCGTCGTAGTGCTCGGGCAGCGTCGGGTCGAGCTGGTACGACTTGTACGACACCTCGACGTCATCCCGGTGCGGGAACTGCGCGAGCGCCTCCTCGAAGCGGCGCTTGCCGATGTAGCACCACGGGCACGCGATGTCGGACCAGATCTCAACCTGCATGTCGTCAGTCAACAGGGGTCAACCTGTGAGCATTCCTCGCGATTCCGTGTCGCAACACGGGTTGCGCCCGCTGGCGCCGGACCGGAGCTTCGCACGCGCGTCTGCATGCGCGCGGTGCCGCCGGTAGGCTCGACCCTCGTGGCACTCACGATCGGCATCGTCGGACTCCCCAACGTGGGCAAGTCGACCCTCTTCAACGCACTGACCAAGAACCAGGTGCTCGCCGCGAACTACCCGTTCGCGACGATCGAGCCCAACGTCGGCGTCGTCGAGCTGCCGGATGCGCGCCTCGACCGGCTCGCCGAGATCCACGGATCCGCGAAGATCCTGCCCGCCACGGTGTCGTTCGTCGACATCGCCGGCATCGTGCAGGGCGCGTCGGAGGGCGAGGGCCTCGGCAACCAGTTCCTCGCGAACATCCGCGAGGCCGACGCGATCGCGCAGGTCGTGCGCGGCTTCGCCGACGGCGACGTCGTGCACGTGGCGGGCGCCGTGAACCCGGCGAGCGACCTCGAGACGATCAACACCGAGCTGGCGCTCGCCGACATGCAGACCCTCGAGAAGGCGATCACGCGTCTCGAGAAGGAGGTGCGCGGCAAGAAGGCCGACCCGGCCGTGCTCGCTGCGGCTGAGGCAGCGAAGGCTGCGCTGGATGCGGGCACGCTGCTGTCGGCGGCCGACGTCGATCTGACGCTGCTCAAGGAGTTCGGCCTCATGACGGCCAAGCCCATGCTCTTCGTCTTCAACGTCGACGAGGCCGTGCTCACCGACGACGCGCGCAAGGCCGAGCTGGCCGCGCTCGTCGCGCCGGCGACGGCCGTCTTCCTCGACGCGAAGGTCGAGTCGGAGCTCGTCGACCTCGAGCCCGACGAGGCGCTCGAGCTGCTGCAGTCGCTCGGCCAGGACGAGTCGGGCCTCGACCAGCTCGCCCGCATCGGCTTCGACACGCTCGGCCTGCAGACCTACCTCACGGCGGGTCCGAAGGAGTCGCGCGCCTGGACGATCCGCAAGGGATGGACCGCCCCGCAGGCGGCCGGCGTCATCCACACGGACTTCGAGAAGGGCTTCATCAAGGCCGAGGTCGTGTCGTTCGACGACCTGGATGCGGCCGGCACGATGGCCGACGCGAAGGCCAAGGGCCGCGTGCGCATCGAGGGCAAGGACTACACGATGGTCGACGGCGACGTGGTGGAGTTCCGCTTCAACGTGTGAGGTTCGTGCGGCGTCGCCTCACGCCCACCCGTGCTCTCCCGCACCACGAGCGACGGCACGAGATCGACGCGGCGCACCGCCGCCCCCGTGCCGGCGATCGCGCCGAGCAGCAGGTCGAGCGCTGCGCGGCCCGTCTCCTCGAGCGGCTGGCGGATGGTCGTGAGGCCCATTCCCGCGGCGAGCGGGCCGTCGTCGTAGCCGACGATCGCGACGTCGTCGGGCACCGACAGCCCCCGCGCTGAGAGGCCCCGGTACGCGCGTGCCGCGAACTCGTCGTGGTTCGCGACGATCGCCGTCGGCGCGCGTGACCCCCGCAGCGCGTCCAGCAGCACGGGCGTGGGATCGGCGGCCGGGTCGCAGCGCACGACCTCGACGTCGACGTGCTCCGACAGCCCGCGGATGCGCAGCATCCCAGCCGAGATGTAGTCCTCCGAGCGCTGCGGCTCGCCGAGGAACAGCACGCGCTCGTGCCCGCGCTCGCTCAGGTGCGCGCCAGCGAGGCGTCCGCCCTCCTCGTCGTCCACGAGCACGACCGGCACGTCGTCGCCCACCGGGCGGGCGCGCAGCACGTCGATGAGCACGAGCGGCAGCGCCGCCTCGCGGCTCGCGCGCAGCGCGGCGCTGCCCAGCGGCACGCCCATGACGATGAGCCCGTCGATGCCGCGACGCGCCGGGAGCGCGTCGAGCAGGGGAGCGGCGGCGCTCGCCGCCGAGTCGAGGTCGTGCGCCGTGAGGTCGATCGCCGTCTCGCGAGCGCGCACGAGCATCCCCGAGAAGCGACGGAAGTACGTGGCGTAGCTGCTGAACGGCGCAGCGACCGCGACGCGCGTGCCCGCGGTCGGCCCCGTGCGGTCCCGTCCGCCCGTGCGGTAGCCGAGCGCTCCCGCCGCGGCGACGACTCGGGCGCGCGTCGCGTCGCTCACGCGGTGCGGCGCGTTGATCGCGAGCGACACCGTCGAGATGCTCACGCCGGCCTTCTCGGCGACGGTGTAGATGGTCACCTTCGACATGCGAAGAAAGTACTTCATCGAAGTGCTTCGACGCTCGCATGATGGTCGACAGACCGAAGGAGGTCGTCGACGATGACGTACACGAGACCGCGACTCGACGCGTTCGCCGCAGCCGTGGATGCGCGCCTGAAGCCCCTGGCGCCGAAGCAGGGGAAGACGGCGCAGGCCCGCCGCGCCGACGCCGAGGCGTTCGATCCGATCATGTGCCGCGAGCTCGGCATCGAGCCCGTCGACGTCGCGACCGAGGAGCACACGCTCACCGTGCCGAACGCGCCCGACGCCCGCCTGCGTGTCTACTGGCCCACGCCCGAGCGCGCCGCGGCCGCCGACGCGGGCGGGCTGCCCATCCTCGTCGAGTTCTTCGGCGGCGGCTTCGAGATCGCCGGCATCGACTGGGTGTGGTGGGATGCGCACTTCCGCGAGCGCGCACGCGACGCGGGGATCATCGTGGTCGCGGGGGAGTACTCGCACGCGCCCGAGGTGCGCTTCCCGGCGCAGCCCGAGCAGTGCTGGAGCGTCTTCGAGTGGGCGGCGGAGCACGCTCGCGAGCTCGGCGGCGATCCCGAGCGCATGGCGATCGGTGGCGGCTCCGCGGGCGGCAACCTCGCCGCGGCCACCGCGATGATGAACCGCGACCGCGCGAGCCGGCCGGTGCGCCTGCTGCTGCTCGAGGTGCCGCTGCTCGACCTCACGACGCAGCACCTGGGGAGCCAGCCGGGCGTGCCGAGGCTCGTGCTCCGCCAGCTCGCCAAGACGCTCGTGCGCCAGTACCTCGGCCCCGATCGCGCGCTGCGCCGCAACCCGTACGCGTCGCCGCTGCGGGCCACGTCGTTCACGGGCATGCCGCCGACCGTCATCTACACAGCCGAGCTCGACGCCCTCCGCGGCGACGGCGAGGCCTACGCCCGCGCGCTCGGAGAGGCGGGCGTGCCCGTGTCGTGCATGCGCATGATCGGCCAGAGCCACGGCTCCGCCGGCTACCGCAGGGCCGTGCCGATGTCCGACCACCAGCACCGCGACGTCGTCGCCACCCTCCGCACGCTCCACGACGCCCCCGTCGACTACCCGAAGGCAGCCTCACGATGACCGCACTCACCGACCTCGACCTCGAACCCGGCATCCAGCACTGGGTGCGCCGCATCGGCGAGCTCGCCGCCACGCTGCCCGACATCGCCTCGCCGGACCCGACGGTGCAGCGCGTCGCGGCCCGCGAGCTCTCCGACCTCATCGCGATCGAGTGCACGCTGCCCATCCCCGACGGCATCGAGCTCGAGGACTTCGAGATCGAAGGACCCGGCGGCACGCTCGTGCTGCGCCGCTACCGCCCGACGGGCGCATCCGGGCCCCTGCCGACGCAGGTCTGGCTGCACGGCGGCGGGTTCTACGCCGGCGCGATGGTCGAGATCCTCAACGACCGCCTGTGCGCTCGCCGCACGCTCGAGAGCGGCGTGCAGCTGTGCTCGCTCGAGTATCGGCTCGCGCCCGAGCACCGCTATCCGGCACCCATCGAGGATGCGATCGCTGCGCTGCGGGCGCTCGCAGACGAGCCCGAGCGCTTCGGCGTCGACGCCTCGCGGCTCGGCATCGGCGGCAACTCGGCGGGTGCGGCGATCGCCGCGAGCACCGCGCTGCACCTGCGCGACGTCGCGCATCCGACGCTGCACCACGTCGACCTCGAGGTGCCGCCGACGGCGATGCGCAAGGTCGGCGCCTCGAGCGTCGACTTCTCGCAGGGCTTCGGCCTCGACGAGATGGAGACGATCGTCGACCTGTACCTCGGCCCCGACGGCGCGACGGATGCGTACGCGTCGCCCCTCGACGTCGAGGACCTGACCGGGCTGCCGCCGACGCTCATCATGGCGGCGGAGTTCGACCCGCTGCGCGACGCCGGCGTCGAGTACGCCGAGCGCCTGCGCGAGGCGGGCGTGCCCGTCGAGCTGCTCGTCGTGCCCGGCCACCTGCACGGCTCGCCCGGCCAGACCGCCGCATCCCCTGCCGCGTTCGCCTGGCAGCAGGAGCACTCCCGGCGGCTCGCCGCCGCCTACCGCTGACCCGCACCTCCACCCCGCACCCACGTCAGGAGACGACGATGTCCCAGACCACAGCCCTCGACCCGATCGGTGCCGTCGGACCCGACGAGATCCCCGGATCGCCGCAGCCGCGCGGCTTCCTGCCGCTGTTCGTGCTCGCCTGGTTCGGGCTCAGCATCGTGCTCGGCACCCTCGGCAGCGCGTCGATCCCCAAGGTCTTCGCCTTCCTCGACGACGCGACGAAGGGCCTGCACCTCTCGATCGTCGCCGCGATCGGCGGCATCGTCGTCATGGTCGTGACGCCGCTGTTCGGTCGCATGAGCGATCGCACGATGTCGCGCCTCGGCAAGCGTCGCCCGTGGATCCTCGGCGGTGCGATCGCGGGGCTCGCCGGCGTGCTCGTGCTCGCGGTCTCGACCGAGCTGTGGCAGGTCATCGTCGGCTGGTCGATCGTGCAGATCGGCTACGGCGCCACGAACTCGGCCGTGCACGCCCTGCTCGCCGACCAGATCCCGAAGCGCACGAGGGCGCGCGTCTCGGCAGCGGCCAGCGCGGCGAACGCGTTCGCGCTCATCGCCGGATCGCTCATCATCGCGGCGCTGCCGAACGACCAGCAGTGGGCGTGGTTCGTCGTGCCGGGTGCGATCGGCAGCGTGTGCAGCGCGCTGCTCTTCCTGCGGCTGCGCGACATCGTGCGCACCGACCCGCCCGCGCCGTGGCACTGGAGCGACGTGCTCTCGACGTACTGGCTGAACCCGCGCGTCTACCGCGACTTCTTCTGGGCCTTCGCGTGCCGGCTGCTCGTCACCATGTCGATCGTCACCGTGACGCTCTACCTGCTCTTCATCATCATCGACCGGCTCGGGGTGTCGAAGGAGGAGGCATCGGCGTCGTTCGCGACCATCCTCATCCTCTTCACGCTCTCGAGCATCGTGACGTCGATCGCGTTCGCGATCGTGTCCGACCGCACGGGCCGTCGCAAGGCGATCGTGTGGGTGTCGGCGCTGCTGTCGGCGGGCGGGCTGGTCGTGGCGCTCATGGCGCCCGACATGTCGGTGTTCCTCGTCGCGATGGCGCTCGTGGGCGCCGCGCAGGGTGCGTTCGTGTCGGTCGACGTCGCGATGATGACGGAGGTGCTGCCGACGTTCGACGAAGCGGGCAAGGACCTCGGCATCGTGTCGCTGTCGTACCAGATCCCGCAGGTGCTCGTGCCGGTCGTCGCCATCCCACTGCTCGCGATCGGCGGCGGCGAGAACTACTCCGCGCTGTTCGTCGCCGCGATCGTGTTCGGCGTGCTCGGCGGTCTGGCAGTGCTGCCGATCAAGGGCGTGCGGTAGCGGCTCGCGGGCGCGGCGGCGTCAGTCGGCGGGATCGACCTCGCCGTTCGCGAGCCGCTCGGCGACGTCGACGAGCCACGCCCCGTACGACGGTGCGACCGGCGCGGGCGTCGGACCGTCGATCGGCAGCCAGATGACCTGACCGCGCGTCCCCGCGGGCAGCGGATCGAGGTCGATGGCGTGGCCGGAGCCCTGGAAGTCGGTGAACGGCAGCCAGCCGCGGCTGTTCATGACCGTGCGCACGCGGTCCGGCGTCATCCACTCGATCGGCTCGTCGCCGTCACCGAGCGCCGAGAGGCGCAGCGCGTGGGCCTCGAGCATCGCGTCGACGCCCAACCAGCTCAGGACGTCGTGGATGCCGAGCTGCCAGGCAGGGTCGTCCTGCCCGTCGTGGATGCGCAGGCTCGCGACGAGGTCGTCGGGCAGGTCGCCGACGACGGCCGCGAGCCGGGCCAGCTGCTCGTCGGTCGCGGGTGGACGCAGCGAGGCGGCGATGTCCGGCCGCTCGGCCTCGAGCACGGCCTCGATCGTTGCCCACGCGCGTGCGACGTCGGAGGCATCCGTCACGCGCGGCCCTGCTCGTCGTGCTGCAGCGCGGGCGTCAGTTGTAGCCCGGGATGCAGATCGTCTCGGTGGGCGGCTCGGTGCCGACGGGCAGCGGGCCGGTGCGGGCATCGAGCAGGGCGTCGAGCTGATCGAGGTCCATCGGCGTCCATCCATTCGTTCCGTGTCGTGCGCGATCGGTGCGCCCAGTGTGGCGGGCGATCGCAAGCGAAGCCTCCAGCCTGCCCGGCGAGTCTCGGTCGCACGCGGCGCGGACCTCTGCATCGCCTACGAGAAGCGGCGCGCAGCGCGCGTCAGCTCGTCGGCGACTGGAACTCGTCGGGCTCGACGTCCTCCTCGCCCTCCGGCGTCTCGGGCTCGGCCGTCTCGGGATCGGTGGGGAAGTCGGGGTCCGAGCTCGTCGGGTCGCCGATGCTGCCGCTGATGGTGTCGCTCATGCTCGTCAGCGTGGGGGATGGGCATCGAGCGCGCCAGGCGGTTGACGACGTCGGGCCGCGCGGTCTCGCCTCGCGCGCGTAGCGCACGCGAGCCGCGTCGTACGGGTCGGAGAGACTGGATGGATGGCATCCTCCGACTCGACCGCGACAGGCGACCTCGGGCGCGTGCGCATCCGCGGCGCGCGGGAGCACAACCTCCGCGACGTCGACCTCGACATCCCGCGCGACGCGCTCGTGGCCTTCACCGGCGTCTCCGGCTCTGGCAAGAGCTCCCTCGCGTTCGGCACGATCTACGCGGAGTCGCAGCGGCGCTACTTCGAGTCCGTGGCCCCCTACGCGCGCCGACTCATCAGCCAGGTGGGCGTGCCCGACGTCGACGTCGTGGAGGGGCTGCCGCCGGCGGTCGCGCTGCCGCAGCAGCGCACCGGGGGATCGGCGCGATCGACGGTCGGCAGCGCGACGACGATCGCCAACGTCGTGCGGATGCTCTACTCGCGCGTCGGCACGTACCCGGAGGGTGCGCCGATGCTGTTCGCGGAGGACTTCTCGACGAACACGGTGCAGGGCGCGTGCCCGACGTGCCACGGCCTCGGCCGCGTCTACGACGTGCCCGAGGAGCTGATGGTGCCCGACGACGGGCTCTCGATCGACGAGGGTGCGCTCGCGGCATGGCCCACGGCGTGGCACGGCAAGCAGCTGCGCGACAGCCTCATCTCGCTCGGCTACGACCCGCACGTGCCCTGGCGCGACCTGCCGGCCGAGCAACGCGAGTGGGCGCTGCGCACCGACGAGTCGCCGCAGGTGCCGATCTTCCGCGACCTCACGCCCGCTCAGGTGCGCGCAGCGGTCGCGAACGGGCGCGAGCCCTCGTACATGAGCACCTTCCTCGGCGTGCGGCGCTACGTGCTCGACACGTTCGCGAGCTCGAAGAGCGCTCGGATGCGCGAGCGCGCCGCCTCGTTCATGCGGAGCGTCGAGTGCCCCTCGTGCCACGGCAGGCGACTCAAGGCCGACGCGCTCGCCGTGACGTTCGAGGGTCTCGACATCGTCGAGCTCGCCGCGATGCCGCTCGACGACGTCGCCGACGTGCTGCGGCGCGCGCAGGATCCCGACTGGGGCACCGGATCCGCCGCGTCCGTCAGCGCCGAGCGACGACTCGCGGCGCGGCGCCTCGTCGACGAGGCGCTCGCGCGGCTCGCGCCCATCGCCGACCTCGGCCTCGGGGCGCTGTCCCTCGACCGGCCCACGTCGACGCTGTCGGCGGGCGAGCTGCAGCGGATGCGCCTCGCGACCCAGGTGCTCTCGCAGCTGTTCGGCGTCGTGTTCGTGCTCGACGAGCCGTCGGCGGGGCTGCACCCTGCGGACGCCGAGTCGTTGCTCGGCATCCTGCGGCGCCTGCGCGACTCCGGCAACACCGTCTTCTTCGTCGAGCATTCGCTGGGCGTGATCCGCGAGGCCGACTGGATCGTCGACGTCGGGCCGGGCGCCGGATCGTCGGGCGGTCGCATCGTGCACTCGGGTCCGCTCGAGAGCCTGCGCGACGTGGACGAGTCGGTCACCCGCCGGTACCTGTTCGAGGCGCCTCCCGCCCACGACACGGCGCGCGCACGGCGCGCGCCCGACGGCACCATCGAGCTCGTCGACGTGCACCGCAACAACCTCCACGGGCTGACGGTCTCGATCCCCGTCGGCGCGCTCACGGCCGTGACGGGGGTGTCGGGCTCCGGCAAGTCGACGCTCATCGATCAGGCGCTGCCTGACCTGCTGCAGGCGGGCGGGGCGAGCGAGATCGACGCCCACGCGTCGGGCGTCGACACGCAGACCGCCCCTGACGACCCGTTGGCCGAGGCTGCGGCGATCGTCACGCGCGGCGACGCGACGGCACCCGCAGACCGCCTGCGCCGGATCGTGCAGGTGAGCCAGCGCCCCATCGGGCGCACGCCGCGCTCGAACGTCGCGACCTACACCGGGGTGTTCGACCGCATCCGCGCCGCCTTCGCCGCGACGCCCGAGGCGCGCAGGCGTCGCTACGGCGCGAGCCGCTTCTCGTTCAACGTCGCTGCGGGTCGCTGCCCCACGTGCAAGGGGGAGGGCACGGTCGAGGTCGAGCTGCTCTTCCTGCCGTCGGTCTCGTCGCCGTGCGCGACGTGCGGCGGCACGCGGTACAACCCCGAGACGCTCGAGATCGAGCTGCACGGGCGCACCATCGCCGACGTGCTGGCGATGAGCGTCGAGGATGCCCGCGCGACGTTCGACGGCGACGTCGAGATCGAGCGGCACCTCGATGCGCTGCTCGACGTCGGACTCGGGTACGTCGCGCTCGGCCAGCCGGCCACCGAGCTGTCGGGCGGTGAGGCGCAACGCGTGAAGCTCGCGTCCGAGCTGCGGCGCGCGCAGCGCGGCGACACGCTCTACCTGCTCGACGAGCCCACGTCGGGGCTGCATCCCGCCGACGCCGATCGACTCATGGCGCACCTCCAGCGCCTCGTCGACGGCGGCAGCACCGTCGTCATGGTCGAGCACGACATGCGCGTCGTCGCCGAGGCGGACTGGGTGATCGACATGGGCCCGGGATCCGGCGAGGCCGGTGGACGTATCGTGGCCGAGGGCACGCCCGAGGAGGTCGCGGCGTGCGACGCGAGCCGCACGGCGCCCTTCCTCGCGGCGGCGCTGCAGCGCCGAGCGTCGTCGAGCTGACGATGCCGGTCTCTCTCGCGGGCGTCGCCGACAGCGAGCTCGTCATCAAGAAGAGCCGCTTCCTCGGACGCATCGAGCCCGTCGCCGGGCGCGACGAGGCCGTGGGCATCGTCGGCGACCTGCGCGCGCGGCATCCGGATGCGGCGCACGTGTGCTGGGCGCTCATCGCGGGCGGGGAGTCGGCGGCGGTCGACGACGGCGAGCCCTCGGGCACGGCCGCGCGCCCGATGATGGACGTGCTGCGCCACAACGACCTCGAGGGCGTGCTCGCCACGGTCGTGCGCTACTACGGCGGCGTGAGGCTGGGAGCGGGCGGGCTCGTGCGCGCCTACTCGACGGCCGTGTCGACGGCGCTGCAGCAGGCGACGCTCGTGCCCATGCGTCGCACGGTCGACCTCGTCGTGACGGTGCCGTACGCCCTCGAGGGCGCCGTACGACGCGAGCTCGACGCGCACGACGCGACGCTCGGCGACGTCGCGCACGGCAGCGACGTGGCCATCGCGTTCACGGTCGACGAGGACGCGGCCGCCGCGATCCGGTCGCGCGTCGACGACCTCGCGCAGGGCGGCGCGGTCTGGGGATCGCCTACGGCGTGAACGCCGTCGCGTGCTCGCGCGCCGCGGCGAGCGCCGCATCCAGCTCGACCTGTGCGAGCTCGGCGTCGAACTCGGGCTTCATCGCTGCGATCGTGCGGTTCGTCGCGATCGTCGACACGTGCATGCCGAGGCCGCGCTCGAGCACGATGCGCACCGGCGGGATGGCGTGGTCGAGCAGCGCGAGCGACTCCTCGTCGTAGACGGCGCCGCGCGCCGTGACGAGCACCGCCGTCTTGCCGGCGAACGGCTGCGGGTTGCCGTCCGACGGGGCCGTGAGGCCGGGCACGTGCACGAGGTCGAGCCACGACTTCAGCTGCGACGGCAGCGAGAAGTTGTACATCGGCACGCCCACGAGCAGCACGTCGGCCGCCTCGATCTCGGTCAGCACGCGCTGCTGCAGCGCCTCGTGGTCGGCGGGCGCCTGCATGTCGCCGCGCAGCCGCTCGGGCCAGTGCAGCGCCGTCGACGTCAGATGCGGCAGCGGGTCGGCGACGACGTCGCGCACGTGCACCGTCCACTCCGGCCCGCGTGCCCGCCACGCGTCCTCGAACGCATCCGCGATGGCACGCGTGCGGGACTCGGGGCTGATGGATGCGTCGATGCGCAGCAGGTGGGGCACGCATCCATCCTCGCGCAGCGTGCGCGCGTCGGTCGATGCCACTGCCTCGCGCGCGTGCCGCCGCCGGACGACACGCGCAAGGCGTCGCATCCGAACGCATGGCTCGCGACCCTGGTTGCGCAACGCATCGGTGCGGGGCCCCGCCTCGCACCGGAGCATCCGACGAGAGGAGCATCATGCACACCGTCACCCTCGAGGACGCACGCCGCATCGTCGCGGCCGCAGAGGCCAAGGCAGACGAGCTCGGGCAGCCCATGAACGTCGCCGTCGTCGACTCGGGCGGCAACCTCGTCACCCACGTGCGGCAGGACGGCGCCTGGATCGGCAGCATCGCGATCGCGCAGTCGAAGGCGTGGACGTCGCGAGCGTTCGACATCTCGACGCACGATCTCGCGAGCAACGCGCAGCCGGGCCAGCAGTTCTACGGCATCCACACGACCAACGGCGGCGAGGTCGCGATCTTCGCCGGAGGCGTGCCGCTCGAGCGCGACGGCGCCATCGTCGGAGCCATCGGCGTGAGCGGCGGCACGGGCGATCAGGATCAGGCGGTCGCCGAGGCGGGTGCCGCGGCGCTCTGACGCGGGACGGGAGGGCCGGCGGCCCTCCCGTCAGCGATCGTCCGGTGCGCGCCGCTGCTCGGCCGCCCACGTGTGCTCGGCGATCGCGCCGCCGACGGCGTCGCGCCAGGCACGCCCATCCTCGCCACGGTGCAGGTCGCGCGCGTGGAAGCGCGAATCCTCCCGGTACGGAGCACTGTGGTGGATGCGCTGCGCGAGCCGCGTCATCGCATCGTGCCCACCCTCGGCGTACGCGCGCCGCTCGGCGTCGTCGAGGCGGATGAGCGCGGAGTCGTCGATGACGGCGCTGTACGAGTACCGCGCGTCGAGCAGCAGGTCGTCGCCGTGCTGGGCGACGAGGAACCACATGCCCGGCTCGTGGTCGACGTACCGGAGGCCGCTCGTATCGTCGCTCACTCCGACCCCGGCCTGCCGCGCCCGCGCTTCACCTCGGCGCGACGGCGCTTCTCGTCGAGTCGGCGGCGACGCGAGCCGAGCGTCGGCCGCGTCGCGCGCCTGGGCGTCGCGGGCATGATCGCCTCGCGCAGGAGCGCCGTGAGTCGCTCGCGGGCGGCGACGCGGTTCTGCCGCTGCGAGCGCTGCTCGGCCGCCGCGATCGTGAGCATCGAGCCCGCGAGGCGTGGCTCGAGCCTCGCGAGGGCACGGGCGCGCTGCGTGTCGGTGAGCGCGCTCGTCGTCGCGAGGTCGATCGACAGCTGCACGCGCGAGTCGGTCGTGTTCACGCCCTGTCCGCCGGGACCCGAGGCGTGGGAGAACTGCTCGCGCAGCTCGGCCGCGGGGATGCGCAGGCCGTGCGGTGCGCCCGGGCCGGGCGGCACGTGCAGATCGTCCATGGTTCGAGCATGCACCACCCGCGCCGCGGCCCGCCGCCGCGCACCGCTCGGTCCGCTAGGCGGCGCCGACAAGCGGGTGCGGGAAGGCCGCCTGCCGCCCCTGGAAGTCGAGGATGCTCGGGTTCACGACGACGCCGTCGCGGATCTCGATCGCCCGAGCGATCGTGCGATCCTCCGCCCACGCGTCGGGACCCTCGAGCACCGTGCGCAGGAACGGCAGCAGCGCCTCGCTGATCTCCCACGTCGCCGAGCTCCACAGGTACGACGGGCTGTGGTCGACGGCGTAGTAGTGCACGCCCTGGCCGACGGTCAGCATCGGCTCGTCGAACGTCGTGGGCGTCGCCCACTCGAACCCCATGCCCTCGTCGCACGAGACGTCGACGATGAGGCTGCCGGGCGCGAAGCCGGCGAGGTCGACGGTGCGCAGGTACGTGAGGGGCGCGGCGACGTCCTGCAGCGTGCAGTGCACGACGATGTCGTGCGACGCGAGGAACTCGGGCAGCAGCACCTGCCCGCCGGGCGTGAGCACCGTGCTGCGATGCAGCGGTCCGTCGTCGGCGTGCAGCTGCACGATGTTCGCGGCGTGGATGGGCGAGCTCACCGCGGCGATCTCGCGCTGCGTCAGCACCTGCACGTCGTGCACGCCGCTCGCCCGCAGCGCCGTGACCGCGCCGCGCGCCGTGGCGCCGAAGCCGATCACGACGGCGCTGAGTCGCGGGCCGTAGTCGCCCGTGGCGCCGACGAGCTGCATGGCGTGCAGCACCGAGCAGTAGCCGGCGAGCTCGTTGTTCTTGTGGAACACGTGCAGGCCGAACTCCCCGCGCCGGTTCCAGTGCTGCATCGCCTCGAACGCGATGAGCGTGAGCCTGCGGTCGATCGCCGTCTGCGTCACGACGGCGTCCTGCACGCAGTGCGGCCAGCCCCACAGCACACGGCCCTCTGGCAGCGCGGCGACGTCGTCGGGCTGCGGCTTCGGCAGCAGCAGCACGTCGGCCGCCTCGAGCACCTCGGCGCGCGTGCCCATGCGGCCGACGCGCGATGCGACGTGGTCGGGGGCGAGCTGGAAGTCCGCGCCGTAGCCGTGCTCGACGATCATCGCCGCGCGCACGTCGGCGTCGATGCGGTCGAGATGCTGCGGATGGATGGGCAGCCGCTGCTCGTGCTCCATCGACGACGTCGCGAGCAGCCCGAGGGTGCGCAGGGTGGTGGTGGATCGGGTCGAGCCGGGCATCCGGGCTCCCATCGTCGGGGAACCTCGTGGACCAGCTCCTGCGTCGAGCGTACGCCGCCCGCCTATGCACGACGACGTCCGGTCGGCGAGACGCGTCCGCCGACGCCCGCGCGACGGCGACCGGTCGGCGCGTTCCGCGCGACCTGTCATGCTTCGCAGATGGGCGACCACTACGACACACGCGACCAGGCAGTCGAGGCGCTCCACAGGCAGCTCGCCCGTCTGGGCTTCGACCACGCACGCATCGACCTCCCGGCGCTGGAGTCGGAGGTGCTGCGCACCGACCTGCGCCGGCCTGCACGCACGCCGGGGTGGACGTTCGACCCCACGCGCGGCGAGCCGCTGCGCCGCATCGCCTCGCGACATCGGCGCTGACGCGCGCCGCTCGGCTCAGTCGCCGCGACCCTCGCGGTCGTCCTCGCGCATGGCCTCGAGGTCGGGCATGATGCCCTGGGCTCGCAGGGCCTCGGCGCGCTCGTCGACCGCGGCGTCGTCGGTGCCGCCGAGGCGTGCGTCGTCGGGATCGTGCTCGGGCTCGGTCGGTCGTGCGTCGGTGGACATGCGACGACGGTAGGGGAGTCGCGGTGCCATCCGCGCGGGGTGGACAGCGGCGATCAGGCCGCGCACTCCACGCACGTGCGCGCATGCGGACGCGCCGCGAGCCGGCCGGCCGGGATGGGCGCGCCGCAACGCACGCACGTCGGCACCTCGCCGCGCGCGGCGGCGGCAGCGGCCGCATCCAGCTCGGCGAGCGTGCGCACCGCTGACTCGCGCAGCCCCTCGAGGCGCGACCACTCCTCCGACAGCGGCACGCCGTCGGGGTCGTGCTCGTCGTCGTCGGACTCGCCCGACCGCAGGGCGCGCAGGTCGACGAGCTGCTGCTCGAGCGACGCGAGGCGCGTGGCTGCGGCCACGCGCTCGGCGGCGATCCGCTCGGCGTGCGTCGGCTCCATCACGCCAGCGAACCACCGACCGCCGACACCGACCGACTCACACGTCGACGACGTCGGCGTGGGCGATCTCGTCGCCGGAGGCCGCGCGGATCTCGACCGCCGCCACGTCTTCGCGCAGCACGGCCGCGTTGAGGCGGCAATCGATCGTCACGTCGCTGCCGAGCATCGCGCCCGACTCGTACTCCGTGCCGTCCTCGCCCACGACGACGACCGTGAACGCCTCGCCGGCAGGCAGGCCGTCGATCGTCAGCACCGTCTCGGTGCCCCACGTGTGCGCCACGAGCGCGCCTGTGATCGCGAGCCCGGCGGGCGCCCCGACGAATGCGACGTCCTCGACGGCGCCGAGCGTGCCGGGCGGGCCTTGCACGACGGGCACCGGTCGCTCGCCGAACGCCGCGGCGCCGATGCCGACGCCGATGGCGAGGCACGCAGCGGCCCCCGCTGCGAGCGGCAGCAGCAGGCGGCGGCGACGGCGACGCGCGTCGAGGGATGCGGGCGGCGCGACCGGTGCCGACGCTGCGACGGGGCGCGTGGCAGCGTCGTCGGTGGCGCGACCGGGCGCGGCCGACGCGACCGACGCGACCGACGGAGCCGCCTCCGCCGCGCCGATCTCCGCGATCCGTGCCTCGAGCTCCGCCGACGGCTCCACGTCGCTCCACGCATCCACGCCCGAGAGGCGCGCGACGAGCGCCTCCATGTCGGCGCGCTCGGCGGCCAGGTCGGGGTGCGCGGCGTCGAGCGCTGCGAGCTCGGCCTCCTCGGCTGCCGTCAGGTCGCCGGCGAGCGCCGCGGCGATGAGCGCCTCGTGCCGGTCTGCGGTGTCGTCATGCATCGTTCGTGTCCACCTCGTCGAGGATGCCGCGCAGCGCGCGGAGTGCGGAGAAGACGCGGGTGCGCAGCGTCGCGGCGGGCACGCCCGTCGCCGCCGAGTGCTCCGCGTACGAGACGCCGTGCAGATGGATGGCGACGATCGCCTCCCGCTGCGGGGCGCTGAGCCGGGCGAGCGCCTCGACCATGCCGAGCCGCTCGAGCGGGTCGGCGACGTGGGCGATGGGCTCGGGATGCTCGTCCTGCGGCACGAGCCGGGGCCGCCGGGCCCGCGCGCGATGCGCGTCGATGACGACGCGGCGCGCGATCGCGAACAGCCAGGTGCGCTCGCTGCCGCGCTCGCCGTCGAACGTCGCCCGGGCGCGCCATGCGCGCAGGAACGTCTCCTGCACGCAGTCCTCGGCGAGCGGTCGGTCCTGCAGCGCGTTGACGGCGAAGCCCAGCAGTGCCCCGCCGTGCGCCGCGAACGCCTCCTGCGCGTCGAACGACGCGGCAGCGACGGCGGGCGCGGCATCGGCGGGTCGCTCGTGCATGCGCCCCCATCCGACCGTCCGTCGCGGCATCGCGATCGTCATCGCCGCCTCCTCACCAGGGTGCCACGCCGTGCAGCACGTCCGCAGGGGGATACGTCGCGCGAGCCTCGCGCGTTCACGACGGATCCGAGATCGCGATGAACGCACGCGCCTCCGCCGTCGTATCCCCTCGCGAGGGCCGCATCCGGGCGGCCCCGAGTCGAGGGAGCACGGCATGTTCGACCGCAGACCCATCCGCGCGATCGCGATCGGCGGCATCGCCGCTGCCGCGCTCGCCATGACGACGCCCGTCGTGGCGCAGGCGGCGACCGACGTCGCCGAGCCGAGCGAGTTCACGAGCGCGTTCGTCGTCACCGCGACGCCCGCGACCGTCATCGCCAACGACGGCACGCCCACGCCCGGCCAGGAGGGCGCGACCGGCCGCTTCGAGTACCGCGTCAACGCCGACGAGGAGATCATCTGCTTCGCGATCCGTCTCACGGGTGTCACGGGCGACTATCAGAGCCCCGCGCTCACGGCGACGCACATCCACGAGGCCGAGGCCGGCCAGCCCGGCCCGCCGCGCATCGCCTTCCCCGACCCGGTCGACGACGGCTCGGGCGTGCGCGTGAGCGAGGGATGCCTGCAGGGCCCGTTCGAGACGGGCGTGCTCGACGACGCCGGCGTCGACACGGGCGAGGGCTTCTCGCTCGCCGAGCTCGAGGCGAACCCCGCGGGCTTCACGAGCGACTCGCACACGGTCGACTTCCCCGCGGGCATCGTGCGCGGCCAGCTCGCGCGGGGCGCGCTCGAGGTCGAGGAGCCGGATGCGTTCACGAGCGCGTTCTCGGTGTCGGCGACGCCGGATGCGGTGATCGCGAACGACGGCACGGCAGCGCCGGGCGAGCCGGGGGCGACGGGCGACTTCCAGCTCCGCATCAACGCCGACGAGGAGATCATCTGCTACGCCATCACCCTCACGGGCGTGACCGGCGACTACCAGAGTCCCGCGATCACGGCGACGCACATCCACCAGGCGGCCGAGGGTGCTGCGGGTCCGCCGCGCATCGCCTTCCCGAACCCCGAGGGCTCCGGCGACACGCGCACGAGCGAGGGCTGCCTGCAGGGCCCCTTCGCGACGGGCGTGCTGAGCCCCGAGGGCGTCGACACGGGCACGGGCTTCACGCTCGCCCAGATCGAGGCCGACCCGGCCGGCTTCACGGGCGACTCGCACACGGTCGACTTCGTGCCGGGCGTCGTGCGCGGTCAGCTCGCCGAGGTCGACCTCGGCGAGGCGGCGCCCGCACCGTCGGAGGCCGAGGACGCGCTCGACGAGGCGGCGGGCTCCGACGCCGACGGCGCCGGTGCGCCGATCGGCATCGTCGTGGCGATCGTCGCCGCGCTCGCAGCGATCGTCGCGATCGCGATCGTCGTCATCCGTCGCCGCGGCGCGCGCGGCTGACGCAGCACGGGATGGGGGAGTCCGCCGCGAGGCGGGCTCCCTCGTTCTCGTGGTGGGCGCCTCGAGGCGTCAGGCGCCGCAGCGCCGCCGGCTCGTGTGCTCGTGCGCGCCGCGTACGCGACGCGGCGAGCGCGGCAGGTGCAGCACCTCGGCGAGCTGCTCGGTGACGGCCGCGGTGGCCACGGCATCGTGCTCGACGCTCGCGAGGCGCACGGGCAGCGAGCGCACGAGGCGCTCGAGGTCCCGGCGGGCGGCGGGGTCGACGTCATCGTCGTCGAGCGCTCGAGAGAGCAGCTCCACCGCGTCCCACAGTCCTGCGAGGGCGAACGCGACGGCCTTGTCGGGGTCGCGCTCCGCCCGCATGCGTCCCATCGAGCGCTCGCGGATCTCGCGAACGGTCAGTTGGGTGCTCATCGGAAATACCTCCTGCGACATAGGGTTTTCCGTTGGCGTCGATCGTACGCCCCTCGAACCACCCGGGCACTCGGCTCGCGTCCAGACGCGACGATCGTGACCCGATCGTGCACAGACGACTGCACAGACGACGATGCCCGGACCGCGAGGGTCCGGGCATCGGCGGGAAGCAGGGGGTCAGGCGGCGAAGCGCTTGCGCACGCGCTCGGCGTCCTCGGGGCCGAGGCTCCAGTGCTTGTGCTTCGTGTGGCCGAACGAGGGGCCGCCGTCGTCGGGCTCGCGCAGGAAGGCGCGGATGCGGCGGTCGGGCTGGCCGAGCTCGCGACCGAGCTCGCGCGGCGTGATGCCGTCGCCCGAAGAGGCGCGTCCACGCGAGTCGACGGCGATGGCGATCTCGTCGAGCGCCGCCCAGATGCCACGCATGGCCTCGGTCATCTCGTCGGACATGTCGCCGCGCAGCGCGCGTGCAGCGGTCTCCTCACGGATCGCCTGCAGCTTCTTGGCCGTGGACACTTCGCCTCCTCAAGTGGAGCATTCGTCATGCTTCGGAGCGATCGTACGATCCACAGGGTGAGAGGCCCGCTACCACCTCACGGGTGCGTGTCGTGGTGTATGGCCATGTCATGTCCGCGACGACTGTCGACCGACGCGCGCGACCGTGCTCGGCTCGCGCTCGCCGGGCGGCGGCTTCATCGGCACGAGCGTCGTCGCCGCGCCGCCGAGCGGTCGCCCGGTGCGCCGCTCGAAGAGCGCGAGCACGCCGCGGTGCGCCTCGTCGGGCGACGCCCAGTAGCCGATGAGGGTGCGGCGCGACCGCTCGGGCTCCGGCGTGACGGCTCGCGCGTACCACTCCTTCCGTGGCCCGAGGGCGACGACGCGGAGGATGGCGATGAGGTCGCCGGAGACCGGGTGCCGGATCTCCCACTCGACGGGCCGCATCGTCATGGGCGCGAGCGTAGGCGCAACCGTCGACACGACCGACTCGTTCGACGATCGAACGATCTGGGTGCGGGATGCGCCTGCGACGCATCCCGCATCCCACCCGATCCGGGTCAGGCGATGGCGCGCAGGCCCTCGACGAGCGGCGTCGTGGGACGGCCGATGAGCTGCGCGAGCGTGCCGTCGGTCGAGTCGAGCGCGCCCTGCGCGATGCCGGCGTCGAGCGCGGCGACGAAGCCCGCGGTGCCGGCGTCGAGGCCGGCGGCCTGCAGCGCGGCGACGTGCTCGTCGGTCGTGAGGTGCACGTACGTGACGTCGCGGCCGACGACCTCGCCGATCGCGGCGGCGAGCTCGTCGAAGGTCCACGCGACGTCGCCGGCGAGCTCGTAGGTCGTGCCCGCGTGCGCGTCGTCGAGCGCGACGACGGCGGCGGCGTCGGCGTAGTCGACGCGGCTCGCGCTCGCGACGCGACCCGTGCCTGCCGAGCCGGCGATCTCGCCGGTCTCGCGGGCGCGCGCGACGTCGGCGACGTAGTTCTCGGTGTACCAGTCGTTGCGCAGGATCGTGGCGGGGATACCCGATGCGGCGAGCAGCGCCTCGGTCTCGACGTGCTCGGGCGCGAGGGGCAGCGGCGAGGCGTCGCCGCCGTAGATGCTCGTGTAGACGATGCGGCCCACGCCTGCGGCGACGGCGGCGTCGATGACGGCCTTGTGCTGGGGGACGCGCTTGCCGGGCTCGGAGGCCGAGACGAGCACGACGGTGTCGACGCCCTCGAGCGCGGGGGCGATGGTCTCGGGGCGGTCGTAGTCGACGACCGCGGTGCGCACGCCCTCGGGGGCCTCGACGCGCTCGGGGGAGCGCGCGCCGGCGACGACGTCGGCAGGGGCTGCGCCGCGGGCGACGAGGCGCTCGACGATGAGGTGGCCGAGCTGGCCGGTGGAGCCGGTGACGAGGATGGTCATAAAGAGTCCCTTCGATGAGGCGAGCCGCGCGGTCTGCTGGCGGTCCATCGGCGTCCAGCGACGCAGCGGCACACAGCATTCCCGATCGGTGGTACCCACCTTCTGGTACGGTACTGACCCGATGGTGAGTCTTGCGGAGATCCGGGCCGAACGGCCGGGTGCGTTCACGCACGCGTGCCCGACGCGCACGGTGCTCGACCACGTCATGAGCCGCTGGGGCGTGCTCGTGCTGTGCGAGCTCGGCGAGGGAACGCGGCGCTGGAGCGAGCTGCGTCGCGAGGTCGACGGCATCAGCGAGAAGATGCTCGGCCAGACCCTGCGCATCCTCGTCGCCGACGGGCTCGTCGAGCGCGAGTCGCGCCCCACGGTGCCGCCGCACGTCGACTACCGCCTCACGCCGCTCGGGCGCGAGCTCGTCGACCGCATGCTGCCGCTGCTCGCGTGGATCGGCGACAACGCCGACGCGATGCTCGTCCCCAGCCGCGACTGACCGCAGCCGCCGCAGCCGTCTCGCTGCGTAGGCTCGATCGCATGGACGAGCGCATCGTGCACGCGTCACGCGTGGTGCAGGCACCGGCGGCGACGATCTTCGAGCTCATCGCGGATCCCGCGCGCCAGCCCGAGTGGGACGGCAACGACAACCTCGCCATCGCAGCGCCCGGCCAGCGCGTGCACGCCGTCGGCGACGTGTTCGTCATGACGATCTCGAACGGCGCCGACCGTGAGAACCACGTCGTCGCGTTCGAGGAGGGGCGCGCGATCGCATGGCGGCCGTCCGAGCCGGGTGCGGCGCAGCCCGGGCACGAGTGGCGGTGGGACGTCGAGGACCTCGGCGACGGCACGACCCGCGTGACCCACACCTACGACTGGACCGACCTGCACGACGAGCAGCGCATCCCGCGTGCGCAGGCGACGACGAGCGAGCGGCTGCTCGCGTCGGTCGAGCGGCTCGCGGCGCTCGCGGAGGCGATCGGGGATGCGGATGCCTCGGCATGGACCGAGGGCACGTCGACCGGCCCGACCACCCTCGCGCGCATCGTCGTGCTCGTGCCCGCCGACGACGCCGACGTCGTCGACGTGCTCGTGCCCGAGCTGCTCGGCACCGCCGAGGGTGCGGAGCTCGACCTCGAGGTCGTCGTCGTGCCGTCGTCGACGGTCGTCGCCGACGCGGCGAATGCGCACGCGGCCGACGACGAGCGCGTCGACGTCGCGCCGGTGCCGGTCGCATCCATCGCCGCGACGACGCTCGCCCGTGCGCTGCGCGAGGCGGCGCCGCGCGCCGACGTCGTCGTGACGGTCGGCGCCCATGGCCGCAACGATCCCGCCGAGCTGCCCGCGCTGCTCGTGCGGCTCGACGAGGGCGACGTCGACGTCGTCGTGGGTCGCGGCCTCGCGCAGGCGGCGGCACCCGGCTACGTCGCCATGCGCGCGCCCGCGGCCGCGGCGATCGCGAGCCGCGTCTCGGGCGGCGTCGGGCGCATCCCCGTGGTCGCCGCCTCGCTGGGCCTCGCGGTCGCGGGCGTCGACGTCGAGGATCGGGATGCGGGCGCGCTCGACGACGTCGTCGACGGCTGGCACGAGTGGCACGACCGCGTCGTGCTGGGTCTCCTCGACCGCCGCGTGCTGCGCATCGTCGCGGCGGTCGGCGTCGTGCTGCTCGTCGCCGGCGTGCTGCTGGGCCTCGCGCTCATCGTGCCCGCGATCCTCGGGCTCGGGGTGCTGCACGGCGCCATCGCCGCGGCGGCGCTCGTCGTCGTGGGCGTCGTCGTGACGGCGACGGGGCTCGGCCTCGACGCCGTCCGCGTCGCAGGGCGCATGCGCTCCCGCGACTCCTGAGCGATGCTGCGGGCATTCCCGACCGCGACGCGGTAGCATGGCGGCAGCACCGGCGTCCGGCCGGTCGTCGCCGTCATCTCTGGCACGACCGATCCCGCCCCTCGCCCGTCGCAGCACTCGCCGATCCGCTCCTCGCGGATCCGCCGGGCATCGACGGCGATCTCGACGCCCAGTGCGGATCACGACGACGCATGCGCGTCGAGAGGAGAGCAGTGGCAGACAGCCAGGGTGCAGGCACTGCGACGGCCGAGCGGCCGGAGCAGCGTCAGCAGCAGCAGCAGCGCCGCGAGGGCGGCATCATCCCGAGGCTCGCGCGTGCCGCGCGCGAGGTCGAGGGCAGCGTGCAGCGCGGTGCGGCGAGCCGCAGCGCTCGCGCCAAGCTCCAGGCCGCCGCGATGCTCGTGCGCGAGGAGCGCGCCCGCGTCAAGGCCGATGCCACGCTCGGCCACGAGCGCCGGGCCGAGGAGCTCAAGCGCCTCGACGGCGTCGCCCTCATCCTCGGCAAGGCCGCGTCGCGCGACCCCTCACTGCTGCCCCTGCTCGGCGAGGGCGCCCCGCCGTCGGCCGCTGCGCAGGACGCGCGCCGCACGATGCTGCAGGCCGCGGGCATCGAGGTCGAGCCCGAGCCGCAGCCCGAGCCCGACCCCGTCGTCACGATCGAGCTCGAGCGTCAGGTCGTGCCGACGTCGGTGACGGCGCAGCAGCTCGCGAACCCGTTCCTCGCGCCCGACCTCGACTCGCCGCGTCGCGCGCCGAAGCCCGACCGGCTCGCGGGCTTCGACCTGCTCGACCCGCTGTTCCACTCGTTCGAGTACGGCGCCGACGGCACGGCAGCGACGATGGAGCTGCCCGACCGGGTCGACCGCTTCACGCCGCGCGGCCTCGAGCTCATGCAGCACCAGGCGCAGCTCATCGGCGCCGTCTCCGACGGGCACCGATCGTTCCTGCTCGCCGACGAGCCAGGCCTCGGCAAGACGGCGCAGGCGCTGCTGTCGGCCGAGGCGGCGAACGCCTTCCCGCTGCTCGTCGTGAGCCCCGCCGTCGTGAAGATGAACTGGGCGCGCGAGGCCGAGCGCTGGATCCCGGGTCGCACGGTCTCGATCGTGCAGGGCGACGGCGCGGCGCTCGACGGCTTCGCCGACGTCATCGTCATCAACTACGAGGTGCTCGACCGTCACGTCGGCTGGCTGCGCAAGCACGGCTTCCGCGGCCTCGTCGTCGACGAGGCGCACTTCATCAAGAACACCACCTCGAAGCGCTCGCGCCACGTGCTCGACATCGCCTCGTCGATCCGCGCCCGCCACGCGCAGCCGCTGCTCATGGCGCTCACGGGCACGCCGCTCATCAACGACATCGAGGATTTCCGCGCCATCTGGCAGCTGCTCGGATGGATCGACGGCCGCCAGCCGAACGCGCAGCTCACCGACGCGCTCGAGGCCACGCACCTCACGCCGATGGACTCGGCGTTCTACCGCGCCGCCCGTCACGCGGTCGTCGACATGGGCATCGTGCGTCGCCGCAAGGTCGACGTCGCCGCCGACATCCCCGCCCGCACGATCGCCGACCTGCCCGTCGAGCTCGAGGCGGCAGCGGCGCGCTCGATCCGCGAGGCCGAGCGCGAGCTCGCCGCGCGCCTCGTGCAGCGGTACGACCGGGCGGTCGCGAACCGTGCCGAGCCGACCCACGGCATCGATCACGACCTCGTGCGCCGCATCGCGACGAGCGAGGTCGACGGCGACGACGGTGCCGGCACCGGCGAGAACGTCTTCCGCCTCGTGCGTCAGATCGGCACGGCGAAGGCGGCCCTCGCGGCCGACTACGCCGCGCAGCTCGCGCGCAGCGCCGGCAAGGTCGTGCTGTTCGCGAAGCACGTGGATGCGATGGACATCGCCGAGCGCACGCTCGCCGAGCGCGGCATGAAGACCGTGTCGATCCGCGGCGACCAGACGCCCACGGCTCGCCAGGCGGCGATCGACGCGTTCGTGAACGACGACTCGGTCTCGGTCGCGGTGTGCTCGCTCACGGCTGCCGGCATCGGCATCAACCTGCAGGTCGCGTCGAACATGGTGCTCGCCGAGCTCTCGTGGACCGATGCGGAGCAGACGCAGGCGATCGACCGCATCCACCGCATCGGCCAGTCGATGCCCGTCACGGTGTGGCGCATCGTCGCCGCGCACACGGTCGACACCCGCATCGCCGAGCTGCTCGACTCGAAGGCCGGCCTCGCGCAGGCAGCGCTCGACGGGATCGAGCAGGACGCGACGAGCGTCGACATGCGCCTCGAGACCCTCGTGGGTCTGCTCGAGCAGTCGCTGCGCGAGCGCGGCGACGCCTAGCCGCAGCCTCCTCGCTGCTCAGGGCTGCGCACCGCAGCCCTGAGCAGCGCCGGGTGGATGCGCACGCCCGGCCCGCGCGAGCGTGGGCGCATGGCAGACGCATCCAACCCCGCATTCTCGCCGCAGCTGCGCGCGCAGCTGCTCTCGCGCCGCGTGCTCGTGCTCGACGGCGCGCTCGACGACGACGACGGCGCCATGCTGCAGGCGCAGCTGCTGCAGCTCGCGTTCGACGATGCCCGCGCCGACATCGCCCTGTGGATCCACTCGCCCGGCGGCTCGGTGCCGTCGATGCTCGCGATCCGCGACCTCATGCGGCTCGTGCCGAACGACGTCGCGACCGTCGCGCTCGGGCTCGCGTGCTCGGCCGGGCAGTTCCTGCTGTCGGCGGGCACGCCGGGCAAGCGCATGGCGCTGCCGCACGCGCGCATCCTCATGCATCAGGGCTCGTCGGGCATCGGCGGCTCCGCGGCCGAGGTCGACGTGCAGGCCGACGACCTGCGGCACATCCGCGACACCGTGCTCGCGTGCATCGCCGACGACACGGGCCAGCCGATCGAGCGCATCTTCGAGGACTCGCTGCACGACCGCTGGTACACGGCGCAGCAGGCGCTCGACTACGGCTTCGTCGACCGCATCGTGACGTCGATCGACGAGCTGCGCCTCGATCGGGCGCCCATGGGCATCGGAGGTGCGCGATGAGCACGTACGCCATCCCGAACGTGATCGCCGAGAGCCCGCGCGGCGACCGCGTGCTCGACGTCTACTCGCATCTGCTCGCCGAGCGCATCGTCTACCTCGGCACGGGCATCGACGCGGGCGTCGCGAACGCGCTCATCGCGCAGCTGCTGCACCTGGATGCGGTCGGCGCCGAGCGCGAGATCCAGCTGTACGTGAACAGCGAGGGCGGCGACCCGCAGGCGGCGCTCGCCGTGTACGACACGATGCGGTTCGTGCGCTCGCCGATCGCGACGACGTGCGTCGGCCAGGCCGTCGGCCCCGCGGCAGTGCTCCTCGCGGCGGGCACGCCCGGGCGGCGCGCGGCGCTGCCGCACGCGCGCATCGTGCTGCACCAGCCGGCGACGAGCGCGCGCGGCACGATCCCCGACCTCATCCTCGAGGCCGACGAGCTGGGCCGCGTGCGCGGCGACCTCGAGGCGATCCTCGCCGAGCACACGGGGCAGGATGCGGCGGCGCTGCGGCACGACACCGATCGCGACCGCGTGCTCACGGCCGAGCAGGCCGTCGCGTACGGCGTGCTCGACCGCGTCGTCGAGCGGCAGGCGACGCGCGGCGTCGACCCATAGGAGGCGGGTACGGCGCGGTCAGGCGGCGAGCGCCAGCACGGCGCCGCCGCCGGCCTGTCGCGGCGCGGCGATCGGCGGCAGGGCGCGCACGGGCCGGGCGGCGAGGTCGAGCACGACGGCGCCGGCCCGCTCCGCCTCGAGCGAGCGGGCGACCTGCACCGTGAGGTCGAGCAGCGTGACGCCGAGCGCGCCCGCGATCGCCGCGACCATCTCGCTCGACGCATCCTTGCGGCCCCGCTCGACCTCCGAGAGGTACTGCGGTGCGATGCCGGCGCGGGCGGCGACGTCGGCGAGCGTCGCACCGCGGCGGATGCGCAGCGCTCGCATGCGCCTGCCGAGCACCTCGCGCCACAGCGCCTCGCGCTCGTCGGTCGCCGGGCCGTGGGTGAGGTGCGCGCTCATGCGCTCATCCCACCAGGGCGGGCGCGCGATCGACCAGTGCATCCGCTCTGAGCAGAAGGCGGCTTCGCCAGCGCCACGACGACGTTTGGTGCACGATTTGGTCCATGAGGTTCTTCGATCACTACTTCTCGGGAGATAGGCGTCGCACGCGTGAAGCAGTGAGACGTGAACGATTCGAGAGAGACCACGAGGCCGCGACGGCGCAGCACTACAGGACGGGGCCGTACACCGAGGCGCTAGTCGCAGCGAGTCATTCGCTGCGATGGTCGCTCCCGCTTGATTCTGGAACCTTTGGGCTCCTCAACTTGTCACGCGAGCGAGGGCACGCAGCAGCAGCGCTAGTGCAAGCCGCGTACTCCATCCTCTACGAGGATGGTTGGGAAGATGAGGCGTCTCGAGCGGTTCTCAGAGAGCTCACGTCGCCGGATCTGATCGAAGCGCAGCTTCTCCTTCCTGCGTTCGATGACTACGCGGATGAAGAGCTCGAGCTCCTAGCGCAGGGGGTTATTTTCTACCGGGCTGGTCAGATCCCGCTCATGGTTTCAAAGAACTCACGTGCCGCCGATGCTGAAGAGCCCGGGTTGGCGGTCCTCGTGCGCGTCGCACGCCACTACGGCCACGACGAGTTCGCGCAGAAAGTCCTCGCCTACTTCAGGCGCCTGCTAGTGGGTTACTAGGAGTCTCGACCGTCTGTGGACCGCGCGTCGGTGGCATGCGGCATCCTCGACGCATGGACGACGAGAAGGCGACGCTGCACCGCTACCTCCGCACGCATCGCGAGGCGATGCTCTGGAAGCTCGAAGGCGTCTCGGAGCGCGACGCGCGCATGCCGCGCACGGCGACGGGCTCGAACCTGCTCGGCATCGTGAAGCACACGGCGTCGGTCGAGGCGGAGTACCTGGGGCTCGTGTTCGACCGGCCGTGGCCCGAGCCCATGCCGTGGATGGACGGTGGACCCAACGAGGACATGTGGGCGACGCCCGACGAGACGATCGACGTCGTCGTCGACCGCTGGCGACGCATCCACGCGCACGCCGACGCGACGATCGACGCCCTGCCGCTCGACGCGGTCGGCCGCGTGCCGTGGTGGGGCGACGACGGCATGGACGTCACGCTGCACCGGATCCTCGTGCACCTCACGTGCGAGATGGCGCGGCATGCGGGCCACATGGACATCCTGCGCGAGGAGATCGACGGCGCCGCGGGCTTCCGCGTCGACGCGCCGAACCTGCCCGGCGAGGGCGCCGACTGGTGGACGGGCTACGTCGCGCGCCTGCGCGAGGTCGCCGAGGCTGCGCCGGCCGACTGACCGTTCAGTACCCGAGTTCTGCCCGGCGCCGAAGCTTGCTCGGGTCGGGCTGCACGGCGAGGCCGGCGGCGACCTGAAGGTCATCGATCCGCTGGAGTTCCTCACGCAGCGGGTCATCTTCGCCGACGCGCTCCCAACGAACCTTCGTCCTTAGATCCGGAGTGATCGTGAGGTATCCAGTGTCGAATGCTCGATCCACGAAGGTCGACAGGCAAATGCCGTTCGATGGGTCAGCGCGGACCTGGTCGTCCTTGCTCCAGGGAATGATGTGCGAGGCGACGAGAAACTCCTTCGTGCCGATTCCCGTCACCGCGCAACGCCAACCGAAGTTGCTCTTCACCATTCGCGCGAACACTGCCTGAGTGCTCCCGCGAACTTTCGTCGTTGCGAACCGGTCTGGGACCGAGAAGTCTCCTCCGTCTACCCGGGCCTGGATCTCGGCGACGAGTACCGGGTCGAACTCAGAGCGCTCGGCGAGTTGGTCATCGTCAACGGCCAACGATGCAACCTCGAAGGCATACGCGCCCTGACCGTCGAAGGTGATCGAATCGGAAAGCCGGCGGTGGACCCAGACGGCATCGTTCGAGACGTCGTCTGCTCGCTGGAAGACTCCGAGGAACTTGTAGTAGCGCCGGCCGCTGCGAGGCTTCACGTGCCCGAAGGCGATGACAATGTCTCGATTGCGTTGTTGCATCACATCCGAGAAGCGTCCGTTCTCCCGGGGGCGCATCTCGATCTCATTGCCATCGGAGGTGAGGACGTTGTCCCAATCGCCGTTCGGGTAGATCTTCGGGAACCAGAGGTCGACGTTGGCGTCGATGGTGATGATTGCCCGCTGGTGACCGGCGTAGTCCCGCCCGAAGAGGCGCGCGACTTCGACGTGCGTGGGAAAGGGAACGTTGTCGTCTACGTGGAGGACGCCGCGATCGAGCAGATCTCCGATCCATCGTTCGTCAGTCCTGGTCCTCAACTCATGCTCGGGGGTGAGCGTCGGTCGGCCACCGTCGATCGGCAGTCGATCAGCGAACATCTTGTAGCACTCCCAGCGATCGAGCGCCGCTTGCTGTTCGACGTCTTCCAGCGTGGCCGTCCGGATGCGAGGGGCGCGAAGGTATCCATCACCGATCGTTCCGTTCTTGCGAACGCACAACGCGGAGAGCGAAGGCTGCCCGTGTGCGACGGCGATACCCGCGACGTCCTCGAGCACACGCCCGATCCAGCTGGGGAGCCGCTTTCGCGTGAACAGTCCGGTCTCACGCTGGATCTCGTCGGCGAGCTCGGCGTACGTGATCGTCCGGTTGTACTGCCTGGCGATGGCGGTCAGGCGAGTGTGCGCCGCAAGCGCCCAGGCATCGAACGCTTGAGCTTCCGGGACTTGCGTTCCATCGAGTCGTTCCGCCACTGACTACGCTCCCTCGTCGAGCAACACCGTGTTGCTCGGTCGAAGGTAGCGCGCAAAATCGTTGATTGCCTGGGCGCTCGTCAGGCGTGCACGAGGCGCGCAGCCTCGATGCGCTCGCGCGCGATGGTCTCGGCCGCCTCGAGCGGCGTGATGCCTCGCTCCCGCGCGGTGGCGAAGACGCGCCGCGCCGTGTCGCCGATGCCGAGCAGCCGCTGCTCGACCTCGACAGCAGGTGCGCCCGCGTCGAGCAGGGTGAGGTGGATGACGCCGCCCGCATTGACGACGAAGTCGGGCGCGTAGACGATGCCGCGCTCGGCGAGCTCGAGCGCGCCGACGCGCTCGTCGAGCGGGTTGTTCGCCGGGCCGACGACGGCCCGCACGGGCAGCGTGCGGATTGCGGATGCCGTGAGCACGCCGCCGAGGCCGGCGGGCACGAAGACGTCGGCGGGCGTCGTGAGCGCGTCCTCGGGCGCGATCCAGCGAGCGCCGAGCTCGTCGGCGAGCGCGCGCTTCGTCGGCACGACGTCGGTGACGATGAGGTCGGCGCCGGCGTCGGCGAGCATCCGCGCGAGGCGGCCGCCGACCTGGCCGAGGCCCGAGACGACGAACGAGCGGCCGGCGATCGTCGCGTCGCCGAACGCCTCCTCGAGCGTCGGCGCGACGGAGGCGAAGACGCCGAGCGCCGTGCCGACGGCCGGTTCGCCGACGCCGCCGGCCTCAGCGGGCAGGCCCACGACGTGGGCGGTGCGCTCGCGCACCACGAGCATGTCGTGCTCGGTCGTGCCAACGTCCTCGGCCGTGCGGTAGCGGCCGTCGAGCGTCTCGACGAGGTCGCCGAGGTCGAGGAGCGCCGCGCGGCGCAGGTCGTCGCTCAGCACCGTGCCCATCGGCAGCGCGATCACCGACTTGCCGCCGCCCGCATCGAGGCCCGCCGCCGCGTTCTTCAGCGTCATGGCAGCCGACAGCCGCAGCGCATCCGCCTGCCCATCCGCCCATGTCGGGTAGGTCCACATGCGGCAGCCGCCGAGGGCGGGGCCGAGGACCGAGGAGTGGAGGGCGACCGTGATGGCCAGGCCCGACCTCGATCCGGATGCGGTGACGACGTGCTCGTGGGCGAGCTCGGGGATGGCGCTCATGGCGTTCGCTCCTGGTGCTTCGGGTCGCCGCGGATCGCGCGGCGTGCACCCATCGTGGTCCCGCCATGCCAGGCGCGCAATCGAGGCGCGCCGGAGTGTGCAGGATGCGCCGCAACCCTGACCGCGCGACGCATCCTGCGCATCCTCAGCGGGTCGTGACGGCTCCAGCGTCGTGCACGACCTCGCCGCCCACGATCGTCGCGCCCACGCGCACCTCCGAGCGGCTGCAGCGCGTCGCCCGCGCGCTCGAGGAGTGACGCGTCAGCGCGCGGCGGCGCGACGGGCGATGCCCTGGCGCACGGCGGAGATGCTGTAGCCGACGGTCGAGATCACGTGCAGCACGAGGCCCACGACGAGCAGCACGTACGCCGGGATCGTCAGCCACGGCAGCACCGTGACGGCGGCGACGAGGAAGACGAGGCCGAAGAACAGCACGGCCGTGCGGATCTTGCCGATCCACGTGACCGGCAGGCGCCCCTCGGCCGCCGCCTTCACGCCGAGGATCGTCGCGAGCAGGTCGAAGGCGATGAGCACGGCGAGCATCCACCACGGCAGCGCGCCGATGACGGCGAGCGTCACCGCGATGACGGCGGTGCCGAGGCGGTCGACGAACGGGTCGAGCTTCGCGCCGATCACCGACACCTGATCCAGACGCCTGGCGAGCTGCCCGTCGATCCAGTCGGTCGACGCCCACACGCCAAGCAGCACGACCGGCAGCCAGTCGCCCTCGCCGCCCTGCAGCAGCACGACGACCACGGGCACGATGAGCAGGAACCGCATCACCGTCACGAGGTTCGGGATCGTGGCCCAGCCCGCATCGCGCTGCGTCGACTCCATGGCGCCAGTCTGGCAGCATGGGGCACCTGCCTGCGGCACGTGCCGCGGACCGTGTCGCCCGATCTCGGCGACAGGGGAATGCTCGCCGCCGACGCCGCGTTGCCCCACCCGTCGTCGCGCGCGCCCTCGTGCGTCGACCCCGGCACACCGAACCAGGCGACCGGCCCCACGCATTCGACGCTCGCGCGTCGCCCAGCCCCGCGGAGCATCCATGGCATCCACCGACGCCCCCGTCACCGGCTCGCAGCCGACCCAGGCGCGGCTCGATCCGCGCGACAAGGTCACGATCACGGTGCTGCTGCTGTCGGCGTTCGTCGTGATCCTCAACGAGACGGCGATGAACGTCGCGCTCGACGCGATCATCGACGACCTCGGCATCACCGAGCGTCTCGCGCAGTGGCTCACGACGGGCTTCCTGCTCACGATGGCCGTCGTCATCCCGATCACGGGATGGCTGCAGCAGCGGCTCACGACGCGGCAGACGTACGCGCTCGCGATGGGCCTGTTCGTGCTCGGCACGATGGTCGCCGCGTCGTCGTTCGGCTTCTGGATGCTGCTCGCCGGTCGCGTCGTGCAGGCGGCGGGCACGGCGATCGTGTTCCCGCTCATGATGAAGACCGTCATGGACCTCGTGCTGCCCGGCCTGCGCGGCCTCGTCATGGGCAACGTGTCGATGGTCATCGCGTGCGCGCCCGCGCTCGGCCCCACGCTGTCGGGCGTGATCCTGCAGCACCTGCACTGGCGGTTCGTGTTCATCGTCGTGCTGCCGATCGCCATCGGCTTCGCCGTCGTCGGCCTCTCGCGCCTCCGCGACGTCAACGAGGTGCGCGCTGCGCGTCTCGACTGGCCGTCGGTGCCGCTCGCCGCCCTCGGCTTCGGTGGCGCGGTCTACGCGCTCGCCCTCATCGGCGACGGCGAGGCGCCCGCGTGGGAGCTGCCACTCGCGGCCGTCGTCGGCGTCGCGGCGCTCGTCGCCTTCGTGCTGCGGCAGCGCATGCTGCAGCGCACCGACGAGGCGCTGCTCGACCTGCGCACCTTCCGGTACCCGCTGTTCACGCGCGCCCTGCTCGTCATGGCGATCGCGATGATGGCGATGTTCGGCGCGATCATCGCGCTGCCGCTCGTGCTGCAGCGCGCGCTGGGCTTCGACCCGCTGCTCGTGGGTCTCATGACCCTGCCGGGTGCGCTGCTCATGGGCCTGCTGGGACCGATCGTGGGCCGCATCTACGACCGCCGCGGCCCGCGCATCCTGCTCGTGCCCGGCTCGGTCGTCGTGCTCGCCGCGCTCGGGGGCTTCGCGCTCCTGCTGTCCGTCGACATGCCGCTGTGGATGGTGCCCGCGCTCCACATCACGATGAGCCTCGGGTTCGCAGCCACGTTCCCCGTGCTGTTCACGGTGTCGCTCGGCGCCGTGCCACGCCGGCTCTATGGCTACGGCTCCGCGATGGTGTCGACGCTGCAGCAGGTCGCGGGCGCCGCCGGTACCGCGCTGTTCGTCACGGTGCTGGCGAGCCAGTCCACCGCGCTGCAGGCGACGGGCATGCCGTTCGACGAGTCGTTCGTCGCTGGCGCGCGCATGGCCTTCCTGGGCGCTGCGGCGCTCTGGGTCGTGGGCATCGTGCTCGCCATGACCGTGCGTCGCCCCGACGACGTCGTGGCAGACCTCGACCATCCCGCCGAGGAGCCCGTGCGGGCGTAGCGCCGGGGCATCCGTGGAGGCTGCGGGGCTAGGGTCGGCGGCGTGGATGGCTTCTTCGACTTCCTCGGGAACTACTGGTGGCTCGTGTTCCCGTTCGGCGGGTTCATCTGGGCAGGCATCGGCGGCATCGGTCACTACCTCGAGCGCGGGCGGCGCGAGCGCCACGAGCTGCGCATGGAGCGGCTGCGCCTGCGGCACGGCGTCGCCTCGGGGGCGCCCGTGCCCGCCGTCGGGGTCGCGAACGCGCCCGCGCAGACGTCCGACGGTGCGGCGCGCGAGCTCGAGCGCGTGGTGGCGCAGCACGACGCCGTCTCGCGCCGCTGGCTCGACCACGAGCTCGACGCGGCGAAGGTCATCGACTTCCCGCTCATGACCGACATGCGCGAGCCGCTCACGCGCGACTTCCACCGTGCGAAGCGCAAGGCGGATGCGCTGCGCCCCGACGAGGCCGACCAGCTCGACGCGGCGCAAATCGCCGAGTACCGGGATGCGGTCGAGCGGTTCGAGGACGCGTTCGAGGTCGCGCTCGCCGAGGCGCGCAGACGGGCGCAGCACGACTTCACCGACGTCGAGCGCAAGCGGCTGCAGACGGCGCGCATGCTCGTGGGCATCGCCGTCGACGACGCGGCGTCGTCGGCCGAGCGGCAGAGCGCCTACCGCCGCGCTCGCGCCGAGCTCGACGGCCTCATCGTGCTGCCCGACGCCACCGCCGCCGACATCGAGCAGCGCATCGCGGGCGCGATCGAGCGCGGCACGACGACGGCCTGACCCTCACCGCTCCAGCCGCAGCAGCGTGTCGACCGCCTCGTCGACCGTGTCGACGAGCGCGATGCCCTGCGCGCCGGGGCGGCCGAGCATGACGGCCTCGAGCAGCTGCCACGCGGGGTAGCGCTCGGTCCAGTGGTCGCGGCCCACGAGCACGATGGGCGTCCACCCGGCCTCGTCGGCGTACGACACCTCGCACGCATCCTGGAAGATCTCCTGCACCGTGCCGCCCTCGCCGGGCAGCACGACGAGTCCCGCCGTCGCGACGCGCAGCAGCAGGTCCTCGCGCACGGAGTTCTGGAAGTACTTCGCCGCCACGGTCTGGAAGACGTTGGGCGGCTCGTGGCCGTAGTGCCACGTCGGCACGCCGAGGGTGTCGGATGCGGGCGCGAGCAGCGCGCGGGCGTCGAGCCCCGTGCGCAGCCAATCGGCCATGGCGCCGGCGTACGACGGCACCCGCGCGACGATCGCGAGGGCCTCGGCGAGCACGGCATCCGAGACGCCCGCCGATCGCGCGCCGAGGTTCGCGGCCTCCATCGCGCCGGGTCCGCCGCCCGTCGCGACCGTGCGGCCGGCGAGCGTGAGCGCGCGCCCCATCCGTGCAGCATCGGCGTACGCCGGCTCGTCGCGCTGCACGCGATGCCCGCCCATCACCCCGACGATGCGGCGGCGGCGCACCCACGCCGCGAGCGCGTCGTCGATCGCGTGGTCGTGCATGGCGGCTGCGAGCGCGTGGGCGACGTCGCGCGAGCGCTGCCGCGACCACGCGTACACGCGCGCGTCGAGGCTGCGCTCGTAGTCCTCGGGCGCGACGTCGAGCAGCTCGTCGGGGGAGTAGAGCGTCGACCGGTACGCGTTGAACGGCGTCTCGGGCACGTCGCGGAACACGAGCGCGCCGCCCGCGACGAGCCACGACTCCTGCGCCGGCGTGAGGTCGCAGCCCAGCAGCACGGCGCCGCGCGGGTCGAGCTGGCGCAGCTGCGCGTCGCGCTCGCGCAGGTCGAGGTCCTGCAGGCGCCAGCCGCTCATCGCCCGGGCGCCGCGCACGAGCAGTCGATCGAGCTGGTCGAGGGAGTCGACGTCGACGATCCGTCCGTGCTCGGCGCGCATGGGCGCGAGCCTAGCGATGGGGGACCGTGCACGAGCCGAGGGTGCTCGCGCCGATCGAGGGTGCAGAATCGGCACACGAGCGAAGGAGGCGCCATGTCGGCATCCGACGAGCCCACGAGCGCAGCGGCACCCGCGACGGAGCCCGAGCGCGGCGGCAAGGGCCTCAAGGCCAACGCCATCGGCTTCTGGGACGGCCTCGCGATCGGCCTCGACTCCACGGCGCCCGCGTACTCGCTCGCCGCGGTGCTCGGCTCGATCGTCGTCATCGTGGGCGTCAAGGCGCCCGCGGTGCTGCTCGTGTCGTTCATCCCCATGTTCCTCATCGCGGGCGCGTTCTCGTACATGAACCGCGCCGACCAGGACTGCGGCACGACCTTCTCGTGGGTGACCCGCGCCATGGGGCCGTGGGTCGGATGGATGGGCGGCTGGGCCATCTTCACGACCGGCGTGCTCGTGATCGGCGCGCAGGCCGACGTCTCGGCGTACTACCTGCTCGACATCGTGGGCCTCCACGACCTGCGCGACACGCGCTGGATCGTCGTGGCGCTCGCGGTCGTGATCATCGTGGTCATGACGCTCATCTGCGTCATCGGCACCGAGCTGTCGGCGATGGTGCAGCGCGTCATGGTGCTCGCGCAGGTCGGCGCCGTGCTGCTGTTCGCGGGGCTCGGCATCGCGGCGATGGCGACGGGCAACGTCGCCGCCGACGCGCCGACGTTCTCGCTCGACTGGCTCAACCCCGTGGGCGTCGAGCCGAGCGCGCTCATCGCCGGCATGCTGCTGGGCGTCTTCATCTACTGGGGCTGGGAGTCGGCGGTCAACCTGTCGGAGGAGTCGAAGGACTCCGCGACGGCGCCGGGCCTCGCGGGCGTCGTCTCGACGGTGCTGCTGCTCGTCACCTACCTCACGACGGCGATCGCGATCATCGGCGTCGCGGGTCTGTCGGCCGTCGAGGCGTACGACGACGACGCCGGCCTCTTCGGCGCCGTCGCGAGCCAGGTCATGGGGCCGTTCGGCTGGATCCTCGTGCTGTCGATCATCATCTCGGGGCTCGCGTCGACGCAGACGACGATCCTGCCCGCATCCCGCACGTCGCTGTCCATGGCCGTCGCCGGCGCGTTCCCGAAGGCGTTCGGCAAGGTGCACGAGCGGTTCGAGACGCCCGCGTTCGGCACGTGGGTCATCGGCATCGTCGCGATCGTCTGGTACGTCGTCGCGTCGATCGTGAGCGAGAACTTCCTGTTCGACTCGCTCACGGCGCTGTCGATCGTCGTCGCCTTCTACTACGCGCTCACCGGCATCGCGTGCGTCATCTACTGGCGCCACGCGCTGCTGAAGAGCGTGCGCGGCTTCCTGCTCGTCGGCCTCGGGCCGGCGGTCGGCGCCGTGACGCTGCTCGTGCTGCTCGTCGCGGCCGCGATCGAGCAGGCCGACCCCGAGGCGTCGTACTCGGGCACGCCCATCCTCGGCGTCGGAGCCCCGCTCGCGATCGCGATCGGGCTCTTCCTCATCGGCATCGTGCTCATGATCGTCTGGTACCTCACCGAGGGCCGTGCGTTCTTCGCCCGCAGGGGAGGGGAGGCGGTGTCGCAGGAGGTCGCGACCGCCGCGCTCGGCCCCATCGAGCTCGCGAGCTCGGGCACGCGCGACCGCGCATAGGCGACGCAGAGGAAGCGGGAGCAGGCTGGCGCCATGACGACGATCGCGGACTTCAGCATGACCAGGAACGACGGCACCGAGCAGCCGCTCGCCGAGCTCGAGGGCAAGGTCGTGGTCGTCGTGAACACGGCCTCCTCGTGCGGCTTCACGCCCCAGTACGAGGGCCTCGAGCAGCTGTACAAGCAGTACGGCGAGCAGGGCCTCGTCGTGCTCGGCTTCCCCTCCGACCAGTTCAAGCAGGAGACGGGCGACGACGCGGCCATCGCGGAGTTCTGCCAGGTCAACTACGGCGTCACGTTCCCGCTGTCGAAGAAGGTCGCGGTGAACGGCAAGGATGCGCACCCGCTGTTCCAGTGGCTCCGCAAGGAGAAGGGCGGCATCCTCGGCGACGCGATCAAGTGGAACTTCACGAAGTTCCTCGTGGGTCGCGACGGCGCCGTCGTGAAGCGCTACGCGCCGACGGTCGAGCCGAAGGACATGGCGGCCGACGTCGAGCGCGCGCTCGCGGCCTGACGCGCGCTCGACGCGGCGCGCGTCACTCCGAGAAGGGGAACTCCCGCACGTCGTCGCCGTAGCGCGAGATGACGAGGAACGACCCGCTCGTCGTGCCCGCAGGCACCGCGACGATCGCGCGGCCCTCGGTGAACGACTCGCTGAGGAAGTACGTGTCGTTGACGGCGGTGACGCCCGACGAGGCCTCGTCGCCCGAGCTGTAGGTGCCCGACGCCGTCACGACCTGCACCTCGAAGCACGTGTTGAACGACGCGGATCCCGCGTCGTGCGTCGCGTCGATGAGCAGCGACACGGCCTCCATGCCCGCGGGCACGGATCCCGACTCGATCTGCGTCGGCAGCTCGTAGCCCGTGACCGTGTAGGTCCAGGTGTCGCCTGCACCGTCGTCGACCGTGAACGGGCCGAGGCCACCCGCGCCGGGATCGGGCTCGTCGGTCTGGGTCTCGGTCGGCGTCGGTGCCGCGGACGTCTCGGGCGCGCTCGACGTCGGCGCGGCCGAGGTCGGCGCCGGCGATGACGCGACTGGCGCGATCGAGGGCAGCTGGATGCAGCCGGCGAGCGCAGCGGTGAGCACCGCTGCGAGGCCGACGGCGAGGACACGGCGCTGGGACATGGCGCCTCCTTCCACGCGGATGAGCGAAGCGTACGACCGTCGAGCGCACGACGCACAGGGGTTGGCGAGGAGGCGCGTCCCCCGGTGCGGCTCGCACGGGAATGCGTCGTTCGCCAGGAGCGTGCCGCGATCGCCGCGCTGTCCGTCCGCTCGCATGCCGCTGACGGTATGCTGGGAGGACACTCCGACCCCATCCGCGTCGTGCAGACGCGAGAGAGGCCGCCGTGCTCGCACTCGTCGCCGCCTACGCCATCGTCGCGTTGCTCGCGAGCGCGCTCAGCGCACGGCTCGGCCGACGGGTGTTCCTGGTCCCGGCAGCGCTCAGCGCGGCTGGTGCCGCGTGGTTCGCCATCCAGGCGCCCGCCGTCGCAGCCGGCGAGGTGCTGCAGGAGCGGCTCGAGTGGATGCCGACGCTCGGCATCGCCCTCGACCTGCGACTCACGCCGCCCGCGTGGCTGCTCGCGATGGTCGTCACGGGCGTCGGTGCCCTGATCTTCGCGTACTGCGCCTGGTACTTCCGCTCGAAGACGCTCGCGCCGCGCACCGTCGGCCTGCTCACCGGATTCGCGGGCAGCATGCTCGGGCTCGTCCTCTCCGACGACCTCGTGCTGCTCGTCGTGTTCTGGGAGCTCACCACCGTCTTCAGCTACCTGCTCGTCGGCCTCAACCACCACGTGCGCAAGACGCGCATCGCCGCCCACTCGGCGCTCGTCGTCACGACGATCGGCGGCCTCGCGCTGCTCGTCGGCGTGCTCATGGTCGGCCACGAGGCCGGGTCGCTGTCGCTGGCCGCCGTGCTCGCCGACGCGCCCCAGACGACCGTCGCGTCGATCGGCATCGCCCTCGCCGTCGTGGGTGCGCTCGCGAAGTCGGCGATCGTGCCGTTCCAGTTCTGGCTGCCGGGCGCCATGGCGGCGCCCACGCCCGTCTCGGCCTTCCTGCACGCGGCCGCCATGGTCAAGGCCGGCGTCTTCCTCGTCGCCGTGCTCACGCCCGCGTTCGCCGACCTGCCGTGGTGGCGTCCGTCGCTCATCGTGCTCGGTGCCGCGACCATGCTGCTCGGCGCGGCACGTGCGCTGAAGCAGACGGATGCGAAGGTGCTGCTCGCCCACGGCACCGTCAGCCAGCTCGGCCTGCTCATCACGATCCTCGGCATCGGCACGGCGCAGGCGATGCTCGCGGGCCTCGCGATGCTCGCGGCGCACGCGATGTTCAAGGCGGCGCTCTTCATGGTCGTCGGAGCCGTCGACCGCACGTACGGCACGCGCGACCTGCGCAGGCTGGGCGGCGTCGGTCGCGAGCACCCCGCGCTCGCCGTCGCGGCGTTCGTCGCCGCCGCCGCCATGGCGGGCGTGCCTCCGGCCCTCGCGTTCGTGGCGAAGGAGTCCGGCCTCGCCGCCGCGGAGCACGCATCGCACATGGACGGTCTCGACCCGTGGGTCGGCTACGTCGCGCTCGTCGCGCTCGCCGTCGGCGCCGCGATGACCGTCGCCTACACGCTGCGCCTCACCGTCACGGTCTTCCTCGGTCGTCGACGCGACGACGCCACGGTGTCGGGCGACCTCGCGTGGCCCATGATCGCGTTCCCCGCGACGCTCGCCGCCGCCGGCCTCGCGCTCGGGTTCGCGGGCGAGGCCGTGACGCGCGTGCTCGAGCCGGCCTTCCAGCCCGCGCTCGGCGCCGACGACATCGAGCGCCTCGCGCTCTGGCACGGCGTCACCGTGCCGCTGCTGCTCACGCTCGCCGCGCTCGTCGTCGGCACGCTCGTCTGGCTCAGCCTCGGCCGTCGCCTCCGCGAGCACGAGCTCGTCGACCCGTTCGAGCTCGGCTTCCGCGGGCTCATCCGCGGCATCGACCGCCTCGCCGTCGAGGTGACGGGTCGCACCCAGACGGGCTCGCTGCCCCTGCACGTCTCGACGATCCTCGGCGCCGTCGTCGCGCTGCCCGGCGTCGTCGTGCTCGCCACGGGGTCGTTCATCCAGCCGGTGCGGCTCGCCGACAGCCCGGGGCAGCTCGTCGTGGTCGCCGCCGTCGTCGTTGCGGCGATCTTCGCCGCCAACACGCGCGGCCGCCTCAAGACGTTCATGCTGCTCTCGGTCGTCGGTTACGGCGTCGCGCTGCTCTTCCTGCTGCACGGCGCGCCCGACCTCGCGCTCACGCAGGTGCTGTGCGAGACCGTGCTGCTCGTGCTGCTCGTGCTCGTGCTGCGCCGACAGCCGAAGTACTTCACGAACCGTCCGCTGAAGTCCGGGCGCTGGCTGCGCGCCGCGCTCGCCGTCGGCGTGGGGGCCGTCGCCTCGCTCATCGCCGTCGCGGCGGCGGGCTCGCGCATCGACACCCCCATCTCCGATCGCTTCTACGAGCGCGCGTACGACTTCGGCTACGGCTCGAACATCGTCAACGTCACGCTCGTCGACATCCGCGCCTGGGACACGCTCGGCGAGATCGCCGTGCTGCTCGTCGCGGCGACCGGCGTCGCGAGCCTCATCTTCATCCGCACGCGCTCCGCCGATCCGCGCGGCACCCTGCGCGGCGACCGCGGCCGGCCGGATGCGAGCGGCGGCCGAGCCAGCGCGTTCCTGCGCGGCGGCAACGGCATCGACGCGTCGGAGGCCGCGCCCGTGCTCGAGATGATGACGCGGCTCATGTTCCCCGTCATGATCGTCGTCTCGATCTACCTGCTGCTCGTGGGCCACAACCTGCCGGGCGGCGGCTTCGCTGGCGGCCTCGTCGGCGGTCTCGCCATCGCGCTGCGATACCTCGCAGCGGGCCGCGACGAGCTCGCGAACGCCGCGCCGTTCGACGCGGGTCGACTGCTCGGCGTCGGCATCGCGACCGCCGCCGCGAGCATGCTGTGGCCCGTGCTCCTCGGTGGACGCATCGGCGAGTCGTACCGGATCGACCTCGACCTGCCCGTGCTGGGCGAGTCCTACCTCGTGACGACCGTCGTGTTCGACGTCGGCGTCTACCTCATCGTCGTCGGCGCGATGCTCGACTTCGTGCGCAGCCTCGGCGCCGGCATCGACGTGCAGGTGCGCCAGGGCGTCGCGCCCGTGCCCGTCGCATCGTCCGATCGAGCCCGGACGGGAGAGTCGTCGTGATCCCGAGCCTCGCCCTCGTCGTCGCAGGCGGCGTCCTCATCGCCAGCGGCGTGTACCTCATCCTCGAGCGGTCGATCCTGCGCATCATGGCGGGCGTCATCCTCGCGTCGAACGGCGTCAACCTGCTGTTCCTCGTCGCGAGCGGGGCAGCGGGGCGCGCGTCCATCATCGGCGAGGGTCGCGACGAGATCGCCGACCCGCTGCCGCAGGCGTTCGTGCTCACGGCCATCGTCATCTCGCTCGCGGCGAGCGCCTTCATGCTCGCCCTCTCGTACCGTTCGTTCCAGCTCGACGGTCACGACGAGGTCGCCGACGACGTCGAGGACGCGCTCGTGCGTCGTCGGGCCGAGGCGGACCTGACGTCGGCGTCGTTCGCAGAGCGGCCCGGCGTCGACGACGACACCGAGTCCGGAGGCGTGCAGGCGCCCGACGCCGTGCCCGAGGACCCGCTGCCCGACGACGCCACCGACGAGCACCTGCCCGAGCAGGGCGCGGACCACAGCGACAGCGACCACACGATCGAGCCGGAGGGGAGAGGCTGATGGATGCCGTGAACCTCATCCCGCTGCCGGTGCTGCTGCCGCTCATCGGCGCCGGCATCGCCATGTGCTTCCCGCGCAGCCCGCGCGTGCAGCGCATCGTGTCGGCGACGTCGCTGACGCTCGTGCTCGTCGTCGCCGCGCTGCTCGTGTGGCAGTCGACCGAGGGACCGCAGGCGCTCTGGGTCGGCGCGTGGCCCGAGGGGCTCGGCATCGTGCTCGTCGCCGACCGGCTCTCGTCGCTCATGGTGCTCGTCTCGAGCATCGTCACGATCACGGTGCTCGTGTTCGCGACGCGGCAGGACCAGGATGCGGGCACGTCGCAGGCGCCGGTCTCGATCTTCCACCCCACGTACCTCGTGCTCTCGGCCGGCGTCGCGAACGCCTTCCTCTCCGGCGACCTCTTCAACCTCTTCGTCGGGTTCGAGATGCTGCTGTTCGCGTCGTACGTGCTGCTGACGCTCGGCGCGCCCCGAGAGCGCGTGCGGGCCGGCAGCACCTACATCGTCGTGAGCATCGTCTCGTCGACGCTGTTCCTCATCGCGATCGCCGTGGTCTACGCGGCCGTCGGCACGGTGAACTTCGCGCAGATGTCCGAGCGGCTGCCCGAGCTCGGCGAGGGCATCCAGCTCACGATCCAGCTGCTCCTGCTCACGGTGTTCGCGATCAAGGCGGCCATCTTCCCGCTGTCGTCGTGGCTGCCCGACTCGTATCCGACGGCCCCGGCATCGGTCACGGCGGTCTTCGCGGGTCTGCTGACGAAGGTCGGCGTGTACGCGATCATCCGCCTGCAGACGCTGCTCTTCCCCGACAGTCCGCTCACCGACCTGCTGCTGTGGGCCGCCCTGGCCACGATGATCGTCGGCATCCTCGGTGCCCTCGCGCAGAACGAGATCAAGCGACTGCTGTCGTTCACGCTCGTGAGCCACATCGGCTACATGGTGCTCGGCATCGGCCTCGCGAGCGAGGCGGGGCTCGCGGGCTCGATCTTCTACGTCGCCCACCACATCCTCATCCAGACCGCGCTGTTCCTCGTCGTGGGGCTCATCGAGCGCGCTGGCGGGTCGACGTCGATGTCGAAGATCGGCGGGCTGGCGGCCGTGCCGGTGCTCGCGGTGCTGTTCTTCGTGCCGGCGATCAACCTCGCCGGCCTGCCGCCCTTCTCCGGCTTCCTCGGCAAGGTCGCGCTCTTCCAGGCGGGCATCGCCGAAGGCACGCCGCTCGCGTACGCGCTCGTCTTCGGCGGCATCGCCACGAGCCTGCTGACGCTGCTCGCGATCATCCGCGTGTGGCACCGCGCGTTCTGGGAGCCGGAGCGCGAGGAGCACCCCGAGCACCGCAGGCTGCCCGCGTCGTGGCTCGTGACCGCGGGGGCGCTCGTCGCCATCACGTGCGCGATCTCGGTCGTCGCCGGACCGCTCTCGACGTTCGCGACGGATGCGGCCCACGACCTCCGCGACCAGACGTACGTCACCGCCGTCGAGGAGGCGATGCCCTGATGCGACGCGTGCACAGGCGCCTGAAGGCGCGACTCTCGTGGACCGCCACCATCGGCCTCACGATCGTGTGGATGGTGCTGTGGGGCGATCTCTCGATCGCCGCCGCCGCGCTCGGGCTCGTCGTCGCGCTCGTCGTGCAGGTCGCGTTCCCGCTGCCCGACGTGCCCGAGATGGAGCGGTTCCGGCCCTTCGCGCTGCTGCGGCTCGTCGCCTGGGCGGGCTGGGGCCTCATGCGCGCGAGCGTCGTCGTGTCGATCGGCGTGCTCGCGGTGCGTCGACCGGTGCAGCACGCGCTGGTGCGCGTGCCGCTGCACAGCGACAGCCCGTTCGTGAAGGCCATGACCGTCGAGGTCGTCACGCTCATCCCCGGCTCGGTCATCGTCGACCTCGATCGGCACGAGCTCGTGATGCACGTGTTCGACGCGTCGAGCCCCGAGTCGATCCAGCGGGCTCGCGACGAGGTGCACGAGGCCGAGCGGCTGCTCGTGCGCGCGTTCGCGTCGCGCGAGGAGCGCGCACGCTACGAGGAGGTGACCGCATGAGCACATGGGTGCTCGTCGTCGCGGGCGTGCTGCTCGCCATCGCGGCCGTCATGGCCATCATCCGTCTCGTGCGCGGCCCGTCGCCCATCGACCGCGTGCTCGCGACCGACGTGCTCATCGCCGTCGTCGTCGGCGTGCTCGCCATCGAGGCAGCCGTGTCGCAGCACTCGTACACCGTGCCCGTCATGCTCGTGCTGTCGCTCGTCGCGTTCGCGGGCACCGTCGCGATGGCGCGCTTCGTCGCCGGTCGTGCCGCGGCCGTGCGCGGCCGCGAGGAGGATGACGCATGAGCCCGCTCGACACCGTGCTCACCGTCGCAGGCGCGGTGCTCATCCTGCTGGGGGCCGTGCTCACGGTCGTCGCCGCCTTCGGCCTCCTGCGCCTGCCGGACGCCCTCGGCCGCATGCACACGGCGTCGAAGCCGCAGACGCTCGGCATCGCGCTCATCGCCATCGGCCTCGCCCTCGAGCTGCGCGACCCGCTCGCGACGGGGATGCTGCTGCTCGTGGCGCTGCTGCAGCTGCTCACGGCGCCGGTCGCGAGCCAGATGATGTCGCGGTCGGCGTACCTCGCAGGCCAGTACCGCAAGGACCTGCTCGTGGAGGACGAGACGCAGGACTGAGCACGGGTCGGCGCGAGCCCGACCGTCGGCTACGATCAGAGCACAACTGCAGAACCGGCCGTCGCAGCCCATGCGGAAGAGCCGCCTCGAGCGGCACCGAAGGAGCAAGCACTCCCCGCCAACCTCTCAGGTCCGAAGACCGCATGCGCAGGCCGCTCAGGAGCATCGTCGACCGATGCGACTGAGGGGGAGTCCCGACCCTTCACGACCCGAGGACTCATGCCCGAGATCTTGCACACCCCGCTCGAGGCCCGGCACACGGCCGCCGGCGCGCAGCTCACCGAGTTCGGCGGCTGGATGATGCCGCTGCGCTACGGCTCCGACCTCGCCGAGCACGCCGCCGTCCGCGAGCAGGCCGGCCTCTTCGACCTCAGCCACATGGCCGAGCTGCGCGTGCGCGGCGCCGAGGCCGGGGCGTTCCTCGACCACGCGCTCGCCGGTCGCCTCTCGGCGCTCGAGCTGGGCCAGGCGCGCTACACGCTGCTGCTCGCCGAGTCGGGCGGCATCCTCGACGACCTCATCGTCTACCGCCTCGGCACCGCCGAGTGGCTCGTCGTCGCGAACGCCGGCAACCGCGCCGTCGTCGTCGACGCGCTCACCGAGCGCATCGCGGGCTTCGACGCGACGCTCGTCGACGAGACCGACGACACGGCGCTCATCGCCGTGCAGGGCCCGGCGTCGCAGGCGATCGTCGAGGCGATCGGTCTCGAGTCCGAGCCGCTCGACGACCTCGGCTACTACCGCATCCTCGAGGCGATCTTCGAGGGCGAGGACGTGCTCGTCGCCCGCACGGGCTACACGGGCGAGGACGGCTTCGAGCTGTACGTGCCGAACCACGCTGCCGAGGACCTGTGGGACGCGCTCGTGCGCGTCGGCACGCCGCTCGGCCTGACCTACGCGGGCCTCGCCGCCCGCGACACCCTGCGCCTCGAGGCGGGCATGCCGCTCTACGGTCACGAGCTCTCGACCGAGACGCTGCCCGCGCAGGTGGGCGTCGGCCGCTCGGTCGCGCTCAAGACCAAGGGCGACTTCGTCGGCCGCGCCGCCGTCGAGGCCGGCCCCGCCGCCGACGCCCCCGTGCTCGTGGGCCTCGTCGCCGAGGGCCGCCGCGCCGGTCGCGCGGGCTACGCCGTCGTCGACGGCGACGCCGAGGTCGGCGTCGTCACCTCCGGCGCGCTGTCGCCGACGCTCGGCCACCCCATCGCCATGGCGCTCGTGACCCCCGGCCACTCCGGGTCGCTCGCGATCGACGTGCGCGGCACCCGCATCCCCGTCACCATCGTCGACCTCCCCTTCTACCGCCGTCAGGAGCGAGCATGACCACGCAGTACACCGCAGACCACGAGTGGGTGCGCGCCGAGGGCGACGTCCACGTCATCGGCATCACCGAGCACGCGCAGCAGCAGCTGGGCGACGTCGTCTACGTCGACCTGCCCGAGGTCGGCCGCACGTTCGCGGCTGGCGAGGCGATCGGCGAGATCGAGTCGACGAAGTCGGTCGGCGAGCTCTTCGCGCCCGCCGACGGCGAGGTCGTCGAGGCGAACGACTCGGTGTCCGACGACCCGACGCTCGTGAACCAGGACGCCGAGGGCACGGGCTGGCTCGTGAAGGTGCGCTTCACGTCGGAGCCCGAGCTGCTCGACGCCGCCGCCTACCAGGCCTCGCTCGCCTGATGCGGGCCTTCCGCGACCGCCACATCGGCACGGGAGCGGCGGCGCAGCAGACGATGCTGCAGCTGCTCGGCCACGACTCGCTCGAGGCGCTCATGGATGCGGCGGTGCCCGCAGGCATCCGCTCGACGCCCGAGGGCATCGGCGCGGCGCTCACCGAGCGCGAGGCGACCGAGCGGCTCAAGGAGCTCGCGGGCCGCAACACCGTGCGCCGCAGCGCGCTCGGCCTCGGCTACCACGGCACGATCACGCCCGCCCCGATCCGCCGCAACATCCTCGAGAACCCGTCCTGGTACACGGCGTACACGCCGTACCAGCCCGAGATCTCGCAAGGCCGCCTCGAGGCGCTCATCAACTTCCAGACGATGGTGTCCGACCTCACGGGCCTCGACACGGCGAACGCGTCGATGCTCGACGAGTCGACGGCGGTCGTCGAGGGCATGCTGCTCGCCCGCCGCGTGTCGAAGTCGAGGTCGAACGTGTTCCTCGTGGATGCGGATGCGCTGCCCCAGACGAAGGCGCTGCTCGCGCACCGTGCGGAGGCCGTGGGCATCGAGCTCGTCGTCACGGCGTTCGGCGACGACCTGCCCGAGTGCTTCGGCGCGTTCGTGCAGTACCCGGGCGCCTCGGGGCGCGTGTGGGATCCGCGCCCGGTCATCGACGAGGTCAAGGCATCGGGCGGCGTCGTCGTCGCCGGTGCCGACCTGCTGGCCCTCGCGGTCATCGAGTCGCCCGGCGAGCTCGGCGCCGACATCGCCGTGGGCTCGACGCAGCGCTTCGGCGTGCCGATGGGCTTCGGCGGCCCGCACGCCGGCTACCTCGCGGTGCGCTCGGGCCTCGAGCGGCAGATGCCGGGTCGCCTCGTGGGCGTCTCGAAGGACGCCGACGGCTACCCTGCCTACCGCCTCACGCTGCAGACGCGCGAGCAGCACATCCGCCGCGAGAAGGCGACGAGCAACATCTGCACCGCGCAGGTGCTGCTCGCCGTCATGGCGTCGATGTACGCCGTCTACCACGGGCCCGAGGGCATCCGTCGCATCGCGGAGGACGTGCACCTCGCCGCCCTGCGCCTGCAGGCCGCGGCCCGTGCGGCGGGCGTCGAGGTCGTGCACGACGACGTCTTCGACACCGTGCGCCTGCGCCTGCCCGGCCGCGCGCGACAGGCGGGCGAGCAGGCCCGTGCCCGCGGCGTGCTCGTGCACGTCGTCGACGAGGACACGCTGCAGGCGTCGGTCGACGAGGTGTGGGCCGAGACGGGCATCGGCGACCTGCTCGCCGCGCTCGACCTCGAGGACGCCGGTGCCGTCGCGCCGTCGATCGCGATGCCGCGCACGACCGAGTACATGACGCACGAGGTCTTCGCGACGCACCGGTCGGAGACGTCGCTCATGCGCTACGCCAAGCGCCTCGCCGACAAGGACTACGCGCTCGACCGCGGCATGATCCCGCTGGGCTCGTGCACGATGAAGCTCAACGCGGCGACCGAGATGGAGCCCGTCACGTGGCCGGCGTTCGCCGAGCTGCACCCGTACGCGCCCGTCGCGGACGCTGCGGGCACGCTCGCGATGATCGACGAGCTGTCGTCGTGGCTCGCGTCGCTCACGGGCTACGACGTCGTCTCGCTGCAGCCCAACGCGGGCAGCCAGGGCGAGCTCGCGGGCCTCCTCGCGATCCGCGGCTACCACCGCTCGCGCGGCGACGAGGCGCGCGACGTGTGCCTCATCCCCGCATCCGCGCACGGCACGAACGCCGCGTCCGCGGTGCTCGCGGGCATGCGCGTCGTGGTCGTGGCGACCGACGAGTCGGGCGACGTCGACCTCGCCGACCTCGAGGCGAAGGTCGCGCAGCACGCCGAGCACCTGTCGGCGCTCATGATCACGTACCCGTCGACGCACGGCGTGTACGAGGCGAGCGTGCGGCGCGTCTGCGACGTCGTGCACGAGGCGGGCGGCCAGGTCTACATCGACGGCGCCAACCTCAACGCGCTGCTCGGCCACGCGTCGTTCGGCGACGTGGGCGGCGACGTGAGCCATCTCAACCTGCACAAGACGTTCTGCATCCCGCACGGAGGTGGCGGCCCCGGCGTGGGCCCCGTCGCGGCGAAGCAGCACCTCGCCGAGTTCCTGCCGCGCGACCCGCGCGAGGCGCCGATCACGGTCGACGGCCTGACGCTGGGCGCCCAGCCGGTGTCGGCGGCGCCGTGGGGCTCCGCGTCGATCCTGCCGATCTCGTGGAGCTACGTGCGCATGATGGGCACCGAGGGCCTCACGGCGGCGACGGGTGCCGCGGTGCTCGCGGCGAACTACGTCGCGGCGCGCCTGCGCGAGCACTTCCCCGTGCTCTACGCGGGCCCGGGCGGCCTCGTGGCGCACGAGTGCATCCTCGACCTCCGTCCGCTCAAGGAGGCGACGGGCGTCACGAACGACGACGTCGCGAAGCGCCTCGTCGACTACGGCTTCCACGCGCCGACGATGTCGTTCCCCGTCGCGGGCACGCTCATGGTCGAGCCGACGGAGTCGGAGGACATCGGCGAGCTCGACCGGTTCTGCGACGCGATGATCGCGATCAAGGCCGAGGCCGAGCTCGTCGCGGCGGGGGAGTGGGAGCTCGAGTCGAGCCCCCTGCGTCGCGCGCCGCACACGGCGGGATCGATCGTGCGCGACTGGGACCGCCCGTACACGCGCGAGCAGGCCGTCTTCCCCGTGCCGGGCGTCGAGCACGCGAAGTACTGGCCGCCGGTGTCGCGCATCGACCAGGCGTTCGGCGACCGCAACCTCGTGTGCGCGTGCCCGCCACCGGAGGCGTTCGCCGACTGAGCCGCAGGCTGGCAGCCACCGTCAGGGTGCGTCCGTAGGATCGACGGCGCACCCTGGCGAGGCACGCCGGGATGCGAGAGGTGGAGGTCGCCATGCGCCGTGCGCGCCCGCTCGTCGCCATCGTGGCGGCGTCCCTGCTGCTCACGGGATGCGGCGCCTCGCTGCCGCCGTCGGTGATCGCGGGCTCGGAGATCGCGATCGGCTGGCAGGGCGAGCTCACGAGCGTCAACGCCGCGTCGCGCGAGGGTGCGACGGCGGCGAACCTCGACGTCGCGGCGGCGACGCGGTCGCAGTTCGCGTCGATCGCGAACGACGGCACGCTCGCGCCGAACCGCGACCTCGGCGAGGTCGAGATCGTCGACGACGCGCCCTTCACGGTGCGCTACGACCTGGCCGACGACGTCATGTGGTCGGACTCGGTGCCGCTCGACGCGGCCGACCTGCTGCTCGCGTGGGCGGCGGGCTCGAACGCGCTCGCGCCCGAGGGCTTCGACGCCGACGCGGCGATCGACGACGCGGGCGAGCTCGCGGTGCCCGAGGGCGTCGCGTGGTTCGACGTCGCCGACGCCGGCGGGCTCGCGCTCGCCGACGGCCTGCCGGAGGTCGACGAGTTCGCCCGCGCGATCGAGGTGCCGCTGTCGGCATCCGTCGCCGACTGGCAGACGATGCTCGACGTCGCGGTGCCCGCGCACGTCGTCGGCCGCCTCGCGCTCGGCATCGAGGACCCCATGGAGGCGAAGCAGGCGGTGCTCGAGGCCATCCGCATCGGCGACCCCGAGCGGCTCGCGGCGATCGCCGACGCGTGGAGCACGGGCTTCACGGTGTCGGGCTCGCCGGATGCGTCGCTGCTCGTCTCGAGCGGCCCGTACGTCGTCGACGCGGCCGACGAGGGCGGCGTCACGCTCGTCGCCAACCGTCGCTACGCCGGCACGACGCCGACGATCGAGACCGTCGAGCTCGCGGCGCTGAGCCCGGACCGGCTGCTCACGGCCGTCGGCTCCGACGTCGAGGCGGTCGAGGTCGTGCCGACGGAGGAGAACTGGGAGGCGATCCGCGACCTCACGCGCGACGACTTCGTGATGACGGCGACGCAGACCGGCCGCATCTGGACGATGCAGTTCCGCGGCGATCGCGGCGTGCTGCAGTCGACGCTCGCACGGCAGTCGCTGCTGCACGCCATCCCGCGCAGCGACGTCGTCGCCGCGGCGACGGGCGCGTGGAGCGCCGAGATGTCGTCGACCGACTCCGTGCTGTTCCCCACGAGCAGCGACGGCTACACGATCTCGCTCCAGGACTCGGGGTTCGACGACCGGTGGGGCTCGCCCGACCCCGAGGTCGCCGCCGTCGAGCGCGACCAGGCGGGCGTGCAGGCGGGCACGGCCGTGTGCGTCGTCTACGACCGCGACGAGCCCTACGCCGTACGTGCCTTCCAGGCGATCGCGGCGGGCATCGCCGAGTCGGGCTGGGCCGTGACCGACTGCGGCGCCGACGACCTCGACGCGCGCATCGCCGAGGGCGGCTGGGACGCCGTCATCACCCAGGTCGCACTGCCGACGAGCGCCGCCGAGGCGGCTGCGCAGTGGGGCACGGGCGGCGCAGCGAACCTCACGGGCATCGGCGACGCCGCGCGCGACGAGGCGATCGCGGCCTCGGGGGCGGCGACGGAGACGAACGACGTGCGCGACCAGCTCGTGCTCGCCGAGACGTCGATCGTGGCGCAGGGCGTCGTGCTGCCGCTGTCGAACGTCGTCGTCGCCGACGTCGTCGCGCCGGGCATCGAGGGCGTGCAGCCCCGCAACGGCCCCGACGCGCGGCTCACGTGGCAGCTGCCTGCCTGGGCGCTGCCCGAGGAGTAGACCGGGCTCAGTCGAGACCGAAGAGCGCAGGCCAGGCGCCCGCCGCGAGCGGGTAGCCGACGAACGCGACGACGTCGATGAGGATGTGCGCGATCACGAGCGGCAGCAGGCGGCCGAAGCGCGTGTAGAGCCAGCCGAACAGCAGGCCGAGCAGCAGGTTCGAGAAGAACCCGCCGACGCCCTGGTACAGGTGGTAGGTCGCGCGCAGCACGGCGGCGGCGACGATGATCTGGTACCTGCCCCATCCGAGGCTCCGCAGGCGCTCGAAGAGGTAGCCGATCACGATGACCTCCTCGGTGACGCCGGCGCGGAACGCGGCGATCAGCAGGATCGGCACCGTGAACCACTGGGCGTCGAGGGGGCTGGGCGCGAGGGCGGCCGTGACGCCGAGCGCGCGGCCGGCGGCGAAGATCGCGAGGCCCGGGATGCCGACGACGAGCAGCAGCACGCCCGCCCAGCCGAGGTCGCGGCCGGGGCGGTCGAACGTGATGCCGAGGCGGGCGAGGTGCGGACGGCGCGCGCGCCACAGCAGCCAGCACACGAGCACGACGGGCACGAGGTCGAGCAGGTGCCCGGTCAGCTGGTACGCGAGGTCGAGCCACGCCCGATCGCTGCGCGAGGGGTTGAGCGACACGACCTGCTCGCCGATCGGGTCGGGGCGCGTCGCGAGGTCGGCGATCTGGATGATCGAGTAGATGGCGCTCGCGCCGAGCGACACGAGCAGCACGCACGCGATCTCGACCCAGCGCGAGCGGCGGGAGCCGACGAGCGGGTCGACGACGGGGAACCAGGTGCGGGCATCCGTCGTCGTGGTCACGAGGCGTCCCCCTTCGCGTCGGGCGCGGGGAGCGCGCACGCGGGCGTGCCGCCGGGCAGCTCGTGCCGATGCGCCGAGATCCAGTCGTAGCCGAGCGCCGCGACGTCGCGCACGCCGGGGGCTGCGAGCACGGCGCCTGCGAGGCGGGGGAGCGCGCCGCGCTGCCCGCGCAGCAGCGCCGCGAACGTCTGCGCGCCGTGCCAGCGGCGCCCGGAGGCGCGGTCGACGAGCCACGCGTACGTAGTGACGTCGTCGATCGTGAGGTCGAGGGATGCGAGGTCGAGCCGCTGCCACGGCTGCGCCTCCGGGAAGCGGGGGAGCACGGCCCGAAGGCGGTCGACCGTCGTCGTGCAGAAGCCGCAGTCGCCGTCGAACACGAGCAGGGCTGGGGTCACGAGCGCCAGTCTAGGCGCGTCCCCGCGCGCGCAGCCTGATGCATCCAAGCGTCGCGGATGCGCATAATGCGCGCGAACCCTGCGCAGATCGCAACGATCGTGCATAGCCTCCAGAAAGGCTGCAGCCGTTCGGATACGCCTTGGTAACGATCATCCATCTGTGACGCAGCGCTCAGTCACCCATCCCTACGCTTGGGGCATTCATGGACGCGCGGCCTCGGCCGTGCGCCCACCCTGCACAGGAGGAACAGTGAGAATCAACCGATTCGCAGTGGGCGGTGCCGCACTGGCCGTCGGCGCACTGGCGCTCTCCGCCTGCACCCCCACTCCCGGGGGTTCGGGCGAGGAGATCGTCGAGGGCTCGTCGATCACCGTCGCGTGGAACCAGCCGTTCTACTCGGCGAACGGCAACACGTCGTTCGGCAACGCGACCGCCAACAACAACATCAACTACATGACGTACGGGGGGTTCAACTTCTACGACGCGACCCCCGAGCTGCAGCAGGACGAGTCCTTCGGCACGTACGAGCTGCTGTCGGATGACCCGCTCCAGGTGCAGTACACGATCAACGAGGGCGTGCAGTGGTCCGACGGCGTGCCCGTCGACTCCGCCGACATGCTGCTCAACTGGGCGGCGCTCTCGGGCTTCTACAACACCGAGGACTTCGACGCCTCGGAGTTCCAGGACCCCGAGACCGGCGAGTTCACCACCGAGTTCCCCGAGAACACGGTGTTCTTCGACTCCGGCGCATCGCCGACCGAGGGTCTCGGTCTCGTGCAGGAGGTGCCCGAGGTCAACGAGGACGGCCGCGGCGTGCAGCTGAACTACTCGTCGTTCTACGTCGACTGGGAGCTCGCCTTCCAGGCCGGCCTGCCCGCGCACGTCATCGGCCAGCAGGCGCTCGGCATCGAGGACCCCGAGGAGGCCAAGGCCGCCGTCGTGACGGCGATCCAGGATGGCGACCTCGAGGCGCTCTCGGCGATCTCGGCCTTCTGGAACAACGGCTTCAACTTCACCGAGATGCCCGAGGACGAGTCGATCCTCGTCTCGAGCGGTCCGTACCAGATCACGGACTTCGTGCTGAACGACTACATCACGCTCTCGGCCAACGAGAACTACGTGGGCGACCACCAGCCGCAGGTCGAGCAGGTCACGGTCCGCTTCATCACCGACCCGCTCGCCGCCGTCCAGGCGCTCCAGAACGGCGACGTCGACGTCATCGCACCGCAGGCCACGGCCGACGTGCGCCAGCAGCTCGACTCGCTCGACGGCATCACCGTGCAGTACGGCGACGATGCGACGTACGAGCACGTCGACCTGCAGTTCGACCAGAGCCGCAACCCGGGCGTCTTCTCGACGCTCGAGGCGCGTCAGTCGTTCCTGCACACGATCCCGCGTCAGGAGATCGTCGACACCCTCATCGTCCCGCTGAACCCCGAGGCCACCGTGCGTGACTCGGCCGTGTTCCTGCCGGGTGCCGAGGGCTACGACGAGTCGGTCGCGAACTCGGGCATCGACGCGTACGCAGAGGTCGACATCGACCAGGCGATCGCGCTGCGCGAGCAGGCCGGTCTCGCCGAGGGCACGGAGGTCTGCCTCCTGTTCGCATCGACGAACCCCCGCCGCGTGCAGGAGTTCCAGCTCATGCAGCAGTCCGCTGCGCTCGCCGGCTGGAACCTGACCGACTGCTCGAGCCCCGAGTGGGGTGGCCTCCTCGGCACGCCCGGCGCGTACGACGCGTCGCTCTTCGGCTGGCAGTCGACGTCGCTCGGCGTCGCCTCGTCGGGTCCGAACTTCTCCACCGACGGCATCAACAACATGTCGTTCTACTCGAACCCCGAGATGGACGACGTCGTCACGCAGCTGAACGGCGAGGCCGACCCGGCCGAGCAGCTCCGCCTGCAGCAGGAGATCGACCGCATCCTCGTCGAGGACGCATTCGGCATCACCATCTTCCAGTTCCCGGCAGTGTCGGCCTGGAGCGACCGCATCACGGGTCTCGACCCGTCGCCGCTCGCCCCGACGATCTTCTGGAACATCTGGGATTGGGAGCCGACCGAGACGAACGTCACGGAGTCCTGACCGACACAAGAGGGGAACACGACCCTGCTAGGGTCTGACCTCTGACACGGGGAGGCGCTGGGCTGCACCCGCAGCCCAGCGCCTCTTCGCGTGAACACTGAACTGAATCTCTCCAACAGAGAGGCCTTCATGGCGACCTTCATCATCCGGCGCCTCATCGCAGCGATCCTCATCCTGCTCGCTGCCACGTTCCTCGTGTACAACATGGTCGCCCTCTCGGGTGACCCCCTCGAGGATCTCCGAGGCTCCCAGGCGCCGAACGTCCAGCAGCTCATCGAGGCGCGCATCCGCCTCCTGCACCTCGACGTTCCGCCGCCCCTTCGATACTTCATCTGGCTCAGCGGCATCGGTGGATGCTTCATCGGCCAGTGCGACTTCGGATTCACGATCCAGCAGCAGCCCGTCGTCGTGCTGCTCGAGGCCGCGATGGGTCAGACCATCCAGCTCGTGACCATCTCGAACGTCGTCGCGATCATCCTCGGCATCGTGATCGGCATCACGACCGCCCTGCGCCAGTACAGCGCGTACGACTACGGCATCACGTTCGTGTCGTTCCTGTTCTTCTCGCTGCCGATCTTCTGGGTCGCGGTGCTGCTGAAGGAGTTCGGCGCCATCGGCCTGAACGACTTCCTGCAGGACGGTGGCACGGTCTCGCCGGTCTTCATCGTCGTGTTCACGGTGATCACGGGCCTCATCTGGGCCTCGCTCATCGGCGGCGACCTCAAGCGCAAGGCGGCGACGTTCGCCATCTCGGGCGTCGCGACCGCCGGGGTGCTGCTCTACATGAGCACCACCGGCTGGTTCCTCGACCCGCGCTTCCGCATCGGCGGCGCCGACCTGTCGATCGTCATGGTCGGCGCGTTCATGATCGCCGCCGCCGTCGGCGTCACCGCGATCCTCTCGGGCTTCAAGCGCAAGCGTCCGCTCATCATCGGCCTCGCCGTCGCGGCCCTCGGCATCGTGCTCTACGTGCCGCTGCAGTACACGCTGCTGAACCCGTCGGTCTTCGTCATGTCGATCCCGTTCCTGCTGCTCCTCGCGGTCGTGACGGTGCTCGTGGGTGTCGCGATCGGCTGGATCTTCGGAGGCGAGCAGCGCTCGCAGACCATGAAGATCGGTGGCTGGGTCGCATTCCTCGGCGGGTTCGTCATCATCGTCGACCGCATCCAGCAGGTCTGGATGCCGTACTCGGAGTCCGGCCGCATCCGCGGTCGCCCGATCGCGACGATCGGTGCCTCGACGCCGAACATCGAGGGCTCGTTCTGGGTGCTCAGCCTCGACACGCTCACGCACCTGCTGCTGCCGTCGATCGCCCTGCTGCTCATCTCGTTCGCGGGCTTCACGCGCTACACGCGCGCGTCGCTGCTCGAGGTGCTCAACCAGGACTACATCCGCACGGCACGCGCCAAGGGCCTCACCGAGCGCACCGTCGTCGTGCGTCACGCCTTCCGCAACGCCCTCATCCCGATCGCGACGATCATCGCGTTCGACATCGCCGGCCTCATCGGCGGCGCCGTCATCACCGAACGCGTCTTCGGGTGGAACGGCATGGGCACCCTCTTCCAGACAGGATTGGACAGGACGGATCCGAACCCCGTGATGGCGTTCTTCATCGTCACGGGTGCGCTCGCGCTCCTCTTCAACCTCATCGCCGACCTGGCCTACGCGGCCCTCGACCCCCGGATCCGGGTGAGCTGAGCCATGACACTCCAGACCCAGCCCAACGAGCCCCACGCCACCGACGCCGAGTCCAACCTCGAGCTGAAGGAGGTCGAGGGCCTCAGCCAGGGGCAGATCGTCCGCAAGCGGTTCTTCCGCCACTTCGGCGCCGTCGCGGCCATGGTCGTGCTCGCGCTCGTCATCGTGCTCGCCTTCACGTCCGTCGGCATCTCGCTGTGGGGCATCCGCATCCCCGGCTGGTGGCAGTACAGCTGGAACGACATCCCGCCCGTCGTCGACGGCGGACGTCCGTCGCCGCAGCACCCGTTCGGCCAGGACACCGTCGGCCACGACATCTTCGCCGTCGTCATGCGCGGCACCCAGCAGTCGCTCATGATCATGGTGATCGTCGGCGTCATCGGCGCCACGATCGGCATCGTGCTCGGCTCGCTCTCCGGCTTCTTCCGCGGCTGGGTGGACTCGCTCATCATGCGATTCACCGACGTGATCATCACGATCCCGTTCATCATCGCGGGTGCCGTCATCGGTGCCACGTTCGGCAACCTCGGTGCCGCGATCCTCGGCCTCGTGCTCGGACTGTTCTCGTGGACGGGCCTCGCGAGGCTCGTGCGCGGCGAGTTCCTCACGCTGCGCGAGCGGGAGTTCGTCGATGCGGCACGCGTCGCAGGCGCCTCGAACGGCCGCATCATCTTCAAGCACATCCTGCCGAACGCCATCGGCGTGATCATCGTCAACACGACGCTGCTCATGGCCGGCGCGATCCTCGCCGAGACGGCTCTGTCGTACCTCGGCTACGGCGTGCGCGCACCCGACACGTCGCTCGGCCTCGTCATCTCCGACAACCAGACCGCGTTCCAGACGCGTCCGTGGCTGTTCTGGTGGCCCGGCCTGTTCATCATCATCATCGCCCTGTGCATCAACTTCATCGGCGACGGTCTGCGCGACGCGTTCGACCCGCGCCAGAAGCGCATGCCCTCCGAGCGTGCGATGCGTCGCCGTGCGAAGGTCGCGGCCGACGCGGCGGTGCTGCGCGGTCACGAGTCCGACGACCCGGCGCAGGCCGCGGTCGACGAGTCGGTCGTCGACGAGACCCCCGCCGAGGCGGGCGGCGACGACGGCGAGCCGCCGATCGTGCGCGGCGACGACCCCGCGACGGGTCGCTAGGAGCGGATCAGTGGAGCAGCTGACCGACGAGCGCGAGCACGCCGAGACCGGCGAGCGCGGCGATGATGCGTGGATGCCACGTGCGCGTCGCCCGCTCGCCCTCGGCGAGCTCGCCCGCGTCGCGCAGCTCCTCCCAGTGGGTGCGCGTCACGTGGGCGGCCGCGCCGGAGATCGACTCCACGGAGTCGCCGGGGCGGATCGAGTCGCCGACGAGCGACGACTCGCGCGCGAGGCGGATGTCGTCGCGCGTGACCTTCGCCACGCCGTACCGGCTCGGTGCGGGAGCGGCGAAGGCCGTGACGCGACCCTGCTCGGTCGTCAGCTCGAGCGCCCACTTCGTGTCGATGCGCTGGATGGCGCCCCACGGCACATGCCACGTGGACACGAGGTTCACGACCTCCACGCCGCCGTGGTCGACGACCACGTGCGGACGCCACATGATCGCCCACGTCAGGACCGCCGCGAGGATGGGCGTCCAGACGAGGCACACGCTGCCCCACAGGTCGTTGGTCGCGACGATCGCGCCGACCGCCGCTGCCATGAGCACGGCCATCACGACCGTCATCACACGTCCGAACACCGAGCGGAACACCGCTCTCGAGTAGGCCATGCCGTCGAGTCTCCCAGAGTCGCGACGACCCGCCTGCCAGGCATGGAAGGAGCACGGCTGTGACCCAGTCCGTCCCCACCGCATCCGCACCGAAGTCGACCGAGGTCGTGCTCGAGGCGTCGAACCTCAACGTCGACTTCTGGGTCGACGGCACCTTCTACCCGGCCGTCAAGGACGTGTCGTTCGAGGTGCGCCGTGGCGAGGTGCTCGCGATCGTCGGCGAGTCCGGCTCCGGCAAGTCGACGACGGCGATGGCGCTGCTCGGCCTGCTGCCGTACAACGCGCGCGTCTCCGGCTCCGTGCAGCTGCTCGGCCGCGAGATCCAGGGCATCGACCCCAAGGAGCTCCGCAAGGTGCGCGGCAACGAGATCGCCGTCATCTTCCAGGAGCCCATGACGGCGCTCAACCCCGTCTACACGATCGGCTTCCAGATCGTCGAGGCGCTGCGCAGCCACTTCGACCTGAACCAGGCGCAGGCCAAGGAGAAGGCGATCGAGCTGATCACGGCCGTCGAGATCCCCGACCCGCCGACGGCGTTCAACAAGTACCCGCACCAGCTCTCCGGCGGTCAGCGCCAGCGCGCCATGATCGCGCAGTCGCTCGCGTGCGACCCGGTGCTGCTCATCGCCGACGAGCCGACGACGGCGCTCGACGTGACGGTGCAGGCCGAGATCCTCGAGCTCATGCGCAAGCTGAAGGACGACTTCGGCTCCGCCGTCATCCTCATCACGCACGACATGGGCGTGGTCGCCGACCTCTCCGACCACATGATCGTCATGAAGAACGGTGCCGTCGTCGACCGCGGCACGTCGCTCGACATCTTCCAGCGGCCGACGCACGAGTACACGAAGGAGCTGCTCGCATCGGTGCCGTACCTCGGCATCGACGAGGACCGCACGGGTCGCCTCGTCGAGGCGACGAAGGAGATCGAGGGCGTCGAGCCCGTGCTCCACTTCGACAACGTGGTCATCGAGTACCCGAAGCGCGGCCGCGTGCCCGCCTTCCGTGCGGCCGAGGACATCGACCTCAAGGTGTTCCCCGGCGAGATCGTCGGCCTCGTCGGCGAGTCCGGCTCGGGCAAGACGACGCTCGGCCGCGCCGCGATCGGCCTGCTGCCCATCACGTCGGGCCGCCTCGTCGCCGCCGGCGTCGACATCTCGGCAGCCACGATGAAGGAGCTGCGCCCGCTGCGCCGCCGCACCGGCATCGTCTTCCAGGACCCGTCGTCGTCGCTCAACCCGCGCATGCCCATCGGCGAGTCGATCGGCGAGCCGCTGCTGCTCGCCGGCGAGCTCAAGGGCAAGGCGCTCGACCAGCGCGTGCAGGAGCTGCTCTCGAGCGTCGAGCTGCCCACGTCGTACCGCAACCGCTACCCGCACGAGCTCTCCGGCGGCCAGAAGCAGCGCGTCGGCATCGCCCGCGCGCTCGCGCTCGCGCCCGAGCTGCTCATCGCCGACGAGCCCACGTCGGCGCTCGACGTGTCGGTGCAGGCGCGCTTCCTCGAGCTGCTCACCGGCATCCAGCAGGAGCTGCAGTTCGCGTGCCTCTTCGTGACGCACGACCTCGCCGTCGTCGACTCGCTCGCGCACCGCATCGCGGTGATGCGCAAGGGCCGCATCGTCGAGCAGGGCACGCGCGACGACATCCTGCGGCGCCCGCAGGACCCCTACACGCAGCGCCTCATCTCGGCCGTGCCGCTGCCCGACCCCGTCGCGCAGCGCACCCGCCGCGAGGAGCGCATTCGCGCGAAGGGCTGACGCCCCGCGCGGCCATGCCCTGCATCCCTGCCTCGACGCGGTAGCATCGAGGCAGGGATGCGTGCGTCGGCGCGCCGTCCCGACATCCGTCCCGCAGCGAACTCCGCGCGGCGGTGCCGCCCGCGACCTCGTCGCGACGGTGCCCTGCGAGCCGCATCCCGAGCCCGAGAGGCTGAGCATGGCCACTGCCACGCGTCCAGACATCCGCAACGTCGCCATCGTGGCGCACGTCGACCACGGCAAGACGACCCTCGTCGACGCCATGCTCAAGCAGACGAACTCCTTCGCCACCCACGGCACGGTCGACGACCGCGTCATGGACTCGAACGAGCTCGAGCGCGAGAAGGGCATCACGATCCTCGCGAAGAACACGGCGGTCCGCTACGCGGGCAAGCACGTGCCCGCGGGCGCCGACGGCGTGACGATCAACGTGATCGACACCCCCGGCCACGCCGACTTCGGCGGCGAGGTCGAGCGCGGCCTCTCGATGGTCGACGGCGTCGTGCTGCTCGTCGACGCCTCCGAGGGCCCGCTGCCGCAGACGCGCTTCGTGCTGCGCAAGGCGCTCGAGGCGTCGCTGCCCGTCATCCTGCTCGTCAACAAGACGGACCGCTCGGATGCGCGCATCGACGACGTCGTCTCCGACAGCCAGGACCTGCTGCTGGGGCTCGCCTCCGACCTCGCCGAGGACCGCGAGGACCTCGACCTCGACGCCGTGCTCGACGTGCCCGTCGTGTACGCGTCCGGCAAGGCCGGCCGCGCCGACGGCGTGAAGCCCGCCGACGGCGAGCTGCCCGCCAACGAGGACCTCGAGCCGCTGTTCGAGGCGATCCTCGAGCACATCCCGGCGCCGACGTACGACGACGAGGCACCGCTGCAGGCGCACGTCACGAACCTCGACGCGTCGCCGTTCCTCGGCCGCCTCGCGCTGCTGCGCATCTTCAACGGCACGCTGCGCAAGGGCCAGACGGTCGCGTGGGTGCGCCACGACGGCTCCGTGCAGTCGGCGCGCGTCACCGAGCTGCTCGTGACGAAGGCGCTCGAGCGCGTCCCCGCCGAGTCCGCATCCGCGGGCGAGATCGTCGCCGTCGCCGGCTTCTCGGACATCACGATCGGCGAGACGCTCGCCGACCCCGAGGACGTGCGACCGCTGCCGCCGATCTCGGTCGACGACCCCGCCATCTCGATGACGATCGGCACGAACACGTCGCCGCTCGTCGGCAAGGTGAAGGGCTCGAAGCTCACGGCCCGCATGGTGAAGGACCGTCTCGACCGCGAGCTCATCGGCAACGTGTCGCTGCGCGTGCTCGACATCGGCGCGCCCGACTCGTGGGAGGTGCAGGGCCGCGGCGAGCTGGCCCTCGCCATCCTCGTCGAGCAGATGCGACGCGAGGGCTTCGAGCTCACCGTCGGCAAGCCGCAGGTGGTCACGAAGCACATCGACGGCCAGCTGCACGAGCCGTTCGAGCACCTGACGATCGACGCGCCCGAGGAGTACCTCGGCGCGATCACGCAGCTGCTCGCGGCGCGCAAGGGCCGCATGGAGACGATGTCGAACCACGGCACCGGCTGGATCCGCATCGAGTTCACGGTGCCGAGCCGCGGCCTCATCGGCTTCCGCACCGAGTTCCTCACGGTCACCCGCGGCACGGGCATCGCGAACGCGATCTCGGCTGGCTACGAGCGCTGGGCGGGCGTCATCGTGACCCGCAACTCCGGCTCGCTCGTCGCCGACCGCTCGGGCCCCGCGACGTCGAACGCCATCATGACGCTGCAGGAGCGCGGCGAGTTCTTCATCAAGCCCGGCGACGAGGTCTACGAGGGCATGGTCGTGGGCGAGAACTCGCGCGGCGACGACATGGACGTCAACATCACCAAGGAGAAGAAGCTCAACAACATCCGGTCGGCGACCGGTGACGAGCTCGAGCGCCTGACGCCTGCGCGTCTGCTCTCCCTGGAGGAGTCGCTGGAGTTCGCGCGCGACGACGAGTGCGTCGAGGTCACCCCGACGGCGGTGCGCATCCGCAAGGTGGAGCTCGACCAGACGCTCCGCGCGCGTGCGGCCTCGCGCCTGAAGAAGCAGTCCCAGTCCTGACCCGATTGGTCACTTCTGAACGATGAGTGGTCACTCCCTGTCGGGGAGTGGCCACTTTCGTTCGATGAGTGGTCACTTGATGCCGCGACACGCCGTGTGGAGCGACAACTACTGACCACTCCTCGCACGTGCCGCGCGAACGAGCGGGAGGATGCGCTGCCCGCGGTCGAGGATGTCATCGTGCGTGACGCGAATCACGCGCCAGCCCAGCGCCTCGAGCCTCGCGTAGCGAGCGATGTCGTAGGTGAACTGGCTGCGCTCCATGTGATGCGCTCCCTCGTACTCGATGCCCACGAGGCGGTCCGGGTACGCGAGGTCGAGCGTGCCCACCAGCCGACCGCTGCCATCCCGGACCTGATGCTGCAGCGTGAGCTCGGGGAGGCCGGCCCTCCGCAGCAGCAGGCGCGTGCGCGTCTCTCCCGGCGAGTCGGCACCGACGCGGATGAGCGGCACGGCCGCGAAGACTGCAGCCATGCCCCGCGCTCCGGCGAACTCGCGAGCGCGTAGCAGCAGGTCCGCGGTCGTCAGTCGTCGCTCGCGCTTCGGATGCACGATCCAGTCGCCGACCTCCACGAGCTCGGGCAGCGACAGCACGCTCGTACCGAGATGCACGAACGTGTCGGCGATGCTCTCGACGCGGACACCGCCGACCTCGACGACCTCGGCCTTGATGCGATGCCCGACCACCCCCTTTCGTCGAACTCGAACGGTTCGCGTCGGGGACGCGAGATGGATCGGTCCGTCGTCGAGCCGAGCCGGCAGCGGCATCCCGTGCAGTCGCGCGGCGGTCGTGTGCGAGAAGAACTGGTCTCGTCGCGCGAGCAGACGAAGCGAGTCGACGAGGGCTGCGCGCGGATCCGCCTCGTGGCGCAGGAGGCCGATTCGCACGCCGCGCGTGGGCGTCACGAGGTCGGGACCTCTGAGCCGACGTGCGGTGAGGCCGAGGTCGAGCGCATCGCGAGCGAGCATCGGGTCGGACAGGGGATCGAAGTGCATGCGCGCATGGTGGTGCGCCGTGCCGACCTCGTCGGCGCACGATCGCTCGGCTGTGGACGGATCCGACCTGTGGAACCGCCCTCGCCCTGGGGAGGGGTCACTTCCTGCCGCTTCGTGCGGCGTGTCGCGGCAGGAGATGACCTCTCAGCGGTCGGAAGTGGCCCCTCAGCGGCAGGAAGTGACCAATCAGGTGGGGGAGGCGCTGGTGGCCGCGGGGACGAAGCGGTAGGCGGCGGCTCGGTGCGTGTCGGGGACGCGCGGGCCGGCGCCGTGCAGCTTCTCGCGGAGGGTGCCCGGAGCGTATGACGAGGGGTAGGCGCCGCGAGCGCGGAGCACGGGGATGACGTGCTCGATGACGTCCTGCCACGTGCCCGGGGTGACGGCGTAGGCGAGGTTGAAGCCGTCGACGTCCGTCTCGTCGACCCACGACTGCAGCTCGTCGGCGATCTCCTCGCCCGAGCCGACGATCGTGGGGCCGAGGCCGCCGATCGCCGAGTGGCGGCCGAGGTCGCCGACGGTCCACTCGCGGCCGAGCGCCGCCTCCTCCTGCAGGTGCTGCACGGTCGACTGGATGGCGTTCGACTCGACGTCGCCGACGGGCTGGTCGGACTCGTAGGCGGCGAGGTCGACGCCCATCCACCCCGACAGGAACGTCAGCGCGCCCTCCTCCGACGCGTACGAGCGGTAGTCGGCCTCCTTCGCCACCGCCTCCTCGTGCGTCGCCGCCGTGATGACCGTCAGCAGCGTGTAGATCCTCGCCGAGTACCGGTCGCGCCCCTCGGCCTCGAGCGCGTCGCGGATGCGCGCGACGGTCGACGCGAGCACCTCCTTCGAGCGCGCGGCGACGAAGATCGCCTCGGCGTTGCCCGCCGCGAACCGGATGCCGCGCGGCGACGCGCCCGCCTGGTAGATCACCGGCGTGCGCTGCGGCGACGGCTCGGAGATGTGGATGCCGAGCACCTTGAAGTGCTTCCCCTCGTGCTGGATGGGGTGCACCTTCGCCGGGTCGGTGAAGATGCCGCGCTCGCGGTCCTCGACGACGGCGTCGTCCTCCCACGAGCCCTCCCACAGCTTGTAGAGCACCTCGAGGTACTCGTCGGCGTGGTCGTAGCGGTCGTCGTGCGCGAGCTGGTCCTCCTGGCCCATGTTCCGCGCCGCCGACGGCAGGTAGCCCGTGACGACGTTCCAGCCGACGCGACCGTTCGTGAGGTGGTCGAGCGTCGTGAGTCGGCGTGCGAACGGGTACGGATGCTCGAACGCGGTGCCGGCGGTGATGCCGAAGCCGAGGTGCTCGGTGACGGCCGCCATGGCCGACACGAGCAGGATGGGGTCGTTGACGGGCACCTGCGCGCCGTTGCGGATCGCCGCCTCGTTCGTGCCGCCGTACACGTCGTAGGTGCCGAGCACGTCGGCGATGAAGATGCCGTCGAACGTGCCCGACTCGAGCAGGCGGGCGAGCGACGTCCAGTACTCGATCGTGTTGTAGTGCCGCGAGCGGTCGTCGGGGTGGCGCCACAGGCCCGAGGACTGATGGGCGACGCAGTTCATGTCGAACGCGTTGAAGCGGATCTGCCTGGTCATGCAGGCATGCAAGCGAGGTGCTGCGAGCCTGTCGACCCCCGACCGTCGCATGACGCAATGCGTCGTCACACGACGCAACGCGCGCGCATCCGACCCGTGCGCCGACCTAGCCTGCCTGCATGAGCGACCTCCCCGAGACCCCGCTGCGCGTCGTCGGCGTGAACGGCAGCCTGCAGACCGTGTCGAAGACCGGTGCGCTGCTCGACGCCGTGCTCGCGACGATCGGCGACCGCACGTCGGTCGACCTGCGCCGCATCGACCTCGCGACGATCGCGTCGGGCTTCGCAGGTGCCGTCGACCGCACGCAGCTGTCGGTCGAGGTCGAGGATGCGCTCGCGGCCGTCGAGGAGGCTGACGTGCTCGTCGTGGGCACGCCGGTCTACCGCGCGTCGTTCACGGGGCTCTTCAAGCACTTCTTCGACTTCGTCGAGCAGCGCGCGCTCGTCGACACGCCCGTGCTGCTCACGGCGACGGGCGGCAGCGATCGGCACACGCTCACGATCGAGCACCAGCTACGGCCGCTGTTCGGCTTCTTCCAGGCGCTCACGCTGCCGACGGGCGTCTACGGCTCGTCGGCCGACTTCGCCGACGGCCGCGTGGCGTCGCCCGACCTGCTCGCGCGCATCGACACGGCGGTCGATCGCTCGCTGCCGTTCGTGCTGCAGCGGGTGCGACCCACGGTGCCCGCGCGCTGGTAGCGCCCTCCTCGGGCAGGAGGGGTCGCTTCCTGCCGCTGCGCGCGGCGTGTCGCGGCAGCAGGTGGCCACTGATCGCACGGAAGTGACCACTCCGCGTACGGAAGCGACCTCTCGTCGGCGGATGGGCGGCGGCGGGGAGGTGCGCGCACGAGCGGGCGCCGCACGGATGCGAGGATGGTGCGATGGACCTCGGCGAGCACGTGCTCTTCGTGCATGCGCACCCCGACGACGAGACGCTCTCGACCGGCGCGGCGATCGCGACGATCGCGCAGGCCGGCACCGCGTCCGTGCTGACGCTCACGCTGGGGGAGCGCGGCGAGGTGCGCCCCGAGCGCGCGCAGGCAGCCCAGGACGCCGGCAGCCTCGCCGCCCTGCGCAGCGTCGAGCTCGACCGCGCGATCGTGGCCCTCGGCGCGACGCGCGTCGAGCCCGAGGCTCGCTTCGAGGACTCGGGGATGGCGTGGGTCGACGGGGTCGCGGCCCCGTCCGCCGACGTCACGGTGCACGCGCTGACGTCGCAGCGCGACTCCGACGTCGAGCTGCTCGTGCTCGACGCCGTGCAGCGCGTGCGCCCGGCGGCGCTCGTCACGTACGACGAGGACGGCGGCTACGGCCACCCCGACCACCGCGCCGTGCACCGCGCGGTCGTCGCGGTCGGCCGCGACCTGCGCATCCCCGTCTACGTGCGCGCGCAGGAGCCCGCCGACGTCGCCGTGCCGCTCGCACCCGTCGCCGATCGCGTGCGCGAGGCGCTCGCGGCCCACGCCAGCCAGCTCGCCGTCGACGGCGACGCCGTCGTGCACGTGGGCGGGCAGCGCGAGCCGATCGCGCAGGTCGAGCACTACCGCGCCGTGCGCTCCTCGACGCCGCTCGGCTGGGGCTCGACGGTCGTCGTGGGGCTCGTCGCCCTCGTCGTCGGCACCGTCGGCACGTTCACGTTCCGCGCCGTCGAGCCGTGGGGGCTCGTGCTCGCGCTCGCGGCTGCGGTCGGCATCGTCGTGGGCCCGCGCCTGCTCGGCTCGCGCATCGCGTCGATCGCTGCGTCGGTGGGCGTGCTCGTGCCGATCGCGATCGTGGCGCTCGACCCGTTCCGCACGGCGGGCAGCGCCGGGCTGCTCGAGGCGGACCTCGCCGGCTGGCTCTGGGTGCTCGTGCCCGCAGCCGCCGCGCTCGTCGCGATGGGCTGGCCCACGGAGGCGGGCATGGCGCGCATCCGCGAGGCCGCGCGCGGCTGACGCCCGCCGAACGTCGCGACACGCTGCGTCGCGACGCGCCTTGGTCATCGACGGCATGCGCCGCCGGTAGTCTGGATCGGTCGGAAGGACCCCCTCGTGACCTACGTGATCGCGCTCCCATGCGTCGACGTGAAGGACCGCGCGTGCGTCGACGAATGCCCCGTCGACTGCATCTACGAGGGCGAGCGGATGCTGTACATCCACCCCGACGAGTGCGTGGACTGCGGCGCGTGCGAGCCCGTGTGCCCCGTCGAGGCCATCTACTACGAGGACGACGTCCCCGAGGAGTGGGCCGAGTACTACGACGTCAACGTGCAGTTCTTCGAGACGCACGGGTCGCCGGGCGGCGCCGCGAAGGTCGGCGTGATCGCCGACGACCACGCGGTCGTCAAGGCGCTGCCGCCCCAAGCCTGATCTGCGCAGGCACCAACCGAAGGATCCTCGTGGACCAGCTGCCCGCCTTCCCCTGGGACTCGCTCGCCGACGCGAAGGCCACGGCCTCCGCGCATCCCGGCGGCATCGTCGACCTGTCGGTCGGCTCGCCCGTCGACGCCACGCCGCAGGTGATCCAGGATGCGCTCGCCGACGCGACGAACGCCCCGACGTACCCGACGTGCTGGGGCACGCCGGCGCTGCGCGACGCGATCGTCGACTGGTTCGCACGCGTGCGAGGCGTGCCTGGGCTCGGCCACCCCAACGTCATGCCGACGGTGGGGTCGAAGGAGACCGTCGCGGGCCTGCCGTTGTGGCTGGGTCTCGGCCCGGGCGACGTCGTCGTGCACCCGACGGTCGCGTACCCGACGTACGACATCGGCGCGCGCGTCGCGGGCGCGACGCCGTGCCCCGCCGACGACCCCGACGACTGGCCAGAGGGCACGCGCCTCGTGTGGGTGAACTCGCCGTCGAACCCCACGGGCGACGTCGCAGGCGTGGATGCGCTGCGCCGCATCGTCGAGCGTGCGCGCGAGATCGGCGCCGTCGTCGCGAGCGACGAGTGCTACGCGCTGCTGCCGTGGGACGCCGACGAGGTGCCGTCGATCCTCGACCCGCGCGTCGCGGGCGACACGCGCGCGAACCTGCTCGTCGTGCACTCGATGTCGAAGCAGTCGTCGATCGCCGGCTACCGCGCCGCGTTCGTCGCCGGGTGCGCGAAGGTCGTCGGCCAGGTGCTCGAGGTGCGCAAGCACATCGGCCTCATCCCGCCGGCGCCCGTGCAGCACGCCATGACGGTCGGCCTCGCCGACGACGCGCACGTGGCCGAGCAGCGCGAGCGCTACCGCGCCCGCCGCGCCACGCTCAAGCCCGCGCTCGAGGCCGCAGGCTTCACGGTGCGCGGCGAGGCGGGCCTGTACCTGTGGTCGACCGACGGGCGCGACGCGCGCACGCAGGTCGATGCGCTCGCCGAGCACGGCATCCTCGTGGCCCCCGGCGACTTCTACGGCGACGCCGACCACGTGCGCGTCGCGCTCACGGCATCCGACGAGCGCATCGCCGAGGCCGCGCGCCGTCTCGCCGGTTTTCGACGCTGACTGCGTACGCCATAGGGTGTGAGGGTGACCCATGCTGACGAGACGCCCAAGACGGCGAACCTGACGGTCGATGGTCGCACTGTCGAGCTGCCGATCCTCCCCTCCACCGAGGGACGTTCGAGCATCGACGTGTCGAAGCTGATGCGTGAGACGGGCCACACCACCCTCGACTACGGCTTCGTGAACACGGCGGCGACGCAGAGTGCGATCACCTACATCGACGGCGACGCAGGCATCCTGCGCTACCGCGGCTATCCCATCGAGGAGCTGGCGGAGCAGAAGTCGTTCCTCGACGTCGCCTACCTGCTGATCTACGGCGAGCTGCCGAGCGCCGACGAGCTCGGCGAGTTCGACACGCGCATCCGCCGCCACACGCTGCTGCACGAGGACCTGCGACGGTTCTTCGACTCGCTGCCGCGCGACGCGCACCCGATGAGCGCGCTCTCGTCCGCGGTCTCGGCCCTGTCCACGTACTACGCGGCCGACCACGACCCGCACGACCCGCGGCGCGTCGAGCTGCAGACGATCCGTCTGCTCGCGAAGCTGCCGGTCATCGCGGCGTACGCGCACAAGAAGTCCATCGGCCAGGCGTTCCTCTACCCCGACAACTCGCTGTCGTTCGTCGAGAACTACCTCAAGCTGAACTTCGGCCTCATGGCCGAGGAGTACGAGCTCAACCCCGTGATGGTGAAGGCGCTCGAGCGCCTGCTCATCCTGCACGCCGACCACGAGCAGAACGCGTCGACCTCGACCGTGCGGCTCGTGGGCTCGACCGAGGCGAACCTGTTCGCATCGGTGTCGGCCGGCATCCACGCGCTCTCGGGCCCGCTGCACGGCGGCGCCAACGAGGCCGTGCTGACGATGCTCCGCTCGATCCAGGAGTCGGGCGAGGGCGTGCAGCGCTTCGTCGAGCGTGTGAAGCGCAAGGAGCAGGGCGTGCGCCTCATGGGCTTCGGCCACCGGGTGTACAAGAACTACGACCCGCGCGCGAAGCTCGTGAAGTCGTCGGCCGACGAGGTGCTCGAGGCGCTCGGCGTCTCCGATCCGCTGCTCGACATCGCGAAGGAGCTCGAGCAGGTCGCCCTGAACGACGACTACTTCATCGAGCGCAAGCTCTACCCGAACGTCGACTTCTACACGGGCGTCATCTACAAGGCGATGGGCTTCCCCGAGCGGATGTTCACGGTGCTGTTCGCGATCGGTCGCCTGCCGGGCTGGATCGCGCACTGGCGCGAGATGATCGACGACCCGCAGACGAAGATCGGCCGCCCGCAGCAGCTCTACGTGGGCCCGGGCGAGCGCCACATCTAGCCACCACATCTGCCGCAGCGACGCGGTCCGTTCCGAGGAGAGACACCATGGCGCGCACCGCGATCGCTGGCAGGCTCGACGGGTACTTCAAGATCCGCGAGCGCGGGTCGACGATCCCGCAGGAGGTCCGCGGCGGCCTCGTGACGTTCTTCGCGATGGCGTACATCATCGTGCTGAACCCGCTCATCATCGGCGGCTTCTCCATCGATCAGGCGGCGGTCGACGTCGAGGGCGGCTGGCTGCCCAACGGTCAGGTCGCGGCCGTGACCGCGTTGATCGGCGGGCTCATGACGATCGCGATGGGCGTCGTCGCGAACGTGCCGTTCGGCCTCGCGGCCGGCCTCGGCATCAACTCGTTCCTGGCGTTCACGCTCGTCGGCGAGCTGACGTGGCCCGAGGCCATGGGCCTCGTCGTCATCAACGGCGTCCTCATCGTCGTGCTGAGCGTCACGGGGCTGCGGCGTCGCATCTTCGACGCGATCCCGGCGGAGCTCAAGAGCGCCATCGCGGTGGGCGTCGGCCTCTTCATCGCGTTCATCGGCTTCGTCGACTCGGGCTTCGTTCGTGCGACGGGCAACCCGTCGCCGCCGCTGCAGCTCGGTGAGGGCGGCTCGATCGTGTCGTTGCCGACGGGCATGTTCCTGCTCGGCGTCGTGCTCATGGGCATCCTCGTCGCGCGCAAGGTGCGCGGCGCGCTGCTCATCGGCATCGTCGCGACGACGGCGGTCGCGATCGTGCTCGAGGCGATCTTCCAGGTCGGGCCGTCGCTCGGCCAGGACCCGAACGCGTGGAACCTCAACGAGCCGGTGCTGCCGACGACGCTGCTCGCCCTGCCCGACCTGTCGCTCGTGGGCCAGGTGGATCCGTTCGGCGCGTTCGCGCGCATCGGGCCGGTCGCGGCGTCGATGCTCGTCTTCACGTTGTTCTTCCTCAACTTCTTCGACGCCATGGGCTCGATGACGGGCCTCGCCAAGCAGGCGGGCATCGCCGCGCCCGACGGCACGTTCCCGGGCCTCAAGCGCGCGCTCATCGTCGAGGGCGTCGGCGCCGTCGCCGGCGGTGGCGCGAGCGCCTCGTCGAACACGGTCTTCATCGACTCCGCCGCGGGCATCGGCGAGGGCGCCCGCACGGGCCTCGCGTCGGTCGTGACGGGCGTGCTGTTCCTCGCGGCGATGTTCCTCACGCCGCTGACGCAGGTCGTGCCGCTCGAGGTCGCCGCGGCGACGCTCGTGATCGTGGGCGCGCTCATGATGAGCCAGATCCGCGAGATCGACTTCAGCGACTTCCGCGTCGCACTGCCCGCGTTCCTCACGATCGTCGTGATGCCGCTGACCTACAACATCGCGAACGGCATCGGCGTGGGCTTCATCGCCTGGGTGCTCGTGCACGCCGTCTCGGGTCGCGCGAAGACCATCAGCCCGCTGCTGTGGATCGTCGCGGGCCTCTTCGTCGTGTTCTTCGTGCGCGGTCCCATCGAGGCGCTGCTCGGCCTGTAGGGCCGCGCCGCGTCAGGCGGGGATGCGCTCCCAGCGTCCCTCCGACACGACCTCCACCGCGTCGCCGTCGACGACGATCGCCGTCGCGTCGTCGATCGCGTACGCGTCGCACGGCACGTCCCTCGCCCACGCGCGGATGGCGTCGATGCGGGTGTCGTCCATGTCGGGATCCTCGAGGTGCGGGTACGGCGCCAGGTCGACGAGACCCAGCGGTGCCTCCGGCCCCGTCGGGTCGAGGTCGCGGTCGTTGTACGACAGGCCGAGGCTCGCGCCCACCGCCTGGCTGCCCGCCGAGAGGCCGACGTACACGAGGTCGTCGCCCAGGGTCGGCAGCGCGTCGACGAAGCCGGAGCGGCGCATCCAGCCCGCGAGGTAGGTCGGGTCGCCGCCGCCCACGAGCAGCACGTCGGTCTCGCGCAGCCGTGGCAGCCACGCGTCCTCGGGGATCGTCGGCAGCGCCGTGAGCTCGAGCACGCCGATCGAGCGCCAGCCGAGCGTCGTCATCTGCCCGCCGCGCGCATCCGTGAGCAGGTTCGAGGCGATGCTCGCGTCGAACCAGTGCCCGGCGGTGGGGATGACGAGTGCCGAGCACTCGGCGATGGGCCGGGGGAGCAGCCGCTCGAGCGCGGATCGGATGCTGGCGTTCGTGACGCCGGAGGAGGTGAGGAGGAAGCGCATGCCCGGACGCTACCGCGCACCCCCGTCGCCGAGCGCGTCGGTGGGGCGTCGTACCCTTCGGGCATGGACATGGATGCGCGCGTGACCGACTGGCTGCTCGAGGGCGACCCTGGCGTGCGATGGCAGGTGCTGCAGGACCTGCTCGACGCCCCGGCCGACGAGGTCGCCGCCGAGCGCGCGCGGGTCGAGCACGAGGGCGTCGGTGCTGCGCTGCTCGCGGCGCGCGGCGACGACGGCCTGTGGGCAGGCGGTGCGTGGGCGCCGAAGGGCTGGTCGTGGGACGACGGCACGCCCCAGGCGTGGACGGCGACGTCGTGGGTGCTCGAGTCGCTGTGCGACGTCGGCATGCCCGCGGACGCGCCCATCATGGCCGAGACCGTCGCGCTCATCGCTGCCAACGGGCGCTGGGAGTACCACGACGGCCCGTTCTGGGATGGCGAGGTCGACTCGTGCATCAACGGCCGCACGATCCGCGCGGGTGCGCGGTTCGGCGCCGACGTGTCGGCGATCGTCGCCTACTGCGTCGAGGATCAGCAGCCCGATGGCGGCTGGAACTGCTTCCGCCTCGAGGACGAGGGCTCGTCGCGATCGTCGTTCGCGAGCACGCTCTCGGTGCTCGAGGGGCTGCTCGAGCACGAGCAGCGCACGGGCGTCTCGTCGGCCGACATGCGCGCGAGGGGCGTGGAGTTCCTGCTCGAGCGCTCCCTCATGCGCGGCCTGCGCTCTGGCGAGATCGTCGACGAGCGGTACCTGCGCTTCCCGTTCCCGCCGCGATTCCGCTACGACGTGCTGCGCGCGCTCGACCACCTGCGCCTCGCGGGCGTCGCCCCCGAGCCGCGCATGCGCGAGGCGGTCGAGGCCGTCCGCGCGAAGCGGCAGGCGGATGGGCGCTGGCTCGCCGAGTACGACGACCCGGGCGCCGAGACGTTGCGACTCGACGCGCCCGTCGGCGAGCCGAGCCGGTGGACCACGCTGCGTGCCCTGCGCGTGCTGCGCTGGGCCGACGAGGGCTGACCCGAGCGCGCTCGGCGCGCAGCCTCAGTCGCTCGACACCGCCGCGAGCACCTCGGGCCACGCCCGATCGAGCCGGTCGCCGCCGATGCGGATGCCGAGCCACACGGCGACGCCGCCGATCGCGAGGCCGGCGGGCAGCGCGAGCCAGCCGAGCCACGGCATCCACACGACGCCGAGCACGGCGAGCACCGTCGCCGGCGCACCCGCCACGGCGATGACCGGCAGCATGATGCCCATCGCGGCGAACGACTGGGCGCCGCCCGACGAGCCACGGCCGAACGGCCCCTGCTCGGGTGCGGGCGCCCTGCCTGGCAGGAACGCGCCGACGGCGATGCCGACGCCCGCAGCGACGAGCGACGTCGAGACGGATGCGCCGAGGCTCGCGGGCAGCAGATCCCAGCGGCCCGTGATCCCCGACACGAGCACGCTCGCGAGCACGATCGACGGCCCCAGCACGATGGCCATCGCGAGCAGCCGGCCGGCGCGGTCGGCGCGCCCGGGGACGCCCGTGAGCACGTGCAGGGCCAGCGCATCCTTGTCGTAGGCGAGCGCCAGCTGGGCGATCTGGCCCACGATGAGCGCCATGATGAGCGGCAGGAACGCCGCGAGCTCGGGCACGAGCACGCCGGAGGCGACCTGCGTGCCGACGAGGATGAGCGGCAGCACGAGCGTCGCGATCGCGTTGAGCAGGTGCCGGGGGTCGCGGCGGAAGAGGCGGATGCTGCGCGCCGCGACGGCGCCGGTGGGCGTGGCGGGCACGAGGCGGTCGACGATGCCGCCAGACCGCACGCGGCCGCCGCCGGAGGCCTGCACGGGCTCCACGAGGCGAGCGGCGAGCTGCGCGCCCCACGCCCACCACAGCAGCGCGACGGTGCCGAGCGCGATGACGAGGCGGATGCCGGCCGCGAGCCAGTCGCCCGTCGCGATGGCGGCTGGCACGCCTGCCGTGGCGCCGAGCGGCGTCCACGCGAGCACGCCGGCCGCCTGCTCGAGCAGCGCCTGCACCGACGCCGACTCGGCGATGGCGCGTGCGACGACGCTGAGCAGCAGACCCGACGAGATGAGCAGCACCATGAGCACGACGGTCGCGACGTCGCGCGTGCGGCGCGACGCGAGCGTGCGGGCGAGCACGCCCGACAGCACGCGGGCGCCGAGCATGCACGTGAGCAGCGCGACGGGCAGCATGACGATCGCGGCGACGAGCGCGGGCACGGAGGCGCTCCACGCGATGAGCAGCAGCGCGAGCGCGATGGCGGTGGCGACCCCGCCGATGCCGAGCAGCTGCGCGAGGGCGAGCCCCGGCAGCAGCTGCCGCGCGCGCACGGGCAGCAGGGCGAAGCGCTCGGGGGCGAGCGACTCGTCGGTGCTCGACAGCAGCGCCCCGACGGCCCAGCCGACGACGGCGACGCTCGTGACGAGCACGAGCACGAGCGGCGCGACGCCCTCGGGCGCGAGTCGCAGCCCGACGGCGCCGACGGCGACGAGCCCGAGCATCCACAGGGCGCCGAGCGCGCCGAAGACGAGCCCCACGATGTGCCACGGGCTGCGCGTCAGCGACCGCCCGAGCTGCTTGAGGCGCAGGCCTACGAGGAGCGCAGCCACGAGAGCGTCCCCTCTCCGAGCTCGTGCACGCCGACGAGCTGCAGGAAGCGCTGCTGCAGGGACTCGCCCGCGCGCACCTCGTCGAGGGTGCCGTCGGCGAGGATGCGGCCCTCGGCGACGATCGCGACGCGGTCGCAGAGCGACTCGACGAGCTCCATGACGTGGCTCGACAGCACGACGGTGCCGCCCGAGCCGACGAAGCCGCGCAGGATCGAGCGGATCGCCTCGCCCGACACGGGGTCGACGGCCTCGAACGGCTCGTCGAGCACGAGGAGGCGCGGTGCGTGGATGAGCGCGCAGGCGAGGCCGATCTTCTTGCGCATGCCCGCCGAGTAGTCGACGACGAGCGTCGAGCCGGCCTCGTCGAGGCCGAGGGCGGCGAGCAGCTCGCCGGCGCGGGCGGTCACGTCGGCCTCGGCCATGCCGCGCAGCAGCCCCGTGTAGCGCAGCAGCTCGGCGCCGGTGAGGCGGTCGAACATGCGCACGCCGTCGGGCAGCACGCCCATGCGCGCCTTCGCCGCGGCGGGATCGCGCCACACGTCGACGCCGAGCACGTGCGCCGTGCCGCCGTCGGGTCGCAGCAGCCCCGTCGCCATCGACAGCGTCGTCGTCTTGCCGGCGCCGTTGGGGCCGAGGAGGCCGAGCATCGAGCCGGCGGGCACGTCGAGCGACAGCCCGCCGACGGCCACCTTCGGCCCGAATCGCTTGTGCAGGGATCGCAGGGACAGCACGGGATCGGTCATGCATCCATCCCACCAGCGACACCCTGGACGCGTCATCCGTCGCCAGGGGGATGCCGAGCGACGGAGGCGACCGCCCTAGTGCAGCGCCGCGTTGAGCGCGACGCCCGCGCCGGTGCGGGGGAGCACCTCGACGGCGCCCGTGACCGAGTTGCGGCGGAAGAGCAGGCCGGGCACGCCCGAGAGCTTCGCCGCCTTCACCTGCTCGTCGGCGCCATCCGGGCCCGTGCCCAGCACCGTGACCTTCGTGCCCGCCGTGACGTAGAGGCCGGCCTCGACGATCGAGTCGTCGCCGATCGAGATGCCGACGCCCGCGTTCGCGCCGAGCAGCACGCGCTCGCCGATCGTCACCCGCTCGGTGCCGCCGCCCGAGAGCGTGCCCATGATGGATGCGCCGCCGCCCACGTCGGAGCCGTCGCCCACGACGACGCCCTGCGAGATGCGGCCCTCGACCATCGAGGTGCCGAGCGTGCCGGCGTTGTAGTTCACGAAGCCCTCGTGCATCACGACGGTGCCCGGTGCGAGGTGAGCGCCGAGGCGCACGCGCGACGCGTCGCCGATGCGCACGCCCTCGGGCAGCACGTAGTCGGTCATGCGGGGGAAGCGGTCGACGAGCTGCACCTGCACGCCCGCGGCGCGCAGCGCCGGCACGTTCGCGCGGGCGTGCTCGGGCGTCGTGGGGCCGTGCGTCGTCCACGCGACGACCGGCAGCAGGCCGAAGACGCCGTCGAGCACGATCGTGTTCGGCTGCACGAGGCGGTGGCTCAGCAGGTGGAGGCGCAGGTGCACGTCGAGCGCGTCGACCGGGGTGGCGTCGAGGTCGATCTCGGTCGTCACGACGCGGCGCTCGACGCCGAGCGCGGCGACGGGGCCGGCGTGCTCGTCGAGCGAGCGTGCGGCGAGCCAGCGGGCGTCGCCCTCCGGGGCCGCTCCGAGGGCGGGTGCGGGGAACCAGGCGTCGAGCAGCTGGTCGCCTGCGAACGTCGCGAGGGCATGGCCGTGGGCGAGGCGGGTCATGCCCTCCAGCCTAGGCTGGGAGCCATGGCTGCCCTGACGCTCGACCTCTCCGCATCCGCCGTGGATCTCACACGGCAGCTGCTCGACATCCCCTCGGTCTCCGACGACGAGGGCCCGCTCGCCGACGCGATCGAGGCGGCGATGCGCGACGTGCCGCATCTGCACGTCACGCGCGTGGGCGACACGGTCGTCGCCCGCACCGACCTCGGTCGCGACCGCCGCGTCGTCATCGCCGGCCACATCGACACCGTGCCGATCAACGACAACGTGCCGTCGCGCTTCGAGACGCTCGGCGCCGTCGACTACCTGTGGGGCCGCGGCGCCGTCGACATGAAGTCGGGCGTCGCCGTGCAGCTGCTGCTCGCGGTGCAGCTCGCCGAGCCCACGCTCGACGTGACGTGGATCTGGTACGACCACGAGGAGGTGGGCGAGGACCAGAACGGCCTGCGCCGCCTCGCGGCCGAGCGTCCCGACCTCATGCAGGGCGACTTCGCGATCCTCGGCGAGCCGTCGAACGGCCACATCGAGGGCGGCTGCAACGGCAACCTGCGCTTCGAGGTGCGCACGCGCGGCGTGCGCGCGCACTCGGCGCGCTCGTGGGTGGGTCACAACGCCATCCACGACGCCGCGCAGGTGCTGCAGGTGCTGCAGGACTACCGGGCGCGCGAGGTCGACGTCGACGGCCTCGTCTACCGCGAGGGCCTCAACGCCGTGGGCATCGTCGGTGGCGTCGCCGGCAACGTCATCCCCGACGAGTGCCGCGTCCACGTGAACTACCGCTTCGCGCCGTCGCGCACGGTCGCGGAGGCCGTCGAGCACGTCACCGAGCTCTTCGAGGGCTTCGACGTCGAGGTGCTCGACTCGGCGGAGGGCGCCCGCCCGGGCCTCGACGCGGCGCTCGCGAAGGAGTTCGTGGAGGCCGTGGGCGTCGAGCCGCGCCCCAAGTACGGCTGGACCGACGTCGCGCGCTTCTGGAGCCTCGGCATCCCCGCCGTGAACTACGGCCCCGGCGACCCGCTCAAGGCGCACGCCGACGACGAGCGCGTCGAGCTGCAGCAGATCGTCGACGTCGAGCGCGGCCTGCGGGCGTGGCTCACGGGCACCACGGCCTGATGCGCCTCTGGGCGCGGCTCCCGTGGTGGGGGCACGCGCTCGCGATCTGGGCGGCGAGCCGCGTCGTGTCGACGGCGCTGCTCGTCGCCTTCGCCGCAGCGCAGCCCGCGAACGTCTACACGGGCGCGTCGCCGTCGTTCGTCGACTTCTCGACGATGTGGGATGCGCGCTGGTACGAGCACGTCGCGACGCACGGCTACCCCGACGTGCTGCCGCGCGACGCGTCGGGCGCGATCGACGACAACGCGTGGGCGTTCATGCCCGTGTACCCGATGCTCATCCGTGCGCTCGTGCGCGTGGGCGTCGACTGGCAGGTGGCGGCGCTCGTCATCGCGTGGGCGGCGTCGGCGGCGTTCGCGGTGCTCGCGTACCGACTGCTGCGCGAGACGATCCCGCAGCACGCGGCGTTCGCCCTGGCGCTCGTGCTGCTCGGGCCCGTGTCGCCGCTGCTGCAGGTCGGCTACGCCGAGTCGCTGCACCTCGCGCTGCTCGCCGGCGCGCTGCTCGCCCTGCGGCATCGGCGGTGGGGGATGCTCGCGGCGCTCGTGCCGCTCATGGCGCTCACGCGGCCGTCGGGCCTCGCGTTCGCGCTCGCGCTCGGCATCGTCGCCGCGTGGGCGTGGTGGCGCGAGCGGCCGGCGTGGCCGGCGCGCGACCTGCGCATCCTCGTCGCCCTCGCGGCGTGGGCGCTCGCGTGGGGGCTCGCGTGGCCGGCGTACGCGGCGCTCCGCACGGGGGAGCCGGGCGCGTACGTCGCCACGGAGCTCGGCTGGCGCGCCCCGTACGTCGGCGCGATGCAGCTCGTGCCGGGCACGGGCTGGGTCGCGGGTGCGCAGTGGTGGCTCGGCGGCGTGGGTGTCGGGTTGCTCGTGCTCCTCGTCGGCGGCCTCGTCTGGGTGCTGGCGCGGCGCACGAGCCGGGAGGCGATGGGGGTCGAGGCGTGGGCGTGGACGATCGCGTACCTGCTGTACCTGCTCGCGGTGTGGTTCCCGCAGTCGTCGACGTTCCGCATCCTGCTGCCGGCCTTCGCGCTCGCCACGGTCGTCGCGGTGCTGCCCGGCCGGTGGTGGCGTCCGCTGGTGCTCGCGCTCGGCGTCGCGGGCCAGGTCGCGTGGCTCTGGGCGTGCTGGTGGCTCATGGGCGTCGACTGGACGATCCCGTAGGCACCCCCGTGGAGGCCTCGCTGGTCACGGTCCGCCATCGATTCCGTGACGATCATGTTGCGAACCCAGGGTCCGCTCCCAAGGACATGGGATACTGGAGGTCTTGGGAACGAGAGGGGAACCCCTGATGGCTGCGATGAAGCCTCGCACTGGTGACGGTCCGCTGGAGGCAGTGAGGGAGGGACGGCTCATCGTCGTGCGCGTCCCCCTCGAAGGCGGCGGTCGCCTCGTCGTGTCCGTGAACGATGCCGAGGCGGCGGAGCTGCACGCTGCGCTGAGCGAGGTCGTCGTCTCGGCGTGATGCGTCGAACGTGAGGAAGGGCGGGCCTGCGGGCCCGCCCTTCGTCGTCGCTGGGCGCGGTCGCGCCGCGGATGCCTACGGCTCGGGCAGGCGCGTGACGTGCAGCAGGCCGTCGCTCGCGGGGCTCACGGCGATCGCGACGGCGTCGGATGCGCTGAGCTCCTTGAGCAGCGCGCGGGCGTCGGCGACGACGTCGCCGCGCTGCGCGGGGTCGGCGACGCGGCCGCCGAGCAGGGCGTGGGCGACGAGCACGGTGCCGCCGACGCGCACGAGGCGCAGCGCGTGCTCGACGTGCTCGATGCGGTCGGCGGGGTCGGCGTCGACGAGCACGACGTCGTAGCTGCCCTCGTTCATGCGCGGCAGGATCTCGTTCGCCGAGCCGGTGATGAGGCGCACCTTCGCCTGCGCGTACCCCGCGCGCGTGAATGCGGCGCGAGCGTGCTGGTGGTGGTCGAGCTCGGTGTCGATCGACGTGAGCGTCGCGGCGGGGGCGCCCTTGAGCAGCCAGAGGCCGCTGACGCCCGTGCCGGTGCCGATCTCGAGGATCGCGGAGGCGCCGAGCGTCGCGGTCGTGAGCGCGAGCAGCGCGCCGACCGACGGGGCGACGGTCGTCACGCCGAGCTCGTCGGCCGCGTCGCGTGCGCCGGCGACGATCGCATCCTCGATCGCGAGCTCGTCGATGTACTTCGACGTCAGTGCAGTCTCCACGTGGGCCTCTCCGGCTCCGAGGCTAGCCGCGCGCATGACGCCCGGCGTCGCGCCGCGCCGCGCACCCTGCGTGCGCAGGTACGCTGGAATCCCCGTCGAGAGGAGAGGGTCGTGACGTTCCTCGGGTTGACCCTCGACAAGCTCATCGTCATCGGCGTCATCGCGGCGATCATCCTCGGCCCCGAGCGCCTGCCGGCGGCCGCCGAGCGGCTCGCAGGGCTCGTGCGCGGCATCCGCGACCTCGCGAACGGCGCGAAGGATCGCATGCGCGAGGAGATGGGGCCGGAGTTCGACGACGTCGACTGGCGCAAGCTCGACCCGCGCCAGTACGACCCGCGGCGCATCGTGCGCGAGGCGCTCATGGACGACGCGCCCAAGGCTGCGGCAGCCGCGAGCACCGTCGCCGCGACGGCGGCGGCGGGGCGTGCGCGCCGGCGCACGACGCCGCGCGATCCGCTGCCGGACGGCGCCCCGTACGACGTCGAGGCGACCTGACGCGCGGCGCGCTCGCAACACGGGTTGCCCCCAGCGACGCAATGTCGTGACGATGTCTCAACTTTTGCCGTAGAGTCACCTGCATGCCGCAGGACCGGATCCCCTCCTCCACGGTCGTGCGCTACTCCACGGGAGCGCTCGGCACGGGAGGCTTCAGCACGCTTCCCGGACTCGTGCTGCTCTACTTCATGACCGACACGCTCGGCATCGCCGCGCTCTGGGCCGGCCTCGTCATCGGCGTCGTGCGCGTGTGGGACGTCGTCGCCGACCCCGTCATCGGCGCGCTCTCCGACGACGACGACGCCCGCACCGGCTCGCGCCGCCGCTGGATGCTCGTGGGCGGCATCGCCCTGCCCGTGCTGTTCGTGCTCATGTTCGCCGTGCCCGCCGACCTGCCGCCCATCGCATCCGTGCTCTGGGTCGGCATCGCGTACCTCGGCGCCGCGACGGCGTTCAGCGTCTTCCAGGTGCCGTACATGGCGCTGCCCGCCGCGATCTCGCACGACTACGACGAGCGCACGCGCCTGCTGACGGCCCGCGTCATCGTGCTCACGATCGCGATCCTCGCGTTCGGCGGCGGCGGCCCCGCGCTGCGCGGCATCGTCGACGACGCCCACGTCGGCTACCTGCTCATGGGCATCGTGTGCGCGATCCTGCTCGCGATCGGCTGCCTCGTCGCCGTGCCGAGCGCGCCGCGCCACGCGCCCTACGCCGCGCAGCGTCGCTCGATCGCCTCGATCTATCGCGAGACGTGGGATGTGCTCGCGCACGGTCCGAGCCTGCGCGCGCTCGTCGTGCCGTTCTTCCTGCAGGCCCTCGCGACGGGCCTCATGCTCGCCGGCGGCCAGTACGTCGCGACGTACATCCTGCGCGACGAGGACGCCATCACGTTCCTGTTCGTCGCGCTCATCGCGCCCGCGATCGTCGCGGCGCCCGGCTGGCAGTGGCTGTCGGCGCGCACGTCGAAGCGCTTCGCGTTCCAGCTCTCGTCGATCGTCTTCATCGTCGGCGGCGTGCTGCTCGTGCCCGCGCTGCTCGTGCCCGACGGCTGGGTCTACGCGCCCGTCGCGCTCGCGGGCCTCGGCTACGCCGGCATGCAGTCGCTGCCGATGGCGATGCTGCCGGATGCGATGGCGCACGACCGCAAGCGCACGGGCATCGACCGCTCGGGCGTCATCGGCGGCGTGTGGACCGCCATGGAGACGACGGGCTTCGCGCTCGGCGGCCTCGTGCTGTCGCTCGTGCTCGCCGCGACCGGCTACGTCGCGAGCCGCGGCGGCGCCGAGCAGCCCGAGGGCGTCCTCGTCGGCATCGCCGTCGCGTTCAGCGTGCTGCCCGCCCTCGTCGTGCTCGTGTCGCTCGCGCCGCTGCGCGGCTACCGCCTCACGCGCGCCGTCGTCGACGCCGACGTCGCACCCCAGCAGGAGACCCAGGCATGACCTTCGCCATCCAGCCCGACGAGGTGCTCGCGCGGCTGCGCTCGCTGCGCGCCGACCGCGACGCCCCCACGAAGGGTGGTCGCGTGCTGTCGTACGTCTACGACCCGGGCGTGCCCGAGCTGCACCGTCTCGTCGAGGAGTCGGCGCTCGAGGTGCTGCACCTCAACGGCCTCGACCCGTTCGTGTACGGCTCGCTCGCCGTCGTCGAGCGCGAGATCGGCGCGACGATGAAGCAGCTGCTGCACGGTGGCGAAGACGTCGTGGCCACCTGCACGTCGGGCGGCACGGAGTCGGTCATCCTCGCCGTGCTCGCCGCCCGCGAGGCGAACCCCGGCAAGCGCCGCATCGTGGCGCCCTCGACGCGTCACCCCGCGTTCGCGAAGGCCGCGCACCTGCTGGGCATGGACCTCGAGGTCGTGCCCGTGACGCCCGACGGGCGTGCCGACGTGGATGCGTTCGTCGCAGCCCTCGGCGACGACGTCGCGCTGGCCGTCGTGTCGGCCCCCAGCTACCCGCACGGCGTCGTCGACCCCATCGCCGAGATCGCCGCCGCGTGCGCCGAGCGCGGCATCGACGTGCACGTCGATGCGTGCTTCGGCGGCATGGTGCTGCCGTTCCTGCCGGACGTGCCCGCGTGGGACCTCGCGGTGCCCGGCGTCACGTCGATCTCGGCCGACCTGCACAAGTACGGCTACGGCCCCAAGGGCGCGTCGGTGCTGCTGCAGCGCGGCCCCGACCGGCAGCGCGGCATGATGTTCGCCGACGCCGACTGGCCCGGCTACCCCGTCGCCACCTCGACGCTGCTCGGCTCGCGCCAGGCCGCAGGCCTCGTCGCCGCGTGGGCCGTGCTGCAGTCGCTCGGCACCGTCGGCTTCGGCGAGCTGCAGTCGCAGTGCAGGCGCATCTCCGACGCCATCCGCGCGACCGTCGAGGGCATCGACGGCCTGCGCGTCGTCGGCGACCCCGTGGGCGTCGCCCTCGCGATCGCGACCGACGACGCATCCGACTCGCTCGTCGACCCGCTGCGCCTCGGCGACGCGCTCATCGCACGCGGCTTCCTCGCCCAGGCGCAGCCCGGCCTGCGGCAGCAGGGCCAGCCCGACCTGCCGTCGACGCTGCACCTCACGGTGACGCCCGCGCTCGGCCAGCACCTCGACGCGTTGCTCGAGGCGCTCGTCGAGGCGTCGGAGGAGGTGCGCGGCGTGCCGAAGGCCACGGGCGAGGCCGCGGCGCCGCTGCAGGCGCTCGACGGCGTGCCGCTCGACTCGGCGACGGCGGGCGCGATCCTCGCGCAGGTCGGTGCCGAGGACCTCGGCGCCGAGCGCGCCGAGCTCATCGCGATCATCGAGGCCACGCCTCGCAGCGTCATCCACCGCCTGCTCGTGGAGCTGCTCGCGCGCGAGCTCGGCGACTGACGCCGGCTCGGCGACTAGGGCGTCGAGAACGGCAGCGCGCGGCCCGCGAGCCCGCGGCCGCCGCGCAGCCGCTGCGCGAGCGCCGCGATCGCCTGCGCCGCCGGATCGTCGGGATGCGTGACGACGACGGGGCTGCCGGCGTCGCCGTCCTCGCGCAGCGCCATCGACAGCGGAACGCTCGCGAGCAGGTCGACGTCGAGGCGCGCGGCAGCCTCAGCGCCGCCGCCCGAGCCGAAGAGCTCGAGCACCGAGCCGTCGGGCTGCACGAGCCCCGCCATGTTCTCGACGACGCCCACGACCCGCTGCCCCGTCTGCCGCGCGACCTCCGCCGAGCGCTCGGCGACGTCGGCCGCCGCGCGCTGCGGCGTCGTCACGACGACGACCTCGGCGTGGGGGAGCAGCTGGCCGAGCGAGATCGCGACGTCGCCCGTGCCGGGCGGCATGTCGATGAGCAGCACGTCGAGGTCGCCCCACCACACGTCGGTGAGGAACTGCTGCAGCGTGCGGTGCAGCATGGGCCCGCGCCACGACACGGCGCGGTTGCCCTCGACGAGCATGCCGATCGACACGACGTGCACGCCATGCTTCGACGGCGGCATCATGAGGTCGCCGACGCGCGTCGGCACGTCGTCGACGCCGAGGATGCCGGGGATCGAGTAGCCGTGCACGTCGGCGTCGACGAGCCCGACGCGCAGGCCCGACTGCGCGAGCGCGACGGCGAGGTTGGCCGTGAGCGTCGACTTGCCGACGCCGCCCTTGCCGCTCGTGATCGCGAGGATGCGCGTGAGCGAGTCGGGCCCGAACGCCATCGTGCGCTTGCCCCGCAGCCGCTCGACGAGCGCCTGCCGCTCCGAGGGCGTCATGACGCCCACGGCCACGTCGACGGCGTCGACGCCGGCCACCGAGAGCGTCGCGGCGCGCACGTCGGCCTCGATGCGGTCGGCGGCGGGGCATCCGACGATCGTGAGTCGCAGGTCGACGTGGGCTGCGCCGTCGACGAGCGTGACGTCGCCGACCATGTCGAGCTCGGTGATGGGCCTGCGGATCTCGGGGTCGACGACGCGCGCGAGCGCCCCGCGGATCGCGTCGGTGCTCACGGCCTCGGCTCGGACGCGGCGTCGGGCTCGCCGGCCGCCGCCTGCGCCTCGGCCTTGCGCTGGTCCTCCATGTCGTCGAGCAGGCTCTTGAGCTCGGCGCGGATGAAGTCCTTCGTCGCCATGTCCTTGATGGCGAGGCGCAGCGCGACGACCTCGCGGGCGAGGTACTCGGTGTCGTTGAGGTTGCGCTCGGCGCGCACGCGGTCCTGCTCGATCTGCACGCGGTCGCGGTCGTCCTGCCGGTTCTGCGCGAGCAGGATCATGGGGGCCGCATAGGACGCCTGCAGCGAGAGCGCGAGCGTGAGCAGCGGGAATCCCTGGTCCTGCGGGTCGAACTGCGCGTCGTGCGGCGCGATGGAGTTGAAGCCGAGCCAGAACACGACGAAGACCGTCATGCCCACGAGGAACCACGGCGTGCCCATGCCGCGCGCCATGGCCTCGCTGAAGCCGCCGAAGCGGTCCTTCGACTCGCGCTTGCCGCGGCGTCGCCCCAGCAGCCCACGGCCGGCGCCCTTCGGCGTCGCGAGGCGGTCCTGGCGCTCGTCGCGCTCGTCCCTGCGGTCAGCCACGGCGTACCTCGTCGTCGTCGCGACGCCAGTCGTCGGGGAGGATGTGGTCGAGCACGTCGTCGACGGTCACGACGCCCACGAGCCGCGACGCGTCGTCGACGACGGGCACGGACACGAGGTTGTAGGTCGCCATCGTGCGCGTGAGCGCCGCGGCCGACTCGTCGACCCGCACGGGCTCGATCGCCGGGTCGAGCAGCGTGCCGAGACGCTCGTTCGGCGGGTAGCGCAGCAGCCGCTGGAAGTGCACGACGCCGAGGAACGCGCCGGTCGGCGGCTCGTACGGCGGCAGCGTGACGAAGACGGCGGCGGCGAGCGCCGGCGCGATCTCGTGCTTGCGGATGGTCGCGAGGGCCTCGGCGACCGTCGCGTCGGACGCGAGGATCACGGGCTCGGTCGTCATGAGTCCGCCCGCGGTGTCCTGGCCGTACGCGAGCAGCATGCGCACGTCCTCGGCCTCCTCGGGCTCCATGAGCTCGAGCAGCGCCTCGCCGCGCTCGGCGGGCAGCTGCGCGATGAGGTCGGCGGCGTCGTCGGGCTGCATCTGGTCGAGCACGTCGGCGGCGCGGTCGTCGCCGAGGGCGTCGAGGATCGCGACCTGGTCGTCCTCGCTCATCTCCTCGAGCACGTCGGCGAGGCGCTCGTCGGGCAGGTCCTCGGCGACCTCGAGCATGCGCTGCGACGGCAGGTCGAGCAGCGCCGTCGCGGCGTCGGCGGCGTTGAGGTCCTGCAGCTGGGCGAGGATGTGGTCGGACTCCTGCTCGCCCGCGTGGTCGTGCACGACGTCCATCCAGCGCGCGAGCGTCGTGGGGCCCTTGCCGAACGGCGACGTGCGGGGCTTGCGCAGGAAGACCTGGTCGACGAGCCACTCGCCGGGCGCCTGCTCGACGATCGAGAGGTCCTCGAGGCGCGCCTCGGTGCCGTCGCGCAGCGTGACGCCGCGACCGAGCACCTGGGCGAGCACGAGCTGCTCGCCGCCGCGCTGCTCGAACCGGCGCAGGTTGATGAGGCCCGTCGTGATGAGCTGGCCGCCGCCGATCGACATGACGCGGCCGATCGACAGGAACACGCGGCGCTTGCCGGTGACCTCGACGACGAAGCCGACGATGCGCGGCGCCGCGGTCTCGCGCGGCACCATGACGACGTCGCGGACCCTGCCCACCTTGTCGCCCTGGGGGTCGAAGACGGGGCAGCCCACGAGCCGTGCGACGAACGCCTTGCTGCTCACGGTGCAACGCTACCTGTGGGCTTCGCGGGTCGCGAACGCCCCACGCGGGCGAGCGTCGACGTGGGACCATGGAGACGTGAGCATCCTCCAGCCCTCCGACCGCGGCGAGCAGCGTCTGCCCGACGGCGTGGTCGTCGCGTCGTTCGCCACCTACGCCGAGGCGCAGGCTGCGGTGAACAAGGTGTCGGAGGCCGAGGCGGAGATCCGCGGGCTCGCGATCGTCGGCAACGACCTCAAGCTCGTCGAGCGCGTCATGGGCCGCCTGACGTGGGGCAAGGTCGCGTTCAACGGCATGCTGCGCGGCCTCATGTTCGGCGTGTTCTTCGGCCTCGCGATCTACCTGCTCATGCCGGAGTCGCTGCAGTCGGCGTTCATCCTGCCGCTGCTGGGTGCCGCGATGGGCATCATCCTCGCCATCGTGACGCACGCGATGACGCGCAAGCGCCGCGAGTTCTCGAGCGTGCAGCAGGTCATGGCGACGCGCTACGACATCGTCGCGCCGCAGACGATCGCGGGCAAGACGATGCACGTCATCGGGCAGCGCGCGGCCGCCGCGCCGGTCACGACCCCCGCGGAGGCGCCGGTCGTGCCCGCGCCGGAGTCGCCGCAGGCGTAGCGACGATGTCGGTCGCCTCCTTGGCGGCCGCGACGACGGCGTCCGTGATGGCGTCGAGCAGCGTCGACGACAGGTTCCACCGCTGCCAGTGCAGCGGCACGTCGATGGGGTCGCCGTCGAGCGCGACGAACGCGCCCGTCTCGAGCTGCGACGGCAGCAGCATGCCCCAGCCGAGGCCCAGCTCGATCGCGTGGCCGAACTCGGCGGATGCCGAGACGAGGTGGCGCGGCGGCGTCCCCGTGACGCCGCGCGCGGCGAGGTGCCGTGCCTGCAGCACGTCGGAGTCGTCGAAGTCGACGTAGGGCGCGCGGGCGAGCTCGTCGGCGGTGCCGCCGTCGGGCAGCCAGCGCGCGGCGAACGCGGGGCTCGCGGCGGCGACGTAGCGCATGCCGCCGATGGGGGAGGAGACGCAGCCGGGCACGGGCTCGCGCTGCGCCGTGACGGCGCCCATGACCGTGCCCGACTCGAGCAGGGCCGCCGTGCGCTCCTGGTCCTCGCGGTGCAGCTCGACGACGACGTCGTGGTCGCGGGCGACGGCGGCGACGGCGGGCAGGAACCAGCTCGCGAGGGAGTCGGCATTGACGCCGAGGCGCATGGTCGCGGTGCCCTGCTCGGCGCCGAGCTCGGTGAGCGCCTCGTGCTCGAGCAGCGCGAGCTGCCTGCCGAGCCGCAGCAGCACCGTGCCGTCGGGCGTGGGCCGCACGGGGCGCGTTCGGGTGAGCAGCACGCGGCCGAGCTGCCGCTCGAGGGCGCGGATGCGCTGGCTCACGGCCGAGGGGGTGAGGGCGAGCGCCTGGGCGGCGCCGTCGAGCGTGCCCGCGTCGACGGCGGCGACGAGGGTGCGCAGCAGGTCGCGAGGCAGCTCCATGCCTCGACGCTACCTGAAGCGATGCTTCAGGTCATGCAGGAACGTGCGCTGGTGCTGCAGGTCGCCTGGCCGTAGCGTCGACGCGTGCTCTCCTTCGCCGCCTTCCTCGCCGGACTCGCCATCTGCCTCGGCCTCATCACCTCGATCGGGGCGCAGAACTCCTACGTGCTGCGCCAGGGCATCCGTCGCGAGCACGTCGGCGCGATCGTCATCGCGTGCATCGCGAGCGAGATCGTGCTGCAGACGGCCGGCGTCGCCGGCGTGGGCGTGCTCGTGACGCACGTGCCGTGGCTCGACGGCGTGGCGCGGTGGGCGGGCGCGATCTTCCTCGTCGGCTACGCCTTCGTGTGCGCGCGACGCGCGTGGCGCGGTGGCGGGTCGCTCGTCGCGGCGCCCGACGAGACGGCAGCGGGCGAGGGCGGCGTCGCCGTGCGGCAGCGCACCTCGCGGCGCACGGCCGTGCTCACGATCCTCGCGCTCACGTGGCTCAACCCGCACGCGCTCATCGAGACGACCCTCGTCATGGGGTCGATCGCCGCGACGCACGGCGACGCGCGCTGGTCGTTCCTCGTCGGCGGCCTGCTGGCCTCCGCCATCTGGTTCGTCGGCTTCGGGTACGGCGCGAGGTTCCTCGCGCCGATCATGCGCACCGAGCGCGCGTGGCGCATCCTCGACGGCGGCATCGCCGTCGTCATGCTCGTCATCGCGGTCGCGCTCGTGGCGCTGTAGCCCCGGGCTACGCGCGCAGCGACGCCATCCACGCCTCGACCTCGTCGACGGTGCGGGGGATGCCGCCCGAGAGGTTGCGCACGCCGTCGGCGGTCACGACGACGTCGTCCTCGATGCGCACGCCGATGCCGCGCAGCTCCTCGGGCACCGTGAGGTCGTCGGGCTGGAAGTAGAGGCCGGGCTCGATCGTGAAGACCATCCCCTCCTCCACGATGCCGTCGTGGTAGAAGTCGCGACGCGCCTGGGCGCAGTCGTGCACGTCGAGGCCGAGGTGGTGGCTCGTGCCGTGCACCATCCACCGGCGGTGCAGCTGGTTCTCGGGCTCGAGCGACTCCTCGGCGCTCATCGGTAGCAGGCCCCACTCGGCCGTGCGGCGCGCGATGACCTCCATGGCGGCGGCGTGGATCTCCTTGAACACGATGCCGGGGCGCGCGACGGCGAACGCGGCGTCGGCGGCCTCGAGCACGGCCTCGTAGACCTTGCGCTGGATGGGGCTGAACGTGCCCGAGATCGGGAGCGTGCGCGTGATGTCGGCCGTGTAGAGGCTGTCGACCTCGACGCCGGCGTCGAGCAGGATGAGGTCGCCGTCGCGCACGACGCCGTCGTTGCGCGTCCAGTGCAGGATGCACGCGTGCGCGCCCGACGCCGCGATCGTGTCGTAGCCCACGGCGTTGCCGTCGATGCGAGCGCGGCGGTGGAACGTGCCCTCGACGACGCGCTCGCCGCGCGCGTGGGCGCGGGCGGCGTCGAGGTCGCGGATGACGTCGTCGAACCCGGCCTTCGTGGCGTCGACGGCGCGCTGCACCTCGGCGATCTCCCACGCGCTCTTCACGAGGCGCAGCTCGGCGAGGTCGCGGCCGACGACGTCGTCGCCGTCTGCGGAGGCGTTGGCGTGGTCGCCGAGGCGGTCGACGATCGCGGGGTCGCCCTCGCTCGTCACGAGCACGGGCACCGAGGCGTCGGCGAGCACGGCCTCGACGTCGGCGAGGTCCTTCGTCGCGAGGCCGAGGTCGGCGGCGACGTGCGCGAGCGAGGGGCGGGCGCCGATCCAGAACTCGCCGATCTCGGCGTTCGCGAAGAACTCGGTCGTGTCGCGGCCCGCGGGCTGGCGGAAGTAGAGCGTCGCATCGTGGCCATCGGCGGTCGGCTCGAGCACCAGCACGGAGTCGGGCTCGGCGTCGGCACCCCAACCGGTGAGGATCGCGAAGTCGGGGGCGGCGCGGTACGGGTAGTCGGTGTCGTTCGAGCGCTGCTTGCGCGGGCCGGCAGGCACGACGATGCGCGCCCCCGCGTGCTTCGCCGACAGGGCGGCGCGACGGGCGGCGGCCTCGGCGGCGGCGGCGCGCGGCTCGGGCAGCACCTCCTCGCGGTCGGCCCAGCCCTGCTGCACGTGCTCGACGAAGCGGCTCGACAGCGGCGTCGTCGACCGGCCGGCGTTGCGCTCGCTCGCCTGCGGCTCCGCGGTGGTCTCGGCTGCGGTCGTCTGCGTCTCGCTCATGGCATCCATCCTCCCACCGCGCGCGCCGCCGTGCAGGGTGAGCGTTCCTCGCCGACCTAGGATCGAACGGTGGCAGACGGCACGCGACTCGGACGACGCTCGTGGCGCGTCGAGAACCGCGGTCGCGACGGCGGCGTCCGCAGCGAGCACCGCTTCGGCGAGGACGTCGTGGTCGCCTGGACGTGGCACGCCGGCCACGAGCGCACGGTCGTGCTCGTGCACGGCATCGGCATGGGGCAGCAGTACTTCGGGCTGCTGCGCGCGGAGCTCGCGAAGACGTTCGACGTCGTCGCGGTCGACCTGCCCGGGTTCGGCGAGTCGCCGGAGCCCACGAAGGCGGCGAGCATGGAGGAGTGCGGCGCCATCGTGGGCGGCGTCATCCGCGACCTTCGCCTGGCCCCGGTCGTCGCGGTCGGGCACTCCATGGGCACGCAGGTCGTGAGCGAGCTCACGGCGCAGCATCCCGAGCTCGTCGACGCGCTCGTGCTCATCGCCCCGACCGTCGACCGCAAGCGGCGCAGCAAGCGCACGCAGTCGGCGCGCCTCCTGCTCGACCTCGTGAACGATCCGCCGATCGTCGGGCTCGTGGGCCTCAGGATGTACGCGCAGGCCGGGCCGCGCTGGTTCCTCAAGCAGTTCGACATGATGCTCGCGCACCGGCTCGAGACGATCGCGCCGCGCATCCAGCGTCCGACGCTCGTGATCCGTGGGTCGCGCGACGTCGTCTGCCCGCGCCGCTGGGTGCGCGAGATCGCGGGCCTCATCCCCGACGCCACCTTCCGCGAGGCGAAGGGCAAGGGACATGAGGCGATGATCACCGGTGCCGAGCCCGTCGCCGACATGATCGCCGAGTTCGTCGCCGCTCGGTCGGAGGACTGATGCGCCGCGTGCTCGGTCGCGCGGCGACGTGGGCGCGCGACTACGTGGATGCGACGCGCGGTCAGGCTCGCGCGTTCGTGCGCCGGACGACGCCGCTCGACGTCCCAGCGCCCGACGGCGGCGTGACGGTCGTGCTGCTGCCGGGCGTGTGGGAGCCGTGGCGCTACCTCGAGCCGCTCGCACGCCGACTCGCGGCGCGCGGCCTCGGCGTGCGCGCCGTGCCCGCGCTCGGGTGGAACCTCGCACCGTTCGTGGACGCCGTGCCGCTCGTGCGCGCGGCGATCGACGACCTGCGCGGTGACGTCGTGCTCGTCGCCCACTCGAAGGGCGGGCTCACGGGCAAGCACGTGCTCGTCGACTGGGCGCGCGACGCGATCGCGGGCACGACGCCCGCCGGTGTGCGGCTCCTGGGTCTCGTCGCGGTGGCGACGCCGTTCGAGGGCACGGCGAGAGCGCGGCTGGTGCCGTGGTGGCGGTCGCTGACCGAGCTGCGCGACGGCTCGCCGGCGCTCGTGGCGCTCGCGGCCGAGACGGCGGCGAACGCGAGCATCGTCGAGCTCGTGCCGTCGTGGGATCCGCACGTGCCGTCGCACGCGCCGCTCGCGGGCTCGGAGGTCGTGCGGCTGCGCGCCGCCGGCCACTTCTCGAGCCTCGAGTCGCGCGAGACGTTCGACGAGGTGCTCGCGGCGATCGCGCGCCTGCGCGCCCGCTGACGCGCCGCGGTCATCCGGGCATCTGCGTTGTGCAGGCGATCAGGGGTGGCGGAGGGAAGATACCCCTCCGACCCCCGTGATCGCCTGCAAAACGCAAACGGCGGAGAGCGTCAGTCCGTCAGTCGGCGACGATCGCGCCCGGGTTCAGGATGCGCTGCGGGTCCGACGACGCGAAGAGGCCGCGCATCACCGCGACGCCCTCGGCCGAGATGTCCTGCTCGAGCCACGGCGCGTGCTCGAAGCCGACGCCGTGGTGGTGCGAGATCGCGCCGCCGTGGTCGACGAACGACTGCTGGATCGACGCCTTCACCGTCTCGTACTCGGCGATCTCGTCGCCGCCCGCGACCCACGCGAACGTGAAGTACAGGCACGCGCCCGAGTGGTACGAGTGCGACAGATGGCACATGATCCAGCCGGGCTGGCCGATCTCGTCGTACGCGGCGTTCGCCGCGGCGACCGTCGCGTCGTAGAGCTCGAGCAGGCGCGACCAGGGCGCGACCGTCTCGGACACGTCGGCGACGGCGCCGCGGTCGAGCAGGAAGTCGCGCAGGTAGGGCGTGTCGAACTTCTTCTGGTCGTAGAGCACGCCCGGACCGGTGCCCACGCCCATGCCGCCGTACGCCTTGACGATCTTCTCGACGGCGGCGCGCTGACGGCGCACGTGCGCGGGGGAGCCCTCGTAGCCGATGAACGACATGCAGATGTCCTCGAGGTCCCAGCCCTTGGACTTCATGATCCTGGGCAGCACCTCCTCGGCGAGGATGCGCGACGTGCCCGTGCGCACCTTGCTCGTCGACATCGAGAACGCCGTCTCTCGCGCATCCGACACGCGCGTGATCGACGGCGCAGCATCCGACGCCGCGATGGCCTGCATCGCGCCGAGCGCCACGTTCCACCTCGGGAAGAAGTACGCGTGGATCACGCGCTCCTCGGGCACACGGTGCACCTGCACCGACACCTCGGTGATGATGCCGAGGCGGCCCTCGGAGCCGAGCACCATCTCGCGCACGCTCGGACCCGTGGATGCGTTGGGCATCGGGCGGATGACGAGGGTGCCGTCGGGGCGCACGACGCGCAGTCCGCGCGTCATCTCGGCGATGTCGCCGTACTTGTCGGACTGCATGCCGCTCGAGCGCGTCGCGACCCAGCCGCCGAGCGTCGAGTGCGTGAACGAGTCGGGGAAGTGGCCGAGCGTCCAGCCCTTCGCGTTGAGCTGCGCCTCGAGGTCGGGGCCGAGCGCGCCGGCCTGGATGCGGGCGATCTGCGCGGGCTCGTCGATGTCGACGAGCAGGCGCATGCGGCCCATGTCGACGGAGATGATCGGGCGCGTCTCGGTCGCGGTCGGCTCGAGCGAGCCTGCGATGTTCGAGCCGCCGCCGAAGGGGATGAGCACGGCGTTCGCGGCGCTCGCCACCTGCACGATGCGCGTGACGTCGTCCTCGTCGCCGGGGTAGGCGACGACGTCGGGGATGCGCGGCAGGATGCCGGCGCGCACGCGGATGAGGTCGCGGATCGACTTGCCGTAGGTGTGCACGACGCGGTCGAGGTCGTCGACGACGACGTGCTCCTCGCCGATCGCGCCGCGCAGCTCGCCGAGCAGCGCATCCGGAGCCTGCGACGCGGGCACGTCGATGTCGGCGAAGTCCGGCGTCGCGACCGCGGGCGCCGAGTGCAGGTCGAGGCCGACCGCGTGCTCGACGAACGGGGCGAACGCGGGCTTGTCCTCGAAGTGGAATCCGACGCCCTCGCGGCCCCAGCCCCACCACTTCATGTGCTCGACGGTCATGCGGGCAGCTCCTTCGCGTCAGGACCGCCGTGGACGGTCACGAGTCTCACGACCTCCGCCTGCACGCGGGCGGTGAGGTCACGGGCGTTCTCGCCCTCGATGGGGGCGATCGGGTCGCCGAAGACGACCGTCACGGGCAGGCGTCCCGGCTTCGGCCACGACGAGCCGCGGGGATGCGCGTGGTGCGCGCCGATGAGCGCCACGGGCAGGATCGGCACGTCGAGGGTCGTGGCGAGCGCCGCGGAGCCGGGGCGGAAGTGCGCCATGCGTCCCGACTTCGAGCGCGTCCCCTCTGGGAAGAGCAGCACGGGGATGCCGCGCTCGAGCAGGCTCCGTGCGGAGACGACCTGCTTGCGGCGGCCGGAGCGCTGCACGGGGAAGGCGTTGAAGAACAGCGCGGTGAGGCCGCGGCGCCACCACACGTCGAAGAAGTAGTCGGCGGCGGCGCCGATCGCGAGCGTCTTGGCGATGCGCCAGGGGAGCGCCGAGAGGATCGACGGCGCATCGAGGTGGCTCGAGTGGTTCGCGACGAGGATGAAGGGCTTGCCCTCGAGCGCTGCGGCCTTCTCGGAGTCGACGGCGGTGAGCGTCACCGTGGCGTGCACGGCGGTCTTCAGCACGCCGCGTTGCGCGCCGAAGCGAGCGACCTCATGCGCCTTCGAGTCGAAGCGGTCGCGGGGATGCGGGGCGTCTGCCACCCGTCGACCCTACCGATCGCGCCGGGATCGGAGTGCACGCGACACTGCCCGCACGCCGGAGCGCGGCATGATGCGCAGCAATCCCGCGAAGGCCTTGTATCGAACGCTCGGTATGGACAGCACCTTGCCGCGATCGACGTCGCGAAGACATGCGGCCACGACGGCGTCGGGCTCGAGCCACAGCACGTCGGGCAGCCCGGAGGCGGCCATGCCCGCGCGCTCGTGGAACTCGGTGCGCACCCAGCCGGGCAGCAGCGCCGTCACGGTGACGCCCGAGCCGTGCAGCTCGTTCGCGAGCCCCTCGGTCATGGTCGTGACCCACGACTTGATCGCGGCGTACGCACCCATGGCCGTGAGCCCGGCGGTCGACGACACCGTGATGATCGCGCCCTCGCGGCGCGGGCGCATCGTGCGGGCGGCCGCGGCGGCGAGGCGCTGCGTCGCGCGACCCATGACCTCCCACGCGCGGTCGTGCTCCGACGGGTCCTCGGAGAGGATCTGCGCATGCATGCCGAATCCGGCACACGTCACGACCATGCCGATCGGCGACGCCTCGGACTCGATCCTGGCGGCGACGCGCTCCTGCTCGTCGCGCACCGACAGGTCGGCGGGCAGCACCTCGACATCGACCGGCAGCTCGGCAGCCATGGCCTCGAGTCGGGATCGGTCGCGAGCGACGAGGACGAGGTCGTGACCTCGGGCGGCGAGGGCACGCGCGAAGGCGGCTCCGATGCCGGAGGACGCACCGGTGACGAGCGCACGCATGCGCCCCACCCTAGCCGCGGCGACGCGCGGCGCGGCGCAGCCCCGGAGAGCCATGCCGACGCGGGTATCGTCGAGACGATGAGCCGCACCACTGCCCCCGAGCGGGCCTTCGACGTCCGCGCCTTCGCGCGCGACGCGCGCGGCAGCCACCGCGACGCCCTCGACCTCGCCGCCTTCGTGGACGCACCCCTCGACGACGTCGCGCTGCGCCTCGTCGCGGTGCTGCACCACGTCGAGGCCGCCACGATGGGGCGCCTGCGCGACATGCTCGTGACCGCGACGCACAAGGACGCCCGAGTGACGGCGTTCCTCGTGACGTGGGCGTACGAGCGGTTCTGGATCGCCGACGCCTTGAAGGCGATCCTCGACGCGCACGACCACCCCACCGAGCTGCACGGCCGCACCCGCTTCCGGCCGCGCGAGCTCGCCGAGCGCCGCGGCCCCGTGCGCCGCGCGATCCTCGCGAACCTCACCGGCACCGACGTCATCGCCGTGCACGCATCCACGGGGCTCGTCGACGAGTGGATCATCGGCGAGGCGTTCGGGGCGCTCGCACGCCACGCGAAGCACGCGACGGTCGACGTGCTCGCCGGCATCGTCGACGACGTGCAGTCGCGCCACCTCGAGTTCCTGCAGCAGGAGGCCGAGCGCCGCCTCGCCGCCTCGCCCCGCGCCCGTCGCCTGTCGAGGCGCGCGATCCTCGGCGGCGCCTGGCCCATCGGCGCCATCCACGTGCCGGCCCGCGCCCGTCACCTGCTCGAGCGCCTCACCTTCGCAGGCGCCCACGGCCGCCTCGCGCTCGAGCGCGTGCGCGACCGCGTCGCCGCACTGCCGGGCATGGATGCGACAGCGACGCGTCTGGCTGCCAGGCTGGTCGCATGAGCCCCACCCCGAAGCCGCACGACCTCGGCGACGCCCACGTCCTCCTGACCGGAGCCACGGGATTCGTCGGCCAGGCCATCCTCGAGCGGCTGCTGAGCTCGTTCCCCGACACGACGATCGCGATCCTCGTGCGCGGCAAGGGCGACGAGACGGCCGAGCACCGCGCGGCGGCGCTGCTGCGCAAGCCCGTGTTCGACGCGTGGCGGGCCAAGGTCGGCGACGAGGTCGCGGATGCTGCGATCGGCACGCGCATCACGGTCATCGACTCGGGGCTCGACGAGGTCGCCCCGCTGCCGACGGGGCTCGACGTGGTCATCCACTCGGCGGCGAGCGTGTCGTTCGACCCGCCGATCGACGAGTCGTTCGACACGAACCTCGGTGGCGCCGTGGGCCTGTACGAGGCCGTGCTCGCGACGGGTGCGAACCCGCACGTCGTGCACATCTCCACCTGCTACGTCGGCGGCCTGCGCAAGGGCGTCGCGCTCGAGCAGAGCCTCGACCACGACGTCGACTGGCGCCTCGAGCACAAGGCTGCGCGCCAGGCCCGCGAGCGCGTCGAGATCCAGTCGCGCATGCCCGAGCTGCTCACGGGGTTCCTCGACGCCGCCCGCGCCGAGCACGGCAAGGCCGGCCCCCTCGCCGTCGCGTCCGCGAGCGAGGAGGCGCGTCGCGCCTGGGTGACCGAGCAGCTCGTCGAGGCCGGTCGCACGCGTGCGCAGAGCCTCGGCTGGACCGACGTCTACACGCTCACGAAGGCGTTCGCCGAGCGCGCCGCCGAGCAGCTGTGGGGCGCCGAGCGCCGCCTGTCGATCGTGCGCCCGTCGATCATCGAGTCGGCCGCGCAGCACCCGTACCCGGGCTGGATCGACGGCTTCAAGGTCGCCGACCCGCTCATCGTCGCCTACGGCAAGGGCCAGCTGCCCGAGTTCCCCGGCTCGCCCGACTCGGTGCTCGACGTCATCCCCGTCGACCACGTCGTCAACGCGGCGATCGCGGCGGCGACGCAGCCGCCCGCCGCAGGCAGCCCCGCCTACTACCAGGTGGCCTCCGGCCGTTCGAACCCGCTGCCGTACCACGAGATCTTCGAGGCGGTGCGGACGTACTTCACGGCCCACCCCATGCAGCAGGGCGACGCGCCCGTGATCGTGCCCGACTGGACGTTCCCCGGCGGCATGCGCGTCGACCGCCGGCTCGCGCAGCAGCAGCGCCTCGTCACTGCGGCGCAGAGCGCCCTGGGCGTGCTGCCTACCACCGACCAGACGCGCCGGTGGAAGACGTCGACCGACAAGGCCGTGCGCGACATCGGCCGCCTGCGCCAGTTCATCGCGCTCTACAAGGTCTACGTGCAGTCGGAGATCATCTTCGACGACGCGAACACGAAGGCGCTGCACGCCTCCCTGCCCGCCGAGATCGCCGCCGACCGCGGCTTCGACATCACGGCGATCGACTGGGACCACTACCTGCAGCGCGTGCACCTGCCGGCCGTCACCGAGCTCGCGACGTCGTTCTCGGCGCGCCGCCGCGCCAAGGCGAAGGCTGCGATCGCCGAGTCGGCAGCCGGCCTGCCGCAGCGCTCCGACGTGCTCGCGGTGTTCGACCTCGAGGGCACGCTCATCGACTCGAACATCGTCGAGCAGTACCTGTGGGTGCGCACGAACGGCGTGCGCCGCACCGCGTACCCGGCCGAGGTCGTGCGCATGCTGCGCGACGTGCCCCGCTACCTCGCGGCCGAGCGCCGCGACCGCGGCGAGTTCATCCGCGAGTTCATGCGCCGCTACGAGGGCGTCTCGGTCGAGCGCCTGGAGCGCATCGTGCAGGGCGCGGGCTACCGCGACCGGATGCTGTCGCACGCGAGCGCCGACGCCATCGAGCGCGTGCTGCAGCACCGCGCCGCCGGCCACCGCACCGTGCTCGTCACGGGCTCGTTCGATCGCCTCGCGGCGCCCGTCGCGGCGCTGTTCGACGAGGTCGTCGCCGGCAGCATGCACGAGCGCGACGGTCGCCTCACCGGCTACCTCGCGACGCCGCCGCTCGTCGACGAGGCGCGCGCGTCGTGGCTCGCGCAGTACGCCGACGAGCACGGCGCCGACCTGTCGGCGTCGTACGGCTACGGCGACAGCCACGCCGACCTGGAGTGGCTGCAGCTCGTCGGCACGCCGACGGCCGTCAACCCGGACTCGCGACTCGCCACGGAGGCGGACCGTCGTGGGTGGACGTCGGTACGCTGGCGTCGAGGTCCGGCAGTCCGTTCGCGGTCGCTGCTCCGAACCATCCCGGAGACGACCGCCTAGGGCGGTCGCCGCATCATCTAGAGGGGAACGGGCGAGACCGCACATGGCCTTCGACATCGACAGGTACACGAAGCAGTCCGAGGGCGTCGAGTGGGGCGACCTCGACCTCGACGTGTTCGACGAGCAGCCGCTCGACGAGCCGACGCTGCGCACGCTGCGCTACATGTGCGACGTCGAGTACCACACGGTCTGCTACCTGCGCGATCTGCTCACGACGCCGTCGCACAAGGAGCCCGAGGTGGGCGCCTTCATGACGATGTGGAACCGCGAGGAGTTCTGGCACGGCGAGGCGCTCGCCGCCGTGCTCGCGAAGCACGACATCACCGTCGACTACGACGTGCTCAAGGCGCGCCGCGTGAAGCTGGGGTGGAAGGACCGCCTCGACCCCATCAAGCAGTCGCTGCTCGGCAACGTCGTCGGCCACGACTTCGTCGCCGTGCACATGACGTACGGCGCCGCCAACGAGTACTCGGCGAACGCCGCGTACCACCGCCTCGCGAAGATGGTCACGCATCCCGTGCTCACGCCGCTGCTGAAGCGCATCGCGATCCAGGAGTCGAAGCACATCGCCTTCTACGCGACCCAGGCCCGCAAGCGCCTCGAGGCGTCGAAGAAGGCGCGCGTCATCACGCGCTTCGTCATGTCGAAGGTGTGGCAGCCCGTGGGCTCCGGCATCAACTCCGACGACGAGGTCACGCACGTGATGACCCACCTCTTCCAGGGTCCCGACGGCCGCAAGCTCATCCGCGACCTCGACACGAAGATCTCGGCCCTGCCGGGCCTCGAGGGCCTCAAGATCGTGGAGAGGTCCATGGACAACCGGGGCGTCCCGGCCTGACCCGCCTTCGGCGCGTCAGGCCGGGACGCGCCGGTCGGCGACGCGTTCTTCATGCTGACGGCTGCACTCGCACCACCTGGCCTCGACGCAGCCCGGCGAATGGTCGACCGCTCCTGCGTGCGCCTCTGCGGGGGTGCTTCGAGAGACCGGTCCTTGAGGTGCGAGCGGAGCGAGCCTCGAACGGTGCCGTCGTGAGCTGCTGCTCCGCGGGGCGTCCCCGCCCGACGGCGCCTAGCGCTGGCGCAGCACCGCGACCACCGGACGGTGGTCGGTGCCGAGGTCGTCGTAGCCCGTGAGCACCTGCGCGTCGACCGCGCGCCAGTCGGGGGAGGCGACGACGTGGTCGATCTGCGCGCCGAGCCACGCGGGCGCCCACGTCGGCCACGTGCCGACCGCGCCCGAGCCCGCCGCGCCGGCCGCATCCACGCACGTGCCGAGGTCGCCCGTGCCGACGCCGAGCGACGTCCAGTGGTCGAGCGTCGAGTTGAAGTCGCCGCCGACGATGATCGACTGCCCCTGCGTGCACAGGCTCGCGACGAACGCGAGGTCCTCGCGCCAGTTGCGCATCTGCTGCGGGATGGGCGCGACGGGATGCGTCGCCACGAGGATCGGCCCCTCGCGGTCGTCAGGCGTCGCGATCACGGTCGGCAGCGTGTTCGTCTGCCCCACGTCGACCGACGGCTGCGCCGTGTAGGTGCCCATCGACGTCGACACGAGCATCGTCGTGTTGAGCGCGCCGTACTCGGCGTTCGCGAAGTCGGTCGTGAGCGCGAAGAACGGGTTGCCCTGCGCGCCGAGCAGCACCGCGACCTCCGTGCCCATCTCGATCGTCGTCTCGGGCAGCATCACGACGTCGGCGCCCGAGTCCTGCACGACGCCCGCGATCGCCTCGGCGCCCGGCGCATCCCCGAGCGTGTTCCACGTCAGCACGACGACGTCGCCCTCCTCGGCGACGGCCGTCGAGTCGTCGACGCCGCGGCTCAGGTGGATGCCCGACGACGCGACCATGAACACGAGCAGCAGCACGACGACGGCGCCTGCGAAGCGGCGGAGGCGTCTCGCGCCCAGCATGAGCAGGAACACGACGGCGAGCACGGCGGCGATGCCGACGACGCCCATGCGCATCGAGACCACCTGCGCCACGATCGGCGCCTGCTCGAGCCCAAACGTCTGCGGCCACGCCGCGATCAGCAACGCGGCGGCGACCGCGATGCCGAGCAGCCAGCCGAGCACCTTCATGCCCTCCAGGGTAGGTGCCGCTCCTATGCGTCCGCGGCTCCTACGATGGAGGGATGAGCGCCGCCGACACGTCCCGAGCAGGCGCGTCGTGGGGCCGCATCGACCTCCATGCGCACTCGACGGAGTCCGACGGCACGGAGTCGCCGCGCGAGCTCGTGCTGCAGGCGCACGCCGCCGGCCTCGGCACCGTCGCGATCACCGACCACGACACGACGGCCGGCTGGGCGGATGCCGCCGCAGCGGCCCGAGAGGTGGGCATGGGGCTCGTGCCCGGCGTCGAGTTCTCGGCGCAGCAGCAGTGGGCCAGCGTGCACGTGCTCGGCTACCTGCTCGACCCCGCGGCACCCGCCTTCCTCGCCGAGCGCGAGCGCATCCGCGTCGAGCGCGTCGAGCGGGCGCAGCGCATGGTCGAGCGCATCGGCGCCGACTACCCGCTCACGTGGGCGATCGTGCAAGACCATGCGGCGCCCGGCGCCACGATCGGTCGCCCGCACATCGCCGATGCCCTCGTGTCGCTCGGCATCGTCGCCGACCGCTCGGCCGCGTTCGACGGCATCCTGCACTGGCGCGGCGGCTACTATCAGCCGCACCGCGCTCCGGCGCCGACCGAGGCCGTGCGCATCATCCGCGCCGCCGGCGGCGTGCCCGTCATCGCGCATCCCGCCGCCCGCGGCCAGGCGACCATGGACGAGCGCGTCATCGCCCAGCTCCTCGACGCCGGGCTCATGGGCCTCGAGGTCGAGCACCGCGACAACCCGCCCGAGGCGCAGGAGTGGCTGCGCGGCCAGGCGCGCCTCCACGGCCTCATCACGACGGGCTCGAGCGACTGGCACGGGCGCGGCAAGCCCAACGTGTTCGGCGAGCACACGACGACCGCCGAGGCGCTCGACGCGATCGTCGAGCTCGGCACGGGCGCCGAGCCGATCCTGCCCGCCTGACCCCACGCCGCACGCCCCGGGGTACGAGCCGGGGCCGATCCCTCGATAGCCTGGCGAGCACGCACCCGCCTGAGAGGACTTCACTGCACATGGACGACCTCCGAGCGGGCGACCTCCACGCGCAGGCCCTCATGGGCCACCTCGCGCAGCACCTGGGCGAGCCCTCGACCGTGCTGGCCGAGGCCGTGCCCGACGAGCTGCGCATCGACCTCGTCGTCTACCCGCCCGCCGAGGGTCGTCCGTTCGTGACGCTCGCGACCGTCGGCATGTCGGCGCTGCCGATGCACGTGCCGTCGGAGCTCGAGGACCGCGCGCTGCAGGAGCTGCTCATCGGCCTGCCCGCCGACTGGCCGGGGCTCGCGGATGGCGTCGCCGACATCGAGGGCGCGCTGCAGGACGACGCCGCGTACTGGCCCATCCGCCTGCTCAAGGGGCTCGCGCGCTACCCGCGTCGCAGCAGCACGTGGGTGTCGTGGGGCCACACGATCCCGAGCGGGTCGCGCTTCCACGACGACGTGCCGTTCTCGACGGCGCTCGTCGCCCCGCCGCTCGGCCTGCCCGCCGAGGTCATGACGGCGCACACGCCCGCGGGCCGGGTGGCGTACCTCGCGGTCGTGCCGATCACGGATGCCGAGACGCAGCTCGCGAAGTCGACGGAGCGCGGCTCCGACGAGCTCATCGACCGTCTCGAGGCCGCGGGCGTGACCATCGCGGTCGATCCGGGCCGCGCCTCCGTCGCCTGACGCGGCACCCCGCACGCACGAGACCCCCTCGACCGGATGGTCGAGGGGGTCTCGTCGCTGGATGCGTCACGCCTGCGGTGCCGCAGCGGCGCCTGCGCCGCCCGAGCCGCCGCCGGAGCGGCGGCGACGGCGCCTGCGGCGCGCGGGCGCCGCGTTCCCGTCGTGGTGCTCGGTGCCGCCGCCGTCGTGCGTGCCGCGGCCCTCGGCGGGCTTCGCCTCGGTCGCGGACGCGTCGGCGCGGGGAGCGGAGTCGCGGCGCTCGCCGCCGCGGCCGCCACCCTGACCACCGCGTCCGCCGTCACGGCCGCCGCGGCTCGAGCCGCCGCGTCCGCCGTCGCGCCGCGCACGCTCGCGGTCGCGCTCGACCTCGCGCTTGGCGATGCGGTCGGGCGGCGTCGCGCGCAGGCGACCCTTCGAGCCGGCCGGGATCGACAGGTCCTCGAAGAGGTGCGGCGACGACGAGTACGTCTCGGCGGGCTCGGCGATGCCGAGCTCGAGCGCGCGGTCGATGAAGACCCACTTGTGCAGGTCCTCCCAGTCGACGAACGTCACGGCGATGCCCGTGCGACCGGCGCGGCCCGTGCGGCCCACGCGGTGCAGGTACGTCTTCTCGTCCTCGGGGATCGTGTGGTTGATGACGTGCGTCACGTCGTCGACGTCGATGCCTCGCGCGGCGACGTCGGTCGCGATGAGCACGTCCTTCTTGCCGGCCTTGAACGCGGCCATGGCGCGCTCGCGCGCCTCCTGGCTCATGTCGCCGTGCACGGCAGCGGCCTCGAAGCCGCGGTCGATGAGCTCCTCGCACAGGCGCGACGCCGCACGCTTCGTGCGCGTGAACACCACGGTCTTGCCGCGGCCCTCGGCCTGCAGGATGCGGCCGATGACCTCGTCCTTGTCGAGCGAGTGCGCCCGGTACACGAGGTGGCGGATGTTCGCCTGCGCGATCGTGTCGTCGGGGTCGGTCGCGCGGATGTGGATGGGGCGCGACATGAAGCGACGCGCGAGCGCGACGATCGGGCCGGGCATCGTGGCCGAGAACAGCATCGTGTGGCGCACGGGCGGCACGAGCGAGAAGATGCGCTCGATGTCGGGCAGGAAGCCGAGGTCGAGCATCTTGTCGGCCTCGTCGAGCACGATCTCCTGCACCTTCGAGAGGTCGAGGATGCGCTGGTTGGCGAGGTCGAGCAGGCGTCCGGGCGTGCCGACGACGATCTGCGCGCCTGCCTTGAGCTGCTCCACCTGGCCCTCGTAGGCCTTGCCGCCGTAGATCGAGGCGATCTGCGTCGGGCGGTTGCCGGTGATGAGCACCATGTCCTCGGTCACCTGCACGGCGAGCTCGCGCGTCGGCACGACGACGAGCACCTTGACGCCGGGCTCGGGGTCGGCACCGATGCGCTGCGCGATCGGCAGGCCGAACGCGAAGGTCTTGCCGGTGCCGGTCTTGGCCTGGCCGATGATGTCCTGACCCGACAGACCGAGGGGGATGGTCTGCTGCTGGATCGGGAAGGGGTCGTGGATGCCGTGGGAGGCGAGGGCCTCGACCATGTCGGCATCGATGTTCAGTTCTGCGAACGTCAAGTCTGGTCCGTCTGTCGGGAAGCGTCGTATTCCCCGCCAGTCTACCGGCGGGTCGCCTGGATGCCGGGCGACGGCACCGGGGATGGCTAGGCTCGTCGCCGTGGTCCGATGGTTCGATCGCACGCCGCGCGAGGTGACGAGGTCGCTGCTGCGACCCCGCAAGGTGGTCGCCGAGGGCGATCGGGTGCTCCTGCAGGACCTCGAGCCGCGCCTCGACCAGTACCTCGGGCAGCTGCTCGCGCTGCAGCTCGTCGTGCTGCAGCAGGCGGGCCAGGCCGTCGCGGAGGCGCCGACGCTCGCCGCGAAGGCGAACCTCGTCGAGGCGCTGCGCATCGTCTCGACGCGCTACCGCGACCTCGTCGAGCTGCTGCCGCGCGACGTCGAGCCGCTCGTCGCGATGGAGCCGTTCTACGCGTCGAGCGAGCGCTTCGCCAAGGAGGTCGCGGGCGCCGACTGGTACGAGCAGGTGCTGTCGCTGCACGTCACGACGGGGCTGCTCACCGACTTCTTCGCCGCGTACGGCGGCGGACTGCACGACGACGACCGCGACGCGGTGCTGCGCGTGCTCACGCGCGAGACCGGCCAGCCGCTGCTCGCTCGCGAGCTGCAGCGAGCCATCCAGCAGAACCCCCGCCTCGCCTCGCGCATGGCGCTGTGGGGGCGTCGCCTCGTGGGCGACACGCTGCTGCAGATGTACCTCGCGGTGCACGGACCCGAGGATGCGTCGCCCGCCCCGGCGCAGCGGCTGGAGCCCGCGTTCAACGACATCGTCGCGGCGCACACGCGCCGCATGGATGCGCTGGGCCTGACGGCCTGACAGCCCGCCGAGCCGCGATCGCGGCTGCGATCAGCGGGTCGCGAGCAGCTGGTGCAGGCGCTGCTCGTCGCGCGCCGGGCGCACGCGAGCGAGCACGAGGGCCGCGATCGTGCACGTCACGATCGGGGCGACGAGCGCGAGCGTCCAGATCCACGGCTCGCCGAGGCTCCAGCCGGTGACGACCATGACGACCCACGCCGTCGCGGTCGTGACGGCGCCGAGCGCGGGGAGCAGCAGCAGGCCGTGCGTCTCGCGGCCGGGGATGACGTAGCGCAGCAGCGCGCCGACGGCGGCGCCGAGCACCGGCATCCAGATGAGCTCCATCAGGCCACGAACCCGACGCGCCGCGTGGACTCCGAGCCGATCTCGACGTAGGCGATCTGCGCGCTCGGCACGAGGTAGCGGCGGCCCTTGGCGTCGTCGAGCGACAGGTGGCCGCCGTCGAACGCGGCGGTGACGGCCTGCTCGACCTCGGCGACGGTCTGCGCGGAGTCGAACGCGATCTCGCGCGCGGTGTCCTTGATGCCGATGCGGATGTCCATGTCGTCAGGATATGGGATCGACATGCTCGCTTCGTGCGCGTTCGCCGACAGCGGCGGGGCATCGATCCATGTCGGCGGAGCGCCCTAGCGTCGAGGGGTGCCCATGACCCTCGACGCCTCCCAGCGCGCCGTGCTCGACCTGCCCGACGACGCGAGCGCCATCGTGCTGGGAGTCGCGGGCGCCGGCAAGACCACGACCGTCGTCGAGCTCGTGGCCGAGCGGATCGCGCGGCCCGGGTGGACGGGTGGCGACGTGCTCGTGCTCGCCGGATCGCGCGCGGCGGCGACGCGGCTGCGCGACCGGCTCGCGGCGCGCGTCGACGTCGTGACGCCTGGTCCGCTCGCCCGCACGGCGGCGTCGTTCGCGTATGCGCTGCTGGGCGAGCAGGCGCTCGCGCTGGGCGTCGACCGGCCGCAGCTGCTCTCGGGCGCCGAGCAGGACGGCATGCTCGCCGACCTGCTCGAGGGGCACGTCGACCTCGGCTCGGGGCCCGCGTGGCCCGAGCACCTCGGCCCGGGCGTGCGCGAGCAGCAGGGCTTCCGCACCGAGCTGCGCGACGTGCTCGCCCGGGCGAGCGAGCAGGGCCTCGACCGCTCGGCGCTCGAGGCGCTCGCGCGCGAGCACGACCGCCCGGAGTGGGCGGCGGCGGGTGCCGTGCAGCACGAGCTCGACCAGGTGCTCGCGCTCGCGCACCGCGACGGCGTGGGGGCCGTCGACGCCGCGAGCCTCCTCGCGCGCGCCGCCGAGATCGTCGCGACGGGGGAGCGGCGGCTGCGCCTGCTCGTCGTCGACGACGCGCAGGAGCTCACCGAGGGCGCCACGCGCCTCGTCGCGGCCCTGCACGCCACGGGCACGGCCGTGATCGCGTTCGGCGACCCCGACACCGCCACCGACATGTTCCGTGGGGCCGACCCGTCGATCGTCGGCTCGCTCGGCGCTCGGCTCGGCTTCTCGCGCCGCATCGACCTCGCGATCGACCACCGCCACGGCACGGCGCTGCGCGCGGCGATCGGCGACCTCTCGGCGCGCATCGGCACCGCGCTGGGCGGCACGCATCGCGCGGCCGAGGCCGCGGGCGGCGACGGCGCGATCGCGGTGCACCGCGTCGACGGCGCCGTCGAGCAGGCCAGGCGCATCGCGCGCATCCTGCGCCGCAGGCACCTCGTCGACGGCGTGCCGTGGGGCGAGATGGCCGTCGTGACGCGTTCGGGCAGGCTCGCGGCCGAGCTCGAGCGCTCGCTCGCCGACCTCGAGGTGCCCACGCTGCGCGAGGGCGGCGGCTCGGCCGTGCGCGGCTCGAGCGTCGCCGACGACCTCGTGGCGATGCTCGCGGTCGTCACGGGCGTCGAGACCATCGGCCCTGAGCACGCGCGCCGCATCCTCTCGTCGCCGCTCGTCGGCCTCGACGCCGTGGGCCTGCGCAGGCTGCGCCGTGCCGTGCGGCACCGGGCGATCGCCGAGGAGCGCGTGCCCGGCTCGGGCGACGAGCTGCTGGCCGAGGCGCTCGCCGACGACGCGGCGCTCAACGGCGTCGGAGGGCCGGAGGCGCGCATCGCTCGCGCGGTCGGCTCGCGGCTGCGGTACGCGGCCGAGCTCGCGGCGTCCGACGACCCCGACACCGCCGTCGAGCTGCTGTGGCGGCTGTGGGACGGCGCGGGCGTCGCGGATGCGTGGCGCGAGGCGGCGCTCGGCGGCGGCAGCGACGCCGCGTGGGCGCATCGCAGGCTCGACTCCGTCGTCGCGCTGCTCGACCATGCCGCGCGGCACGCCGAGCGGCACGCCGACGTGCGCGCCGACGAGTTCGTGCGGTCGTGGCGCTCGGCGGCGCTCGAGCTCGACTCCCTCGCGGGCCGCCAGGTCGCGGCGTCGGTGCGCATCGGCACGCCCTCGCAGCTGGTGTCGGTCGAGCTCGACACCGTCGTCGTCGCCGGCGTGCAGGAGGGCGCGTGGCCCAACCTGCGGCCGCGCGGCTCGCTGCTGGGCGCGCAGCTGCTGGGCGCCCACGCGCTCGGTGGCGTCACGACCGTGACCGACGTCGCCGACGACGAGCTGCGCATGCTCGTGCACGCCGTCTCTCGCGCTCGCGCCGTCGTGCACGTCGTCGCGATCGAGACCGAGGAGGAGCGGCCGGCGCGCTGGCTCGCCGTGCTGCCCGACGCACCCGACGAGGTGGATGCGCGCGGCCGCACGCTGCGCGAGCTCGTCGGCACGCTGCGCCGCCTGCTCGTGGACGACCAGGCGGCGGCGTCGACGCGCGCCGACGCGGCGGCGGCGCTCGCACGCCTCGCCGCCGAGGGCGTGCCGGGTGCCGACCCCGCGCAGTGGGCCGGTCTCGCAGACGCGACGACCGACGCGCCGCTCGTCGACGAGGGCGAGCCCGTGCGCGTCTCGCCGTCGGCGCTCGAGGGCTTCGAGTCGTGCGCGGTCGACTGGGCGGTGAGCAGGCTCGCGCCGACGGGATCCGCGACGCCGCAGGCGATCGGCACGATCGTGCACGCCGCGGTCGAGCACGCCGATGCCGCGGATCCCGCCGCGCTGCTCGCGGCCGTCGAGGCGCGATGGGCCGAGCTCGCGTTCCGCTCGCCGTGGGAGTCGGCGCGCGAGCGCGGGATCGTCGAGCAGATCGTCGTCGCGATCGCCGACTACGTGCGCACCGAGCGCGCCCTCGGCTGGCGCATCGACGTCGGCGACCACGAGCGCCGGTTCGAGCTCGCGATCGGCGACGTCGTCCTGTCGGGCTCGATCGACTGGATCGAGCGGCGCGGCGACGAGGTGCGCATCGTCGACCTCAAGACCGGCAGGGCGAAGCCGAGCGGTCCGGCGATCGCCGAGCACGCGCAGCTGCGCGCCTACCAGCTCGCCGCCGACCGTGGCGCGATCGCGACCGTCGCGCCCGAGACGACGTCGGCGGGTGCTCGCCTGCTGTACCCGCGCGATCCGAAGCCCATCGGCGACCAGGCAGCCCTCGACGCGACAGAGCTCGCCGAGTTCGAGACGCGCGTCGTCGACGTCGCCGCCCGCATGGCGGCGGCGACCTTCACGGCGGTGCCGCTCGAGCACTGCCTCAACGAGTTCGCGCACGGCCAGTGCGAGATCCATGTGCGACGGCAGGTGACGGAGTGACCCCCGACGAGACCGCGACGAGCGTCGGCACCGCGCTGATCACCCCCGCCGAGATCGCCGAGCGCCTCCACGAGGCCTCGGGCGCCGAGGGCAGCGCGCGCATCCCCACCGACGAGCAGGCGGCCGTCATCACGGCGCCGCTCGAGCCCGCGCTCGTCGTGGCGGGCGCCGGCTCCGGCAAGACCGAGACGATGTCGATGCGCGTGCTGTGGCTGCTCGCGAACGGCATGGTCGAGCCCGAGCGCATCCTGGGGCTCACGTTCACGCGCAAGGCGGCGAGCGAGCTGCGCGTGCGCCTCGTCGAGCGCATCCAGCAGCTCGTGCGCGCGGGCCTCGTCGACGAGGCAGCAGCGGCAGTCGAGCCCACGGTGTCGACGTACAACGCGTTCGCGAGCCAGCTGTACCGCGAGCACGCGCTCGTGCTGGGTCGCGATCCCGACGCCGACCTGCTCGGCGACACCGCCGCGTGGCTGCTGGCGCGCGACGTCGCGCTCGGCAGCGACGACCTGCGGCTCGCGGCGCTGCGGTCGAGCGACGTCGTCGTCGACGGCCTGCGACGCCTCGCGTCGGAGCTCGGCGACAACGCGCTCGAGCCGAGCGTGCTCGACGGCTTCGGCGACGCGTTCGAGCGCATCGCGGCGATGGAGGTCGGCAAGGGCCAGATCGGCATCGGCCGCGAGCGCGACAAGGACGTGCTCGCGATGCGCGCGCTCGAGCCGCTCGCGGCGCTCGCCGGCACGTACGACCGTCGCAAGCGCGAGCTGGGCGTCATCGAGTTCAGCGACCAGGTGCGGTTCGCGCTGCAGGCGCTGCAGGCCGCGCCGCGGCTCGTCGACGAGGTGCGCGCGCGCCACGGCGTCGTGCTGCTCGACGAGTACCAGGACACGTCGGTGTCGCAGGTGCGGCTGCTCACGACGCTGTTCCGCGGCGACCCCGTCATGGCGGTCGGCGACCCGAACCAGTCGATCTACGGCTGGCGCGGCGCGAGCGCCGGCACGCTCGCGCGCTTCCACGAGGACTTCGGCGGCGCCGAGCGCTTCGCGCTGTCGACGAGCTGGCGCAACGCCGCGGGCGTGCTCGACGTCGCGAACCGCATCGCCGCGCCGCTGCCCGCCCACGGCGTCGAGCGGCTCGCACCGCGACCGGGCGCCGCCGCCGGCGAGGTGGCGCTCGAGCTCTTCGAGACGCAGCACGACGAGGCCGAGGCGCTCGCGACGTGGATGGCCGAGCGCGGCGCGGGTCGTGTGCCCACGACCGCGGCGGTGCTGCTGCGCGTGCGCGGCCGCATGTGGACGTTCGCCGACGCGCTCACGCGCCGCGGCATCCCGTGCCACGTCGTGGGCACCGGCGGCCTGCTCGCAGAGCCCGAGATCGTCGACATGCGCTCGGCGCTGTCGGTGCTCGCCGACCCGCGCGCAGGCGGGCACCTGCTGCGACTGCTCGCGGGCGCGCACTGGCGCGTCGGTCCGCGCGACCTCGCGGCCCTTCGCGACCACGCGCGCATCGTCGCGACGCGCTACGTCGCCCAGCGGGCGCGCGAGGCCGACCGCGAGTCGACCGACGACGACGCCGCGGCGTCGCTCGTCGACGCGCTCGACGACCTGCTCGACCTCGGCGCCGACGCCGCCGTCTGGCAGGCGCTCTCGGAGGCCGGCGCCGAGCGGCTGCTCGCCGCCGCCCGCACGTTCCGCCGGCTGCGGTCGCAGCGCGCGCTGCCGCTGCCCGAGCTCGTGCGGCTCGTCGAGCGCCAGCTGCGGCTCGACGTCGAGGTGCTCGCGAATCCCGCCCGCGCACCGCGCCGCTCGCTCGACGCGTTCGTGGCCGAGGTGCAGCAGTTCGCGCTCACCGACCCGGCCGCGACGCTCGAGGCGCTCGTCGGCTGGCTCGAGCGTGCCGCGCGCGACGACACGCTCGACGCGCCCGCACCCGAGCCCGAGCCCGGCGTCGTGCAGCTGCTGACGATCCACGCGTCGAAGGGCCTCGAGTGGGATCTCGTGGCCGTGCCGTCGCTCACCGAGGGCACGCTGCCGATGCAGCGGCAGGATGCGCGCGGCTGGCTCTCGGTCGGCGCGGTGCCGTACGCGCTGCGCGGCGACGCGAGCGAGCTGCCGCACTTCGACCCGCGCGGCGTCGCCGACCTCAAGGAGTACGGCGTCGAGCGGTCCGCGTACGTCGACGGGCTCGCCGACCAGTTCCACGCGGAGGAGCGCAGGCTCGCGTACGTCGCCGTCACGCGCGCCCGAGCGTCGCTGTGGATGTCGGGCGCGTGGTGGATCGGTCGCAACAAGCGCATCGCGAAGCCGTCGCGCTTCCTGCGCGACGGTGCCGACGTGCTGGGCGTCGAGCTGGCCGACGCGCCCGAGCACGCCGAGAACCCGACGGTGCTCGAGCTCGAGCAGTCGGTGTGGCCGCCCGATCCGCTCGGCGCCCGGCGGAGCGCGGTCGAGCGCGCCGCCGAGGCCGTGCGCACGGCCGACGCCGCCGCATCCACGCGCTTCGACGACGAGATCGCGCTGCTGCTCGCCGAGCGCGACGCGCCCGCGCACGCCGTCGCACCGAGCCGCATCTCGGCGTCGACGGCGAAGGACTGGCTCGCCGATCCCGCAGCGCAGGCGCTCGCGCGCGTGCGACCCATGCCGCGTCGGCCGTTCCGGGCCACGCGCCTCGGCACGCTCTTCCACCAGTGGGTCGAGCGCCGCGGTGGCACGGGCCTCGCCGATCTCGTCGACGGTGACCTCGACGACGAGCTGGGCGGCGACCTCGTGGCCGTCGACGTCGAGCGCCTCGAGCGGCTGCAGGCGACGTTCCTCGCGTCGCCGTACGCGCGCATGGAGCACGTCGCGACCGAGCTCGAGGTGCACCTGCCGCTCGGCTCGACGTCGGTGGTGTGCCGCATCGACGCCGTGCTGCGCGACGGCGACCAGCTCGTGCTCGTCGACTGGAAGACGGGTGCGCTGCCGCGCTCGCGCGCCGACGTCGCCGAGCGAGGGCTGCAGCTCGCGCTCTACCGCGCCGCGTACGCGCTGCACGCCGGCATCGACCCCGAGAGCGTGCGCGCCGAGCTGTACTTCGTCGAGCACGACGAGGTCGTGCGGCCCGAGCACGTGCTGAGCCTCGACGAGCTGCGCGAGGCGTGGGAGGCGGCGCGGGCGACGCTCGAGGGCTGAGCGACTAGGTGCGGGTCGACGAGGGCAGGTCGGCGTCGATCTCGACCGTCTCGTCGTCGAACGCCGACTGGCCGCGTCGCTGCGACTCCTCGCGCGCGACCGACGTGCCGCGCTCGTCGAGCATGTGCTGCACGTCGGCGAGGTCCATCGTGTGGAGGCGCTCGGGCTGCAGCGCCGTCGTCGAGTCGTCGTCGGCGACTCGGTCGGCGAGGCGCGCGAGCATGCCCTCGGCATCCGTCACGACCGCGGCGTCGCCGGCGTCGACGCCGTGCAGCAGCCAGCGGGCGACGTCGAGCTCGGCATGCAGCATGGCGCGGCGGCGCAGCTGGCGGTCGGCGCCGCGCACGCCGGCGTAGGCGACGAACGCCTCGTCGACCGACGAGCCGTGCTCGTTGCCGAGCAGCCAGGCGAGGTCGACGGCGGGGTCGCCGAGGCCGAGCGCGTGCCAGCCGTCGATGCCCGTGATCGTGGAGTGCTCGCGGCGGAACGCGGGGGACTGGAGGTCGCCGTGCACGACGCGCGGCTGGAACTGCCACAGCGCGGCATCCTCGAGCGCGACCTCCCAGCGGGCGAGCAGCGGCGCGGGCACGCGGCCCGTGGCGGCGACGCGGTCGAACACGGCCGTGAGCGACTCGCGGATCTCGGCGGTCGAGCGGTGCGGCAGGCCCGCGTCGAGCACGATGCTCGTCGGCAGGTCGTGCAGCGCGGCGATGGCCTCGCCGATGGATGCCGCGAGGCCGACGTGCGCGGGCGACACGTCGGCCAGGCGCAGCGTCGTGCCTCCCAGACGCGTCGACACGACGACGGCGGTGCGCTGCAGGGGAGCGGTGCCGAGCGTCTCGGGCACCTCGAACGGCAGGCGGTCGCGCACGGCGTGCGTGAAGACGTGCAGCGTGACCGCCTGGTCTCGCAGGCGCTTCAGGGCGTCGGGCGTGCGGGGCACGACGACGCGCACGACGCGGCCGTCGGAGGTGCGTGCCGCGACGGCCTCGAGGTCGTCGCCCGAGCCGTCGTCGACGGCTCCCACGACCTCGATGCCGGGCACGGCGGACGTCGCCAGCGCGGCTAGAGTGAACGGGTTCGCAGCCATGATGCGAGGGTACGGCGGGCATCGCCGCCTCCCGCGTCGCCACGCGCTGCGACGGGAAGGACGCTCGTGACCGACTCGCCCGCCATCCCGCCCCTCTCGCGCGCCTCGCTCGATCGCGACCACGCATCCCGCATGCGCGAGGGGTCGCTCGAGCAGGCGCTCGCCGATGCGTCGACGCGCGTCGTGCTCGTCGACGGCGACCGCACGCTCGTCGCCGACGGCGCGATCGTGCGCGTGCCCGTCGATCGCGTGCCGCACGGCGCGCGGTTCGCGTGGCTCGGCCGCTCGGCGGGGCACCTCGACCAGCAGCAGGGCGCGGTCGTGCTCGCCGCGACGGTCGACGGCGCGGTCGTCGATGGCGCGGGCGACGGCCGCGAGCTGGGCGACTGGCGCAGCCTGCGCGAGGTCGGCGCCGAGCTCGACGACGAGGATGCGGGCATCCTCACGCAGGCCGTCGCGCTCGCCAGGTGGCAGTCGCAGACGGCGTTCTCGGGCGTCGACGGCTCGCCGGTCGCGTTCGAGCAGGGCGGCTGGGTCGGCGTCGACGCCGCGGGCGCGCAGCACTTCCCGCGCATGGACCCCGCCGTCATCGTGCTCGTGACCGACGCGACCGACGATCGCATCCTGCTGGGCCGCAACGCGGCGTGGACCGACCGCTTCTCGCTCTTCGCGGGCTTCGTCGACCTCGGCGAGTCGTTCGAGGCGACGGTCGTGCGCGAGGTCGCCGAGGAGTCGGGCGTCACGGTCGAGGATCCGACGTACGTCGCGAGCCAGCCGTGGCCGTTCCCGCGCAGCATCATGGTGGGCTTCGAGGCCGTCGCGCTCGACCCCGAGGCGGCGCGGCCCGACGGCGAGGAGATCGTCGAGGTGCGCTGGCTGACGCGCGACGACGTGCGGAACGGCGTCGTGGGCCTGCCCGGCAACGCGTCGATCGCGGCGTACCTCATCCAGCGCTGGCTGGATCGGTGACGCCCGACGCGATCCTCGAGCGCCTCGACGACCAGCAGCGCGAGGTCGCGCTCGCCGTGCAGGGCGCCGTGTGCGTGCTCGCCGGCGCCGGCACCGGCAAGACGCGTGCGATCACGCACCGCATCGCGTACGGCGTGTCGGTCGGGGTCTACGACCCGCGTCGCGTCATGGCCGTGACCTTCACGACGAAGGCTGCCGGCGAGATGCGCACGCGCCTGCGGGCGCTGGGCGCCGAGGTGCAGGCGCGCACGTTCCACTCGGCGGCGCTCGCGCAGCTCGCGCACTTCTGGCCGCGGCTCGCGGGCGGGCGCATGCCGGAGGTGCTGCCGACGAAGGCGCGCACCATCGCGGACGCCGCGCTGCAGCTGAAGCTGAGGGTCGACACGGCGCAGCTGCGCGACCTCGCCGCCGAGGTCGAGTGGCGCAAGGCGCGCGCGCTGACGCTCGAGCAGTACGCCGCGGGCGCGCACGGCCGCGCGCTGCCCGGCGACATGCCGGTCTCGACGATGGTCGAGCTGCACGAGACGTACGAGCGGCTGAAGGACGACCGCAGGCAGATCGACTTCGAGGACGTCATCCTCGCCACGACGGGCATGCTCGAGCGCGAGCCCATCGCGGCCGACACGGTGCGCGGCCAGTACCGGCACCTGACGGTCGACGAGTACCAGGACGTCTCGCCGCTGCAGCAGCGGCTGCTGGATGCGTGGCTCGGCGGACGCGAGGAGGTGTGCGTCGTCGGCGACCCGAGCCAGACGGTCTTCGCGTTCGCTGGCGCGAACGCGCGCAGCCTGCCCGAGTTCATCGGCAGGCATCCCGACGCGACGGTCGTGCGCCTCGAGCAGTCGCATCGCTCGACGGCGCAGGTCGTGGGCGCGGCGAACCGACTCATGCGCGGCCGCGACGCCATCCACCTCCGCACCGAGCGCACGGGGCCCGAGGTCGAGGTGTCGATGCACCCGTCGGATGCGGCGGAGGCACGCGCGGTCGCCGAGCGCTGCCGTGCGCTCGTCGCGCGCGGCGCGAAGGCATCGGACATGGCGGTGCTCGTGCGCTTCCACGCGCAGTCCGCGGGCGTCGAGCAGGCGCTCGCCGACGCAGGCCTGTCGGTGCGGCTCGCGGGCTCGCAGCGCTTCTTCGAGCTGCCGGCCGTGCGGCAGGCGATGCTCATGCTGCAGCAGACGCCCGACGACGGCCGTCCGCTGTTCCAGGCCGTCATCGACGTCGTGCATCCCATCGGCTACTCGCACGAGCCGCCCGCGACGCAGGGCGAGGAGCGTGCGCGCTGGGATGCGCTGCACGCGCTCGTGACGCTCGCGGAGGAGGCGCCGCCCGGCGCGACCGCCGCGGGCTTCGCGGGCGAGCTCGCTCGTCGCGCCGCGACGGATCACGAGCCGGGCGTCGAGGCCGTGACGATCGCGACGCTGCACGCGGCCAAGGGCCTCGAATGGGAGCACGTGCACATGGTGGGGCTCTCGGAGGGGTTGCTGCCGATCTCGTACGCGACGAGCCTCGACGCCATCGACGAGGAGCGCCGCCTCTGCTACGTCGGCATCACGCGGGCACGCACGACGCTGCACCTCTCGCATGCCGCCGCGTCGGGTCGGATGCCCCGGACGCCGTCGCGCTTCCTGGCAGAGCTCGACAGCCGCACTGCGGGTGCGGGCTCCAGCGCTCGGCGCTGAGCGCCCCCGAGTCGAGGTCGATGCTCGCGCCGACGCCCGCCTCGGCGAGGCCGAGGGCGTGCAGGTTCACGAGCACGGCGACGTGCGCGACGGTCTGCGCCACGGCGGCGGCGGGCACCTCGCGGATGGGCGGCAGACCCTGGGGCACGGCCGCGTGGGTGTCGGCGAGGTCGGCGCAGCGCGGGCACGCGCCCTCGCCGGGCACGGTCCACGGGCCGACGACGATGCGCTGATCGCCGACGATCACCGGCACGTGCACGCGGTCGCGGCGCAGCAGCCGCTGCCGCTCGAGGTCGGGCAGCCGCCAGTCTGCGACCGAGATCGCGACGTCGAGGCGGCGCTGCGCGATGCGGTGCCCGTCCTCCTCGAGCACGCGCCGCACGGTCCCGGCGACCGGTCCCGCGCCGCGCACCTCGACGCGCAGCCTGGGGCGCTCGCGGTGGTCGAGCGCCGGGGCCAGCACGGCGAGCAGCGCGGCGGCGCGCTCGTCGCCGAGCACGACGGCGGGCTCGGTCGGCACGACGCCGCGCTGCATGCGGTCGAGCAGCGCGGCCGTGTCGTCGTCGACGTCGTCGAGCGTCGCGATGGCCCGCTGCGCGCCGAGGCGCACGCTCCTGGGCGACGTCCAGATGATCGGCAGGGCGGGGTCGAGGCGCAGCATGCCCGAGAGGATGCCGTCGCGGGCGACGGGCGGTGCGCGACTGTCCACAGCCGCGCGGGCGGGCGTCAGTCGGCGGTGCCGTCCTCGCGCTCGTGGGGGCGGTCGTCGCGGTCGTCGGCGAGCAGGTCCTCGAGGGCGCGGTCGACGTCGTCGGGCTCGGGCGTGCCGCCCTGCAGCACGGCGATGATGCGCGACGGGTCGTCGATGTCGTCGCTCGTCGGCAGCAGGTCGGGATGCGCCCACAGCGAGTCGCGCGCCTCGGCGCCCACGGCCTCCGTCACCTGGCGCCAGAAGGCGGATGCCTCGCGCAGGCGGCGCGGGCGGATCTCGAGGCCGACGAGCGTGCCGAACGCGCGCTCGGCGGGGCCGCCGGTCGCGCGGCGACGGCGCACGGCCTCCGCGATCGCGTCGCGGCGGGGAAGCCGGGCGGTCGCCTCGGTCGTGACGGCGTCGACCCATCCCTCGACGAGCGCGATCGTCGTCTCGAGGCGGGCGAGGCTCTGCAGCTGCTCGTCGGTCTTCGGCGGGATGAGCGAGCCCGACGAGAGGGCCTCGCGCAGCGCCTCGGGATTCTGCAGGTCGCTCATGTCGAGGTCGGCGGCGAGCTCCTCGAGCCGCTCGACGTCGATGCGGATGCCCTCGGCGTACTCGCGCACCTGCGACAGCACGTGCAGACGCAGCCACTTGGCGTGGTGGAAGAGGCGTGCGTGGCCGAGCTCGCGCACCGCGAGCCAGATGTGCACCTGGTCGGCGGGGATCTCGAGGCCCTCGGCGAGGCCCTGCAGGTTGACGGGCAGCATCGCCGCCTGCTCGTCGAGCAGCGGGAAGCCCACGTCGCCGCCCGAGAGCACCTCGCTCGAGAGGCGGCCGACGACCTGGCCGAGCTGCATCGCGAAGAGCGTGCCGCCGACGTTGCGCAGCAGCCGCGAGGCGCCTGCGATCATCTCCTGCGCCTCCTCGGGCGCCTGCTGCCGCATGGCGTCGGTGAGCGCGTCGGCGATCGAGGACGCGACGGGCTCGCTCATCTCCTGCCAGACCGGCATCGTCGCCTCCGCCCACTGCTGGCGGGAGAGGAGGGTGATCTCGGAGATCGTGCCGATGTCGGTGGCCTCGTCGAGCCAGATGGCGCCGAGGCGCGCAGCCTGCTGCACCGCCTCCCGTTCCTCGGCCGAGACGGAGCCGGGGTCGCGGCTGATGACCTGCAGCGCCTGCTGCCGCGCGACCGACCAGTCGATGCCGTCGCCCGTGCGCTGCAGCGCGCTCTGCAGCTGCGCCATGAGCTGCTGCAGCAGGGCCGGATCGGCGGGGATGCCCGCGGCAGCGCCGAGCTGCTGCGGGTCGATCTGCCCGCCGAGGAACTGCTGCAGCATGTCGCGCAGCTCGGCCTCGGGATCGCGGTCGTCGTCGCGGTCCGGGCCCTGGTCGGGGGACTGATCGGCCATGCGACTACGCTAGCGCCGGGCTCGCGCCGGGCGGGCCGATCGTGGGCATCGGAGCCTGCGCCGACGGCGAACAGGAGGCCCACGATGCTCTTCCCGCGTCGACGCGATCGTGCAGCGTTCGGTGGCTGGGCCGCCGTCTTCGTGTCCCTCGGCGCGCTGCTGGGCATGGCCTTCCTGCCGTCGCCGTTCGTCGTCGAGCAGCCGGGCCCGACGTTCGACACCCTCGGCGAGACGGATGCGGGACCGCTCATCACCGTGCCGGCCGACCTCGACCATCCCGACACCGAGGGCTCCCTCACGCTGCTCACGGTCTCGATCGCGGGCAACCCGCAGCGACCGCTCACGTGGGTCGACGTCGCCGGCGCCTTCCTGGACCCGGCCGACGAGATCCTGCCGATGGACCTCGTCTACGCGCCGACCGAGACGATCGAGCAGTCGAACGAGGCCGGGCGCATCGAGATGGAGTCGTCGCAGGCGGCCGCGATCGCCGCGGCGCTGCTGCACGAGGGCTACGAGATCGACGCGGAGGTGACGATCGCCGACGTCCTCGCCGACAGCCCCGCCGACGGCGTGCTCGAGGAGGGCGACCGCATCCTCTCGGTCAACGGCGACCCCGCGTACGACGTCTCCTCGATCCGCGAGTCGATCGCGGCCGTCGACGGCGCCTCGACGTTCGACATCGAGCGCGACGGCCAGCCGATGACAGTCACGGTCGAGCCGATCGAGTCGCAGGGCCAGCGGCTCGTGGGCATCGTGCCGCAGAACGCCTTCACCTTCCCGATCGACGTGTCGATCGAGCTGCCGAACGTCGGTGGCCCCAGCGCCGGCATGATGTTCGCGCTCGGCATCGTCGACCGCCTCACCGAGGGGTCGCTCACGGGCGGCGTCGAGTGGGCGGGCACGGGCACGATCTCGGCGACGGGCGACGTGGGCCCCATCGGCGGCATCGAGCAGAAGATGCACGGCGCGCTCGCGGCGGGCGCCGAGTGGTTCCTCGCCCCGGTCGAGAACTGCGGCGAGGTCGTGGGCAACGTGCCCGACGGCCTGCACGTCGTCGCGGTCGACACGCTCGACGACGCCATGACGGCCATCGAGACCGTCGCGTCGGGCGGCGACACGAGCGCGCTGCCCACCTGCACCGCGGGCTGACGCGAGGCTGCCGGATCCCTCACGGGATCCGGATGCGCCGTGGGCGGACGCACCGGGGGAGGCCATAGCCCCCGCGGGTAGGATGCGTGGACCCCCCGTCGACCCTGGAGACTCGTGTCCGACACCGCTCGTCCTGCGCAGACCGCTCTGCGCCGCTCGCCCCTCATCATCACGCTCGCGGTCGTCGCGGCCATCGTGGTGGGCTTCATGCTCTTCTCCGGCTTCTACGCCGACGTGCTCTGGTTCGACCAGCTCGGCTTCGTGCAGGTGCTGCAGGTGCGCTGGGTCGCGATGGCGGCCATGTTCGCCATCGGATTCCTCGCCATGGCCGTGCCGCTCGCCGTCGCGATGCAGGTCGCGTTCCGCTCGCGCCCCATGTACGCGCAGCTCTCGAGCCAGCTCGACCGCTACCAGGAGCTCGTCGCACCGCTGCGCCGCCTGGCCATGTGGGTCGTGCCGGCCGTCTTCGGCCTCTTCGCGGGCCTCGCGTCCGCGTCGCGCTGGGACACGGCGCTGCTGTGGCTCAACCGCCAGTCGTTCGGCGAGACCGACGCCCAGTTCGGCCTCGATGCCGGCTTCTACGTGTTCGAGCTGCCGATGTACCAGGAGATCGTGTCGTTCGCGCTCGCGGTGCTCTTCGCCTGCGGCCTCGCGACCGTCGCCACCGCCTACCTCTACGGCGCCGTCCGCATCACGGGTCGTGAGCTGCGCATCTCGCGCAGCGCGCGCATCCAGATCGGCATCGTCGTCGCGCTGTGGATGGCGACGTTCGCCGTGAGCCAGTGGCTCGCGCAGTACATGACGATGACGTCGACGTCGCTCGGCGGCGAGGTCTACACGGGCCCCGGCTTCACCGAGGCGAACGCCGGCATCCCCGGCATGCAGATCCTCGCGGGCATCGCGGCGCTCGTGGCCATCTTCTTCATCGTCACGGCCGTCATCGGCCGCTGGCGCCACTCGATCGTCGGCACGGCGCTGCTCGTCGTCGCCTCGGTCATCATCGGCTTCGGCTACCCGGCGATCATCCAGCGCATCCAGGTCGACCCGTCGGCCGGCACGCTCGAGCAGCCGTACATCCAGGACAACATCGACGCGACGCGCTTCGCGTACGGCGTCGACGCCATGACCGAGGTCGACGTCGACATCGCGACGAACCCCGAGGCGGGCGCGCTCGCGGCCGACCAGGCGACGACCGCGAGCATCCGTCTGCAGGACCCCGAGGTCGTGGGCGTGACGTTCTCGGCGCTGCAGGGTCTGCGCCAGTACTACGCCTTCGACGAGTCGCTCGACGTCGACCGCTACGAGATCGACGGCGTGACGCAGGATGCCGTCGTGGCGCTGCGCGAGCTGAACCCCGAGTTCCTCGCGGAGCAGGACTGGTACAACCAGCACATCATCTACACCTACGGCTACGGCCTCGTGGGTGCGTACGGCAACCAGCGCGCCGCCGACGGCCGCCCCGTCTTCCTGCAGTCGGGCATCCCGGCGCAGGGCGAGCTGGGCGACTTCGAGCAGCGCATCTACTTCGGCGAGAACAGCCCCGAGTACTCGATCGTCGGCGGTGGCACGCAGGAGGACGAGACGGCCGAGGCGGTCGTGCCCTCCGACGAGCCCGTGCCGTCGGACGATCCCGCGGCATTGGAGGATCCGGCGGCGTCGGACGACCCGGCGGCGTCGGAGGACCCGGCCGCGTCGGAGGACCCCGCTGCGACCGACGCACCTGCGACGGATGGCGCAGAGGGCAACATCGGTGCAGGCACGGTGACGCCGTACGAGGGCGAGGGCGGCCCCGAGGTCGGCGGCTTCCTGTCGCGCCTCGTGTACGCCATCAAGTTCCAGTCGGAGCAGATCCTGTTCTCGAACGCCGTCGCGGACGACTCGCAGATCCTCTACAACCGCGACCCGCTCGCGCGCGTGCAGCAGGTGGCGCCGTACCTGACGCTCGACCAGGACCCGTACCCCACGGTCGTGGACGGCGAGATCGTGTGGATCGTCGACGGCTTCACGACGACGGCGCAGTACCCGGGCTCGTGGCAGACGTCGATCGCGAGCGCGATCCAGGACTCGTCGAACACGAACCCGACGCCAGGCGCCGGCGACACGATCAACTACATCCGCAACTCGGTGAAGGCCGTGGTCAACGCGTTCGACGGATCGGTCACGCTCTACGCATGGGATCCCGAGGACCCGATCCTGCAGGCGTACGACCAGATCTACCCCGGCACGCTGCAGCCGATCAGCGAGATGTCGGGCGAGCTCATGGCTCACGTGCGCTACCCGGCCGACCTGTTCAAGGTGCAGCGGGCGATCCTCGGGCAGTACCACGTGACGAGCGCGAGCGAGTTCTACTCGGGCACCGACGTGTGGCGTACGCCCGACAACCCGACGAACCCCGACGGCGACGACACCGCGCAGCCGCCGTACTACCTGACGATGGCCGTGAACGGCGAGGCGCCGGCGTTCTCGCTGTACTCGACGTTCATCCCGCCGTCGACCGGCCGTGAGCTGCTCTACGGCTACCTGTCGGTGAACTCCGACGCCGGAGCGACGGCTGGGGAGGTGTCGGAGTCCTACGGCCAGCTCACCTTGCAGAACATCCCGGAGGATCAGCAGATCCCAGGGCCGGGCCAGGCGCAGAACAACTTCAACACCGACTCCGCCATCGGCCAGGTGCTCAACCTGCTGCAGGACGGCCAGTCCGACGTGGTCTACGGCAACCTGCTGACGCTGCCCGTGGGTGGCGGCATGCTCTACGTGCAGCCGATCTACCTGCAGTCGACGTCGGGCACGACGTTCCCGGTGCTCGACAGCGTGCTCGTGTCGTTCGGCGATGCGATCGCGTTCCAGCCGACGCTCGACGAGGCGCTCGACGAGCTCTTCGGCGGCGACTCCGGTGCGCAGGCGGGCGACGAGGGCGTGCAGCCGATCGACCCCGAGACGGGTCTGCCCATCGAGGGTGGCGGCGACGGCACCGGCGGCGATGCGGGCTCGGGCACCGGCTCGGGCGAGGGCGACCTGCAGACGCAGCTCGCCTCGACGCTGCAGGCCGCGGCGACGGCGCTCGACGAGCGTGAGGCGGCCTACGCGGCCAACGACCTCGTGGCGGCCGCGGAGGCCGACGAGCGCCTCCAGGAGGCCGTGAACCAGGCGAACACGCTCATCGGGCAGATCACGAGCGCTGGCGACGAGCCCGCGCCCAGCGAGGAGCCTTCGCCCTAGGCGAACCCATCCACCCCGTGGTTCGAGAGGGCCTCGAAGCCGTGCTAGAGTCATATCTCGTGCCGCGGGGTGGAGCAGTTCGGTAGCTCGCCGGGCTCATAACCCGGAGGTCGCAGGTTCAAATCCTGTCCCCGCAACCAGTGTGAATCAGAAGGCCCGCCAGATGGCGGGCCTTCTGCATTGGCGCAAGGGTCCTCGAGGGCCTGGATCTCGGTCGGACGGGGGAGCGGATGTCGCAGCAGCGCCCGCCCGTGCTCGGTCCGGTCGTCGACGACGAGACCCGCTGCATCCACTGGTCGTCGCCGCTCGACGTCGTCGCGATGCGCTTCGCATGCTGCCGCGCGTACTACCCGTGCGACGCCTGCCACGAGCAGGCTGCCGACCACCTCATCGCGACGTGGCCGGCGGATGCGCGCGACGAGATCGGTGCGATGTGCGGCGTCTGCGGCCACGAGCTGACGATCGCGGAGTACGGCCTCGCGGCGGCCTGTCCGGCTTGCTCGGCGCCGTTCAACCCGGGCTGCGCCTTGCACTGGCCCCGGTACTTCGACGGCCCGCCTCCGGCCGCCTGAGCTCAGTCCTCGGCGACCACGACCCGCAGCGAGGCGAGGAAGCCGTCGACCGTGATGGCATCGTCGGCGCCGGTGCGGATCACGAAGGCGCGCGCCGTCGTGACGATGCCGGCGATCGCGAGGTCGACGGCGGCCGTCGGCGTCGGGGCGTCGGCATGCTCGCTCCACGGTGCGAGCATCGCGGCGAGGTGCGCGCGGATCTCGGCGAGGTGCGCCTCGATGGCCTGGGTGAGGGCGGGGTCGACCGTGCCGGGCGTCGACAGCTGCGCCATCGCGGGCAGGTAGGCGCGGCGGGCATCCAGCCGCTCGACGAGCCAGCGCGTGAGCGCCGCCGGCGTCACGACGGGGCCATTGGCCGTGCGCTGCTCGCCGAACGCCTCGAGGTCGTCGAGCAGCACGCGGTGGGCGCGCTCGACGACGTAGCGCGCGAGCGCCTCCTTGCTCGCGAAGTGCGAGTAGACCGAGCCTGCCGACAGCCCCGACTCGGCGAAGACGTCGGCCATCGTGAGCCGCGCCCAGCCGCTGCGCTGCATGACGCGGAGCATGCTCGTCGCGATCGTCGTCCTGCGTGCCTCGCGGGTGACGTCGGTGAGGCGAGGCATGCGCCGATCGTATCGCCGCTCGGTTCATACGGAATGAGTATTCTGCTTGCGCGTCACCATCGACGCGACCCAGCAGAGAGGCACCCATGCATCGCTCCATCCGTCTCGTCGCCCCGTCGGCGCTCGCCGTCGCCGTCGCGCTCACCGGCTGCGCCGCATCCGGTGACGACTCGACCGCCGTCGAGGAGTCCCCGGCGGCATCGGCCGTCGCCGTGCACTGGTCGTACGAGGGCGAGGAGGGGCCCGACCACTGGGGCGAGCTGTCCGCCGACTTCGGCATGTGCCAGGACGGCACGCAGCAGTCGCCGATCGACCTGCACGCCGACGATCAGGCCGGCACCGACGAGCTGTCGGTCGACTACGGCACGATCGCCGAGCACGTGCACGACACGGGCCACACGTTCCAGATGGATGCCGACGACGACGCGACCCTCGAGTACGAGGGCACGGAGTACGCGCTCGTGCAGATGCACTTCCACGACCCGTCGGAGCACACGGTCGACGGCGAGGCCGCGCCCGTGGAGTTCCACTTCGTGCATGCGGACGACGACGGCGACCTGCTGGTCGTGGGCGTGCTCGCGGTCGAGGGCGCGCACGCCGCGGCGTTCGACGACTTCATCGCGGCGACGACGCAGGAGGGCGACGTCGCGGGCGACATCGACGTCGCTGCGATGCTGCCGACGTCGACGGCGCACTACGCGTACGAGGGCAGCCTCACGACGCCGCCGTGCTCGGAGGGCGTGCAGTGGCTCGTCATGCAGGAGGCCATCGAGCTCGACGCCGAGCAGATCGCCGCGCTCGAGACGGCCTACGCCGGCAACGCGCGCCCCGTGCAGGAGCTCGGCGGGCGCCTCGTGACGAGCGTGGCGTCGCTCGGCTGAGCCGAGCCGACGCAGCGCGCGTCGCCGGCGCATCGCCGGGCGACGCGCGCCCCCTCAGCCGAACAGGCTGACGCCGCTCGAGCCTCCGCCGTTCTGGCCCGACGTCTGCGGGCGGCCTTCGGAGGGCTGCACGATGACGAAGCCCGGACCGTGGAAGGCGAGCTGGAACGCCTCGCCCGTGCCGCCGCGCAGCAGCGATCGCATGTTCATGGAGTTCACCACCTGCGGCTGCAGGTTGGCCGACCAGCACACGGCGGCCTGCGGGTCGACGAACGTGGGCTGCACCGAGCAGTCGAGCAGCAGCGGCTCGCCGTCGCACGTGACGGCGACGGTGCCGTTGCCGCCGATCTCGAGGTTGAAGAGGCCGCCGGCCATGAAGCCGCCGCCGCGCAGCATCTTGATGTCCCACTGCAGCGTGTGGTCGAACGCGAGCAGGCTCTCGCCGTTGACCGTGAGGCCCTCGTTCTCGAGCGTGACGGTGAAGATGTTCTGCGCGTCGCGCGCGAGGAACACCTCGCCCTGGCCCTGCATGCGCATGAGCGGCGCGCCCTCGCCCGTGAGCGCCTTCTTCAGGAACTTCTCGACGGATCCGGCACCCTCGTGGTGGAACTGGATCTGCCCCTGGTACGCGACCATCGAGCCCTTGGCGGCGATGACGTCGGTGCCGGTGACGTTGACGCGCATCATGCGGTCGGACTGCTTGACCCAGCGCTCCTGGGTCTGCTTCTCGTGGTACGCCTGCGCGAAGAGCTCGCTCTTCATCGGTCCTCCTCGTGTGCGGGCTCCTCGAGCGCCTGCTCGAGTCGGTCGACCTTGCCGTCGAGCTCTCCGGCCCATCCTGGCCGGATGTCGGCCTTCAGCACCAGCGATGCGCGGGGCGAGGCCTCGAGGATGGCGTCGGTCGCGGCCTTGACGACCGCCATGACCTCGTCCCACTCGCCCTCGATGGTCGTGAACATGGCGTCGGTGCGGTTCGGCAGGCCGGACTCGCGCACGATGCGCACCGCCTTGGCGACGGCGTCGTGCACGGATCCGTCGGGTCCCGCCGTGCCGGGCGCGACCGAGAATGCGACGAGCATGTCGCTCCCTTCGTGTGGTTCGCGCTCATCCTCTCGCGCCGGGTCTGGGAAGGAGAGGTCACTTCCGGCCGCTGCACGCGGCGTGTCGCGTACGGGAAGTGGCCACTCATCGCACGGAAGTGACCACTCCGCGTTCGGAGGCGACCACTGCAGGTGGATGGGGGAGTCCGCTGCATAGGCTGGGGCGCATGGCCACGCCGTCGACCCTCCTCGCCGCCGCCGTCCAGTGGGCGCCCGGCGCCGACCCCGCTGCGAACCGTGCGGAGGTGGCGCGGCTCGTCGCCGAGGCGGCGCAGCGGGGCGCGCGGCTGATCGTGCTGCCGGAGTACTCGCAGGCGTTCGACGCCGACATGGCGGCGCTGGCGCCGACGATCGCCGAGCCGCTCGACGGCCCGTTCGTCGTGACGCTGCAGGAGTCGGCCGCCGCAGCGAGCGCCGTCGTCGTGGCGGGCATGGTCGAGCGCCTCGACGACGACGCCGACGGCACGCCCCGCGTCGCCAACACCGTCGTCGCGGTCGACGGCGAGCGCGTGCTCGCCGCGTACCGCAAGGTGCACCTGTACGACGCGTTCGGCGCCCGGGAGTCCGACTGGCTCACGCCCGGCGACCCCGCGCAGCGTCCTGTGATCGACGTCGACGGCCACGCCATCGGCCTCCAGACCTGCTACGACGTGCGGTTCCCCGAGCAGTCGCGCCTGCTGGTGGATGCAGGTGCTGACGTGCTCGCGGTCCCCGCCGAGTGGGTGCGCGGGCCGCTCAAGGAGCACCACTGGGTCACGCTCGTCACGGCGCGCGCGATCGAGAGCACCGTGCACGTCATCGCGGCCGACCACGCGCCGCCGATCGGCGCCGGCCGATCGCTGATCGTCGACCCGATGGGCGTCGCGCTCGCGCAGCTCGGCGAGGCCGAGGGCATCGCGGTGGCTCCGATCGATGCCGCTCGCACGGCGAGCGTCCGCGAGCGCAACCCGTCGCTCGCGAACCGTCGACACCGCGTCGTCGGCGGCTGACGCCAGCGGACGCGCGGCTATGCCGTCGGCGCCTCCGCGAGCCCGCGCAGCGCGCCGAGGCGGTCGACGGCGTCGCGCAGCACCTCGTCGCGCTTGCAGAACGCGAACCGCATCCACGGCTTCAGGTCGTGGCGGGAGGCCCGGGCGAACGGCGCGAGCGGCACGCCCACGACGCCCGCGAGCTCCGGCAGGCGACGCGCGAGGTCGGTGGCGTTCGCGAACCCGAGGCCCGAGCCGTCGGCGAGCACGAAGTAGCCGGCCTGCGCATCCGGCACCGTGAGGCCCACCGAGCGCAGCCCGCGCGTCAGCAGGTCGCGCTTGCGGGCGAACGTGGCCGCGAGGGTGTCGAACGCCTCGTCGTCCATGCGCAGCCCCGCGGCAATCGCCGGCTGGAACGGCGCGCCGTTCACGAACGTCAGGTACTGCTTCACCGACAGGATCTGCGTGACGCGCTCGGGCGTCGACACGAGCCAGCCGACCTTCCAGCCGGTGGTCGAGAACGTCTTGCCACCTGAGCCGATCGACACGAGCCGATCGCGCGCGCCGTCGATGGATGCGATGGGCACGTGCCGTCCGTCGTACACGAGGTGCTCGTAGACCTCGTCGGTCACGATGAGCGCATCGCGGCGCTCGGCGCAGCGCACGACCTCGCGCAGCACGTCCTCGTCGAACACGACGCCCGTGGGGTTGTGCGGCGAGTTCACGATCACCATGCGCGTGCGCGACGTGAAGGCGCGCTCGATGCGGTCGACATCGGGTTCGAACGTCGGCGGCGACAGGGGGATGGGCACGATGCGCGCGCCCGCGAGACCCGCGATCGCCGCGTAGGCGTCGTAGTACGGCTCGAAGACGACGACCTCGTCGCCCGGCTCGAGGTAGGCGAGCATCGTGGCGGCGAGCGCCTCGGTCGCGCCGGCGGTGACGAGCACCTCGGCGGTCGTCGTGCCGAGGCCGTACCAGCGGCGCTGATGCTCGGCGACGGCCTCGAGCAGCTCGGGGTGCCCGCGGCCGGGGGAGTACTGGTTGACGCCGTCGCGGATGGCGCGCTGCGCCGCGTCGAGCACGACGGCGGGGCCGTCGAAGTCGGGGAAGCCCTGCCCGAGGTTGATGGCGCCCGTGCGCGTCGCGAGGGCCGTCATCTCGGCGAAGATCGTCGGCGCGATCTCGCCCGTCGAGCCCAGCAGCCCTGCGGCTGCCGCCGTCCTCCGCCACGGTGCATCGGTCATGCACCCCACGGTAGCCGACGTGCAGGGGGCGCTCAGGTTCCGAATCCGCGTCTTGGACAGCGCATAGGGATCGCACTGACTCGAGGCGTGACATGGTGCCCATGACGAACGACGAGCGCGGCCAGGTGCCGCCGGACCACGCGACCGGTTGGCCGCACGAGCCTCAGCAGGAGGCCGCCTGGGGGCAGGCCTCGCGCGAGGTGCCCCCGCCGCCCACGGCGCAGCAGCAGTCCGCGGCCGCGCCCGAGCAGTCGGCACCGCAGCAGGCATCGCCCCAGGCAGCCCAGCCCGCGGCATCCGCGCCGCAGGCGCAGCCCGGCCCGTCGGTGCCGCAGGCGCCGCAGGTGCCGCAGGTGCCGAACCCGTGGCAGCAGTCGGCCACCGCGCCCCAGCCGCAGGCGCAGGGCCACGTGCCCAACCCGGCAGCGCAGGCGCACGCGACGGTCCAGCAGCCTGCCTGGCAGCAGCCCGCATCCACGCCCTTCGGCCCGCACGCCCCGCAGGGCGCGCACGCCGGCTCGGCGTTCGCGCAGGCTCCCGGCACCGGCGCGTCCGCACCCGTGAAGCCCCGCAGGCGCCGCCGCCCCATCGCGGCGCTCGCGCTCGCGGGCCTGCTCGGCGGCACGGTGCTCGGCGGCGCGGCGGGCGCGACGGCTGCGACCCTCGTGGCGCAGCACGGCGGCTCGTCGACGTCGGCAGCGAGCGACGTGACCATCACGGGCGCCTCGGCGACCGACCCGCAGACGATCGCCGACGTGGCGCAGACGGCGTCGCAGTCGGTCGTCACCGTCGAGGCCGTGTCGTCGGCCGGCTCGGGCACGGGCTCGGGCGTCGTCGTGGGCGACGGCGGCATCATCGTCACGAACAACCACGTCGTCACGCTCGACGGCGCCGCGTCCGACGCGACGATCACGGTCGAGACCTCGGATGGCCAGCTGCTCGAGGCCACCGTCGTCGGCACCGACCCGACGGTCGACCTCGCCGTGCTGCGCGTCGACGCCGACCTGCCCGTCATCACGTTCGTCGACTCCGACTCGGTGTCGGTCGGCGACACGGCGATCGCGATCGGCGCCCCGCTCGGCCTGTCGAACTCCGTCACCGACGGCATCGTGTCGGCGGTCGACCGCGGCCTGCAGATCTCGCCGAGCGCGACGCAGGACGACAGCTCGGCGCAGTCGCAGCAGTCGCCCTTCGGCTTCTGGAGCCAGGGCGGCGCCCAGGCGGCGCAGGAGACCATCTCGATCCCCGTGATCCAGACGGATGCGTCGATCAACCCCGGCAACTCCGGCGGTGCCCTGCTGAACGCGGCAGGTCAGCTCATGGGCGTCAACGTGGCCATCGCGTCGATGTCGTCGAGCGACTCGTCGTCGCAGGCGGGCTCGATCGGCATCGGCTTCGCGATCGAGGCGTCGCTCGTGCAGCGCGTCGTCGACGAGATCGTGTCGACCGGCACGGCGACGCACGGCCTGCTCGGCGCCTCGGTGGGCGACGTGACGGACGCGAGCGTCGGCCACACGGGCGCGCAGCTCGCCGACATCACGGCGGATGGCGCGGCGGCGGCCGCCGGCCTGCAGTCAGGCGACGTCGTGACGGCCGTCGACGGCACGCCCGTCACGAGCGCGACCGACCTCACCGCGCAGATCCGCGCGGAGGCGGGCGGCGCGTCCGTCACCCTCACGATCCTCCGCGGAGGGTCGGAGCAAGACGTCGACGTGACGCTCGGCACGCTCTCGTAGCGCGCCGCTCCATGACGCGGCGCGTCCCACCATCCGGTGGGACGCGCCGCGTCCTCGTATGCTGGCGGCATCGCACTCCAGGTCTCGCGGCGCACGTTGCGCACGCTGCTCGCCCTGCCGGCCGTCGCGCTCGGCGCAGCGGCATCGCTCGTCGTCGCGCGCGACCGGCACCGCTGGGTCGTCGGCTGCGGCTCGGGCGTCGGCGAGGGCGCGCTGCCGCTCGCGCTCGCGGCGCAGGCGCGCGGCGACGACGTCGCCTGGGTCGTGCGCACCGACCGGGATGCGGCCGACGCCGCCGCGCACGGCATCCGCACCGTGCGGGGCTGGGGCGCGTTCGTCGCGACCCTCCGCGCGGGCGTCGTCGTGATCACGCACGGCTTCGGCGACGTGTCGCGCGCCGGCGTGCACGGCGCGTACCTCGTGCACCTGTGGCACGGCATCCCGCTGAAGCACCTGCACCGGGATGCGCCGGGCTGGCTGCGCATCGCGGGCGTGCCCGACGTCGCGCCCGTGCGGCGGCTGCTGCGCGAGGCGCATCGACGCTCGGCGTCGCGCATCCGCCTGCTGCCCGTCGCGTCGGAGCGGGCGGCGAGCCGCATGCGCTCGGCGCTGGGCCTCGGCGCCGAGACCGTGCGCGTGCTCGGCGATGCACGCGTCGACGTGCTCGCCCGTGGCGACGAGCCCGCGGTGCGTGCGGCGGCGACGGCGCTGCTCGACCGGTCGGGTGCGCTCGGCCGCGCGACGGTGCTCTACGCGCCGACGTGGCGCGACGGCAAGCCCGACCCCGCGGTGCCGACGGCCGACGAATGGCAGCGCATCGCCGCGTGGCTCGAGGCGCACGACGCGCGCCTCGTCGTGCGCTCGCACCCGCACGGCCTCGGCGACTACGCCGCAGGCGCGGCGACGAGCGATCGCATCGGCCTGCTCGGCCACGACCGGCTCGCCGACGTCACGCCCGCCCTGCCGGGCGTCGACCTGCTCGTCACCGACTTCTCGTCGATCGCGTACGACGCCGCGACCCTCGACATCCCCACGCTGCTGCTCGCCCCCGACGTCGCCGCCTACGCCGCCTCGCGCGGCCTGTACGACGCGTACGCGACGTTCTCGGGCGGGCGCCACGAGCGCACGTGGGATGCCCTGCTCGCGTGGGCGAGCGACGTCGCCGAGCCGGGTGCGGCGCGCGACGAGCGGCTCGCGCACGCGCGCGTGCTCGTCGCCGACCACGTGACGGCGTTCGGGGGGTCGACGCAGCGCGTGCTGCAGGCGATCGACGCGGCGCTCGGCCACGGCGAGCCGCCGGCGGAGCCGTCGGCACCCGCGTCGGTCGTCGCCGCGTGGCGCGACGGCGAGCGGCTGCGGCTGCGGATCGACGCGGGCGCGACGACGCCCGTCGCGGTGCGGCTGCGGGGTGCTCGCGAGACGATCGCCGGCGAGCTCGCGGTCGGCGAGACGATCGAGGCATCCGTGCCGCTCACGCGCTCGCGGTGGGGCGGCCCGAGGCTCGTGCTGCCGAGCGACGCGTACGTCGTCGAGGTGCTCGACGTCTCGGGAGCCCGCATCGAGCTGGCGCCGCCCGCATCCCTGCCCAAGCCGGAGCTCGCGCTCGATGCGCGCATCGCGATCGAGCCGCGCGAGGCGTCCCTCGCCGTCGTGCTCGCCCCGCCGCTCACGGATGCCGAGCGTGCGCCGGGTGCGCAGCGCGCGCTGCAGCGCCGCCACCTCGGCAGCCCCGAGCCGCAGCGCGCCGTCATGCTCGAGGCGTTCTACGGCACCGCGGCGTCGTGCAACCCAGCAGGCATCGACCACGCGCTCGCGACCATCGCGCCCGACGTCGTGCGCGCGTGGTCGACCGTCGACGGGTCGGTGCCGATCCCCGAGGGCACCGTGCGCGCCGTCGAGGGCACCGAGGCGTGGTGGCGCATCCGTGGCGGTGCTCGCGCGCTCGTCGTGAACGACTGGCTGCGCAAGCGCCACCGCCGCATGACGCATCAGAAGGTCGTGCAGACCTGGCACGGCACGCCGCTCAAGCGCCTCGCGCTCGAGCGCGGCGGCCAGAGCCTGCGCACGCGCATCGCCTCGCGGCTCGAGGGCCGCCGCTGGGACGTGCTGCTGGCGCAGAACCCGTTCGCCGCCGAGCACCTGCGCGCCGCCTACGCGTTCCGCGGCGACGTGTGGCAGCTCGGCTACCCGCGCGGCGACGTGCTGCAGACGGGCGACCGCGCAGCGATCCGCGCCCGCCTCGGCGTGCCCGCCGACGTCCGCGTCGCGCTCTACGCGCCCACGTGGCGCGACGACCGCATCGCCGTGGTCGACCACGTCGACGTCGCTGCGCTCGCTACCCGGCTGGGGGATGGGTGGCGCGTCGTCGTGCGCGGCCACGCGCGCTCGCACGCGGGCGGCGGGCTCGAGCTGCACGGCGAGGGCGTCGTCGACGCCACGACGTATCCCGACGTCGCCGAGCTGCTCGTCGCCGCCGACGTGCTCGTGACCGACTACTCGTCGGTCATGTTCGACGCCGCGGGCCTCGAGCTGCCGACGGTCTTCGCGGTGCCCGACCTCGACGACTACCGCGACCGCCTCCGCGGCTTCACGTTCGACCTCGCCGAGCTCGCGCCCGGTCCGTTCGCGCGCACGCTCGACGAGGTCGAGGACGCCGTGCTCGCCGCAGGTCCCGGCGACGGCTGGGACGAGCGCAGGCGGGCGTGGCGCGAGCGCTTCGCCCCGCTCGACGACGGGCACGCGGGGGAGCGGGTCGTGCAGCGGATGCTCGCGGAGGGCATCCTCTAGACCGGTCGGTCGACCGGCTCAGGCCGTGAGCCCGCCCTCGCTGCGAGACGTGTCGCGGTTCGTGCCTGCACCGCGCACGACGCCCTGCAGGAATCCGGTGCCCCACGCGAGGTGCATGACGGCGACGACGCCCGCGAAGCGCAGACGGTCGCCGAGCGAGCCGGGCGTCGTCACGACGGCGCCGAGGAGCAGCACGAGGTAGGCGGCGGGCGCGAGGCCCAGCAGCGCCGAGATGACGGCGAGCCACGTCGGCACCGTGGCGACGAGCGCGACGAGCGCCGTCGCGAGGCCCACGAGCACCGACAGCGCGACGGCAACGACGAGCGCGGGCGGCACGAAGAAGCGGATGCCGTTGCTCGCACCGATGCGGCGCACGAGCTCGCCGCGCCACACGCCCGTCGAGTGGAACTGGCGCGCGAGCTTCGGCCACGTCTCGCGCGGCCAGTACGTGACCTGCAGCGCGGGATCGAACCACACGAGGTGGCCCGCCTGGCGCAGACGGTAGTTGAGCTCCCAGTCCTCGCCGCGGCGCAGGGACTCGTCGTAGCCGCCGACGGCCTCGAGCGCGTCGCGGCGGAAGACGCCGAGGTAGGCGGAGTCGGTCGGACCGGCCTCGCCACCCAGGTGGTACGAGCCGCCGCCGAGGCCGATGCGCGAGCGGTAGCCGCGCGCCACGGCGCGCTGCAGGGGCGTGTCGCCCGTCGCGAGCATGAGGCCGCCCACGTTGGCGGCGCTCGACGTCTCGAGCGCGCGCACCGCGAGGCGCGTGTAGTCGGCGGGGATCTGCGTATGCGCGTCGACGCGCACCACGACGTCGTGGCGGCTGGCGGCGATCGCGAGGTTGAGGCCGATGGGGATGTCCATGCCCGGGTTCGGCACGAGGCGGATGCGCGCATCCTCGGCCGCGAGCCGCTCGGCGACCGCGTCGGTGCCGTCGGTCGAGGGGCCGAGCGCCAGCACGAGCTCGCGCTCGCCGGGGTAGTCCTGCGCCATGACCGTCGCGACGGCGCCGGCCAGGTAGCGCTCCTCGTTGAGCACGGGCATGACGTAGGAGACGCCCGGCCATGCATGCTCGTCAGTCACCGAGCAAGCATGGCAGAGAGCGCCCGTGCGATCGCTCACCGGCGACCGCCGTAGGCTGGAGACCATGCCGCTGCGCCGCGACCTCGCCGCTGCCCGCCGTCTCTTCCGGAACGGGCTCACCTCCCGACGGAACCGGGCGGAGGTCGCGCGCATCCGAGCGCAGCACGAGACGACGCATCCGGGCGACGTCGAGATCGTCGTCTACTACGCCGACGGCCCCGTCAACATGTACCAGCTGCGCCAGTGGTACGAGCCGCTGCGCGAGCTCGCGAAGACGCACCCCGTCGGCATCCTCGCGCGCAGCCCCGGCGCCGCGCTGCAGCTGTGGCAGGAGACCGACCTGCCCGTGTGGTCGGTGACGCAGGTCGGCGACATCGAGGCGTTCCTCGAGCACCGCGGGCCGCGGCTCGTGCTCTACGTGAACCAGAACGCCAAGAACTTCCAGATGCTGCGCTACGGGCGCATGTGGCACGTGTTCATCAACCACGGCGAGTCCGACAAGATGTACATGACCACGAACCAGTTCAAGGCGTACGACTACGCGCTCGTCGCCGGACAGGCCGCGCGCGACCGCCTCGGCGCGAAGCTGTGGGACTACGACCTCGAGCGCCGCACGCTCGAGATCGGCCGCCCGCAGGCCGACCACTTCGCCGCGCCCGTGCCGTACCCGTCGGATGGGCGACGGGTCGTGCTCTACGCGCCCACGTGGGAGGGCGACCGGCCCGCCGCCGCGTACGGGTCGATCGCGACGCACGGCGTCGACGTCGCCACCGCGGTGCTCGCGAGCGACCAGCACCGGCTCGTGTACCGCCCGCATCCGCGCTCGGGCGTGCGCGACGAGGCGTACAAGGCGGCGCACGAGCGCATCGTCGCGATGATCCAGGCGGCGAACCGCCGCGACTCGAGCGCCCACCACGTCTACGACGACGGCCCGCAGCTCGGCTGGCAGCTCGCCGACGCCGACGTCGCCATCACCGACGTGTCGGCGATGGTCTACGACCGCCTCGCGGTCGGCCGCCCCATCCTCATCACGCGCCCCGCGGCCGAGGAGGCCGACGTCGACGAGCGCGGCTACCTCGGCGCGTGCGAGTGGCTCGAGGCGGGCATCGCCGACCCGCTCCCCGAGATCGACCGCGTCGCCGAGGACGGCGAGGCGCTCGCGCGGCTCGAGCGCTGGAGCACGCACTACTTCGGCGACACGACGCACGGCAGCGCCACGACGCGCTTCCACGCGGCGATCGAGCGGCTGCTCGCCATCTGGGCGCAGCACGCCGAGCGCCACCGCACCGACGCCTTCGAGGTCGAGGTCGACGACGACGAGCCCGCGGTGGGCGAGGAGGACGGCCCGACGCCGTAGCCTCGGGCGCTGCCGAGGTCGACGACGACGAGCCCGCGGTGGGTGAGGAGGACGGCCCGACGCCGTAGCGCCGACCCGACCTACTGCGTGGGCTCGTCGCCCGGCTGGTCGCCCTCGGGCGCGCCGTCGTCCTTCGGCTTCCGCCGCAGGCGCTCGAGCGCTCCGCCGAATCCCGGCTTCCTGTTCGCGTCGTAGCCCTGCTGCATCCGATCCCGCGCCGAGCGGGGGAGGCGCTTGGGCCGCTGCGCCTTCGGCAGCGGCTCGAGGTCGGGGTCGTACCAGGCGGGCGGCGGGCCGAACGCGTCGCGCGCGTTGCGCACGATGTGCCGGCCGAGGATGTGGTTGCCGACGCCGCCGACGACCGCGCCGATGCCGAACGGCAGCGCGCGGCCCAGCATCGACTTGCCGGTCTGCGCCGTCATGCGCTTGAGGAACGCGCGCTTGAGGTAGTCGACGATCGTGTTCGCGACGAAGCCCGACGGCAGCGTCGTCGTGATGAGCTGCCCCCAGAACGCGTCGTTCGCGGCACCGCGACCGAGCGACTGCTCGGTGACGCGGCGCACGAGCGACGAGCCCTCCGAGCCGAGCATGAGCGACATCACGAGCGCCTTCGAGCGCTCGGGGTCGCGCACGTGCAGGCCGTGCACCTCGGTGACGGCCTGCGCGAAGAACGCGCTGGCCTCGAGGAAGGCCACCGTCTCGGCGACCGTGAGGCCGAGGGAGGCGGCGGTGCCGACGCCCGGCGCGACGGCGGAGGCACCGACGGCGGCGCCCGACGCCGACACGGCGGCGAGGTACTGCTTCTCGAGCCGCGCGATGAGCTGCTCGGGGGTGATGTGCGGGTTGCGCCTGCGCACCTCGCGCAGATGGTTGACGACGAGCGGCCGCTGCTTCGCGACCACGGCGTCGATCGTCTTCACGAGCCAACCCATGTCCTGCTGGGCCTGCGGCTCGTGCTGCTGGTGGCGTCCGTCGGTCATGCCTTCCCCCCGTGCTCTCGTGCGTATCGCTCCAGCACATCCTCGATGGGACCGTCCACGACCAGACCCCCCTTGTCGAGGTACAGCCCCCTGGTGCAGAAGCGCTTGAGGTCGCGCTCGTTGTGCGAGACGAGGAAGAGGGTACGGCCTTCGGCCAGCAAAGCCTCGATGCGGCGGTAGCACTGCTCTCGGAATGCCTTGTCGCCCACGGCGAGCACCTCGTCGACGAGCAGGATCGGCTCGTCGAGGCGCGAGACGACCGAGAACGCGAGGCGCACCTTCATGCCGCTCGACAGGTGCTTGTAGGGCGTGCCGACGAAGTCCTCGATGCCGGCGAAGCCGATGATCTCGTCGAACGCCGCGTCGATCTCGGCCTTGGTCATGCCGTGCAGGCCGGCCGTGAGGTACACGTTGTCCTTCACCGTGAGGTCCTGCACGAAGCCGCCGGTGATCTCGATGAGCGGCGCGACGCCGCCGTGCACGTCGACGGTGCCCTCGTCGGGCAGCACGACGCCGGCGACGAGCTTGAGCAGCGTCGACTTGCCCTGGCCGTTGCGGCCGACGACGCCGATGGCCTCGCCCGCCTCGACCCGGAACGTCACGTCGCGCAGCGCCCAGAACTCGCCGGGCCGCGTGCGACGCGCACGGCCGGCGAAGAGGTCCTTGAACGAGCGCCGCGACGAGCGCGTGCGCTTGAACCGGATGCCGAGGCCTGCGACCTCGATGACAGCCATCAGACCTCCTTCAGCACGGCGTGGATGCTGCGCCGGAAGACGAGCGTGCCGACGACGAGCAGCAGCGCGGTCACGCCGGCCGAGATGCCGACGGCCGTCCAGTCGAGCGCCTCGGGGAAGAACGTCGCACGGTAGAGCGACAGGATGCCCGCGAGCGGGTTGAACGCTCCGAGCGTCTGGAGGTTCGCGGGCAGGTCGCCGAGGTCGTAGACGATGGGCGTCGCGTAGAACGCGAACCGCAGCACGAGCTTCACGGCGCGCTCGAGGTCGCGGAAGAAGACCGTGAGGGGCGCGACGATGAGGCCGATGCCGAGCACGAGCGCCGCCTGCAGCACGATGCCGAGCGGGAAGAGCACGATCTCCCAGCCGACGTGGACCTTGTCCCAGCCGAGGGTGATCCCGGCGACGATCGCGAAGAGCGCGAGCACCGGCAGCGATGCGACGAACTCGATGCCCTTCGCGAGCGTGAGGCGCGCGACCCAGATGGTGGGCGGCACCTTCGTCGATCGGATGAGCCGCGCCTCCTTGATGAAGGCGCGCGTCGAGTCCGAGATCGCCCCGCTCATCCACATCCACGGCAGCAGGCCGCCGAGGAGGAAGAGGATGTACGGCTCGAAGCCCACGTCGCGTCGGAAGACGACCGTGAACACGAAGAAGTAGATCGCGCTCATCGCGAGCGGGTCGAGCACCGACCACAGGTAGCCGAGGAACGACGTCGAGTACCGCACGCGCAGGTCGCGCGACGTGAGCAGCCAGAGGCTGTGGCGGTAGCGACGGGCCCGAGACCAGGAGTCGCGGGCGTGCGTCGGAGCGGTCACGCTCGTCATCCTAGGTCGCCGGACACGCAGCGACGCCGGTCGCCACGAGGCGACCGGCGTCGGATGCGATCAGACGTAGAGGTTCGCTCGGTCGAGGTCCTCGGCGAAGTCGACCTCCACCGCGAACAGGTCGGAGATGTCGAGCGGCTGCACGCGGATGCCGGCCTCTGCGATCGCCGTCTCGATGCCGCGCTCGAAGTAGTCCTGCGCGTCGCAGCGCTGCAGGTGACGGATGAGCGTCGCCTTGTCGGTCGACGAGATGAAGTTGATGCCGATGGCCTCGCCGAGGCCGCCCTTGACGACCTTCGACAGCTCCGCGATGTTGCCGCGAGCGTCGAGCGTGTACTTGACCTCCTCGTCGGAGACCTTCGAGGTGTCGACGGCGACGGTCGACTGGTCGGCGGCGACGCGCTCGGCGACGCGGGCGAGCAGACCGGGGTGGAAGACGACGTCGCCGTTCATCCACAGCACGCCGCCGGGCTTCGACGCGCGGAGCGCGCGCAGCAGCGACTTCGACGTGTTCGTCACGTCGTACTCGTCGTTGTAGACGTACGTGTTCTCGGGGAACGCGTCGATGATGTGGTCGGCCTTGTAGCCGACGACGGTGGTGATGCGGGCGTCGTCGAACGCGGCGTGCACGTTCTCGACCTGCTGCTGCATGATGGTGCGGCCGTCGTTGAGCACCGTCAGGCTCTTGGGCAGCGAACGGCCCAGGCGCGAGCCCATGCCTGCTGCGAGGATCACGATCTGCGTGGTCATTGCCTTCTCCAATGCGGTGGTGCGGGACGGCCCCAGGATGGCCTGTTCCCCTGACGTTCACCCAGGTCACACCTGGGAGACACCTCACTGTGCCGTCCTCCAGAGTACCAAACGCTCGTTCAGCAGGTCCAGGACGTGTGGATGGGGATCGTTCCGTGCGCTCGCGCGAGCCCTTGCGTACGCTCGATCCATGGAGCCGGTCGACGGGCAGCAGCACGGCGTGTCGCAGCCGCGCGGGCTGCGTGGCGCATGGCGGTCGCTCGTGTCGGGCCGCGGCGGCGGTGCGTCGCCGGGCGTCCAGGCGGAACCCCATACGGTGGATGGCGTGGGTGCCGGAGATCAGAGACGACCGTTCGCGGAGCTGAGTCCGGAGGAGCAGGCCGAACGTCGCCGCGAGGCGGCGCGCAAGGCTGCCGCGACGCGGGCTCGCAATCGTGCGCGCCAGGCGACGCAGGCGAAGGCCCAGGCGCACGCGCAGGCGGCCGCGCAGGCGGCGCCGCAGCCTGTCGTGGAGGCACCCGAGGCACCCCTCGAGGTCGAGCCCGAGGCGCCCGTCGAGGTCGAGCCCGAGGCGCCCGTCGAGGTCGATGCATCCGACGAGGTCGAGTCGTCGGTCGCCGGCGAGCCCGAGGTCGTCGTCGAGCACGTGCAGACGGCGGAGCCCGAGGCCGTCCCTGAGCCGGAACCCGAGCCCATCGTCGAGCCGGAGCCCATCGTCGAGCCGGAGCCGGAGCCGGAGCCCATCGTCGAGCCGGAGCCGGGCCCGGAGGCCGAGCCGATCCCTGAGCCTGAGCCTGAGCCCGAGCCCGAGCCCGAGCCAGCACCCGCCGTCGACCACCTCGACGACGCCGCCGACGAGCCCGTCGAGGTCGTCGGCGTCCAGTCGGCCGACGACGAGCAGCCCGTCGCCACCCCGGCGACGACCGCCGTGCCCGCATCCGCGAGCACCGCATCCGCCGACCCGTCGGTCGTGCTGCGCCTCTCGGGCGTCACGCGTCGGTTCGGCTCGACGCTCGCGGTCGACGACGTGCACCTCGAGGTGCGCGCGGGGGAGTGCCACGGCATCGTGGGCCCCAACGGCGCTGGCAAGTCGACGACCGTGTCTCTCGCGGGCGGCCTCATGCGCCCCTCGTCGGGCACCGTCGAGGTGGGCGGCGCCGACGTGCGCTCGCGCGGCGTGCAGACGCAGCTCGGCGTCGTGCCCGACCGCATGCGCCTCTTCGACCGCCTCACGGGCCGCCAGCTGCTCGTGCACGCCGCGCTGCTGCGCCGCGTGCCGCGCAAGGAGGCCATCGTGCGCGCCGCGACGCTGCTCGAGCGCTTCGACCTCGCGCCCGACGCCGACCGCCTCGTCTCCGACTACTCCATCGGCATGCAGCAGCTCGTGGGCATCGCCGCCGCCCTCATCCATGCGCCTCGCGTCGTCGTGCTCGACGAGCCGTTCGAGTCGATCGACCCCGTCGCGACCGACATGATCCTGTCGATCCTCGGCGACCTGCGCCGCCGCGGCGGCGCCGTCGTGCTCACGAGCCACGACATGGCGCTCGTCGAGCGCGCGTGTGACCACGTCGTCGTGCTGCAGGACGGCGTCGTGCGCGCGTCCGGCGCCATCGACGACGTGCGCGACGGCCTGAGCCTCGAGGACCGCTTCACCCGACTCGTCGGCTCGTCGCCGCACCAGGAGCTGCCGTGGCTCTCGCCGTCGCTCGACTGAGGCTCGCCGCCGTCGCGGCGCTGCGGCACGACCCTCGCGGGGTCGTGCGCGCCGTGCTGCCGTGGCTCGTCGCGCTCGTGCTCGCCGCCGCGGCCATCGCGCTCGCCGTGCGCTCGACGTTCCCGTCGGTGCTCGCGACGACGCTCATCGTCGTCACGGCAGCGGGCGTCGGCCTCGTCGGGGCGAAGGACGCCGCGCTCGATCCGCGCGCATTCCGCGGCATGGCGACGCCCGGCGCCGTCGCGCTCGGCACCGCGCTCGGCGCGCTCGTCTCGCCCCTCACGGTCGTGGCGCTCGGCGTCGGCATCGCCTGCGGCATCGACCAGGGCACCGGGCTCGCGGCGATCGCCGCGCCGCTGCTCGCCACCACCATCGCGCTCGTGCGGCTCGTCGCCGACGTCGGCGCCGCTCGTGACACCTGGCCCTGGACGGCGGGCGCCGTGCTCGTCGTCGTCGCGATCCTCGCGCTCGCGCCGCTGCTCGGCGGCATCGACGCCGGCATCGCCTCGCTCGCCGCGTCACCCTTCGCCGCCGCGACGGCGTGGATGCTCGTGCCCGAGCGCATCCTCGTCGCCCTCGGCACCGTCGTCGTGCTCGCCGCCGCGTGGCTCGCGATCGTCGCGTCGCGCATGAGCCGCGTCGGCCGCCCGCGCCTGCGCGACCACCTCGGGCTCCTGCGGGCCGCGCCCGCGCAGCCGTGGGCCGTCGTCGTCGCCCGCACCGTCACCGGCTGGGCGCGCGACCGCCGCTACCAGGCCAATGCCGTCGTCATCGTCCTGCTGCCGGTGCTGCTCGCGATCCCGCTCTGGCTCGCCGGCCTGCCGCGCGAGACGTGGACGCTGCTGCCCGTCGGCGTGCTCGCGCTCTTCGCCGGCTGGTCGATCCACGACGACACCGCCTACGACGGCTCGGCGTGGTGGATGCACCTCGCCGCGCGCGTGCCCGGCTGGCAGGACCGCCTCGGCCGCGTGCTGCCGCTCGCGGTCGTCGCCGCCGTGCTGGTGACCGGCGCCGCCGTGCTCGGCGTGCGGCTGCACGGCGATCGCGACCTGCTCGCGCCCGTGCTCGGCGCATCCCTCGCGCTGCTCGGGTCGGCCCTCGCGGTGTCGTCGGTCGTGAGCGCGCGTTGGCCGTACGCCGTCTCGGGTCCCGAGGCGAGCGTCTTCCAGGCGCCCGCGGCGCAGACGTGGACCGCGCCGCTCACGCAGGCGGGCGCGCTGCTCGCGTCGGCGGCGCTGTCGGCGCCGATCCTCGTGCCCGTCGTGCTCGAGGCCATCGACGTGCAGGTGCCCGACTCGCAGTGGGGATGGATGGGTGCGGGCTACGCCGTGCTCGTCGTCGCCGCCGGCATCGCGCTCGGTGGCTGGATCCTCGACCGTCGCGGGCCCGAGGTGCTCGCCGCGGCCATGCGAGACTGAGCACATGAGCGATCCCTCGACCCCCGGCACGCCTGGTGGCACCGACGTGCTCGACCGCGAGCTCGAGGAGCTGCTGCGCCAGGAGCAGGTCGACGACGGCGATCACGACCGCTTCTCGCACTACGTGAAGAAGGAGAAGATCCTGCAGTCGGCGCTCACGGGCAAGGCCGTGCGGGCGCTGTGCGGCAAGAAGTGGACGCCGGGGCGCGACCCCGAGAAGTTCCCGATCTGCCCCACGTGCAAGGAGATCTACGAGGGGCTCAAGGGCGACGACTGACGCCCTCGGGGCGCCCGCGTCAGCGGAAGACCGTCGGGATGACGGGCTCGCCACGAGCGAGGCGCGTCGCGTCGCTCGGCAGCTCGGCGATCGCCGCAGCGCAGCGCTCGCGGGCGGCTGCGACGCCGGCCGCACCGCGGTGCTCGTCGACGATCGCGCCCTGCTGCACGAGCGGCACCTGCAGCGCGCGGCCGATCGACGCATCCGCGTTGCCGCCCACGAACACCGTCTCCTCGGTGGCGACGCCGCCCACGAGGGTGCGCACTGCCGTCTTCTCGCCGCCGTGCGACGCCTTGCCGTCGGAGCGCTTCGCGACGTCGACCCACGAGCCGTCGTCGGCCTGGTGCGCCACGAGCTTGTAGACCATGCCCGCGGCGGGGGAGCCGGAGCCCGTCACGACGCTCGTGCCGACGCCGTACGCGTCGACGGGGCTCGCGCCGAGACCCGCGATCGCGTACTCGTCGAGGTCGCTGGTGACCGTGATGCGCGTGTCGGTCGCGCCGAGCGCGTCGAGCTGCGCGCGCACGCGCTGCGCCGTCTCGACGAGGTCGCCCGAGTCGATGCGCACGCCGCCGAGGCCCGTGCCCGCGACGCGGATGGCCGTGTCGACGCCCTGCTCGATGTCGTACGTGTCGACGAGCAGCGTCGTGCCGACGCCGAGCGCGTCGATCTGCGCCTGGAACGCCTCCTCCTCGCTGTCGTGCAGCAGCGTGAACGAGTGCGCGGCGGTGCCCATCGTGGGGATGCCCCACGCGGCACCCGCTGCGAGGTTCGACGTGGCGCGGAAGCCTGCGATGTACGCGGCGCGGGCGGCGGCGATCGCCGCATCCTCGTTGGCGCGGCGCGAGCCCATCTCGGCGAGCGGGCGGCCCTTCGCGGCCTGCACCATGCGCGTCGCGGCGTTGGCGACGGCGGAGTCGTAGTTGAGCACCGACAGCGCGACCGTCTCGAGCACGACGCACTCGGCGAACGAGCCCTCGACGACGAGCAGCGGGCTGCCGGGGAAGTACGCCTCGCCCTCGCCATAGCCGCGCACGTCGCCCGTGAAGCGGTAGTCGGCGAGCCAGTCGAGCGTCGCGTCGCTCACGACCCGCTCCGACCGCAGGAACGCGAGGTCGGCGTGGTCGAAGCGGAACTGCTCGATCGCATCCAGCAGCCGCCCCGTGCCTGCGACGACGCCGTAGCGGCGCGCGCCCGGCAGGCGACGTGCGAACACCTCGAAGACGCTGGGCCGCAGCCCCCGCCCGTTGGCGAGGGTCGCGTCGATCATCGTCAGCTCGTACCGGTCGGTCTGCAGTGCCGTGGTCACGGGGCAAGCCTATGCATGCCTAGGCTGGATCGGTCATGCATGCGTCGCCCTCCGTCGAGCCCCTCGTTCCCTCCGTCGAGACCCTCGACCCCGCCGACGCCGCCGCGTGGGCGCGGTTCGTCGCGATCCAGCGCGCGCGGACGTACGAGGGCATCGTGCACGACGGGTTCCTCGAGGGGCTGCTCGCGCACCTCGACGGCGAGGCTGCGGAGATCCGCGAGGAGCTCGCATCCGGCGTCGGCCGCTACGCCGTCGCCTGGCTCGACGGCGCGATCGTCGGCGCGGCGTCGTCGACGGCCGTGCCCATGGCGTGGGAGGAGGGGCTCGGGTTCGGCCCCGTGCCCGCCGAGCGCGCGCTCGACGCCCTCTACGTCGCACCGTCGGCGCACGGCTCGGGCCTCGCCGACCGCCTGCTGACGCTCGTGCTCGACGACGCCCCGACGATGCTGTGGCTCATCTCGGGCAACGAGCGCGCCCGCCGCTTCTACGAGCGCCGCGGCTTCGCGATGTGGGGCGACGAGCACTCCACCGGACCGACGTGGAACCACGTGCCGATGCGACGGATGCTGCGGGCCGAGGCGCCCGCGGCCCGCGGCTAGGCTGGTCGGCGTGCAGCAGCGCCCGATCGGAGTCTTCGACAGCGGGCTCGGCGGCCTCACCGTCGCCCGCGCGCTCATCGACCAGCTGCCGAACGAGTCCATCACCTACATCGGCGACACCGCGAACGGACCCTACGGCCCGCGCTCGCAGGACGACGTGCGACGCCTCGCGCTCGCCGCGCTCGACACGCTCGTCGAGCAGGACGTCAAGATGCTCGTCATCGCCTGCAACACCGCATCCGCCGCGATGTTCGACGTCGCGCACGAGCGGTACGAGCAGGGGATGGGCATCCCCGTCGTCGAGGTGATCCAGCCCGCCGTGCGCGCGGCGATCCGTGCGACGCGCACCGGCGCGATCGGCGTCATCGGCACCGTCGGCACCATCGGCAGCCACGCGTACCAGCGCGCGTTCGCGACCGCGGGCATCCACCACGTCGACGCCGAGGCGTGCCCGCCGTTCGTCGACTTCGTCGAGTCGGGCGTCACGACCGGCGACGACGTGCTCGCCGCGGCCCGCGAGCACCTCGAGCCGCTGCGCAGCGCCGGCATCGACACGCTCGTGCTCGGCTGCACCCACTACCCGCTGCTCGCAGGCGCGATCGGCTACGTCATGGGACCCGACGTACGCCTCATCTCGAGCGCCGAGGAGACCGCATCCGACGTGTATCGCCGGCTGTCCGACACGGGGCTGCTCGCTCCGCCAACGACGCAGGCCACCTACGCCTTCGAGGCGACGACCGAGGCGCAGGAACCCTTCCTGCGTCTCGCTCGTCGCTTCCTCGGCCCCGAGGTGACGCACGTCGAGTTCACGCAGACGGGGGTCATCGAGCTCCCGGAGAGGATCTGACGCATGGCACGCAAGGACGGCAGGACGGCGGATGCGCTGCGCCCCGTGACGATCGAGCGCGGTTGGTCCGCGCAGGCCGAGGGCTCCGCGCTCATCTCGGTGGGGAGCACGAAGGTGCTGTGCACCGCGTCGGTGCAGCCGACCGTGCCGCGCTGGATGGCGGGCAAGGGCAAGGGCTGGGTCACCGCCGAGTACTCGATGCTGCCCCGCTCGACCAACGAGCGCATGGACCGCGAGTCGGTGAAGGGCCGCATCGGCGGCCGCACGCACGAGATCTCGCGCCTCGTCGGCCGCTCGCTGCGCGCCGTCGTCGACATGAAGGCGCTCGGCGAGCTGTCGATCGTCGTCGACTGCGACGTGCTGCAGGCCGACGGCGGCACGCGCTGCGCATCCATCACGGGTGCCTACGTCGCGCTCGCCGAGGCCATCGAGTGGGCGAAGGCGCAGAAGCGCATCCCCGCATCCGCGAACCCGCTCATCGACTCGGTGTCGGCCATCTCGGTCGGCATCGTCGACGGTGCGCCGATGCTCGACCTCGCCTACGTCGAGGACTCCAAGGCCGAGACCGACATGAACGTCGTCGTCACGGGCCGCGGCCTGTTCGTCGAGGTGCAGGGCACCGCCGAGGGTGCGCCGTTCGACCGCACCGAGCTCGGTGCGCTCCTCGACCTCGCCACGGGCGGCTGCGACGAGCTCGCCGCCATCCAGCGCTCGGTGCTCGCATGAGCGGCGCGCTCGGTCGCGTCGTCGTCGCGACGCACAACGCCCACAAGGTCGCCGAGCTGCAGCGCATCCTCGCCGAGGACCTGCCTGGCGTCGTGCTCGAGGCGTACGAGGGCCCGGAGGCCGTCGAGGATGGCGTGACGTTCGCCGAGAACGCGCTCATCAAGGCGCGCGAGGCGTTCGAGGAGACGGGCGTGCCCGCCATCGCCGACGACTCGGGCATCGCCGTCGACGCGCTCGACGGTGCGCCGGGCATCTTCTCGGCGCGCTACGCGGGCACGCGCGACGACCGCGACAACCTCGAGCTGCTGCTCACGAACATGCAGGGCGTCGCCGACCGCGGTGCCGCCTTCGTGTGCGCCGCCGCGTACGTCGACGGCGAGCGCGAGCTCGTCGAGCTGGGCGTGTGGCGCGGCTCGGTGCTCGAGGCTGCGGCCGGCGAGGGCGGGTTCGGCTACGACCCGATCTTCCAGCCCGACGACGCCCCCGTGTCGGCGGCGGAGCTGACGGCGGAGCAGAAGGATGCGCTGAGCCACCGACGCCGTGCGTTCCGTGCGCTCGCGGCGACGCTCGCGGCTCCAGCCGTCTCGCAGGGCTAGCCTCCTCGCATGCAGACCACGGCCGTCGAGGACTACGTGAAGGCGATCTACGCCTACACGGAGTGGCAGCCCGAGCCCGTCACGCCGTCTCGCCTCGCGACGAACCTGGGGCTCGCGGCGTCGACCGTCACCGAGATGGTGAAGAAGCTCGCGGCGCAGGGGCTCGTCGACCATCGGCCGTACGGCACGATCGCGCTCACCGACGAGGGGCGTGCGCTCGCGCTGCGTCAGGTGCGCAGGCACCGCCTCATCGAGACGTGGCTCGTCGAGCAGCACGGCTACTCGTGGGACGAGGTGCACGACGAGGCCGAGGTGCTCGAGCACGGCATGAGCGACCGACTCGTCGAGTCGATCGCGCACGCGCTCGGCGATCCCGAGCGTGACCCGCACGGCGACCCCATCCCCGCGGCCGACGGCACGACGCGGCAGCCGTCGGCGACGCTGCTCGCCGATGCCCATGACGGCTACCTGGGCACGGTCGTGCGCATCTCGGATGCCGACCCCGAGCTGCTGCGCTTCCTCGCCGACCAGGGCGTCGAGCTCGACGAGCGCATGCGCTACGTCGGCCGCGGCCGATTCACCGGCGGTCTGACGATCGAGGTCGACGGTGCCGAGCACACGGTCGGCGACGACGTGGCGGCGTCGATCTGGCTCTCGGCGCCGTGCCAGGAGACGTCGCACCACCACGAGGGCTGACCGACGTTGCCCGCGATCTCGTGCTCGTGCACGGTGCGGGGCGGGCAGGCACCGCAGCGTGGCGACAGCGATGCGCTGGGGATGCCGGTGCTGCGCGCGTGGTGCTGCCCGGTGCTGGTCACCGGCCGCACGACCTGCCCGCGTTCACCGACGTGGTCGAGCGCATCGCAGGCTGAGCGATCCGTCGCTCGACGGAGGCGGGGCGCGTCCGGCGCCCGTAGCGTCGACCGTATGGACCCCGTCTCGATGATCATGGGCGGCGCGATCGCGTCGATCTTCTGGATCGCGATCTCGGCGAACCGTGCGAAGCCCGCGCCCGAGCCGTGCGCGCGGGAGCACGTCGACGACTGAGCGCGGCGGGACGGCGCGCCCGGGGAAGCGTCAGAACGGTGCGTCGGAGGGCGGGGCAGCGCCATGGCCCCGGGTACCGTCGTCAGGTGGCGGGATGACTCCTTCGCGTGGAGCTGCCTCGACGAATCGCGGTCCGATGGGCGGTGGTCGGTCGACGTAGTCGTGGCCGAGCGGCGAGCGCCAGTGGAGCACGCCGGGCGTCGGTTGGCTGACCGTCCAGGCGGTGGCGTGCTTGAGGGTGTGGTGTCGGCGGCAGAGGTGGGCGAGGTTGCCCAGCGAGGTGCTGCCGCCGTCCTCCCACGCGATGGTGTGGTCGGCGTCGTCGTCGCGAGCCTTGGCGCCGCAGCCGGGGAACCGGCAGTGCTGGTCGCGGGCTCGTAGGAGTCGGCGCTGCGCCTCGGTGGGTGCGTGGGTGTCGACCTCGACGACGGTGCCTCGGATCGGGTCGGTGAGGAGGCGCTGCCAGGTGGCGGCGACGCCGGCGAGGATGCGCGCCGTATCGGCATCGACCGGCTGCGCACCGTCGAGCGATCCGGGCGCCGCGCTCGCACCCGTGAGCGTCGTCACCGGCATCGACACCTGCACGATGGGCTTGATCGTCGACAGCAACCCCGCGTGCTCGACCTCGGCGCCGCCGGGCGTGCGCTCGATGGTCGGCTGACCGGAGCCGGCGAGCAGCAGCTCGCAGAACGCGTCGGCCTGCCACTGCTGCATGCTGCGCGGGTCGTCCTTCGACTTCGCCTTCGCACCCGCCCGGAACCGCGCCTGGATGCCGTGCGCCAGCACCGATGGCACGAGGGCGCCGATCCACGACATCCCGTCGTCGAGGTCCTCGCACGTCACGCGACGGTCGTCACGGGCTGCGCGATGGCGTTCGACGAGCGGCTCGGTCAGGTGCTTGTCGGCCTCTCGGCGGGCGACCTTCTTCACACGGGCAGGCGTGGTGGTCTCGGCGAGCGTCACCATCGCCGTCTCGAACTCGGCACGCTGCTCCGGAGTCACGTCGCTGCTGGCAAGCACGCCACCGGCCTCGGTGATCGCCCGCACGTGCCCGCGCCCGATCCGGCCCTCGGCGAACGCCTCGAGCAGCACGGGCCAGGAGTCGACGAGGGTCATGGCGTCGCCGATCTGCCGCTCGACGGTGCGATCGGACACGCGAGCCTGCAGGCCGATCTCGGCGGCGACCACGCGCATCTCCATCGCGATTCGCTCGCTCGACCGGCCACCCGAACGCTCGACAGCGAGATGGCCGAGGGATGCGAGGAGGCGGAGGCGGTGCGCCTCGAGCGCCTGCATGCCGGCGTCGACCGCGGTGAGCTGCGACAGGGCGTTGGCTTGGGTGGCGTCGAGCGCGGCAGCGTCGGGACCCTGTCCCGTGCCTGCGATCTCCTGCGCCATGTCCTGACTCTGCCACCAACCACTGACACGAAAGGCGGCGGTCGCGGGCTGGGTAACGAGGGTCGGGTGCCCCTTTCGAGGCTCGCTTCGCTCGCACCGCAAGGAGCGGCTCGGAGAAACGACGGAGCGAGGCCGGCAGCTCGCAGTCCTCAGCGCGGCGGCGCAGCCGCCGGTGGGGCCGAGGCATCCGGCGCCACCGTCACCGCGGGCGCGGGACGGAACGCCACGCTTGCCACCATCCACGCGATCCCGAACAGCGCGAAGATGCCGGCCATCTCGATGTGGCGCGCGCCGTCGGCCTCGACGCTCACGTCCAGGACGCCGCGGACGCCGAAGCCTGCCATGAGCACGAACACGCCGGAGATCGCCATGGCGAGCACCCCGAGGACCAAGCAGACGATGCGCATGCGCCCACGGTAGCCCTTCGCGCTGGACGCCCCTACGCCGGCTGCAGCACCCGCTCGAAGAGGTGGTCGAACACCGCGAGCCGGTCGAAGCGCATCGCGTACGCGCGCGCCCGCACGACGTGCGCGGCGAGCTCGCTCTCCGACATCGACAGCGCCTCGTCCAACGCGGTCGCGATCGCCGCCGACGATCCCGCCTCCACGATGATCGCCGTGTCGCCGACAGCCTCGAGCGTGCCGCCGCAGTCGGTCGTGATCACGGGCCCACCGCCGGCGAGCATCGACTCCACGAGGGTGATGCCGAACGTCTCGACGAACTGCTCCGTGGGCTTCGTCGCGAGCACGTACGCGGCCGACGCCGACATGATGTGCGGCTTCTCGGCATCCGACACGTCGGTGAGGAAGTGGATGCGCGAGGCAGCCGGCGACGCGGCCGCGACGGCACGCAGGTCGGCCTCCGACGGCCCGCGCCCCACGATGGCGAGGTCGAGCCCTGCGGCCGACTCCGACGACGAGAACCCGGCGATGAGGTCGTCGATGCCCTTCGCGGGCATGAGGCGCGACAGGGACAGCACGTAGCGCCCGGCGGTGAGGCCGTGCCGGGCCAGGACACGGGACGTCTCCGCCGGGTCGAGCGCGAGCCACGACGTCGTGTCGATCGCCGGGTACGAGATCGAGATGCGGCGGCGGCACTGCTCGGCGAAGTCGGTGCCGTGGCGCGCATCCACGGCCGCGGCCTCCTCGATGATGACGTCGCGCGTGTACTCCGACACGGCCACGGGCACGTCCTGCGAGAGGTACGACGCCAGCACCTGCGCGGCGGCGCCGAAGCGGTCGTCGGCGACGGCGGCGCGCACGACGTTCGTCACGTCGCTGCCCACGGCCTCGGCGATCGTCGCGAGCCGCACGGGCAGGCCCGTCGACTGCGCGATGCGCACGGCCTCGGCGACGCACAGCGTGTGCGGCGACAGGTACAGCGACATGCAGACGGTGGGCACGCCGTCCGTGAACAGCTCCACGAGACGCCCCACGACGCCCGACGTGTAGCGGCCGTCGACGATCTTGTAGTCGCCGATCGGCGCCGGGCGCTCGACCGTGATGCCGGGCGAGTAGGGCGAGATCGTGTCGAGCGGCTTGAGCGGCAGCCCCGCCGACTCGAGCAGGTCGATGGGCCACGTGACGATGCGCACGTCGTCGAATCCGCGCTGCAATGCGGCCTCGGCGAGGTTGCGGGCCTCGACGGAGTGGCCGCAGATCACGGGATCGGCGCGCACGACGATGACGAGGCGGCGGTGGGTCTGGTGCGACATGGGTTCCTCCTGTGGGTCGGAAGGAGCGGGTGACGGGTGGATGGGTCAGGCCGTGTCGGGTCTCGACGGCGGTCGGTGCACGGTGCCCCAGCCATTCGGCTCGGGTCCGAGGTCGATGCGCAGCCGACCACCGCGGTGGAGGGCGCGCGTGGAGATCGAGGAGCCGCGCAGCTCGACCCCGTCGAGGTGCACGGCCTGCACGTGCTGCGCGGGGGAGTCGCGGGTGGGCTCGACGAAGCCGGTGGTCTCGAGGTGCAACGCGCCGCCCGGCATCTGCATCGTCGCCTCGCGCACCGACGGCGTCGACAGCAGCGTCACGTTCTGGCCGGCGACGGGCAGCAGCCCGAGCGTCGCCCACACGTACCAGCTCGAGATGCCGCCCGAGTCGTCGTTGCCCGGCAGACCGCCCGGCCCGGTGCCGAACTGGTGCTCGAGCGCCGCGTGCACGACCTCGGCCGTGCGGTCGGGGCGGCCGGCGTAGTGGTACGCCCACGGCGCATCCATGTCGGGCTCGTTGTTGAGGCCCTCGAAGCGGCCGAGGGCATACCCGGCGAGCAGCTCCTCGGCGCCGGGCGCGACGCCCGGCTGTCGCACGGCATCGCCTCCGAATCCGAAGAACCGGTCGAGCAGGCCGACGAACGGATCGTCGCCGCCCGCGATCGCGATGCGCGCGGCCATGTCGTGCATGAGGCGGAACGAGTAGTTCCACTTGCCGCCCTCGTAGTACGTCGAGTCGACGGCGAGACCGGTCTGCGGGTCGTACGCGTCGACCCAGCGCGCGGCGACGTCGTCGAGCTCCCTCGCGAGCCGACGGTCGCCGCGCAACCGCGCGACGCGGGCCGTGCAGTGGTAGCCGAACGCGAGGTCGAGGTGGTGCGTGATGGGATGCGCGACGCCGCCGCGCAGCAGATCCTCGCCGTAGCCGCGACGCAGATCGGCGAGCATGTGCACGATCGCCAGCTCCCAGTCGACGCCCTCGAGGCCCAGCTGGGCGAGGTCGGCGATGAACGTGTGCGCGAGCGCCGAGCCCTGCCTCGCGAAGCGGTCGGCGCCGCGTGCCATGCGGTAGCCGATGGGGAAGTTGCCCTCCTCCTCGGCCGTGACGATGAGGGAGTTGGCGAGCGCGATCGCCCGGTCGGGTGCGAGGGCCGTGAGCAGCGGCAGCTGCGTGCGGTAGATGTCCCACATCGTGCACAGGTCGAACACGAAGTCGCCGTCGCGCGGCGAGAAGGGGTTCTCGTCCTCTGCGAACGCGGGCTTCACGAGCGAGTGGTAGAGCGCGGTGCCGAAGATCTGCTCGCGCCGCTGCGTGCCCGCGTCGATCTCGATGCGGCCCAGCGCATCCGACCAGAGCGTCTCCGTGGCGGCCAGTCGCTCGTCGAAGCGACCCTCGAGCGTCGTGCCGCAGTCGGCGTAGAGGTTGGCGCGCGCCTGCTCGGGGCCGCGCAGCGAGAAGCCGATCGCGACCTCGATCTGGTCGCCCTGCTCGGTCGGACCGGCCCACATCATGCCGAACGGCCGCAGCGTCGTGGGGCGGATGGAGTCGAAGTCGAGCCGCGAGCCGCCGGGCATGAGGCGGCGGTCGTACCAGAGCAGCTGCCGCCAGCGGGGGCTGCGCACCTCGACGTGCACCACGAGCGGCGCGCCCTCGACCACGATCTCGCCCTGCGCGACGCCCGGGGCGACGAGCTGCAGGTGCGCGCGCAGTGGCACGGTCTCGCCGAACGGGATCTGCAGGCCGCCGATCGAGCAGTCGATGACGACGCGCGCATCCTTGTGCCTGGGGAACGTGTACCGGTGCACGACCGACTTCGGTCCCGCGGTGAGCTCGGCGAGCACGCCGTTGTCGAGGCGTGCCGAGTAGCGGCCGGGGGAGGCCTGCTCGTCGAGCAGCTCGAACTGGCGGCCGAGGCCGTCGAGCGGCTCGGTCAGCGGCGTGACGCGGAAGTAGTTGTAGTACTTGCGGATCGCACCCGTGCCCGACTGCTGGAAGTGCGTGAATCCGCTCGCGACGTGGTCGGGGCGGATGGCGGGCGGGATGCCCTCGGTCGACAGGTCGAAGCGGCCGTAGCCCGTCGGGTACGCGCCCGAGTAGGCGCACGCCGACACCATGCCGAGCGGTGCCGTGGCGCCGGGATGCGTGTTGCCGATCTGCGGCTTCGGCCACCACCACGTGGCGGCGAGGCCCGACGGCGCCGGCAGGTCCGTCGGCGCTGTCCCGAGGAAGGGGTCGACGTCGGCGATGCGCACCATGGAGTCACTGTGACCCGTGGCTGTGTCGCTCGTGTTACGTGGGCATGACCATCTGGAGCGCCCCGGTCGGAGGGTCCTGTGAAGGTGCGGGGAGGCGCGTCAGGCGCGCTGGTCGCCGGGCTCGTCGCGCTCGCGCAGCACCGGGTCGACGCGCACGTCGTCGCTGAGGTCGAGCGTCGCGACGTGGCCCGAGTCGGTGCCCGAGCGGCGCTCCTCCTGCACCTCGCGGCGCGACTGGATGGCGTGGACCACGATGAAGCACAGCGCGATCGCCACGACGCCGATGAGCACGAGGTCGATGTACTGCGTCACGATGTCGGCGACGCCCGGGATGTGCGCGACCGCCCAGCCGAGGAACGTGAGCCCCGCGCCCCACAGCAGGCCGCCGACGATGTCGTAGCGCAGGAACCGCCGGTACGGCATCCGCCCCACGCCTGCCGCGACGGGCATGAACGTGCGCACGATGCCGATGAAGCGGGCCACGATGACGGCCCACGGCCCGTACTTCGTGAAGAAGCCGTTCGTGCGGGCGATGGTCTTGTGCGAGAAGAGGCCCGAGGACTTCCGTTGGAAGATCGGTGGCCCCGCCTTGTAGCCGATGTAGTAGCCGAGCTGGTCACCGGCGACGGCGCACAGCCAGATCGCGAGCATGCACAGCCAGACGGGCTGGTGGATGACGCCCGAGTACGACAGCACGCCCGTGATGATGAGCAGGGTGTCGCCGGGCAGCAGGAAGCCGACGAGCAGACCGGTCTCGACGAACACGATCGCGCACACGAGCACGAGCGCCCAACCGCCGGCGCCCGTGATGAGGCCCTCGACGTCGAACAGCGCGTTGGCTGGCAGGTGGTGCACCCCGACTCCTTCGACGTTGGATGCTGGCGGCTGTCCGTCGTCGCGTGGCGGACGGCGGTGGTGGTGCGGCAGACCGTGCGGGAGAGGGGACTCGAACCCCCACGCCCGTCAGGGCACAGGAACCTAAATCCTGCGTGTCTGCCAGTTTCACCACTCCCGCGGTGATGGCTCATCGTATCGGCGATCCCTCTGCCTTCCCTATGGCGGCGCGCGCTCGGGATGGGCCTGGTTCGATGGACGGATGCGTCACACCGCCTTGGTCACGGGAGCGTCGTCCGGCATCGGGCTCGCGATCGCTCGAGAGCTCGCCCGCGTGGGCGTCGACGTCGTGCTCGTCGCCCGCGACGAGGGGCGGCTGCGCGAGGTCGCGGCATCGCTCGACACCGGCACCGAGGTGCTCGCAGCCGACCTGCTGACGCACGAGGGGCTCGAGGCCGTCGCCGAGCGCGTGGCGCTGCCGGATCGGCCGATCGACATCCTCGTGTCGAACGCGGGCTTCGGGCTCGCGGCGCCCTTCCACGAGTCGTCGATCGAGGACGAGCGCCGGCTGCACGAGCTGCTGTCGTTCGTGCCCCTTCGGCTCGCGCACGCGGCGCTGCCCGGCATGCGGGCGCGCGGGCGGGGCTGGATCCTCACGGTCGCGTCGTTCGCGGCGTTCATCCCGTACGGCTCGTACTCGGCGTCGAAGGCGCACGCCGTGAACCTGTCGCGCTCGATCCGCTCGCGCTACGCCGGCGACGGCATCCGCGCCACCGCGCTGTGCCCGGGCTTCGTGCACACCGAGTTCCACGAGCGCATGGGCATCGACGAGGACGGCCCCGACTGGATGTGGGCGAGCGCCGAGGACATCGCGCGCAAGGGCGTGCGCGGCCTGCGCCGCAACCAGCCCGTCGTGCACTCGAACCTCGCGTTCGCGGCGATCGCGAAGGGGCTGCAGCTCGTACCCGACACGTGGCAGGGATCGCTCATCAACTCGTACCGCGACTGAGACGCCGAACCATCTCGCGCGATCCGTCAAGGCCGCGCGGGGTGGCGGTCGAATGAGCGAGCGTGGAGCCATGGCATCACGCTTCGACGGACTGAAGGCCCTCTACATCAACGGCACGCTCACCCCATCGCCTGCGGAGAGCCACACCGACACGCTCATCGAGGCGAGCGCGCACGTGCTGCGCGAGCAGGGCGTCGAGGTCGACGTCGTGCGGCTCGTCGACCACCACGTCGCGCCGGGCGTGCAGCCCGACATGACCGAGCACGGCGCCGAGCGCGACGACTGGCCGCAGATCTGGCAGCGTGTGCAAGCAGCCGACATCCTCGTGCTCGCCGGCCCGATCTGGCTCGGCGACAACTCCAGCCAGACGCGCCTCGCGATCGAGCGGCTCTACGCGCACTCCGGCGAGCTGAACGACAAGGGCCAGGCCGTGTTCTACGGCAAGGTCGGCGGCGCGCTCATCGGTGGCAACGAGGACGGCCTGAAGCACTGCACCGGCGTCATCCTGCACGCGCTGCAGCACCTGGGCGTCGCGATCCCGCCGAACGCCGAGGCCGGGTGGATCGGCGAGGCCGGTCCCGGGCCGTCGTACGGCGACGAGCTCGACGACGGCACGCGCGCGGGCTTCGACAACGACTTCACGCAGAAGAACATCACCTTCATGGCGTGGAACCTCATGCACCTCGCCGCGATCCTGCGCGACGCGGGCGGCATCCCCGCCGAGGGCAACCTGCCCGAGGAGTGGGAGCAGGGCTCCCGCTGGGGCTTCCAGAACCCCGAGTACCGCTAGCCCGTACTCGCGCGACGGTGCACGGTCAAGGCCTCGGGGCCCGCCAAACCCCGTGCGCGCCCGGCACGAACCACCCCAGACCCATCCATCCGGAAGGAGCATCACCATGACCGATGTCCGACTCCACATCACCGACTCCGGCGGCGAGGGCCGCCCCGTCGTCCTCATCCACGGCTGGCCCCTGTCGGGCGAGTCCTGGAAGGCGCAGCGCCGTGCGCTGACCGCTGCCGGCTACCGCGTCGTCGACTACGACCGCCGCGGCTTCGGCGAGAGCGACAAGCCCGAGACGGGCTACGACTACGACACGTTCGCCGACGACCTGCAGTCGGTGCTCACCGACCTCGACCTCGTCGACGTCACGTTGGTCGGCTTCTCGATGGGTGGTGGCGAGGTCGCCCGCTACCTGTCGCGCCACGGCGAGAGCCGCGTGCGCTCGGTGGTCTTCGCAGCCGCGGTGACGCCGTACATGCACAAGACCGACGACAACCCCGATGGTCCGCTCGACGACGAGCTGTACGGGCAGCTGCGCGGCGGCCTCGTGGAGGATCGCGACGCGTTCTTCGACGACTTCGTGCACGGCTTCTTCTCGGTCGGCGACGACCTGAAGGTCGGCGACGGCGAGATCAAGGACGCCAGGGAGCTCGCGCAGCAGTCGTCGCAGACGGCCGCCGTGGGCGCGATGGATGCATGGGCGACCACCGACTTCCGCCCCGACCTGCCGCTCGTGACGGTGCCGACGCTCGTCATCCACGGCTCCGGTGACGGCACCGTGCCGTTCGAGGGCTCGGGTGCGCGCACGCACGCGGCGATCCCGCACTCGCAGCTCGTCGTCATCGACGACGCGCCGCACGGTCTCAACGTGAGCCACGCCGATGAGTTCAACGCGGCGCTGCTCGCGTTCCTCGGCGACGAGGCGCCCGGCGTCGACGCATAGCGACGACGTTCGACCGAGGGCGGCGACCTGCGGGTCGCCGCCCTTCGTCATGCGTCGCTGCGTTCGAGGGCGGCATCCCCCTCGGCTCGCTGCGCGCGACCGATCTGCTCGACGAACCACGATGCGAAGGTCGCGGTGACGGATCCGATGAGCGCGATGCCGGCGATCATGAGGCCGACGGCGATGAGGCGACCCGCCCCGGTCACGGGGTAGAAGTCGCCGTAGCCGACGGTCGTGATGGTCACGAACGCCCACCAGATGGCGTCGGCGAAGGTCGTGATGTTGGCGCCCTGGGCGTTCTGCTCCGCATCCAGCACCGCGAGGCCTGCGATGAGCACGAGCAGCCCCGCGGAGGCGACGACATAGAGCGTCACGCGTCCGCGGAACGCCCACCCGGCGGCGCGCTGCAGCACGGTGACGACCGTGATGAGGCGGAGGAGCCGGAGCGGGCGGAGGAACGGGAGGACCACGATCGCCAGCTCGTGCAGATGGCGCACGAACCAGCGTCTGCGGGGCTCGGCGAGCACGAGGCACACCACGTAGTCGACCGCGAACGCTGCCCAGACGGCGACGAGCGCGATCTCGATCGGCATCGCATCACGTCCCTGCAGATTCCCGATCACGGAGATCGCGTAGAGCACCACGAACACGACCGCGAGAGCGAACATCGGCCACTCGAGCGCCGCCTCCCAGCGCGCGAGACGGGCACCGTAGCGAGGGGTCTGCACCCCCGCATTCAAGCAGCGCCGCCACGTCGCCTGTGGACAGATGAAGCCTGCTCACCCGGCTCTGTGCTGTGCTCTCGTGCCATGAGCCGGGCCGTGGTCGCGATCACCGAGATGGTGCGCGACCGTGTGCGGCGCGACGGGGTCGACCTGCGAGCGGGCGGCGACCTCGCCGATCGGTACGTGCGGGATGCCGTGCGCAACTACTCCGAGCGGGCGCTCGGCGGCGCGCATCCGCTGCTCGACGACGAGCAGGCCGCGACGCGGTCGGTGCTCGCCGCCATCACGGGCTTCGGGGTGCTGCAGCCGTACCTCGACGACCCGGCGATCGAGGAGCTGTGGGTCAACCAGGGCTCGCGCGTCTTCGTCGCGCGCGGCGGCGCGAGCGAGGAGCTCGACGTGCGCCTCACGCCGCAGGAGACCCGCGACCTCGTCGAGCGGATGCTCTCGACCACGGGCCGCCGCGTCGATCTCTCGATGCCGTTCGTCGACGCCTCGCTGCCCGACGGCTCCCGACTCCACGTCGCGTCGGGAGACGTGGCACGCGGGGCGATGAGCATCAACATCCGCAAGTTCTCGCGGCGCCTCGCCTCGCTCGAGACGCTCGTCGAGCTCGGCACGCTCAGCCATCAGGCGGCGACCTTCCTGCAGCGGTCGGTGCTCGCGGGCGCGAACATCCTCGTGTCGGGTGCGACGCACTCGGGCAAGACCACGCTGCTCGGCGCGCTCATGGGCGCCGGCCGGCCCCGCGATCGCGTCGTGACGGTGGAGGAGACGTTCGAGCTCGACCCGCAGGTCGCCGACGTCGTCGCCCTGCAGTGCAGGCAGCCGTCGCTCGAGGGCACGGGCGAGATCACGCTGCGGCAGCTCGTGAAGGAGTCGCTGCGCATGCGTCCCGATCGCCTCGTGGTCGGCGAGGTGCGCGGCGCCGAGGCGCTCGACCTGCTCATCGCCCTGAACTCGGGCGTCGCCGGCGCGGGCACGATCCACGCGAACACGGCGCGGGATGCGCTGCAGAAGCTCACGACGCTGCCGTTGCTCGCCGGACGCAACATCGACGCCGGCTTCGTCGTGCCGACCGTCGCCGCGTGCGTCGACCTCGTCGTGCACTGCGCGATGGATGCGCGCGGCAACCGCCGCGTTACCGAGATCCTCGCGCCCACGGGCACGACGCACGGCCATGTGATCGAGGCGTCGCAGATCTTCCACACGGTTGGCAGCCTGCTGCGGCCCACGGGCGGGCACCCGTCGCGGCTCGCGAAGTACGAGGCGGCGGGCATCGACATGCCGGCGCTGCTCGCGAGGGACGACGCATGACGTGGGTGCTCGGCGCGCTGCTCGGACTCGGGCTCGTGCTGTGCGCGTCGCCGTGGCTCTGGCCGCGCACCGAGCGCGCCGAGACCGAGGAGCGGCGCGCGTCGCGCATCCGCGACCGGCTCACGCAGGCGGGGCTGCACGAGGTGCCGCTCGCCGCGCTCATCGTCGTCGCCGTGCTCGCCGCCGTGGTGGCGGCGGGTGTCGCGCTCGCGGTGAGTCCCGTCGTGCCCATCGCGATCGCCGCGGGCCTCGCCGGGCTCGCGACGCCGTTCGCGGCGGTCGCCTGGCGCGCACGTCGGCGGCGCCGCTCCCGCTCGCTCGTGTGGCCCGACGTCGTCGACCACCTCGTCTCCGGCGTGCGCAGCGGGCTCGCGCTGCCCGACGCCGTCGCGGCGCTCGCGACCTCCGGACCGGCGCAGACGCGCGATGCGTTCCGCGCGTTCGAGGCCGACCACCGGGCGACGGGCTCGTTCGCCTACGCGCTCGACCGCCTCAAGGACCGGCTCGCGGATCCCGTCGCCGACCGCATCCTCGAGACCCTGCGCATGGCGCGCGACGTCGGCGGCTCGGAGGTCGCGCACGTGCTGCGCGACCTCGCCGCGTACCTGCGGTCGGACCTCGCGGTGCGCAGCGAGCTCGAGGCGCGGCAGTCGTGGGTCGTCAGCGCGGCCCGGCTCGGCGTCGTCGCGCCGTGGCTCGTGCTGCTGCTCCTGTCGTCGCGCCCGGAGGCGGCGTCGGCGTACAACACCGCAGGCGGCCTCGCGATCGTCGCAGGCGGCCTCGTGGTCACGATCGTCGCCTACCGAGCGATGGTGCGCCTCGGTCGGCTGCCCGAGGACGGGCGGTGGTTCGCATGACCGGCGAGGTCGGCCTGTCGCTCGTGCTCGGCGCGACGCTGGGGCTCGGGCTGTGGATGCTCGTGAGCCTCGTGCCCATCCTGCGCCGCCCGCGGCTCATGCATCGCGTCGCCCCGTACGTGCTCGACGTCTCGGCCGGCGCTCGCGACCTCGTCGCGCGCCGCGTCGTCGATCCGACGCGCGTCGTCGGTGTCGTCGCGGCACCGGTGAGTGACCGCCTGGCACCGGTCGTGCACGCGATGCTCGGCACGCCCGCGACCGTCGCCGCGCGCCTGCGCCGTGCGCGCAGCCCGCTCACGCTCGAGCGCTTCCGCGCGCGACAGCTCGTGTGGGGCGTCGTCGGCGCGATCGTGGGGGGACTCGTCGGCACGCTCGCGGTCGTGCGCGGCGCATCGCCCATCGTGCCCATCGCGCTGCTGGTGGTGACGGCAGCCAGCGGTGCGCTGCTCGCCGACTGGCTGCTGCAGCGCGCCGTGCGGCAGCGCATGGCGCGCATCTCGAGCGAGCTGCCGACCGTGCTCGAGTTCCTCGCGCTGAGCCTCGCGGCGGGCGAGGGGCTCGCGGATGCGCTGCGCCGCGTCGCGCGCATCGGCACGGGCGAGCTGGCGCGCGAGCTCGGCACTGTCGTCGCCGACGCTGCATCCGGCACCTCGCTGTCCGATGCGCTCGAGCGCCTCGGTGGCGAGCTCGACCACCCGGGCGTCACGCGCTGCGTCGACCAGATGCGCGGCGCGCTCGAGCGCGGCACGCCGCTGGCGCAGACGCTGCAGGCGCAGGCGCAGGATGCGCGCGATGGTGCGCGGCGCGACCTGCTCGAGGCCGCGGGCAAGAAGGAGATCGCGATGCTCGTGCCGCTCGTCTTCGGCCTGCTGCCGACGACGGTCGCGTTCGCGCTGTGGCCGGGCATCCACGTGCTGCAGGTGGGGTTCTGACGGCCGTGCGCTCGCGCGGTCGAGGTTCGAGGAGAGGAGGCGGCGATGCGCCGCATGTGGAGTCGACTGGTGGAGGAGGAGCGCGGCGACGTCCCCGGCTGGGTGCTCGTGACGCTGATGACCGCGGGTCTGGTGATCGTGATCTGGGGCGTCGCGGGGCCCGCGCTCACGCAGGTGTTCCAGCAGGCCATGGAGCGCGTGACGGGATTCTGATGCGTCACGTGAGGTCGCTGCGCCACGATCGCGGCTCGGCGGTGGCCGAGTTCACGATGGTCGTCGGCCTCCTCACGCTCGTCGTGCTCTCGGTCATGCAGCTCGCGCTCGGGCTGCACGTGCGCAACGTGCTGCAGGATGCGGCCGCCGAGGGTGCGCGCTACGGCGCGCTCGCCGGGTCGTCGCCCGCCGCGGGCGTCGACCGGGCGCAGACGCTCATCGAGACGGCGATCGGCAGCGACTACGCGCAGTCGATCACCGCGGCGACCACGACGGTCGCGGGGCATCCGGCGCTGCAGCTCACGGTGCAGGCGCCCCTGCCGGTGCTCGGGCTCATCGGCCCGACGACGTTGGAGGTGCAGGGCAGTGCCGCGCTCGAGACGCTGGACTGAGCTCGCCGCCGACGAGGGCTCGGTGTCGATCGAGTTCCTCACGGTCGGCATGCTGCTCACCATCCCGCTCGTCTACCTCGTGCTCGCGATGGCGCAGCTGCAGGCCGCGACGCTCGCGACCGAGGGGGCCGCGCGCCAGGCGGCGCGCATGGTCGCGACGGCCGACTCGCACGGCGAGGGACTCGCCGCGGCGGATGCGGCGATCGCCGTCGCGCTCGCCGACCTCGGGCTCGAGCCGACGGCGGTCGACGTCGCCTGCGGGCCGACGCCGTCCGACTGCACGACGCGCGGCGGCACGGTGCAGGTCGCCGTCGAGGTGACGGTCCCGCTGCCGCTCGTGCCGCCGGTGCTCGACCTCGACGTGGGACTGTCGGTGCCGATCACGGCGCAGGCGGCGCAGCCCGTGTCGGAGCTGCGGCCGTGAGCGGGGGATCGGTGCGCACCCGGATGCGCTCGCTCGCCCACGACGACGACGGGTCGACGCTGCTGCTCACGATCTTCTACGGCGCGCTCGCCCTGGCGCTCATCGTCGTGGTCGTGGGTGCGACGGCCCTGCTCGTCGAGCGCCGTCGCCTGTTCACGCTCGCCGACGGCGCGGCGCTGCACGCGGCGGAGTCGTTCGCGCTGTCGCAGATCGCGTTCGACGGCGAGCAGCCGTCGCCGCAGCTCGCCGACGACGCTGTCGAGGCCGCAGCGGCCGACTGGATCGCCGCATCCCCGACACCGCTCGAGGGCGTGCAGCTCGTCGACGCGCAGTCGCTCGACGCGCAGACCGCCGAGGTCACGGTCGCGGCCGTGTGGCGCCCGCCGATCGTGTCGTTGCTGCTGCCCGAGGGCATCCCGCTCGACGTGACGGTGACGGCGCGGTCGGTGTTCGTCGATTGACGTACTCGCCGGGGGCCGCGCTACTGCAGCGCGATGAACGACGTGCGTCTGGCGGCCGTGATGGCCAGCACGCGCTCCGGGCGGCGCGATGTAGGACGCCCACACATACCCGATCGACGCATACGCGGGCGTCGTCGTCCCACGGCCGTGCTGATCGACCACGATACGCCCGGGCGGCTAGACCAGGGCCCGTGAGCACCGTTGCCTCGGCGTAGAGGTTCGCCGAGGACGGCACCACCAACCACCATTTGGTTCGAGGGCTACGACGATCGACTCTCGAACGAGGGCAATGAGCTCGAAGTGCGATTACCTTCCGGCAGACAAGACTTGAGGAACGGATGGACCACATACAGCAGCCCGAGCGACGAAGGGGTAAGGCGACGCGCTCGCGCGGCGGCGGACACGCGGCGGCTCGTGCTGGACGTGCGTCTCGACGATGAGATCACGTCGAAAACCCGGGCAGTTTACGGCAGCCGTGCTGCGCGCTCAATTGCATCCTTCACAGCACTCGCGTCTTGAGGGCCTTGCCACCGGACCGCGACAGCCGAATATTCAGCCGCTTCCGCCTCGGTTAGCGCTGGCTCAATCGGGGTGACCAGCACGTATCGTTCGTCAGTTTGGTTCCTTGCGCGTAGGCGCCGAAGCACATCGAGGCTGACCTGGCGCAGTCGATTGGCATCTCGGACCATCTTGATTTCAATGACGACCCTTCGCTGCCCGACGTTCACCACGCCGTCCGCCTCTCTACCGTCGTAGAGCATGCCCGGCCACTCGAAAGAGAACGTCGGATCACGCCATGCCAGTGCCATGAGTGACTTCGCGAGCTCATTCTCGTAAACGACTCCCTCGGCGATCGATGAGGAAGCAGCGGTGTCACGACTCGTCGCGACATAGGAAGCGAGCGCGCGGACGGAAGAACCGGTCTTGCCTTCAGGGTCTGAGGCTGTCAGATCGATGGCTGGTGTGATGCTCTCACTCAGTGAGTCGATCACGCGTGCACATGCAGTGCGTTGGATTTCCGTCGTGGCTTCGTCCGCAAGTCGTTCGAGTGTCGCGATTGTCACGCTCGGAGGAAGCGGCTGGTCATGTCGGCTCGCCGGGAGTGCTCTGTCGGCCGCCCACTCGAACATCGACCACCACGAGTTGGCCTTCGCCGTTTCCTCCTGGTGAGTGAGCTGACCACGGGACACTGCCACTTGAGAACTGATTCCGCCGAACGCGATGGCCGCGGCGATGACCGCCGCGACACCCGCAGCTCCAGGACTGCGGAGGAAGTCCCGCGACCACTGGCCAGCATTCTCAAGATTGGCCGATGCCAATGAGAGCGTCAGGAGCACGGTGACGACGGCCACGAGCGCGCATACCGCAAGCATCCATCGGACCGGTACCGCACGTCGTCGAGGCATTGGCTCAGCCATTGAGCCACGCTAGCGCATGGCGAAGAGGGCAAGGCGGATGGCCGTCGCGTTCCTCACGCCGTGCTCCGATTCTGACGCGCTTGCTTGCGGAGAATTATGGTGCGACGCCCGGTGTAGTCTTTCTCGTCGCTGGCTGGCGATGCTGGACGCGCCTGAATAGCGCGGGCTCGGTGCCCGGTTCGCTACCGCAGTCGGATCAACGCGTGAGGCTGGCCGTGGTGATCGACAAGACGCTCACACATCGATGGTCGACGCGCTGGCCGCAGTCGTCGACACTTGCACGACCGTGCTGAGCCCGCCGCTGGCGATGACCACCGATTCCGCGTCGAGCTTGGTAGCGGAAACGATGACCGACTACTCGCCGCCCATGAGATCGGCGCCGAGCGGGAACGGAGTGCCTGCCCAGCCTTCCTCGCCAGTGGCCGTGATCGGGCGGACGTTGTCAGTCGCGTCGGGGCTTCGGCGGTCGGGTCTTGGGTTGGGGCCGACACGTCGGCGGTCGGCTGCGCTGTTCAGCCCGAGCACGGCGACGGCGCGTGTCGAGGCCTCCTAGAAAGGCGCGTCGTCTCGATTGAGGATCTCGGCAGTCATGAGTGTCTGATTTAGTTCGTCCGCGTCAGCCTCGGGGTCCAACTCGACCACTCGAGCAAGAACCTCGCGCGCCCAACGATCGAACTCAGTAGAAGTCGAATCCGTGATCACGCTCGACATATCAGCCGGGGAGAGGGCTCCACGACGAGCCGCCCGATCTGCAATGGTTCTCAGGGACCGGTTGTCCGCGCTGCGGGTGATGGAAGAGGCGGATGAAGGCCGCGAGGGGTTGCTCCGTGAAATGCTCCTGCGAACCTCGACCGCGAGGGCATCGATAGCTTCGATGACTCGGACGTTGCTCTCCGCGACCGGGTCAGTGCTCTCGGTGACTTGCGCAAACCTCGACGCAGACGTGAGCGGGTTCTCGACCTTCTCGGGCGAGGTAGTCGCGAAGTGAGCTGAGTCCTTCAATCGCTTCTGAGCGGCCTCAAGATCATCAGGGTCCGCGAGGTTATACCTCACGATGCGCATATCCTTAACGTCGAACGCAGCTCGCTCACCATTCTTTTGAATGTGCACGGTTGGCTTGGCGTATCCGTGAGCGATGGCTAGTTCGTAGTAGACGTTCGGATTGAAACCGCTCAGATCGGCAACGACGAGATCAGCTTCCATGATCGAAGCAACAATGGTTGGGGTAATAGCTCCAGGGTTCGAATCGCCGTCGCTGCGGCGTACGTCGTACTCGCTCCCGATCGCCTTCCGAATCAAATGCTTGATGACCTTGTCGGCGTCCGACCGTTGCTCGCTACCGTCTTCACCAATCGGCGAGATGACGAAACAGACGCGCTTCTCGTCAGCCATGTCCCGTGGGTCCTTCCTCGCTGTTGTCGGCAGCCTACGGTTGGCATCGGCAGCACGGTCCTGCGACACGCTGTCTGCCTAGCCGCCCGGCTTGCCGCGCGGCAGCGTCTTCACGAGCACCACGACGCCGATCGCGCACGTCGCCACGAGGGCGAAGCCCGCCGTGACGATCGACGACGCCTGGATGAGCGCCGCGACCCCGAGCGGTGCGATCGCGCCGCCCGCGTTCGTCGTGAGCCTCCACGCACCGAGGAACGGCGCGGGATTCATGCGGTCGGCGAGGTCGGCGCCGAGCGTCATGAGGATGCCCGACGACATGCCGTTCGCGACCGCGAGCAGGCCCGCGCCCACGAGCAGGCCGACGAGCGCCGCCGTGCCGTCGTGCGTCGCCGCGAGCGTCGCGAATCCGGCGCCCATGAGGATGAGCGACGGCACCACGGCCCACAGGCGGCCGAACCGATCCATCACGAGCCCCGACACGAAGAAGAGCAGGAAGTCGACGGCGCCCGCGATGCCCACGATGAGGCCGGTGGTCGCGGCGTCGACGCCGATCGACACGGCCCACAGCGGGATGATGACGTCGCGGCCCTTGCGCGCGAGCGCGAGCATCGCCGCACCGACGCCGACGGTGCCGAGCGTCTTCGCGTAGCGCCGCAGCGTGTCGCCGAGGCGCACGGTCTCGCGCTCGACGGTCTCGGCACCCTCGTGGCCCTTGCCGGACTCGAACGTCGACTGCGGGTCGGGCAGGAAGAAGAGCACGACGACCGCGGCGAGGCAGCCGCCCACGAAGAGCCAGATCGTGACCTGCACCGGCGCGCCGAGCGCGATGATGCCGGATGCGAGCAGCGGCCCGATGAACAGGCCGAGGCGGAAGGTGCCGCCGAGCGCCGACAGCGCCCGCGCGCGATAGCGGTACGGCACGTACGTCGTCATGAACGCGTGCCGCGCGAGCGCGAAGATCGCCGTCGCGACGCCCGTGACGAGGATCGCGAGGCCCAGCATCCACGGCTCCGTCGCGAACCACGCCAGCGACAGCGCGAGGATCGTCGCGAGGCCCGCGTAGATCATCGTCGCCCGCTCGCCGAGGCGCCCGACGAGCATGCCGCCGGGCACGCTGCCCGCGAGCTCGCCGACCGTCATCATCGCCGCGACGAGGCCTGCGACCGCGAGGCTCGCGCCCAGGTCGCCCGCGATGACCGGGATGTACGGGATGATCGCGCCCTCGCCGATGGCGAAGAGGATCGTCGGCAGGTACGCCGCGACCGCGACCTTCTTGAAGGGGAACCGCTCCGCGTCGCTCACGCGGCCGAGCCCTGCACGAGGGCGTGCGCGATCGACGCCGGCGCCACCCGGCTCAGCCGCCGACGGCGGGGGAGAGCAGCACCACGAGGCCCACGAGCGCCATGCCCGCGAGGTTCGAGCAGATGCCGATGCGGATGGAGTGCTTCTTCTGCGTGTACGCCTGGTCGACCGTGTACGCCATGACGGGGCAGCCCGCCCACATCAGCAGGCCGAGACCCGCGGTCGCGACGAGCGTGCCGATCCAGAACACCAGCTCGACGCCTCCCGACAGGTCGGCGGGTCGCCAGCCGGCCGCGACGAGCGGCCCGAGACCCAGCACCGGCGCGAGCATGCCCGCGGCCGTCCAGATCGTTCCCGTGCGCATGATGCGCTGCACCTCGACGGGCACGGAGTCGACGGTCGTGACCATCTGGCTCTGCTGCTCGACCTGATCGCCCATGGAGACTTCCCGTCAGAATCGGTAGAACTTGCAGTGACTGCACGATGCTACTCCTCCTCGACGGATGCTCATGACCGGTTCGCCGACAGCGAGCCGGGGTGATACGGCCCCGGGCTCAGACCCGCTCGTAGCGGCGCGCGCCGCCCTCGACGCCGGCCATGCGGAACGGCCCCGTGGTGACGCGCGGCAGCGTGCGATCCTCGCTCGACGCCGAGTGCTCGGCGTGCAGCTGCTCGTACGTCGCGACGTCGAGCGGCACGCGGCCGTCGATCGCGCGGCGCACGCCCGCGTCGTGCACGCCCGCATCCGCGCGCACGACGCCCGTCATCCACTCGCCGACCGAGCCCGAGCCGTACGAGAACATGCCGACGCCGTCGCCCGAGCGGTCGCCCGACTCGAGCAGGCCCGCGAGCGCGCCCGGCAGCGACGCCGAGTAGGCGTTGCCCAGCTGCGCGCCCACGTCGAGCGAGGCCTCGTCGAGCGCGCCGATCTCGCCGTCGACGAGCGAGGCGAGGCGCGCGTGCGCCTTGCGGGCCATCTTCGTGAACGGCTGGTGGTACAGCAGGTGCGCGACGTCGGCGAGCGAGCGCCCACCGCGCGCGACGAGGTCGCGCCACGCGCCCTCGAGCGAGTCGAGGTACGCGGAGGTCGACAGGTGCCCGTCGACGAGCGCGGTCGTGCGGTCGTTCGGGCGCCAGAAGTCGTCGACGTCGAACGTGTGCAGGCCGCTGACGGCATCGAGCTCGACGAGGCGCGGGTTCGCCGACACGAGCATCGCGACGGCGCCGGCGCCCTGCGTCGGCTCGCCTGCGGATGCGAGGTCGTAGCGGGCGACGTCGGTCGCGATCACGAGCGCGAGGTCGTCGGGCCGCCGCGCCACCTGGTCGGCGGCCAGCTGCACGCCGGCGATGCCGCCGTAGCAGGCCTGCTTCAGCTCGACGACGCGCGTCGTCGAGGGCAGGTCGAGGAGGCGGTGCACGAACACGCCCGCCGCCTTCGACTGGTCGACGCCCGACTCCGTCGCCACGAGCACCGAGCGGATGCGGCTCGCGTCGACGCGCTCCACGATCGGCGCGGCGGCCGCAGCAGCCATCGTCACGATGTCCTCGTCGGGCGCGAGCACGCTCATCGCGAGCTGCCCGAGCCCGATCGACAGCTTCGCGGGCTCGATGCCGCGCGCCTCCGCCAGCAGCGACATGTCGAGCACGTGGTGCCCCGTCGCGATCTGGATGTCGTCGATGCCGACGCTCATGCGGTCCTCCGCTCTCCACGCTCCAGCACGCGATGCGTCGCCATGAGCTCTCCCGGATTGGTCTGGGCTGCCAGCAGCGACAGCTCGCCGCACAGCACGGTCGCGCCGATGAGCGCGGCCAGTCGGCGCGCGTCGGCGCCCGGCTCGCCGCCCGAGCGGCAGCCGATGCGCTGCAGCGCATCCTCGACGACGGGCAGCCCGCCGCCCTTGCCGTTGCCGACGGTGCCGACGATGAGGTTCGGCATCGTGCACGAGAAGTACACGCCCGCCTCGCGCGCCTCGACGTAGGTGATGCCCTGCGAGCCCTCGACGATGTTCGCGGCGTCCTGGCCGGTCGCGAGGTAGAAGCCCAGCAGCATGTTCGCGTAGTGCGCGTTGGCCGAGCGCAGCGCGCCCGCGATCGTCGAGCCCACGAGGTTCTTGCCCGTGTTGAGCGCCTCGAGGCGCTCGGGCGTCGTGCGCAGGCCCGTCTCGACGAGGTCGCGGGGGATGAGGATGTCGGCGACGACCGAGCGGCCGCGGCCGAGGATGCCGTTGACGGCCGTGGCCTTCTTGTCGGAGCACCAGTTGCCCGAGATCGAGCCGTACTCGAGCTCGGGCGAGAACGCGAGGATCGCCTCGATGAGCGACTCGGCGGCCGCGGTCGCCATGTTGTGGCCCGAGGCGTCGCCGGTCGAGAACGCGAAGCGCACGAACAGCAGGCTGCCCACGACCTCGGTGTCGACGTCGATGAGCTTCGCGAACCTGCTCTGCGCCTCCACGACCATCCGCAGGTCGTCGATGCGGTCCGTGATGGTGCGCGACGCGGCGACGGCGGTGGCGGCGTCGTCGGCGCGCAGCAGGATCGAGCGCGTCATGCGCTCGTCGACGACGGTCACCTGGATGCCGCCCTCGACCTGGCGCGAGATGCGCGCGCCGCGACCCACCGAGGGCCACAGTGGCGACTCGTACGTCGCGAGCGGCACGGTGACCTCGTCGGTCACGGCGTTGCCCGAGATGCGGATGGGCCCGACCCACGACGTGGGGATGGGCGTGAAGTCGGTCATCGGAGCCTTCCGTCGACGGCGCGGCGGCGCGCCAGGGTCGTCACGTCGATGCCGCGCAGCTCGGCGAGCTCGCGCAGTCGGCCGCGCACGAGCACGTCGGCGTGCACGGCGTCGGCAGGGGATGCGGCGCCCACGAGCGCGAGGATCGCCCGCACGTGGTCGCGCCACAGGCGCATCTCGTCGACGAGCGCCTGCTCGCCGCCCTCGACCGCGACGGCGAGGAAGCGGCTCGCGACGCCCACGGCGCGGGCGCCGAGCGCGAGGGCGCGCACGACGTCGAGCGGATGCCGGATGCCGCCGGATGCGAGCAGCGGCAGCCCCGCATCCTGCGCGTCGAGCAGGCACGCGGGCGTCGAGAGGCCCCAGCCGCCGAGGTAGGCGAAGTCGCGGGCGGCGCGGCGGTCGTTCTCGACGCGCACGAAGTCGGTGCCGCCCGTGCCGCCCACGTCGGCGACGTCGACGCCGAGGTCGCGCAGGCGGGCGACGGTGCGTCCCGAGAGGCCGGCGCCGACCTCCTTCACGATCACCGGCACGTCGACGGCCTCGCAGATCGCGGCGATCGACGGCGCCCACGTGTCGAAGCGCGTCGAGCCCTCTGGCATCACGAGCTCCTGCGCGGCGTTCAGGTGCACCTGCAGCGCATCCGCGTCCAGCAGCGCGACCGCGCGACGTGCGTCGTCGGCCGAGCGGTCGGCGCCGACGTTGGCGAGCACGAACCCGTGCGGGTGCTCGTCGCGCAGCACGCGGAAGTACGGGGCGCGCGACGGGTCGTCGAGCGCGATCGACACCGAGCCGGAGGCGATGGGCAGGTCGGACTCGCGCGCCGCGATCGCGAGCGTGCGGTTGACGTCGCCCGTGTGCGCCGTGCCGCCGGTCATGCCGTTGACGTAGACGGGGGAGCGCCACGCCATGCCGGCGACGTCGATGTCGAGCGTCACCCGCGCGGGATCGATGCCGTCGAGCGCGTGGTGCACGAGCTCGACGTCGTCGAGATCGCTCGGCCTGCCGCGGCGGTCGCGCTCGTGCTCGAGCGCGATGCGCACGTGGTCGTCCTTGCGCTCAGCCATCGACGTCGCTCCGCGGCGGCGTGACCGAGATCGTCAGGTGCCGCACGTCGTCGGCCTCCCACGCTCGATGCATCGCCTGCACGTCGGCGTCGGGTGGCGCGAGCGCGATGCCGCAGTCGCCACCACCCGCACCCGACGGCTTCGCCGCGGCGCCCGCGCGCTCTGCGGCATCGCAGAGGGCCCGCAGGCGGTCGGTCTCGATGTCGATGCCGGCAGCGTCGCCGAGATCGCGCAGCAGGGAGCGGCAGGAGCGGATGGCGTCGAGCGCCGTGGGCACGTCGTCGGTCTGCAGCGCCGTGGTGAGCAGGGTGACCTGGTCGCGGCTCGCGGCGAGGAAGTCGCGGTGCACCTGCGCGCCGGTCTCGCGCATCACGAGCACGCGGTCGACGAGGCGCTCCGTGGATGCCGGCGCACCCGTCCAGCCCACGAGCAGCCGCGCCGAGGCGGGCGGCTCGATGCGCGTGACGTCGAGCCCCTCCCACGGCTCGGCGAGCAGCTCGCCGATCGGGGCACCGCTGCGCAGGCGCCGCACGAGCGCCTCGCGGTCGGGGGAGGAGTAGCCGATCCAGCCGCCGAACGTTGACGCCGCGAGGTCGCCGCCCGACGCCGTCGGCACGACCGAGACCGTCGCGAGCATCGCGAGGCGGAAGCGCTGCATCGCCGTGAGGCGCAGGTCGTAGAACTCGTCGAGCGCCGCGACGGTCGCGACCGTCACGGCCGCCGACGAGCCGAGCCCGAACTTGCGCCCGCCGCGGTCGTCGAGCTCGCTCGAGATGCGCAGGTCGAAGAACGAGTCGCGCCTGCCGAGCTCGGCACGCAGCCGGTCGACGAGCGTGATGGTCGCGAGCACGTAGTCGTACGGCGTCTTGCGGTCGATGCGCACGCCGGTCGCGTCGCGCGTCCACGTCACCGGCAGCTGGCCGTACGCCTCGGAGTGCACCTGACCGAACGCATCCGACTGGTCGACCGACACCGTGAGGAAGCGGTCGACGGCGACGAGCACCGACGGCTGCCCGGGCTCCACCACCGCGTACTCGCCTGCGACGAAGAGCTTGCCGGGCGCGCGCGTCGTGATCACGCGACCGCCTCCACGAGGCGGGCGCCGGGGCCGGGGCGCGCGACGACGGTCGAGGCGACGGCAGCGAGGTCGTCGGCGATGCGCGGCGCTTGCGCGGGGTCGCACAGCACGACGACGTTCGGGCCGGCGTCGATGGTCGCGTAGGCGAGCACGCCGTCGGCGCGCAGCGCCTCGATGCGGTCGAGCACCGTGAGGCTCGCGCTCGTGAGGTATCGGATGGGCGGGTCGCACGACTGGATGAGCGCGTGCATGCGCAGCGCGTTCGTCTCGGCGATGCGGCCCACGAGGTCGAGGTCGCCCGCGGCGCACGCGTCGACCATGCGCTCGAGCGTCTCGGCCGTGCTCGTGACCCACGCGGGGTAGAACGGCGACGTCTCGGCGGTGCGCACCATGGCGACGCGGCTCGAGACGGGCTTCTCGCGCTCCTCGACCGTCGCGATGACCATCGCCATGTCGGGGGCGGCGGTGGGCTCGGCGAACGACGTCTCGTCGTCGTCGCCCGCGTGCCACACGGCGACGCCCGACACGATCGAGCGGGATGCGGATCCCGAGCCCCGGCGCGCGAGGCGCGAGAGCTCGCGCGGCGTCAGGTCGAGGCCGTACGCGGCGGAGGCGGCGACGGCGAGCGCCGCGAAGCCCGATGCCGACGACGCGAGGCCCGCGCCCGTGGGGACCGCATTCGTCGTCACGACGCGCGCGTGCGCGCTCGCGCCCGCGAGACCGCGCACGATGTCGAGGAAGCGCGCGACGCGGTCGAGCGGCGTGCCCTCGAGCGTGCAGCCGTCGAGCTCGAGCGAGTCGGCGGCGAGGGTCTCGTCGACCGTGACGGTCGTCGTGGTGGGGAAGACGTCGAGCGTCATCGACAGGCTGCCCGTCGCGGGCAGGTTCATCGTCGCGTCGCGCTTGCCCCAGTACTTCACGAGCGCGATGTTCGGATGTGCGACGGCCGTGGCCTGGGTCATGTCGTCTCCACGGTCGCGGTCCACGTCGCGCGCGCGCCGGCGGCGCGCATCGCGGCCGCGATCGCGGGAGCGTCGTGCACGGTGGGGGCGAGCGCGAGCACGCATCCGCCACCGCCTCCGCCCGTGAGCTTCGCGCCAGCGGAGCCCGCAGCCATCGCGGCCTCCACGAGGGTATCGAGGTGGGGCGTGCTCACGCCCAGGCCGCGCAGCTCGACGTGCGCCGTCGACATCGCGGTGCCGAGCGCCGCGACGTCGCCCGTGGCGAGGCCCTCGGCGAAGTCGTGCACGACCTGCGTGAGCGTGGCGATCGCGGCGTCGAGGTGGGCGGGGTCGGTGCGGCGCAGCTCGGCGACGTGCGCGACCATCTCGCGGGTCGAGCCGCGCGAGCCGGAGTCGGCGACGACGATCGTGACGGGCGCGCCGACGGGCAGCGGGCGGGAGGCGCCGGACTGGAACCAGATGGGGCCGGCGGCGACGACCGTGCGGGCGTCGAGGCCCGACGGGCGGCCGTGCGCCACCTGCTCGGCCTGGTGCACGAGCGACTGCAGCGTGGCGTCGTCGAGGTCGACGTCGGCGCACCGGGCGATGGCGCGCACGATCGCCGCGGCGGTCGCGGCGCTCGAGCCGAGCCCGGCCGACAGCGGCACCTCGTTGCGCACCTCGACGTCGAGCGGCGCGGCGTGCACGTGATCCATCGCGAGGCGCACGGCCGCGACCGTCGGCGCGAGGCCGACCGGTGCGTCGTCGAGCGCACCCGTGTAGTCGTCGGTCGTGAGCGTCGTCACGCCATCGCGCGCGAGCGATGCCGTCGCCGTGATCGTGAGGGCGTCGAGCGGCGTCGCGATCGCAGGAGCGCCGTGCACGACCGAGTGCTCGCCCACGAGGATCGCCTTCGCGTGCGCCGTGGCGGTCGCGGTGTCGCGGACGCCGCTCGAGACGTTCGTCATGCGATGCCACCGACGACGGACGCGCCCGACGTGCTCCGGAGGGCCGGGACGAGGGCGACGCAGTCGCGGATGAGGTGGTGCATGCGAGTCGAATCGTAGCGCGCGGTGCATTGCCCACCGCATGTGCCTGCGGTCGGTGCGACCGCGGTGTATGTCCGGACCCCGAGGCCGCATCGGATGGTTCGACGAGCGCGCTACTCGACGAGCTTGCCGGCGACCGAGACCTCGCGCATGAGGCCGCCGATCTCGGCGGGCACGTCGGGGATCGGCTCGTGCACGATCGACCCGTCCGCCGACCACACGAGGTTCACCTGCAGCGACGGATCGGTGTCGGGGAAGTCGCTGCGGTTGTGGCAGCCGCGCGTCTCGCGCCGCTCGCGCGCCGCCTCGAGCGTCGCGCGCGCCGCGAGCGCCGACGACCTCAGGTCGAACGCGTGCGCGAGCGCCTGGTACCCCGACACGTCGGGGTGCACGCCCACGTCGCCCATCGCGGCCTCGACGTCGGCGATCGCCGCGATGCCGGTCGTGAGGCCCTCCTCGTCGCGCACGACGCCCGCGTGCTCCGTCATCGCGTTCCGCAACGAGCGCTGCAGCGAACGCACGTGCTCGGGGCCGTCGACGGCGAGCAGCGCATCCACCTCGTCGCGCGCCTGGGCCACGGCATCCGCCGACCGATCCTGCGCGGGCAGCGACGCGGCGTGCCGCGCGGCGGCCTCGCCGACGATGCGCCCGTAGACGAGCAGCTCGATGAGCGAGTTGCCGCCGAGGCGGTTGGCGCCGTGCAGGCCGCTCGATGCCTCGCCGATGGCGTAGAGGCCCTCGACGCCCGTGCCGTGGTCGTCGGGCCGCACCCACACGCCACCCATCGAGTAGTGCGCCGTCGGCGCGATCTCGATCGGCTCGCGCGTGATGTCGCGCATCTGCAGGTCGAGCACCGTCGCGTAGACGCGCGGCAGGCGGTCGACGATGCGCTGCCTCGGCAGGTGCGACACGTCGAGCCACACGCCGCCCTTCGCGGTGCCGCGACCCTCGCGGATCTCGGTGAACGCGGCGAGCGCGACGCGGTCGCGCGTCGACAGCTCCATGCGCTCGGGGTCGTACCGCTCCATGAAGCGCTCGCCGACCGCGTTGCGCAGGATGCCGCCCTCGCCGCGCGCCGCCTCCGAGATGAGCGTGCCGGCGTGCGCCTTGGGCTCGAGGATGCCCGAGGGGTGGAACTGCACGAGCTCGGGGTCGCGCAGGCGCCCGCCGGCCTCGACGGCGAGGCGGAAGGAGTCGCCCGTGTTCTCGTCGCGGCGCGACGACGTGCGCCGCCAGATGCGGTTGTGGCCGCCGGCGGCGAGGATGACGGCGTCGGCGTGGATGCGCTCCCGCGTGCCGTCGACGAGGTCGAAGCCGTACGCGCCGAACACGGCGCCGCCCGACACGAGCAGGCGCGTGACGTAGACGCCGTCGAGGATGGTGATGCCGAGCTGCTCGGCGCGGCGCACGAGCGTGCGCTGGATCTCGAGGCCCGTGTAGTCGCCTGCGAAGGCCGTGCGGCGGTAGGTGTGCGCGCCGAAGTAGCGCAGCGAGATGCGGCCGTCGCCCTCGCGCGCGAACGGCATGCCATAGCGCTCGAGGTCGGCGATGCCGCGCTCGGCGCCCTCGCACACCGTCTGCACCGTGTGCGGGTTCGCGAGCATGTAGGACTCGCGGATGGTGTCGGCCGCGTGCTGCTGCCACGTGTCCTCGTCGTCCATCGTCGCGAGGGCGGCGTTGATGCCGCCGGCCGCGAGCGACGTGTGCGCGTCGTGCCGCGGGCGCTTGCCGAGCAGGAGCACGTCGACGCCGCGCTCGGCGAGCTCGATGGCGGCGCGCAGGCCCGAGCCGCCCGAGCCGATCACGAGGACGCTCGTGGAGCGCAGCCGCTCGGGTGCCCGAGTGCCGATCATCGGGCGTCCCCCTCGCCGCTGAGCGCGGCCTCGTGCGACTCCGGGTGCTCGCCGCCGCAGCCGCAGCGGGGGAGCGCGCCGCCTGCGACGGCGCGCACGCTGCGGCCGATCCACACGAGGCGGGGCATGAGGGAGTCGTGGCCGGCGTCGTGCATCCACTCGGCCGACCACGTGCGCACGGCGACGGCGGCGCGGGCGCCGACCTCCTCGCCGTCGCGGCGCAGCAGCCACGACACGGCCATGCGCTCGGGGGCGGGGATGGCGTGGACGGTCTCCGACGCGGTCTCGACGTAGACCTGGCCGTACTGGTCGGCGGGCAGGTCGGCGAGCACGGCGCGCAGCGCCGGCAGGTCGCGTTCGGCGGCGACGCACAGCAGCACCGAGTCGGGGCTCGTCATCCGGTCTCGCACCGTGGAGCCTCTCGTCGTCGGCAAGGTTAGGCAAGCCTAACCAAACATCGACACGGAACGCGAGTGGAGGCGACGCGCGCATCGGTAGGCTGGGCGATCATGGCCGACCTCGACATCGCCGGCGAGATCGCCGACCTCCGCAGCACCCACTCCGACATCGCCACCGTCGCCGACCTCCCGCGCCTCGAGCGCGAGATCGCCGTGCTCAGCGAGCAGGCGGGCGCGCCCGACATCTGGGACGACCCCGCGAAGGCGCAGCAGGTCACGACCGCGCTCAGCCACCGCCAGTCGCGCCTCAAGCGCATCGAGGGCGTCGCGAGCCGCATCGACGACCTCGAGGTGCTCGTCGAGCTCGCGAACGAGGAGGACGACGAGGACTCGCGCACCGAGGCGCGCAAGGAGCTCGCCGCCCTGCAGAAGGTCGTCTCCGAGATGGAGGTGCAGACGCTGCTCGACGGCGAGTTCGACGAGCTGCCCGCCGTCGTCACCATCCGCGCCGGCGCCGGCGGCGTCGACGCCTCCGACTTCGCCGAGATGCTGCTGCGCATGTACCTGCGGTACGCCGAGCAGCACGGCATGAGCGTGACGGTGCACGACACCTCCTACGCCGAGGAGGCGGGCATCAAGTCCGCATCGTTCGAGATCGACGCGCCCTACGCGTTCGGCAACATGTCGGTCGAGGCCGGCACGCACCGCCTCGTGCGCATGAGCCCGTTCGGCGCCGCCGGCAAGCGTCAGACGTCGTTCGCCGCCGTCGAGGTCGTGCCGCTCTTCGACCAGGTCGACGAGGTCGAGGTGCCCGAGGGCGACATCCGCGTCGACGTGTTCCGCTCGTCGGGCCCCGGCGGCCAGTCGGTGAACACCACCGACTCCGCCGTGCGCATCACGCACCTCCCGACCGGCCTCGTCGTGTCGATGCAGAACGAGAAGTCGCAGATCCAGAACCGTGCCGCTGCCATGCGCGTGCTGCAGTCGCGCCTCATGCTGCTGCAGCGCGAGGAGGAGGCTGCGCGCAAGAAGGAGCTCGCCGGGAACATCACGGCGTCGTGGGGCGACCAGATGCGCTCGTACGTGCTCGCGCCGTACCAGATGGTGAAGGACCTGCGCACGGAGCACGAGGTCGGCAACCCCTCGAACGTCTTCGACGGCGACCTCGACGGCTTCATCGCCGCGGGCATCCGCTGGCGCAAGCAGCAGCAGCAGGAGCAGGCCGACTCGTGACGGCCGGACCGCAGACCGGAGCCGAGTACCTCGCGTCGCTCGGAGACGGTCGTGCGGTCTTCCTCGACGGTGAGCGCGTCGATGCGGTCGCCGGGCACCCCGCGCTCGCGGGCACGGCAGCGACGATCGCGTCGCTCTACGACCGCCTGCACGGCCCCGACGCCGACGTGCTGCTCGCGACGACGCCAGACGGCGTGCGCACGCATGCGTTCTCGGCCATCCCGCGCTCGCGCGACGACCTGCGGGCGCAGCGCGAGGCCATCCGCGCCTGGCAGCGCGAGACCCACGGCTGGCTGGGCCGCACGCCCGAGATGCTGGCGTCGGTGCTCACGTCGATGGGGGCCCACGCGTCGTTCTACGGGGCGCAGGCGGATGCGGTGCGCTCGACCCTCGCCGCGCACCAGCAGCACGTGACGCACTACGCGCAGGCGCTCGTGAACCCGCCCGTCGACCGCGACCTGCCGCCCGACGAAGTCGGCGACGTCTTCCTGCACGTCGTGCGCGAGACTGCGGACGGCCTCGTGCTGCGCGGCGCGAAGGCCGTCGTCACCGGCGCTGCGACGGCGCAGCGCCTGCTCGTGTCGCACTTCGGCGGCGAGGTGCAGACCGACGGCTTCGCCATCGCCTGCACGGTGCCCGTGGGTGCGCCGGGCCTGCGGCTCTACGCCCGCACGGTGCCGGCACGCGCCGACCAGCCGCTGGCGACGCGCTTCGCCGAGCACGACGCGCTCGTCGTGTTCGACGATGTGCTCGTGCCGTGGCAGGACGTGCTCATCCGCGACGCCGCGACGATGCTCGGCCACAATCGCGGCGCCGTCGGCTGGAACGCGCGCCTGGCCTTCCAGTCCGCCACGCGGCTCGAGGCGAAGCTCGAGTGGATCGCGGGCCTCGCCGTGCGCGCCACCGAGATCATGGGCACCGCCTCCATCCGCGGCGTGCAGGCGGCGCTCGGCGAGACCATCGCGTTCCGCCACGTCGTCGCCGGCATGCGCGACGCCATGATCGAGCAGGCGGCACCTGTCGGCGACGAGGACCTCCTCGGCGGCCGGGCATGGGGTCCGGGCGTCGAGCCCGCGCTCGCATTCTCGGCCTACGCGCCCGACGCCTACAGCCGCATGCGCGTCACGCTCGAGACCGCCGTCGCCTCGGGGCTCGCGCACCTGCCGATCCCCGCCGACGGCCTCGGTGCGCATCCCGAGCTCGCACCGCTGCTGCGCGGCTCCGGCGGCGCCGACGCCGACGAGCGCCTCGCGATCATGGGCGCGCTGTGGGATGCGGTCGGCACGGGCTTCGGCGCCCGTCACGAGCTGTACGAGCGCAGCCACTGGGGCCAGCCCGAGCGCACGCACGTCGGCATCCTCGGGCTCGCGCAGGCGACGGGTCGCGTCGCCGAGTGGCGCGCCCGAGGCTGAGACTCCCTCGACGCACAGCATCCACGCCGCGCCGACGCGGTGCCGGGGTACGGCGCGCACCCGGTCGTAGCCTCGACGAGTGATCCGGTTCGACGCGGTCTCCAAGACCTACCCCCGCTCGGCGCGGGCGGCGCTCACCGACGTCTCGCTCGAGGTGGCGAAGGGCGAGTTCGTCTTCCTCGTCGGCGCCTCCGGGTCGGGCAAGTCGACGCTCATCCGCATGGTGCTGCGCGAGGAGCAGCCCTCGAAGGGCGAGATCCACGTGCTCGGCCAGCGCCTGCGCTCCATCCCGAGCCGCAAGGTGCCGTACTTCCGCCGCAACCTCGGCGTCGTCTTCCAGGACTTCCGCCTGCTGCGCTCGAAGACCGTCTACGAGAACGTCGCCTTCACGCTCCAGGTGCTCGGGAAGAGCCGCGGCTTCATCTCGGAGGCCGTGCCCGACGTGCTGAAGGTCGTCGGCCTCGCCGGCAAGTCGTCGCGCCTGCCGCACGAGCTGTCGGGCGGCGAGCAGCAGCGCGTCGCGATCGCGCGCGCCGTCGTGAACAAGCCGCCGATCCTGCTCGCCGACGAGCCCACCGGCAACCTCGACCCCGCGACGAGCGCCGGCATCATGGCGCTGCTCGCGCGCATCAACGAGAGCGGCACGACCGTCGTCATGGCCACCCACGACTCGTCGATCGTCGACGCGATGCAGAAGCGCGTCGTCGAGCTCGACGCCGGCCGCGTCATGCGCGACGAGCTCGTCGGCTCGTACACGACGACGTCGCCCGTGCCCGTCGTCTCCGAGCCCACGAGCCTGGGGGTCGCCCGATGAGGGTCGCGCTCGTGCTGCAAGAGGTCTGGACCGGCCTCCGCCGCAACATGTCGATGGCCGTCGCCGTCGTGCTCGTGACGTTCATCTCGCTGACGTTCGTCGGCGCCGCGGTGCTGCTGCAGATGCAGATCAACCAGATGAAGGGCTTCTGGTACGACCGGGCCCAGGTCGCCGTGTACTTCTGCAACGACATCGACCAGACCGAGACGTGCTCGCAGGCCGCTGCGACGCCCGAGCAGATCCAGGCCGTCGAGGATGCCCTCGCGGGCGCCGCGGTCGCGCAGTACGTCGACGGCGTGGAGTTCGAGGACCGCGACGCCGCCTACGCGCGCTTCATGGAGCAGTTCGGCGGCACGACGACCGCCGAGTTCGCGACGGCCGACACCATGAACGAGGCGCTCTGGGTGAGCCCCGTGACGCCCGCCGACGCCGACGTCATCGCCGAGGCGACCTCGGGGCTGCCCGGCGTGCTCGAGGTGCGCGACCAGCGCGCGCTGCTCGAGCCGATCTTCTCGGTGCTCAACACCGCGAGCCTCGCGGCCGTCGGCATCGCCGTGCTCATGCTCGTCGCGGCCGTGCTGCTCATCGCCACGACCATCCGACTCTCCGCGTTCTCGAGACGCCGCGAGCTCGGCATCATGCGCCTCGTGGGCGCGTCGAACCGCTTCATCCAGACGCCGTTCATCCTCGAGGGCGTCGTCGCGGCGCTCGTGGGATCCGTGCTCGCGGCGGGTGCCATCGTCGCGCTCGTGCAGGGCGTGCTGCAGGGCTACGTCGCGCAGACGCTGCGCACGGTCGCGGTCGTGGGCCTGGACGACGCGCTGCTCGTCGCGCCGGGTCTCATCGCGTTCGGCGTGCTGTTCGCGGGCCTCGCGGCAGCCGTCGCCATCCGCAGGTACCTCAAGGTCTGACCCGCGGCGAGCGCTCGCCTGCGTGCTAGGCTGACGGGCTGCCCACCAGTCGATTCCAGGAGGCGATCATGGCACGCGAGCAGGGTCAGAAGGTCGTCGCCCAGAACAAGAAGGCCCGCCACGACTACACGATCGAGGACCGCTACGAGGCGGGCCTCGTGCTCACCGGCACCGAGGTGAAGTCGCTGCGCGCCGGCCGTGCATCGCTCGTCGACGGCTACGCGTACGTCGACAGGGGAGAGGCGTGGCTCGACGCCGTGCACATCCCCGAGTACGGCCAGGGCACGTGGACGAACCACACGCCGCGCCGCAAGCGCAAGCTGCTGCTGCACAAGCACCAGATCGAGAAGCTGCAGGCTGCGGTGTCGCAGGGCGGCTACACGCTCGTGCCGCTGTCGCTGTACTTCCTCGACGGCCGCGCGAAGGTCGAGCTCGCGGTCGCGAAGGGCAAGCGCGAGTACGACAAGCGGCAGACGCTGCGCGAGCGCCAGGACAAGCGCGAGGCCGACCGCGCCATGCGCACGCGCAACCGGATGGGCGAGTAGCCAGACCCTCGCGGGTCAGCCGCGTGCCGCCGAGGCGGCGTCGCGGATCGTCTGGCCCTCGGTGCGCACGAGTGCGGCGATGGCGCCGAGCATCGTCGACGAGCCCGTGGCCGACGACGTGGCGTCCGACGCCGAGGCGTAGGCGGTCTCGTCGCCGCTGATGAACGCCTCGAGCGCGGCCGTCGCATCGGGCGCGGGGATGGTGTCGCCACCGTAGGCGGCGCCGCCCGTCACGTCCTCGTCGCGGTAGGCGGCGCTCACGGCGCTGGCGAGCTGCACGGCCTGGTCGTGCATCCCCGCCCACGCGTCGCACGTCGACTGCAGGTCGGCGGTGGGGCAGTGGTCGCGGTACGACTGCGCCATCGACTGGTTGTAGGCCACGAACGCCGCGTCCCACGCCGTCGCGGCGTTCGCCCGCGCCGCGCGGTCGACGAACGACGCGCAGCCGATCGGCGCGTTGCACGTGAACTGGATGTAGCGAGACGCGTCGACGTCGAAGCGCTCCGTGCCGCCCTGCGCCAGCGTGAGCGTGGCGAGGTAGTCGGCATACGCGGTCGTGAAGGCAGCGTCGGCGTCGGCCTGCGCGAGCACGAGCGAGCACGCGGAGCCGATGGCGTCGAACGGGCCGGCGACGGCGTCGGCGAGCCCAGCAGCGGCCTCGTAGCGGGCGCCGTCGGCCGCTGCGGCCGCAGCCGCCTGCGCGTAGGCGTCGTTGCGCTCGCCGCCATCGACGACGCGCAGCGCGGGCGCCGACGCCGTGAGCATCGCCGCCTGGCCCGAGAGGCCGCTCATGGCGTCGCACGCGGTGCGCACGCCCGACGCATCCGCGGCGACCTCGTCGTACGAGCCGGAGCCCATGCTCGGTGCCGCCGTCGCGAGGCCCGTGTCGAAGGATGCGGTGTCGAGCTCGGCGAGCGGCTGCAGCGCGGCGTCGGAGTAGACCGACTCCCACTCGGCGACCTGGGCCGCGTAGTCGTCGGCCGCCGCCTGCGCGTCGCGGTCGAGCAGCACGCCAGGCACGACGAACGCTGCGACCACCCCGCCGATCGCGAGCATCGCGACGGGGATCGAGATGCCGAGGATGAGGCCGAGGCGCGGGCCGCGGCGCTGGCCGGGCTGCGGCTGGCCCTGGGGAGGGGGCGTGAACTGCGGCTGCGGCTGCTGCATCCACGGCTGCGGCGGCTGCACGGGCGTCGGCTGCGACGGCGTGCTGAGCGGACGTCGCGGCTGCGGGTAGGCGCCGCCGGGCGCGGCGCCGTCGCTCGGGTGCACCTCGACCGTCCACGACCCGTCGGGGTTGCGCACGGGCGCACCGGGCTGCGGTGCCTGCGGCACGGGAGGGCCCTGCGGCGGCTGGCCCTGCTGCGGGGCGCCCTGGCCGGGCTGCTGCTGGCCGTTCCACGGGTCGTACGCGGGGCTCGGCCCCGGTGCGTGCTCGTCGGCCATGCGCATCCATCCGTCGGGGCCGCGACGGCGGCCGGGTGATCCCACCAGGCTAGGCAGGTGCCCCTGCGAGCGCGATGGGGAGAAGTGCCCGTGCCGCGCCGGTTCGACACGCTCGCTGGCGCAGGGTTGGATGGACCCATGCGCATCGGCATCCTCACCTCCGGCGGCGACTGCCCGGGTCTCAACGCCGTCATCCGAGCAGCGGTGCTCGGCGGCATCAAGCAGCACGGGCACGAGTTCGTGGGCATCCGCGACGGCTGGCGCGGCCTCGTCGCCGGCGACGTGCGCGTGCTCAACCGCTCGTCGGTGCGCGGCATCTCGCGCGTCGGCGGCACGATCCTCGGCACGAGCCGCACGAACCCCTTCGAGGGCGACCAGGGTGGCCCCGCGAACATCGCAGCGACGATGGAGCGCCTCGGCATCGACGCCGTGCTCGCCATCGGCGGCGAGGGCACGCTCGCGGCGGGCAAGCGCCTGAGCGACGCCGGCATCCCGATCGTGGGCGTGCCGAAGACGATCGACAACGACCTCGACGCCACCGACTACACGTTCGGCTTCGACACGGCCGTGCAGATCGCGACCGAGGCCGGCGACCGCCTGCGCACGACGGGCGACTCGCACATGCGCTGCATGGTGCTCGAGGTCATGGGCCGCCACGTCGGCTGGATCGCGCTGCACGCCGGCATGGCCGTGGGTGCGCACGCCATCCTCATCCCCGAGCAGCCGCGCTCGATCGACGAGATCTGCGACTGGGCGCAGCAGGTGTACGACCGTCGCCGCGCGCCGCTCATCGTCGTGTCCGAGGGCTTCCGCCTCGAGGGCATGGAGGAGGCGCACTCGCACAAGGGCCTCGACGCGTTCAACCGTCCGCGTCTCGGCGGCATCTCCGAGCTCATCACGCCCGAGATCGAGGCCCGCACGGGCATCGAGTCGCGCTCGACCGTGCTCGGCCACATCCAGCGCGGCGGCGCCCCCACGGGTGCCGACCGCGTGCTCGCGACCCGCTTCGGCCTCGCGGCCATCGAGGCGGTGCACCAGCAGGCGTGGGGCCAGATGGTGTCGCTGCGCGGCACCGACATCGTGCGCGTGCCCTTCGCCGACGCCCTGGTGGGTCTCAAGGTCGTGCCCGAGGAGCGCTACCACGAGGCCGAGCTGCTCTTCGGCTGAGGGCGGACACGCCGTCGTTGCCCCGCGGCGGCCGAGCCCCGTAGCATGGAGGGCTGCCGCAGGTCGAGAGGTCGAGGCGGCTTGGCAACTCCACAGCGCGTGACACGCACCGCAGCACGGGGATGATCGGTTTCGACATCGCCTCAGTCGCTGCGGGAAGCGAGTCGAGGACCCAGGGTCATCTCGTCAACGATCCCTGGAACACCATAGGTGCCAACGCAAAGCGCACCGACTTCGCCCTCGCTGCCTAAGCGAGCCTGAAGTCCGTCGAACCAGGTCTGCCCCCGCCCTGGACCTCGGCGTCATCTAGGGGGATTGCTGCGAGCTTGCGTCACAGGGACTCGTGGGACTTGCACTGTGACTGGGCCCGTCTACCTAGATGTCTGGGGCAAAGGTAGGGGCCGAGCAGAACGACCAAGCTCAGACTGCACTCGGAGAAGCCGCACGGTCCGAGCGATGGACGGGGGTTCGATTCCCCCCATCTCCACCACTCAGCCGGTGCGTGTCACGCGTAGGAGTCCACGAAGGGCCCGCAGACCTCGGTCGCGGGCCCTTCGTCATGCAGGAAGCCTCGCCGGGCCGCTGCGATCATGGACAGATGTCCGCGATCACATCAGTCCGCATCACGCAGTGGGGCGTCGGACACGGTGGCTTTCACACTCAGTCGATCGACGTCAAGGGTGAGCGGGTTCACGTGGTGTACGACTGCGGGAGTTCGGATTCTGCGCGTCGAGTGGAAGACGCTGCCGACGAGTACGCGCGATCGATCGCGGGCGAGAGAGTGGAGCGCCTGGTGCTCTCCCACTTCGATGACGACCACATCAACGGGCTCAGGTACCTTGCCGATGCGTTCCGCAAGAATGACGTCACGGTGGGTCGCATCGTCGCCCCGCTCCTGACCCCACTTGATCGCCTAGTGCTTGCCCTCGCCTCAGAAGGCGACCGATCACTTCGCCGGCTGATACTTGAGCCTGAAGCCGTTCTCGGCGAGGAGTTCGGTGCAGAGATTCAGTTGGTCGCAGGGAACGACCTGGGCCCTGTCAACAACGCACCGCTGGGCAGCGACAGCGATTCGACTGGGCGTCGAGTACGCGGTCGGGTCGATGGTGGCTTCGATGTCAACGAGGATGCGGGTACGCCGAGTCTGGTCTGGGAGGTCGTGCCTTACGTGTACCCGGCGATATCGAATGAACGCGGCCGTTACTGGTCCCGTCTCTGTGAGAAGCTGCCGGACCTGAGCGACGTCGGGGTGCCATCGAACGCTGATGTCAGCATGGTGTTGACCGAACACATCAAGGTAGCTCGCGAGACACGGCCGAATTCAAGGAAGTCCGACTGGACGAACTTCTCCTCGATCACGCTGTACTCCGGGCCAACTGGACCGTCTACCGTCGGCTGGATTCACGCCCCTCGAGGAAGGCCGATCGCCGGCGCCATTGGCTGGCTCGGGACCGGCGACTCGCGCTATGGCCAGAAGCGAACTGTGGACGCAATGAGTAATGCGCTCGGGCTGCACCGTCTGAAGAACGTTGGCGTGGTCGGGGCCCCTCATCATGGTTCGGCGAAAAACTCGTCCGCACACTTCTGGAGTCAGCTGCCCAATGTGATGGTGGCGACGTTTCACGCATCAGGTAGGCACGGGCACCCGACCATCCAAGCCATGCGGCAGGCAGCGGACTCAGGGGCCGCTGTCGTCCCCGTGAACGACCGATCGTACGAGCAGTGCGCAGTTACTTTGCGGTAGCTGCGCGAGCGGTCAGCGGGCGACGTCGTGGCCGGCCGCGATCCACGCCGACGTGCCGCCGACGACGTTCGCGGCCGTGTAGCCCTGCGACTCGAGGTACTGCACGACGCGCGCCGAGCGGCCGCCGGAGTGGCAGATCACGGCGACGCCGTCGGGCACCTCCGAGAGGCGCTCCACGATCTCGCCCATCGGGATGTGGATCGCGTGCGGCACGTGCCCCGCATCCCATTCGTCCTGCTCGCGCACGTCGACGACGGGCACGGCGGTGTCGGCGGCGATGGCGTCCACGGAGATCTCGCGCATGCCTTCGACCCTAGCCGCGCGTCGGCGGCCGGGCGTACGCTCGCGAACGCACGGGCACCACGGCTCGGCATGCGAGAGGGGTCCACGATGACGAGGGTCGCGACGAGCCTGTGGTTCGACGGAGGCATCGAGGAGGCGGCGGCGCTGTACGTGTCGCTCATGCCGGGCAGCGAGATCCTGCACACGAGCAGGTACCCCGACGACGCCGCGTTCCCCGGCGACATGGCTGGGCAGGCGCTCACGGTCGACATGACGATCGGCGGGCACTCGGTCACGCTGCTCAACGGTGGGCCGGCGTTCCCGCTGACGGAGGCGGTGTCGCTCGTGCTCGAGGTCGAGGGGCAGGCCGAGATCGACCGGCTGTGGGATGCGCTGCTCGAGGGCGGTGGGCGCGAGAGCCAGTGCGGGTGGCTCGTGGATCGGTTCGGCCTGTCGTGGCAGATCGTGCCGACGGCGATGGGTCAGCTGATGTCGGGGCCGAACGCGGGCGCCGTGACGGCGGCGCTCATGACGATGGCGAAGATCGACGTCGGCGAGCTCGAGCGGGCGAGCGCGGGTTCGTGACGACCTTCCGCGGCGTCGGCACGGGGAGCGCCGCCTCGGCGGCAGCCTTCGCCGCGACGTCCTCGACGGTGCGCCACCTCCACCAGACGTAATGCCCCTCGTCCTCCGTGACGTCGTAGCGCTGCCCGCAGGCCGTGCACGCGCAGATGCGTCGCGGTCGCCAGGGGCTCCCGCCGACGATGACGGGGATCTCCTCGACGAGGGTGACGTGGCCGAACGCCACCTCCTGCGCGGGGTCGTACATCTCGTGATCGCGGTATGCCCGACACAGGCACTCGCCCCGCCAGTGCATGCGCACGCGGTCGATGGCGTGCGTCACGTGGCGCCCGTTGCTCGCGAGCATCCCACCGAGGTCGACCTCGTCGACGGCGTCCTCGACCTCGGCGAGTCGCTTCCGGACCGCGTGCAGCGCGGCGTCGTCGCGCGCGCGGATGATCGCCCACACGGCATCGAGGATGCGGGAGCGGTCGCGCGACAGGAGGTCGTCGACGAGCGCGGGCCCGTCGCGCGCCTCGGCCACGTCAGCGCGCCAGACGCCCGAGCAGCTCGTCGTGCAGCACGCCGTTCGTCGCGAGGGCCGAGCCGTGCCAGGGGCCCGGCTGGCCGTCGATCGACGTGAAGCGGCCGCCGGCCTCCTCGACGATCGGCACGAGCGCCGCCATGTCGTACGGCTTGAGGTCGAACTCGCCCACGACGTCGAGCGCGCCCTCGGCGAGCAGCATGTAGCTCCACGCGTCGCCGTACGAGCGGGCACGCCACACGTCGCGCTGCAGCGCGACGAGCTCGTCGAGGTAGCCTGCGCCATCCCAGCCCTGGATCGAGTTGTACGAGATCGCGGCGTCGGCGAGCGCGCCGAGCGCCGAGACCTGCAGGCGCTGCTCGCCCGGCGACGTCCACGCGCCCTCGCCGCGCGCCGCCCACCAGCGGCGGCCGAGCGACGGCATCGAGCAGACGCCGACGACGACCTCGCCGTCGACCACGAGGGCGATGAGCGTCGCCCACACGGGCGCGCCGCGCAGGAAGTGGGCGGTGCCGTCGATGGGGTCGACGATCCACTGGCGCGGGCTGTCGCCCGTCGTGCCGGTCTCCTCGCCGAAGAAGGCGTCGTCGGGGCGCTCGGCCTCGACGAGCTCGCGGATGCGCGCCTCGACGGCCTTGTCGGCGTCGGTCACATGCGTCGCATCGGGCTTCGTCGTCACGTGCAGGTCGCTCGCGCGGAAGCGATCCATGGAGATCGCGTCTGCGGCGTCGGCGATGCGGAGGGCGAGGGCGAGGTCGTCGGCGTGGCTCACGGCATCCACGCTACCGACCGGCGGCGTGCGTCGGGCGAGTCACGTGGGCGGCAGCACCGCGCGCGACGGCAGCGGCGACGAGTAGACGACGCTCGTCGTGACGCTGCCGAGCGTGCCGACGCGGCCGCTCACCTGCTCGAGGTGGCGCATGCTCGTCGCGACGACCTTCATGATGAAGCAGTCGTCGCCCGTGACGTGGTGCGCCTCGACGACCTCCGGCAGGTCGGCGATGAGCGCGTGCAGCGGCTCGTACACCGAGCTGGGGTAGCGCAGCCGCAGGTAGGCGAGGATCGCGTAGCCCAGTCGCTCGGGGTCGACCTGCGCGCCGTAGCCCGTGATGACGCCCGACTCCTCGAGTCGGCGCATGCGCTCGGCGGTCGCGCTGTGGCTCATGCGGATGCGACGCGCGAGGTCGGCGATGCTCTGCCGGCCATCGCGCTGGAGGGCGTCGAGGATGGCGGTGTCGACCGAGTCGGGCTCGAACGGGATCTTCGCGGGCATGTGGCGATGATTCCACGAGATCGACGGCATGGTGGCGAGAACGCCGTGGAACTCCTCTGGATCGGCGTCGATCGTCGGCATATCGTCTCCTTCCATGACGACAGCACCCTCCGCGAGCGACCTCCGCGTCGCCCACTTCGCCTCCCGCCTCGCATTCGAGACCGACGCCTCGGACGTGCACGCCGACCAGGAGGCGGGCGCGCGCTTCGTGCTGCTCGACTCCCGCGCCGAGGTCGCGTGGCTGCAGGGCCACGCCGTGGGTGCCGTGCACATGCCGACGGCGCAGATCGCTGCGCGCGCGCCGCTCGAGATCCCCATCGACGTTCCCGTCGTCGCCTACTGCTGGGGTCCGGGTTGCAACGGTGCGACGCGCGCGGCGCTCGAGCTCGCGCGGCTCGGCTACGAGGTGCGCGAGATGCTCGGCGGCTTCGAGTACTGGGCGCGCGAGGGATACCCGGTCGAGGATGCGCACGGACCCGTCGTGCGCGAGAAGGACCCGCTCACGGCGCCGCTCGGCGCCGTCGCCTGCGCCTGCTGAGACGCCGTGCGATCAGTGCTCGCCGCCTCCGGGCGGGCCGACGACGAGCAGCGCGACGAAGACGACGACCACGAGCGCTGCGGCCGCGAGGCCGAAGGCGATCGGATGCCGCAGCAGCGTGCGCACGGCGCGGTCGAGCGGGCGCTGGTCGCGCGGGTCGCTCGTCGCCTCGAGGCGCCAGGTGCCCGCGAGCCGACCGGAGCGGCTGAGCCACAGCTCTGCGGGGATCGTGGCGAACGGCACGATCGCCGAGCCGATCGACAGCGCCCACGTGCCGGCGGCCCAGCGCTGGTGGATGCCCACGAGCACGACGGTCGCGACGTAGGCGAGGAACACGAATCCGTGCACGCCGCCGCCGATCGAGACGCCGATGCCCTCGCCCGTCACCGCGCGCAGGATCATGCCACCGATGAGCAGCGCCCACGTGATCGCCTCGGCGATCGCGACGACGCGGAACAGCGCGAGCGGGGTGGAGAGCGGGGATCGTGAGGCGGTGGGCGCGGCGGCGGTCATGCCTTCAGTCTAACTGAAGGTCAGGCGTCGGCGTCGATCGGCGTGTCCGCCGTCGGCGGACGCGCCGCCGCGAGGGCGGCGGCGAGCGCCGGCTGCTCGGCGGCGAGCGCCGCGTCGAGGGTCGCGACCCGCTCCTGCGCCTCGACGAGCGCCGCGCGGCCGCGCTCGGTGAGCCGCAACGCCGACCGCGCGCCCGCGTGCGCCGTCGCGTCGTCGACGAGCCCGTCGGCGGCGAGCTGGCGCACGGCCGTGTGCGCCGACTGCACCGTGATGCCCGTGCGGCGCGCGAGCTCCGAGAACGACAGGTCGGGGAGTGCGTCGAGGTGCGCGAGCAGGCCGAGCCTGCGCGTCGTGAGGCCCAGGTCGCGCAGGTCGGCCGTGAGCCGCGCCTCCCACGATCCTGCGGACGCGATCAGCGCGACCACGGGGCTCGGGCGTCGCTCGGTCACCAGCGGTCCTCGACCGTGAGCGTGCCGAGCAGGCCCTGCACCGACTCGACGCGCGTGCGGTCGAGCTCGCCGCGGTCGGCGGCCTCCTGGATGGCGCAGTCGGGCGCGTCGGCGAGGTGCGTGCAGCCGCGCGGGCAGTCGTCGCTCGCTGCCTGGATGTCGGGGAACGCCTTGAGGATCGACGCGACGTCGATGTGGCCGAGGCCGAACGAGCGCACGCCGGGGGTGTCGATGACCCAGCCGGAGCCGAGCCGGTACGACTGCGTCGACGACGACGTGTGGCGGCCGCGGCCCGTGACGGCGTTGACGTGGCCGACGGCGCGGCCCGCCTCGGGCACGAGGGCGTTGACGAGCGTCGACTTGCCGACGCCCGAGTGGCCGACGGCGACGGTCACGTGGCTGTCGAGCCGCTCGCGCAGCGCCGCGGCGGGCGGGTCGTCGGAGCGCGAGCGCCACGTCTCGATGTCGAGGCCCTCGAAGTGCGCGAGCAGGGGCGCGGGGTCGGCGAGGTCGGTCTTCGTCACGACAAGGATGGGGGTGATCCCCGCGTCGTACGCGGCGACGAGGTAGCGGTGGACGAGGCGAGGGCGCGGCTCGGGATCGCGTGCGGCGACGACCATGAGCATGAGGTCGGCGTTCGCGACGATGACGCGCTCGAACTCGTCGGAGTCGTCGGCAGAGCGCCGCAGCACCGTCGTGCGCGGCTGGATGCGCACGATGCGCGAGAGGGTCCCCTCGTCGCCCGACGTGTCGCCCACGACGTCGACGCGGTCGCCCGCGACGATCGCCTGCTTGCGCAGCTCGCGCGCGCGCGTCGTCGTGATGATCGCCTCGTCGGGCTGACCGTCGCGCACGACGACCGTGTAGCGGCCGCGGTCGACCGCCGTCACGAACCCGTCGACGGAGTCGGCGTGCTCGGGCCGGATCTTCGTGCGCGGTCGGTTCGCCTTGGGGTTCGGTCGCTCGCGCACCGAGTCGCCGTACTCCTCGTACGGGTCGTCGGGCTCGTCGCTGAGCCAGCTCATGCGCGCGCCGCCCGCATCAGCCGGCCAGCATCCGCTGCCAGAGCTCGGGGAACTCCGGGATGGTCTTGGCGGTCGCGGCGATGTCGTCGACCTCGACGCCGGGCACCGCGAGGCCCAGCAGCGCGCCGGCCGTGGCGATGCGGTGGTCGGCGTACGCCGCCCACGGGCCGCCGTGCAGCGCGCCCGGCTGCACCGTGATCGACTCCGCGTCGCCCGTGGCCGAGCCGCCGAGCAGCGCGAGGTCGTCGACGAGCGCGTCGATGCGATCGGTCTCGTGGCCGCGGATGTGGCCGATGCCGTCGATCGTGAGGGGCGCGTCGGCGAAGACGCCGAGCGCCGCGATCGTCGGCGACAGCTCGCCCGCGTGGGCCATGTCGATCGTGCCGCCCGCGAGCGGCGCGACGGCGACGCCCGCGCCGCCGTCGACGGTGCAGCGGTCGCCGTCGATCGAGACGGATGCGCCGAGCCGCGTGAGCAGCGCGGGCAGCTCGGCGCCCACCTGGGTCGTCGACGCGGGCCAGCCGGCCACCGTGACGCGGCCACCCGCGACGAGCGCGGCGGCGAGGAACGGCGCAGCGTTCGAGAGGTCGGGCTCGATCGCGACCTCGAGCGCCGCGATGGGGCCGGGCTCGACGCGCCACACGCCCTGCTCGGGCGACGACGCATCCACGCCGCGCGCGCGCAGCGTCGCGATCGTCATGTCGATGTGGGGCAGCGACGGCAGCCGCTCGCCCGTGTGGCGCAGCGTGAGGCCCTGCGCGAAGCGCGGCGCCGCGAGCAGCAGCGCCGACACGAACTGGCTCGACGCGCTCGCATCGATGGCGAGCTCCCCGCCGCGCACCGCTCCCGTGCCATGCACCGTGAACGGCATCGTGCCGGTGCCGCCGTCCTCCACGCGCACGCCGAGCGCCCGCAGCGCCTCGATCGTCGTCGCGTTCGGCCGCTTGCGCGCATGCGGATCGCCGTCGAAGTCGACCGCGCCCGTCGCGAGCGCCGCGACGACCGGCAGGAAGCGCATGACCGTGCCCGCGAGGCCGCAGTCGACCGAGGCCGCGCCGAGCGGTCCGGGCGTCACGCGCAGGTCGGGTCCGAACGGTCCCGAGCCCACCTCCTCCACGCCCACGCCCAGCGCGCGCAGCGCGTCGACCATGAGCGCGGAGTCGCGCGAATGCAGGGGAGCGCGCAGCAGGCCGGGCCCGTCGGCGAGCGCCGCGAGCACGAGCTCGCGGTTCGTCAGCGACTTCGAGCCGGGCAGGTGCACGGTCGCGTCGAGCGGGCCGGTGGCCACCGGAGCCGCCCACGCGCGGGAATGCGGCGCCTGAGTCATCGGTTCCATCCTACGAAGGGGAGGGTGCATGACCAGGACCAGCGTGCTGACGCGCGTAGGATCGTCGCCGATGGCAGACGACTCCGACGCGTTCATCGCCGAGGCCCTCGAGTACACCGACCAGCTGTACGCGGCCGCGATGCGCATGACGCGCAACCCGCAGGATGCGGCAGACCTGGTGCAGGAGACGTACGCGAAGGCGTACGCCGCCCGCGACTCCTTCACGCCCGGCACCAACCTTCGTGCCTGGCTGTACCGCATCCAGACGAACACGTACATCAACCAGTACCGCAAGAAGCAGCGGCAGCCCTTCGAGGCGCCGCTCGACGATCTCGAGGACTGGCAGATCGGCGTCGGCGAGTCGACCACGGCCACCCGGTCGCGGTCGGCGGAGGCCGAGGCCATCGACCGCATGCCTGCAGGCGTCGTGCGCGACGCGCTGCAGTCGATCCCCGAGGACTTCCGCATGGTCGTCTACTGGGTCGACGTCGAGGGCATGTCGTACGCCGAGACGGCGGAGATCATGAAGACGCCTGTCGGCACCGTGATGAGCCGCCTGCACCGTGGCAGGCGACAGCTTCGCGAGCTGCTGGCGGACTACGCCCGTGAGCAGGGCATGACGGCAGGGGAGAAGCGCTGATGGGCGACTGCGGTTGCGACAAGGCCAAGGCCGAGCTCGAGGAGTACCTGCACGCGGAGCTGTGCAAGGAGGATGCGGCGGACATCCGCGCGCACCTCGACGGCTGCACCGACTGCGCCGACGAGCACACCGTCGGCGTGCAGCTGACGATGGCGCTCAAGCAGGCGTGCAAGGAGACGGCGCCCGAGCAGCTGAAGGACCAGGTGCTCGCGCGCCTGCGCGCCGTGCAGGCGACGCACGGCTGAGGCGAGAACCCTCCACCTTCACGTCGTCGTCGAGACGACTTGGCACCCGCCTCTTGCGGTGCCGCGGACGCGGCCCCATGATGATCGAACCTCCTTCGGGAGGCGCCCCTCACCAGAAGGGCCCAGGCCTCGGCCAGGGCGCTGGAGACGGGGCGAAGGGCCCCGGCGACTCATGCTCTCCGGGGCCCTTCTCCATGTGCGGGCGGCGCGGCCGAGGCACGCGGTCGCGCGGCCATAGGCTGACGGGATGCGCGGCATCCACGTGGGCAGGACGCGGTTCGACGGTCGTCGCGCCGAGGTCGACGTCGACGTCGCCGGCAAGCGCATGACGATCGGCATGACGTCGCTCACCGGCCGCGTGCGCCGCCCGCGCGCCTTCGGCGACGTGTGGCTGCCGCTCGCGATCTTCCCCGCCATGCGGCTCGGCCTGCCCATCACGCTCGAGGATCCCGTCTCGCCCGTGCGCAGGCACGGCATGCGCGAGGTGCAGCGGCTGCTGGCCGTGTGGGATCCCGAGCTGCAGGTGCAGCCCATCGACGCACCCGTCGCGGCGCGCGGCTGGCGCCGCACCGCACCGCCCATGCAGCTCATGACGGGCGGCGTCGACTCGGCGCATGCGTTCCACGCGCGGCCCGAGGTCGCCGACCTGCTGTACCTCCACGACCTCGACCACGAGCCCGCCGCGGTGCGCGCCGAGGTGACGACGATGCTCGCGTCGCTCGAGTCCGAGACGGGCAGACGCGTGCGGCGCGTCGAGAGCGACGCGCGTCGACTCGTCGAGCCCTACGGCGAGTGGGGCACGCAGACGCACCTGGCGGTGCTGGTCGCCACGGCGAGCCTCGTCGCCGGCGCTCGTCGCCGGCTGCACGTGCCGTCGACCCTGCCGTACGGCGCGCTCGTGCCGTGGGGCTCGCATCCGATGCTCGATCCGCTCTACTCGAGCGACGACGTCGCCGTCGTGCACGTGGACGCCCATCTCACCCGGTTCGAGAAGGTGCGGGGACTGCGCGACGCCGACGTGCTGCTGCGGCACCTGCGCGTCTGCTACCGCTCGCAGGACAGCCTCAACTGCGGTCGGTGCGAGAAGTGCGTGCGCACGATGGTCGCGCTCGACCTCGTCGGTGCGCTGCCGCGCGCGACGGCGTTCACGGAGCCGCTCACGATCGACGCGATCCTCGCGCTCGACGTCCACGACGACGTGCAGCGAGCGTTCGAGGCCGACGTGCACGCAGCGGCCGTCGCGGCCGGTCGGACCGACGTCGCCGACGCGATCGCGACCGTCCTCGCTCGGTACGACGAGCGCGCCGCATGACGACGGTCCACGTCGGGCGCACGCGCGTCGACCGCCGCAGCGCGGCGACCGTCGTCGACGTCGCCGGGCACCGCATCCCCGTCGGCATGCGCGTCGTGGGCGACCGCATCCGCCCGCCGCGCGCCCTCGGCGACGTGTGGCTGCCGCTCGCCATCTTCCCGGCGATGCGGCTCGGGCTGCCGATCGTGCTCGAGGATGCGGTCTCGCCGACGCGGCTGCACGGCATCCGCGAGGTGCAGCGACTGCTCGCCACCTGGGATCCCACGCTGCAGGTGCAGCCGATCGAGGCCCCCGTGTCCACGCGCGGGTCCCGGCGCTCCGCGCCACCGATCCAGCTCATGACGGGCGGCGTCGACTCCGCCTTCGCCCTGCTCGACAACCCCGAGGCCACCGACCTCGTCTACATGCACGACCTCGACCTCGAGCCCGCCGCGGTGCGCACCGAGGTGGCGACCATGCTCGCGTCCCTGCAGCGCGAGACCGGCAGGCGCGTCCTGCGCGTCGACAGCGACGTGCGCCGCGTCGTCGAGCCGTACGGCGACTGGCTCACGCAGACGCATCTGGCCGTGCTCGCGTCGGTCGCGACGTTCGTCGCCGGCGCCCGCCGCAGCCTGCATGTGCCGTCGGCGCTGCCGTACGAGTCCGTCATCCCGAACGCCTCGCATCCGATGCTCGACGCGCACTACGCGACCGACGACCTGCGCGTCATGCACGTCGGCGCGCATGTCGACCGCTTCCAGAAGGTGCGCGCGCTCTCGCGCGACGACGTGCTGCTGCGCCACCTGCGCGTCTGCTACCGATCGCACGACGCGCTCAACTGCTCCGCCTGCTTCAAGTGCACGCGCACCATGGCGTCGCTCGAGGTGTGCGGCGTGCTCGACCGGGCCGTCACCTTCACGCGACCGTGGACGCCCGAGCTGCACGCGAGCCAGGAGGTCTTCAACGACGTGGCACGCGCCTTCGAGGTCGAGATCCGCGACGCGGCGCGCGACGCGGGGCGCACCGACGTCGCCGACGTGAGCGACGCCGCGATCGCACGCTACGACGCCCGGGTCTGACGACCCGGGCGTCGCGTGCGCGCTCACGCCGCGATCGGCGTCTCCTCCGCGAGCGGCGACAGGTACCGCTCGGTGCCGGCGAGCGTGAAGAACGCCGGGTACGTCGGCCGCAGCGCCACCTCGTGGAACAGCGTGACGGCCTCGTCGAAGCGGTCGCCGTCGAAGCGCTCGAACGACGCCGACAGCTCGCGCACGATGCCCTTCACGCGATCCCGCGAGATCGTGTGGCCCTCGACGGTGCGCGCCTCGACGTGGATCCACTGCCACACCTGCGAGCGCGAGATCTCGGCCGTCGCCGCGTCCTCCATGAGCGAGTGGATGGCGACGGCGCCCTGGCCGCGCAGCCACGCCTCCATGTACCGGATGCCGACCTCGACGTTGAGCCTGAGGCCCGCCTCGGTGATGTCGCCGGGCGTCGTCGACAGGTCGATGAGCGCCGCCTCGTCGGGCACGACGTCGTCGCGGCTGCGACCCAGCTGATGCGGGGCGTCGCCCAGCACGGCGTCGAACTCGGCCTGCGCCGTCTCGACGAGGCCGGGGTGCGCGACCCACGAGCCGTCGAAGCCGTCGGCCGCCTCGCGGCGCTTGTCCTCGGCGACCTGCGCGAGCGCGACCTGCGTCGCCTCCGGGTCCTTGGCGCTCGGCACGAACGCCGCCATGCCGCCGATCGCGTGCGCACCACGGCGGTGGCACGCGCGCACGAGCTGCTCGGTGTACGCCCGCATGAACGGCGCCGTCATCGTGAGCGCCGAGCGGTCGGGCAGCACGAAGTCGGGCCCGCGGAAGCGGAAGGCGCGGATGATCGAGAACAGGTAGTCCCAGCGCCCAGCGTTGAGCCCAGACGAGTGCTCGCGCAGCTCGTAGAGGATCTCCTCCATCTCGAACGCGGCCGAGATCGTCTCGATGAGCACGGTCGCGCGGATGGTGCCGCGGGGGATGAGCAGCATGTCCTGCGCCGCGACGAACACGTCGTTCCACAGTCGCGCCTCGAGGTGGCTCTCGAGCTTCGGCAGGTAGAAGTACGGGCCGCGACCCGACGCGATGAGCGCGTCGGCGTTGTGCAGCATGTGCAGGCCGAAGTCGACGAGCGACGCGCTCATCGGCTCGCCGTCGACGAGGATGCGGCGCTCGTCGAGGTGCCAGCCGCGCGGCCGCACGACGATCGTCGGCGTGCGCTCGGCCGTGACGCGGTACTCCTTGCCCTGCGGGCTCGTGAACTCGATGGTGCCGCGGATGGCGTCCTGCAGGTTCGCCTGGCTCGCGATGACGTTCTCCCACGTGGGGGAGGAGGCGTCCTCGCAGTCGGCGAGCCACACGCGGGCGCCCGAGTTGAGCGCGTTGATGGTCATCTTGCGCTCGATGGGGCCGGTGATCTCGACGCGGCGGTCCTCGAGCCCGGGCGCGGGCGGCGCGACCTGCCAGGTGGCGTCGTCGCGGATGTGCCGCGTCTCGGGCAGGAAGGTGGGCGTCGCGCCGTCGGCGAGCGCCGCGCGACGGGTGCGGCGCAGGCGGCGCAGCTCGCGGCGGCGTCGCTCGGCGAGGTCGTGCAGCGACAGCAGGAACTCGAGGGCCTGGGGCGTGAGCACGCGCTCCTGGCCTGGGGCGTGCTCGGTGATGCGGATGCGGTCGGTCATGGTCGTCTCCGATTCATGGTGGCCGTCGCCGCTGCGGGCGGCGGCAGCCAGAGGATCAGTGGAACTGCGCGGTCTCGGTGGAGCCGGCGAGGGCGAGGGTCCCCGAGTCGGGGTTGAGGGCGGAGGCGACGAGGTCGAACCATCCGGTGCCCACCTCGCGCTGGTGGCGCGTGGCGGTGTAGCCCTGCGACTCGGCAGCGAGCTCGCGCTCCTGCAGGTCGACGTAGGCGGTCATGTGCTGCTCGGCGTAGCCCTTGGCGAGGTCGAACATCGAGTGGTTGAGCGCGTGGAAGCCGGCCAGGGTGATGAACTGGAACCGGAATCCCATCGCGCCGAGCTCGCGCTGGAACGACGCGATCTGGTCGTCGTCCAGGTGCTTGCGCCAGTTGAACGACGGCGAGCAGTTGTACGCGAGCAGCTGGTCGGGGAACTCGTCCTTGATGCCCTCGGCGAAGCGGCGGGCGGTGTCGAGGTCGGGCTTCGACGTCTCCATCCACAGCAGGTCGGCGTACGGGGCGTACGCGCGGCCGCGGGCGATGCACGGATCGATCCCGTTCCGCACCTCGTAGAAGCCCTCTGCCGTGCGGCCGCCGGTGAGGAACGGGCGGTCGCGCTCGTCGACGTCGCTCGTGATGAGCGTCGCCGCCTCGGCGTCGGTGCGAGCCACGATGACGGTGGGCACGCCCTCGACGTCGGAGGCGAGCCGCGCCGCGTTGAGGGTGCGCACGTGCTGCTGCGTCGGGATGAGCACCTTGCCGCCGAGGTGGCCGCACTTCTTCTCGGACGCGAGCTGGTCCTCCCAGTGCACGCCCGCCGCGCCGGCGGCGATCATGCCGCGCTGCAGCTCGAACGCGTTGAGCGGACCGCCGAAGCCCGCCTCGGCATCCGCGACGATCGGCACGAGCCAGTCGTCGACCGAGCGGGTGCCCTCGGCGTGCTCGATCTGGTCGGCGCGCAGCAGGGCGTTGTTGATGCGGCGCACCACGTTCGGCACCGAGTTCGCCGGGTAGAGGCTCTGGTCGGGGTAGGTCTGGCCCGCGAGGTTCGCGTCGGCGGCGACCTGCCAGCCCGAGAGGTAGATGGCCTCGAGGCCCGCCTTCACCTGCTGCACCGCCTGGTTGCCGGTGAGGGCGCCGAGCGCGCGCACGGGCTCGGGCTGCTGCAGCCGCTCGAAGAGGCGCTCGGCGCCGCGGCGGGCGAGCGTGCGCTCCTCGACGATCGAGCCGCGCAGCCGCACGACGTCGGCGGCCGAGTAGTCGCGGGCGACGCCGGTCCAACGCGTGTCCGCATCCCACTCGAGCTGCAGCGCCGCTGCTGCCTGCTCCTGGGTGTGCTGGTGCTGGTGCTGGTGCTGGTGCTCGGTCATCGATGGCCTCCTCCGTCGGGGTCTGGCACCACTCTCATCGCAGGACTGCACTCCTGGATCGGATTCATCGCGTGAAGTTCTGCACTCCTGCCATATGCTGCAGCGATGACGATGTCGTCCTGGAATCGCTCCACGAGCGCCCCCGAGCCGCCGGATGCCGACGCGACGGATCCGCTGCAGCTCGGCAAGGCGATCCGGCACCATCGCAAGGCCGCGGGGCTCACGCTCGACGCGGTGCACGACGCCATCGGCCTCGCACCCTCGCAGCTCTCGGCGATCGAGACCGGCAAGCGCGAGATCCGCTTCCAGACGCTGCAGCGCCTCGCCGGCCTGCTCGGCGTCTCCCTCGACGCCCTCACGGGCGAGGCGCCGCCCAGCGAGCGCGCCGCGCGCGAGCTGCGGCTCGAGCGCGCGATGCGGTCGCCGCTGTGGGTGCAGAAGCAGCTGCCCACCATGCGGGTCGGCCCGCGCACGCCCGACGACGTGCTCGAGACGATGCTCGCGCTCGTCGACGAGCTCGAGCGGCAGGCGGAGGAGCGCATCGCGACGCCCGAGGAGGCGCGGCGCGCCAACGCGCAGCTGCGCGGCGAGATGCGGGCGCGCGACAACCACTTCCCCGAGATCGAGCGCGAGGCCGCCGGCATCCTCGCCGACGTCGGCTACGCGCAGGGGCCGCTGTCGCAGCACCTCATCGCCGCGATCACCGAGCGTCTCGGCTTCACGGTGCACCACGTCGGCGATCTGCCGCACTCCACGAGGTCGGTCACCGACCTCAAGCGCCGCCGCATCTACCTGTCGCGCTCGACGCGCGGCGACCACGATCCGCGCTCCGTGCTGCTGCAGGCGCTCGGCCACCACGTGCTCGGCCACGACGTGCCCAGCGACTACGGCGCCTTCCTGCGCCAGCGCGTCGAGACGAACTACTTCGCCGCAGCGCTCCTCATGCCCGAGGCGACGGCCGTGTCGTTCCTCGCCGACGCGAAGGCCGAGAGGCAGCTCGCCGTCGAGGACCTGCGGGATGCGTTCGCCGTCTCGTACGAGATGGCGGCGCACCGGCTCACGAACCTCGCGACGAAGCACCTCGGCATCCCGCTGCACTTCCAGAAGGTGCACGAGTCGGGGATCATCTACAAGGCGTACGAGAACGACGGCGTGACCTTCCCCGCCGACCACACGGGCGCGATCGAGGGCCAGCCGGTGTGCAAGCGATGGACGAGCCGCGAGGTCTTCGACGTGCCCGACAAGGTCAACGCGTTCGAGCAGTACACCGAGACGCCGGCTGGCACGTTCTGGTGCACGGCCATGACGGAGCGCTCGGCGCAGGGGGAGTTCTCGCTGTCGATCGGCGTGCCGTTCGCGCAGGCCCGCTGGTTCCGCGGCCGGGCGACGAAGGAGCGCTCGGCGTCGCAGTGCCCCGACCCGTCATGCTGCCGCACGCCGCCGACGGAGCTCGCGGATGCGTGGGCCGGCCAGGCGTGGCCCAGCGCTCGCGCGCACTCGCACCTGCTGGCGGCGCTGCCGCCCGGCGCCTTCCCCGGCGTCGACGAGACCGAGGTCTACACGTTCCTCGCGGCGCGCGACTGATCAGCTCCCCGCGGGCTGTTCGCGCATTGCAGGCGATCAGGGGTGGCAGAGGGGTATCTTCCCTCCGACCCCCGTGATCGCCTGCGAAACGCAGACGACCGTCCCCTCAGACGCGAGAGAGCCCGCCGTCACCAGCGGTGACGACGGGCTCTCGACGCGGCAGGCGTCAGGCGCCCAGCGCCTCGTCGAGGATCTGCGCCAGCTCGGCGGCCGAGCGCTTCGGGGAGCCCGTCGCGGGGCTCGCCGACGCGGCACGACCGATGGCGCGCAGCGTGCGGCCGTGGTGCAGGTGGCGCGGCAGCGTGTAGTGCACCGATGGCCATGCGCCCTGGTTGAGCGGCTCCTCCTGCACCCACACGAGCTCGGCGCCGTCGTAGCGGTCGAGCGCGGCGTTGAGGGCGTCGACGTCGAGCGGGTACAGCTGCTCGAGGCGCACGAGCGCCACGTCGTCGATCTCGCGCTTCGCCATCTCGGTCGCGATGTCGTAGTGGATCTTGCCCGAGTGGATGAGCACGCGGCGCACCTTCGACGAGTCCACCTTCGCGTCGTCGATGACGGGCTGGAAGGTGCCGGTCTCGAAGTCCTCGACCGGGCTCACCGCGTCGCGCAGACGCAGCATCGCCTTGGGCGTGAACACGATGAGCGGACGACGCGGGCGCTGGTACGCCTGGCGACGCAGCAGGTGGAAGTACGACGCGGGCGTCGACGGACGCGCGATGATCATGTTCTGCTCGGCAGCGAGCTGCAGGAAGCGCTCGATGCGCGCCGACGAGTGGTCGGGTCCCGCACCCTCGTAGCCGTGCGGCAGCAGCAGCGTCAGCGACGAGAACTGGTTCCACTTCTGCTCGGCGCTCGAGAGGAACTCGTCGACGACGATCTGCGCGCCGTTCACGAAGTCGCCGAACTGCGCCTCCCACAGCACGAGCGCGTCGGGGCGCTCGACCGAGTAGCCGTACTCGAACGCCATCGCGGCGTACTCCGACAGCAGGGAGTCGTAGATCGACAGACGCGCCTGGTCCTCGGAGAGGTTCGCGAGCGGCAGCCACTCCTGGCCGTTCACCTTGTCGTGCATGACGGCGTGGCGCGACACGAACGTGCCACGGCGGGCATCCTGGCCAGCCATGCGCACCGCCGTGCCCTCCATGAGCAGCGAGCCCAGGGCGAGCAGCTCGCCGAACGCCCAGTCGACGCCGCCATTGCGGCTCATGTCGAGGCGCTTCTTCAGCACCTGCTGCACCTTGGTGTGCACCGTGAAGCCCTCGGGCGAGTTCGCGTGCGCGTCGCCGATCGCCTCGATCGCAGCGCGCGAGATGCCGGTGTCGGCGGGCGTGCCGACCATCGTGGCCTCGGGCGTCTGCGTCGGGATGGGCATCGAGCCCGTCGCGGCGGCGTGGGTCTCCATGAACGCGCGCTCGAGGCGGTCCTGGAAGTCCTTCTGCGCGTCCTCGTACTCGTCCTCGGTGATGTCGCCGCGACCCACGAGGTTCTCGGCGTACAGCGTGCGCACCGAGCGCTTGCGCTCGATGAGCGAGTACATGAGCGGCTGCGTCATCGTGGGGTCGTCGCCCTCGTTGTGCCCGCGGCGGCGGTACGTGATGAGGTCGATGACGACGTCGCGCTTGAACTCCTCGCGGTACTGGAACGCCAGCTCCGCGACGCGCACGACGGCCTCGGGGTCGTCGCCGTTCACGTGGAACACGGGGGCGCCGATCGCCTTGGCGATGTCGGTCGAGTAGATCGACGAGCGCGACTCCGACGGCGGGGTCGTGAAGCCGATCTGGTTGTTGACGACGAGGTGCACCGTGCCGCCGGTCGTGTAGCCGCGCAGCTGCGACAGCTGCAGCGTCTCGAACACGACGCCCTGGCCCGCCATGGCGGCGTCGCCGTGCACGAGCACGGGCAGCACCGAGCGACGACCGTCGCCGATGCGGTCCTGCTTCGCGCGGGCGATGCCCTCGAGCACGCCGTTGACGGCCTCGAGGTGCGACGGGTTCGCGGCGAGGTACACGGGGATCTCGGAGCCGTCGGCAGCCACGAAGGTGCCCTCGGTGCCGAGGTGGTACTTCACGTCGCCCGAGCCCTGCATGACGGCGGCGCCCTCGAACTCCTGGAAGATCTGGCCGTACGTCTTGCCCGCGATGTTCGTGAGCACGTTGAGGCGGCCGCGGTGCGGCATGCCGATCACGACCTCCTCGAGGCTCGCCTCCGCAGCGCCCTGGATGAGCGCGTCGAGGAAGGCGATCATCGACTCGGAGCCCTCGAGCGAGAAGCGCTTCTGGCCGACGTACTTCGTCTGCAGGAACGTCTCGAACGCCTCGGCCTCGTTGAGCTTGCGCAGGATGCGCATCTGCTCGTCGTGCGTCGGCTTGACGTACGGCACCTCGAGGTGGTCCTGGAACCACTTGCGCTGCGCCGGGTCGGCGATGTGCATGTACTCGACGCCCATCGTGCGGCAGTACGTGTCGCGCAGCACGCCGAGCACGTCGCGCAACTGCGCCGAGCGCCGGCCGCCGAAGCCGCCGGTGACGAACTCGCGGTCGAGGTCCCAGAACGACAGGCCGTGCTGCTCGATCTCGAGGTCGGGGTGCGTGCGCTGCACGTACTCGAGCGGGTCGATGTCGGCCATGAGGTGGCCGCGCACGCGGTACGAGTTGATGAGCTGCGCGACGCGAGTCTGCTTCGACAGCTCGTCGGACTCGTGCACCGAGACGTCCTGCGCCCACGCGATCGGCTTGTAGGGGATGCGGAGGTCGGCGAAGATGCCCTCGTAGAAGCCGTCCTGGCCCTGCAGCAGGGCGTGCACGACCTTCAGGTACTCGCCGGAGCCCGCGCCCTGGATGACCCGGTGGTCGTACGTCGACGTCAGCGTGATCGTCTTGCCGATGCCCGCATCCGCGAGACGCTCGACGCTCGCACCCTGGAACTCGGCCGGGTAGTCGAGCGCGCCGGCGCCGATGATGCATCCCTGGCCCTGCATGAGGCGCGGCACGGAGTGCACGGTGCCGATGCCGCCGGGGTTCGTGAGCGAGATCGTCGTGCCTGCGAAGTCGCCGGCCTCGAGCTTGTTCGCACGAGCCTTCTTCACGAGCTGCTCGTACGCGCCGATGAACTCCGCGAAGTCCATCGTGTCGGCCTGCTTGATGCTCGGCACCAGCAGGGCGCGCGTGCCGTCGGGCTTCGGCAGGTCGATCGCGATGCCGAGGTTGACGTGCGGATGCGCGACGAGCGACGGCTTGCCGTCCACCTCGGCGTACGACACGTTCTGGCTCGGGAACGCCTTGAGCGCCTGCACGAGCGCGTAGCCGATGAGGTGCGTGAACGAGATCTTGCCGCCGCGCGTCCTGCGCAGGTGGTTGTTGATCACGATGCGCTGGTCGATCATGAGCTTCGCGGGCACCGTGCGCACCGACGTGGCGGTCGGCACGGCCAGCGAGAGGTCCATGTTGTGGGCGAGCGCCTTCGGCATGCCGCGCAGCGGCGTGACGGTGGGCTCGTCGGCCTTCGACTCGGCCTTCGCGTCTGCCTTGTCGCGGTCGGCGGGGACCGGCGCGGGCTTCGCGGGGGTCTTCGTCGTGCGCGCGGCGATCGTGCCGTCGGGTCGCTGCGCCGGCTTCGCCGGTGCCGGGGGAGCGGGCGGTGCCGACTGCGCGGGGGCCGCGCCGGCGTTGGCCGGAGCCGCGGGGGCCGCGCTCGGCGCCGTCGGCGCCGAGGGGGCGGCGGGCGGCGGTGGCGGGGTCGCCGGCTGCGCGGGAGGCGCTGCGGGCGTCTCAGCCACGGGCGGCGCCGTGGTCGTCGCGGTGGTGGTGCCGCCTCCCAGCTGCGCTGCATAGCGCTCCAGGATCGGCCACCAGGACTGGGCCACCTTCGACCTGTCCTGCTTGAAGAGCTCGTACTGCTCCTCCACCAGCCATTCGTTCGCTCCGAAGTCGCTGCTCGCGGCTGCCACGGATCCTTCGCCTCTTCTCACCGGGGGCATGCTTGCGTGTCGGTCATCGACACCGTCGTCCATCCTACGCGCCGAAGATGGCGCTGGGTGCCTTCTGGAGGTTGTGTCAACGCGCGAGGCCGAGCGCGACGAGGTCGACCCCCGCCGCCTCGACCGCGAGCATCACGACCTCGCGTCGCCAGACGACGCGCGGCTCGAACTGCAGCGGCATCGACGCCTCCGTCGGCGTGCGGTTGCCCTTGCGGCCGTTGCAGTCGACGCACGCCGTGATCGTGTTGAGCCACGTCGACTCGCCGCCTCGCGACACCGGCTGGATGTGGTCGATCGTCGAGCCCGCGCTGCCGCAGTAGGCGCAGCGTCGGCGGTCGCGCTCGAGCACGCCGCGGCGCGTCCAGGGCATGCGATCGTACATGCGCGTGTGCGGCACGGCGACGTAGTCGTTGAAGACGACGACCTTCGGCACCGGCATCTCGAAGCTCTCGGAGCGGATCGTGCCCTCGGACGCGAGCATGATCTGCGCGCGCTCCTTCACCACGAAGGCGACAGCGCGCTGCAGGGAAGCGACGCCGATCGGCTCGAGCGTCGCGTTCAGCACCACCACCTGGGCCTGCATCGCGCCTCCTTGACCCCATCGTGCACCACGAAGGGTTCGGAATCACGGCATTGCGCGGATGCGTTCACGGCGTGTTCACCGGGCGTGTCCCCTTCGCGACGGTCGGGGGACGTCGGTGGTGCCGCCTAGCGTGGGAGCCGTGGATGCGGTGATCGCGCCGGTCGGCGACGCATGGGAGGTCGCGGTCGTCGGCGACGACGGCGCCGTGCGCGACCGTCGCACGATCGACGATCTGCCGGCCGCGGTCGCCGCGCTCGAGCCCGAGCGGCCGCGCTGGGTGTGGCAGGACTCGACGCGCGTCGCGCCCGTGCTGCTCGCCGCGGGCGTCGCCGTCGAGCGGGCGCGCGACCTGCGCCTGAGCCACCGCATCCTGGCCGACGCCGGCCGCATGCCGCTCGACGCGCGCTGGCTGCGGCGGCTGCGCGCACCCGACGGCGCGCTGTTCTCGATGGACGAGGCACCCGAGCCCGTCGACGCGCTCATCGCCGAGCTCGCGCGGCAGGAGGCCGCGGTCGGCGACGACGCGTCGCTGCGCCTGCTGCTCGGCGCCGAGTCGACGGGCGCGCTCATCGCCGAGGAGCTGCTGCACGTGGGCCTGCCGTGGTCGTCGGCCGAGCACGACCGGCTGCTCGCCGACGCGCTCGGTCCGCGGCCGATGGCGGGCCGGCCCGCGCTGCTGCAGGCGCTCGCCGACGACGTCGACCGCATCCTCGGCCACCGCGTGAGCATCGACTCGGCCCCCGAGCTGCTGCGCGCGCTGCGCGGCGCCGGCCTCGACGTGCGCTCGACGTCGCGGTGGGAGCTGCGCGAGATCGACCATCCCGTCGTCGAGCCGCTCATCGCCTACAAGCGGCTCTACCGGCTGTGGACCGCGAACGGGTGGCAGTGGGCGGACGAGTGGGTGCGCGACGGGCGGTTCCACGCCGAGTACGTGCCCGCGGGCGTCGTCACGGGTCGATGGGCGACGGCGGGCGGCGGCGCGATGCAGATCGCGAAGCAGGTGCGCGGCGCCGTCGTCGCCGATCCTGGCTGGCGGCTCGTCGTGGCTGACGCGGCCCAGCTCGAGCCGCGCGTGCTCGCGGCCATGGCCCGCGACGAGGCGCTCGCCGAGGCCGCCGTCGGCGACCTCTACGAGGGCCTCGTCGACGACGGCGTCGTCGAGTCGCGGCCCAAGGCGAAGGTCGCGATGCTCGGCGCGCTCTACGGCGGCACCTCGGGCGACTCCGGCAGGCTCGTGCCCGCGCTGCGGCGCGCGTACCCGCGGGCCATGCGCGTCGTCGACGACGCGGCGACGACGGGGGAGCGCGGCGGCGTCGTGCGCACGTGGCTCGGCCGCACGAGCGCGCCGATGCCGCCCGCGCGCTCGGGGATCGCCGACCGGGATGCCGTGTCGCGCGAACGCGCGTGGGGCCGCTTCACGCGCAACTTCGTCGTGCAGGGCTCGGCCGCCGAGTGGGCGCTGTGCTGGATGGCGCTCCTGCGTCGCAGCCTGCGTGCGGGCGGCGGCGAGCTCGTGTACTTCCTGCACGACGAGGTCATCGTGCACGCCCCGGCCGAGCGCGCTGAGGCCGTCGCCGACGAGATCCGTGCGGCCGCGGCGGGCGCCGGCCGCATGCTCTTCGGATCGTTCCCCATCACGTTCCCCGTCGACGCACGCATCGTCGGCGACTACGGCGCCGCGAACGACTGACGCCCGTGGCGGACACGCGCCTCGCGCGAGCGCGCGCGGCGTAGCGTGGAGGCATGCGCTTCCTGCAGCCGCCGCCTCCGCACGACCTCACCTACTCGGACGTGTTCCTCGTGCCGAGTCGCTCGGACGTCGGCAGCCGCATGGCCGTCGACCTCGCGCCCGACGACGGCACGGGTGCGACGCTGCCGATCGTGGCGGCGAACATGAACTCCGTCACGGGTCCGCTGCTCGCCGCGACCCTCGCACGACGCGGCGGCCTCGCGGTGCTGACGCAGGACCACGAGATCGACGACACCATCGGCGCGATCGCGTGGGTGAAGGAGCAGCCCGTCGACCTGTCGTCGGCGCAGCTCGCGACCGAGGACGAGCTCGTGGCCGACGTGCTGCTGCGCGTGCCGGCCGTCGAGGGCCACGGCATCGTCGTGGTGCGCGACGACGTCTACGTCGGCGCCATCGGCGCGCGGCGACTCGGGCAGGCGCTGCCGGATGCGCGCATCGGCGACCTGCTGCACGGCACGATCGAGCCGCTGACGCCCGCCGACGTCGTCGATGCCCGCACGGCGTTCGACGCCGTGCACGCGCGCGGCGTCGACTTCGCCGCCGTCGTCGACGACGGTCGCGTGCTCGGCACCGTGAGCCCGCGCACCGCGCTGCGCTCGGCGCTGTACCAGCCGGCGCTCGACGCCCAAGGGCGTCTGCGCGTCGCCGTCGCCGTCGGCATCAACGGCGACCCGGCCGCGAAGGCGAGCGCGCTCGTCGACGCCGGTGCCGACGTCGTCGTCATCGACACCGCCCACGGCCACCAGGGCGGCATGCTCCGCGCGATCGAGGCCGTGCGCGGCGCCGTCGACGTGCCGATCGTCGCGGGCAACGTCGTCACGGCATCCGCGGTGCGCGACCTCGTGCAGGCGGGCGCCGACATCCTCAAGGTCGGCGTCGGCCCCGGCGCCATGTGCACGACGCGCATGATGACGGCCGTCGGCCGCCCGCAGCTGTCGGCGGTGCTCGAGACGGCCGAGGAGGCCATCGGCCTCGGCGCGCGCGTGTGGGCGGACGGCGGCGTGCGCTACCCGCGCGACGTCGCACTCGCGCTCGCCGCCGGTGCGTCGAGCGTCATGATCGGCTCGTGGTTCGCGGGCACGATCGAGGCGCCCGGTCGCCTGCAGCGCGACGAGCAGGGCCGCCTCTACAAGGAGTCGTGGGGCATGGCGTCGACGAAGGCCGTGCGCGGCCGCTTCGGCGACCTGCCGGCGTTCGAGCTCGCGACGAAGACGCTCTTCGCCGAGGGCATCTCGTCGTCGACGATCCTGCTCGACCCCAACCGCCCGAGCGTCGAGGACCTGCTCGACATGATCACGTCGGGCGTGCGCTCGTCGGCGACGTATGCGGGCGCCTCGTCGATCGCGGAGTTCCGCGAACGCGCCGTCGTCGGCGTGCAGTCGGCGGCGGGCTACGAGGAGGGCAAGGCGCTGCCGGTCTCGTGGTGACCACGACGCCCTGATCGCCCACGGCGAGCAGGCAGCGATCCGTAGGGCCCGCGGCTGTACGATGCTGCGGTGAGCGACGAGCACCATAGTCCTTGGGGCGCCAGCCCGAGCCCTGACCGGCACCGCGGCACCAGCCCCAGCCCCTGGCACCAGGCCCTCCTGCCCATCGGACGCATCCGATGATCGAGCAGCTGCCCTGGCTCTTCATCCTGATCGGCGTCGTCCTCACGGTCGGCACCGGCTACTTCGTCGCGAGCGAGTTCTCGCTCGTGAACCTCGACCGCTCCGAGCTCGAGGCGCAGCAGGAGCGCGGCGAGGGCAACCACCCCGGCGTCATCGCGGCCCTCAAGCAGACGTCGACGCACCTGTCGAGCGCGCAGCTCGGCATCACCCTCACGACGCTGCTCACGGGCTACACGATGGAGCCGGCGATCTCGCACCTCCTCGCGCCCGTGCTCGAGGGCTGGGGCATCCCGGATGACATCGCGCCCGCGGTCTCGCTCACGATCGCCATCGTGATCGCGACGCTCCTGTCGATGATCGTCGGCGAGCTCGTGCCCAAGAACTTCGCCCTCGCCGTGCCGCTGCGCACCGCGAAGATCGTCACGCCGTTCCAGCGGGCCTTCACCTTCGTCATGAAGCCCGCCGTGCTGCTGCTCAACGGCTCGGCCAACGGCATCCTGCGCTCCATCGGCATCGAGCCGAAGGAGGAACTCTCGGGCGCCCGCACCGCCGACGAGCTGTCGTCGCTCGTGCGCCGCTCGGCGCTGGAGGGCCTGCTCGACGCCGACCAGGCGACGCTGCTCTCTCGCACGCTGCGCTTCTCGGAGCTCACGGCCGGCGACGTCATGACGCCCCGCCCGCGCGTCGAGGCCATCGACCGCGAGCGCACCGTCGCCGACGTGCTCGAGCTCTCGCGTACGACGGGCCTGTCGCGCTTCCCCGTCATCGACGACGACCTCGACCGCGTCGTCGGCATCGCCCACGTGAAGCAGGCCGTGTCGGTGCCGCGCGACCGCCGCGCCGACGTGCCCGTGCTCGCGATCGCCGAGGAGCCGCACCGCGTGCCCGAGACCGTCGGCCTGCCGCAGCTGCTCGCCGACCTCAAGGAGCGCGGCTACCAGATGGCGATCGTCGTCGACGAGTACGGCGGCACCGCCGGCCTCGCGACGCTCGAGGACCTCGTGGAGGAGATGGTCGGCGAGGTGAGCGACGAGCACGACCGTCTGCGCCCCGAGATCGTGCACGCACCCGGATGGGTCGCGTTCCCCGGCCTGCTGCGCCCCGACGAGCTGCGCGAGCGCGCCGCCGTCGAGATCCCCGACGACGGCCCGTACGAGACCGTCGCCGGCTACGTCGTCGCCGAGCTCGGCCGCCTGCCGATCGTCGGCGACGAGGTCGCGATCGACGGCGGCGTGCTGCGCGTCGAGCGCCTCGACGGCCGCAGGATCGACCGCATCCGCTACGTCGTCACGACCGAGTCCGAGGAGGTGGCCCGATGAGCTCCGACTGGGTGGGCCTGATCTGGCTCGTGGTGCTGCTCGTCATCAACGCGTTCTTCGTCGGCGCCGAGTTCGCCGTCATCTCCGCGAAGCGCTCGCAGGTCGAGCCGCGCGCCGAGCGCGGCTCGCGCGCCGCGAAGATGGCGCTGTGGGCGATGGAGCACGTCTCGCTCATGCTCGCGATGTGCCAGCTGGGCATCACGGTGTGCTCGCTGCTCATCCTGCTCGTGAGCGAGCCGGCCATCCACCATCTGCTCGCCGTGCCGCTCGGCGCCGTCGGCCTGCCCGAGGTGGCCGTCGACGGCATCGCGCTGGGCCTCGCGATCCTCATCGTCACGTACCTGCACGTCGTGTTCGGCGAGATGGTGCCGAAGAACGCCGCGTTCACGCTGCCGACGGCCGCCGTGCTGCTGCTCGCGCCGCCGCTCGTGCTCATCTCGCGCGTGTTCAAGCCCGTCATCTGGGTGATGAACTGGATCGCGAACCACATCCTGCGCCTGTTCCGCGTGGAGCCGAAGGACGAGGCGGCGAGCGCGTTCACGCTCGACGAGGTCGAGACGATCGTCGAGACGTCGAAGCGCGAGGGGCTGCTCGTCGACCCGACGGGCGCGATCTCGAAGATGTTCGAGTTCACCGAGCGCACCGTGGGCGACGTCGCGATCCCGCTCGACGGGCTCGTGACGCTCAGCGACGAGGCGACGACCGACGACGTGGAGGCGGCGGTGCGCGAGCACGGCTTCTCGCGCTACGTCATCGTCGACGAGGCGGGGGAGCCGACCGGCTACATCCACCTCAAGGACGTGCTGACCGCCGAGGATCCCGAGGCGCAGATCCCCGCGAAGCGCATCCGCCAGCTCGCGTCGCTCTATGCGGGCGGCGAGCTCGAGGATGCGATCCAGCGGATGCGCTCCTCGGGCAGCCACGTGGCGCGCGCGTTCGATCAGTCGGGTGCGACGACGGGCGTGCTGTTCCTCGAGGACTGCATCGAGGAGCTCGTCGGCGAGGTCCGCGACGCCACGAGGCGGCTGAGCTGACGCTCCGCGCGGCGCTGCGGTCGCCCTGGATGCTGTGGGCCGCCTTCATGGCGGTCCACGGCCTCGTCGCGGCCCTCAACCATCCCGAGGTGTCGACGGCGTTCGGTGACGTGCGCGGCGTCTACCCCTGGTGGGTGTGGCGTGCCGAGCAGGGCGACGTCGTCGGCATCGACGAGCCGTGGGTCTACCCGATCCTCGCGTGGCTGCCGATCGCGGCGTCGGCGATCGCGGGTGCGGCGGCGCTGCCGGGCACGTGGCTCGTGGTCGTGACGGTGCTCGACGGGCTCGCGTTCTGGCTGCTGCTGCGGCATCCGCGGGGCGTCGCACCCGCGTGGACGTGGCTCGCGCTCATGGCGCTGCTCGGACCCATCGTCGTCGGCCGCATCGACTCGATCACGATGCCGATCGCGATCGCGGGCGTCGTCGCCACGTGGTCGGGACGCCATGCGCTCGCGGCGCTCGCCTTCACGGTCGGCGCCTGGACGAAGATCTGGCCGGGCGTGCTGTGGATCGCGCAGCTCGTCGTGCGTCCCGGGCGGCTCGTGACGCTCGCGGTCGGCGCGGCCGTCACCGCGGTCGTGATGCTCACGGCGCTCGCCCTCGGCTCCGGCGGCAACGTGCTGTCGTTCCTCACGTGGCAGGGGGAGCGCGGCCTGCAGATCGAGGCGGTGCTCGCGACGCCGTTCCACTGGGCGGGCGCGCCGCTCGGCTACGACGACGTGCAGCTGACGTACGAGCTGCAGACCGAGGCGGCGGATGCGGTCGCGGCCGTCGCGACGCCCGTGCTCGTCGTCGTGACGCTGCTCGTCGCGGCGCTCGGCGTGCTCGCGGTGCGACGCGGTGCGGATCGCGACGTGGCGGGCGCATGGCTCGCGACGGCGATGGTCGCCGCGCTGATCGTGACGAATCCCGTCGGCTCGCCGCAGTTCGCCATCTGGCTCATCGCGCCCGCGCTGCTGCTCGTCGGCATCCGCGCGTGGGAGGGCGTGGCCGTGATCGTCGTGCTCTGCGGCCTCACGCAGCTCTGCTATCCCTGGCTGTACGGCGAGGTCGTGGGGCAGGAGCCCATCGGTCTGCTCGTGCTCACGCTGCGCAACGCGGGCTACGTCGTGCTGCTGGGCCTGGCGGCGTGGCGGCTGGTGCGGCTGCCCGACCGGGTCGCGGTCGCCGTCTAGCCCACGAGCTCCCGCAGCAGCGCGCCCACCGCATCCGTCTCGATGAGGAAGCCGTCGTGGCCGAACTCGCTCGACAGGACGACGGGCGCGTCGCCCGACACCGACGTCGACAGCCCGGCGGCGATGCGCTGCTGGTCGGCGACGGGGAAGAGCCGGTCGGAGTCGATGCCGACGACGAGCGTCTCGGCGGTGATCCTCGACAGGGCGGCCTCGACGCCGCCGCGGCCGCGGCCGAGGTCGTGCGACGACATCGCGAGCACGAGCCGCACGTAGCTGCCGGCGTCGAAGCGGCGGGTGAAGCGGTTGCCGTGCACGTCGAGGTACGACTCCACCTGGTACCGGCCGCCGTGGTCGGGGTCGACCGACGACTGCCACCCGCGGCCGAAGCGGCGGTTGAGCTCGTCGGGGGAGCGGTAGTTCACCATCGCCATGCGGCGCGCGAGCGCGAGGCCCTTGTGCGGCCCCTGTCCGTCGGGCTGGTCGTAGTACTCGCCGCCGAGCCAGTGCGGGTCGGACTGCACGGCTTCGAGCTGCAGGCCGTTGAGCGCGATCTGGTCGGCGCTCGAGATCGGCGGCGCGGCGAGCACGGCAGCCTTGCCGAGGCGCTCGGGATGCGTGACGGCCCACTCGAGCACGTGCATGCCGCCCATCGAGCCGCCGACGACGGCGTGCCAGCGGTCGATGCCGAGGTGGTCGGCGAGGCGGCGCTGCGCCTCGACCTGGTCGCGGATCGTGACGCGGGGGAAGCGCGAGCCGAGCTCGCGGCCGTCGGGTCCGATCGTCGCGGGACCCGAGGAGCCCTGGCAGCCGCCGAGCATGTTCGGGGCGACGACGAACCAGCGGTCGGTGTCGAGCGGCAGGCCCGCACCGACGACGCCCGCCCACCAGCCGCTCGTCGCGTGCCCGGGGCCCGCGGCGCCGACGACGTGGCTGTCGCCCGTGAGCGCGTGGTTCACGAGGATGGCGTTGTCGCGCGCCTCGTTGAGCGTGCCCCACGTCTCGTACGCGACGACGGTCGAGGGGATGGTCGCGCCGTGCTCGGTCGTGAGGTCGCCGAGCCGCGCGAACAGACGCTCGCCGGGGTCGTCGCCCGGACGCCAGGCGCCGGTGACGGGCACGGGCGTGGGGTCGAGCAGCAGGTGCGCGGGGACGCGGGCCGACGGCTGCACGTCGTCGCTCAGCTGCCAGTCCATGCATCCATCCTCGCCGGTCTCGGAGCCGTGTTACGACATCCCCCGGGTGTCGAGCCCGTGGACGACGGATGCCCCGCACCCGACGTGGGCACGGGGCATCCGACGGACGATCGTCAGGCTGCGGCGCGGTTCGTCGCCTGCACGGCCTCGAGGCCGGCCGAGAGGTCGGCGATGAGGTCGTCGACGTTCTCGATGCCCACCGACAGGCGCACGAGGCCGGGCGTGACGCCCGTCGTGAGCTGCTGCTCGGGCGTGAGCTGCGAGTGCGTCGTGGATGCGGGGTGGATGACGAGGCTGCGCACGTCGCCGATGTTCGCGAGGTGGCTGAACAGCTGCAGCGACTCGACGAACGCGCGACCCGCGGCGACGCCGCCGACGAGCTCGAACGACAGCACGGCGCCGACGCCCTTCGGGGCGTAGCGGTCGGCGGCGCCCTTGTAGGGGCTGGAGTCGAGGCTCGCGTAGTTGACGCTCGCGACGGCCGGGTGCGCCTCGAGGAAGCCGGCGATGCGCTCGGCGTTCTCGACGTGGCGCTCGATGCGCAGGCTCAGCGTCTCGAGGCCCTGCAGGATCTGCCACGCGGAGTCGGGCGAGATGGATGCGCCGATGTCGCGCAGCAGCTGCACGCGCGCCTTGATGACGTAGGCGATCTCGTCGCCGACGGCCTGCGCGAAGACGGCGCCGTGGTAGCTGGGGTCGGGCTCGGTGAGGCCGGGGAAGCGGTCGGACTCCGACCACTTGAACCTGCCACCGTCGACGATGACGCCGCCGATGACGGCGCCGTGGCCGCCGATGAACTTCGTCGCCGAGTGCACGACGATGTCGGCCCCGTGCTCGAGCGGACGGATGAGGTACGGCGTCGCGATCGTGTTGTCGACGATGAGCGGCACGCCCGCCTCGTGCGCCACCGACGAGACGCCGGCGATGTCGAGGATGTTGATGCGCGGGTTGCCGATCGTCTCGGCGAAGAACAGCTTCGTGTTCGGGCGCACGGCGCGGTGCCACTCGTCGAGGTCGTCCTGGTCCTCGACGAACGTCACCTCGATGCCGAGCTTGCCGAGCGTGTACTTGAAGAGGTTGTAGGTGCCGCCGTAGATCGACGTCGACGACACGATGTGGTCGCCGGCCTGCGCGATGTTCAGCACCGCGAACGTCTCGGCGGCCTGGCCCGACGACACGAGCAGCGCTGCCGTGCCGCCCTCGAGCGCGGCGACGCGCTGCTCGACGACGTCCTGCGTCGGGTTCATGATGCGCGAGTAGATGTTGCCGAACTCCGACAGGCCGAAGAGGCTCGCGGCGTGCTCGGTGGAGTTGAAGACGTACGACGTCGTGCGGTAGATCGGCGTGATGCGTGCGTTGGTCGTCGGGTCGGGCTGCGCACCCGCGTGGACCTGCTTCGTCTCGAATGCCCACTCGCTCATGGCTGCCTCCTCGGTGCCGTCGATGCCTCGACCGTACGGATGGTGTCGCGGCGCCTCAACGCGCCGCGTCACCATCCGTCACAGTCGTGGCCGGTGCTGCTGGTGCTGCGGATGCCTCTGCACCGGCGGATGCTGCGGGCTGCGCGGGCAGCGTGCCGGTGCGTGCCGCATCCTCGTCCTTGTCGCGCCTGCGCATGAGCCATCGCACGTTCGGCTCGACGAGCCAGCGCGTCGCGACGCGCACGGGCTTCGTCGACAGCACGACCGTGAGCAGGAAGCCGCCGACGAGCGTCGCGGGCAGCGCCCACCACTCGTCCGCCACGTCGCGCAGCCAGTCGAACTCGCGCGGCCAGTAGAGCACGAACGTGTGCAGCAGGTAGATGAACATCGTCGCCGAGCCCCACGCCGTGAAGAACGTCTTCCGACGCGGCACGAGCACGAGCGCGGCGGCGATGAGGATCGTCGTGACCGCCATGATCGCGAGCCGCACGGTGCCGTAGTACCAGGCGACGCCGCTCTCGCCGATCGCGGGCACCTCCGCGTACGCGCGGTCGAGGAACAGCCAGTGGCGGATGGCGATGTCGCGCCACAGGTCGGGCAGCAGCGCGACGACGGCGGCGACGATCGCGAACGCGGCGACGGCGGCGATGCGCGGGCCGACGATGCTCGGCCGGTCGAGCCAGGCGCGCATCACGTCGCGGCGCCGCAGCTCCCAGCCGAGCACGAAGAACGGCAGCATCTGGATGGCGCGCATCATCGAGAAGGTCTGGTCGACGTCGTCGAAGTAGCCGATGACGATCGCGAGCAGCACCGTCCACAGCAGCGGCCAGCGCAGGCGCGCGAGCACGGGCAGCACGATGCGGAAGCCCGCGAGCGCCAGCAGGAACCACAGCGTCCACGACGGCGTCACGGGGTTGAACGAGGGCGTGCCGGTGACGAGCGACTCGACGACCGACCAGATGGTCTCGAAGATCACGTACGGCACGAGCAGGTCGCCGATGACGCGGCCGTACTGCTTCGCGCCGGGCTTGTCGGTCGTGAAGTAGCCCGAGATGACGCCGAAGAACGGCATGTGGAACGCGTAGATCACGAGGTACGGCACGAGCGCGAGGTCGTTGTCGAGCGCGATCGGCTGGATCGTGTGGCCCACGACCACGAGCACCATCGCGAGCCACTTCGCGTTGTCCCAGTAGGGCACGCGGCGCTTGGGCTTCGCCTGGGGAGCGTCGGTCACGCATCCATCCTGACAGCGGATCGGCTCGCCCTCCGACGGCTTGCGACCGTGATTGCATGGGGGCATGGAGCAGCGGATCGTCGTCACGGGAGCATCGAGCGGCATCGGACGGGCGGTGGTCGAGCACGCGGTGCGCCGCGGCTGGCACGTGCTCGCCGTCGCACGCCGCGAAGAGCGGCTCGCGTCGCTCGCGGCCGACACCGGCTGCGAGACGATCGTCGCCGACCTCACCTCCGACGACGACGTCGCCCGCCTCGTCGACGCGGCGACGGCCTTCGGCGCCAACGGCCTCGTGCACGTCGCCGGTGGTGCGCTGGGCGTCGGATCGGTGTCGACGACGACGCTCGACGACTGGCAGGGCATGTTCGACATGAACGTGCTCTCGACGAAGCGCGTGCTCACGGGCCTGCTGCCGCAGCTGCGTGCCTCGACCGCCGGCGGCACGTACGCATCCATCCAGGTCGTCACGTCGATCGCCGCGACCATGCCCTACGTGGGCGGCTCGGGCTACAACGCGGCGAAGGCGGCCGAGAAGGCGCTCGTCGACGTGCTGCGCCTCGAGGTGCACGGCGAGCCCATCCGCGTCATGGAGGTGCGCCCCGGCATGGTCTGGACCGAGGAGTTCTCGCTCGTGCGCTTCAAGGGCGACCAGTCGAAGGCCGACGCCGTGTACGAGGGCGTGCAGGATCCGCTCACGGCCGACGACGTCGCGCAGGTGATGACGGACGCGCTCGCGCTGCCCGGGCACGTGTCGATCGACGAGGTCGTCATCAAGCCCGTCGCGCAGACGCACGCGTGGATGGTGCACCGGGGGCCGCTGCAGGCCAAGTCCTGACGGGTGGATGCCCGCGCGCGTCGGTGGTGCGCGGGACGATGAGCGGGTGACGTCGCCCGCCCCTGCCTCCTCCACCGCCGCCCGCCCGCTCGTGCTCGTCGCCGCTGCGGTGACGGTGCTGCTGTGGGCGTTCGCGTTCGTCGCGATCCGCGCCGTGGGCGATGAGCTGTCTCCCGGTCCGCTCGCGCTCGTGCGGCTGGGATCGGCGCTGCCGGTGCTGCTCGTGATCGCCGCCGTCGTGCGCCCGGCGTTCCCGCGCGGGCGCGGCCTCGCGCTCGTGCTCGCGTACGGCGTCGCGTGGTTCGCGGCGTACACGGTCGTGCTCAACTGGGCCGAGCACCACCTCGACGCCGGCACCGCTGCGATGCTCGTCAACGTGGCGCCGTTGCTCGTCGCCGTCGTCGCGGGCTTCACGTTCGGCGAGGGCTTCCCTCGGCCGCTCGTCGTCGGGCTCGTCGTCGCGTTCGCGGGCGTCGTGCTCATCGCGCTCGGCTCGCGCGGCGCCCCCACGATCGACGGGCTCGGCATCGCGCTCGGCCTGCTCGCCGCCGTGCTCTACGCCGCGGGCGTGCTCACGCAGAAGGTCGCGCTGCGCACCGTCGAGCCCGTCGCGGCGACCTGGGTCGGCTGCGCCGCGGGGCTGCTCGCGACGCTGCCGTTCGCGCCGCAGGCGTTCGGCGAGCTGCAGTCGGCGTCGACGGGTGCGATCGTGGCGGCCCTCGCGCTCGGCGTCGGCTCGACGGCCATCGCCTTCTCGACGTGGGCGTACGTGCTGCAGCACTCCGGCGCGGGCCCCGCCGCGGCGACGACCCTCGTCGTGCCTGCGCTCGCGACGCTCATCGCGTGGCTCGTGCTCGGCGAGGTGCCGACGCTGCTCGCGCTGATCGGCGGCGCGCTCGCGCTCGGCGGCGTGACGATCTCGCGGCTGCGCCCACGGCGTCGTGCGCGCGGGGTCGTCGCGCCCTGAGCCGCCCGTTGGCCCCCACCAGCTGGTCGAGGAGGCCCCGAGCCCTAGGGCGAGGAGCCGTTACGAGACCACGCGACGTGCTCGCTCGAAGCGACCACGCGCATGGCTGGGCAGGAGCGGCGTTCGCGTGGTCTCGTGACGCGTGCTCGCTGCGCTCGCACGCTCCTCGACCGGCTGGTGGGGGGACGGTCAGCGGGCGGGCGTCGCCGCGGGCGGCTCCTCGGCGGCCTCGGCGACCGGCTCCGGGTCTGCGAACGCCAGGCGAGGCACCGCCACGAGCGCTGCCGCCGCGATGAGCGCCGTGACGCCGCAGACGATCCACACGGTCACGTAGCCGCCGATCGACGCTGCAGTGCCCACGGCACCCGCGGCGAGCACGATCGCGAAGATCGACGACGCGAACGAGCCGCCGATGGTCTTCGTCGTGTTCGTGAGGGCCGTCGCGACGCCCGTCTGCCCACGCGGTGCCGCAGCCGCTGCAGCGGCGGGCATGGCGCCGACGAGCGCACCGCATCCGATGCCCGCGACGACGAGGCACGCGAGCACCTCGACGAGCGTGCCGTGGAAGGCGACGAGGGCGAGGTAGCCGACGCCGACGAGCGCCGCAGCGACGATGAGCAGCAGCCGCGGGCGGATGCGCCTCGAGAGCACCGCGAGCAGGATCGCGCCGACGATGAGCGCCAGCAGGTACACGCCGATGACGATCGACCGGCCGCTCGCGTCGAGGCCGAGGCCGTAGCCGACCTCGTCGGGGTCGGTGCCTGCGTACGTCGCGAGCGGCGTCTGCGCGCCGAGCAGGCTCACGCCCACGAGGCCGGCGGTGAGCTGCACGGGCCACATCTCGGGGCGTCGCAGCACGCGCAGGTCGATCGCGGGGTCGGGGCGACGCAGCACCCACCGACCGAAGGGCAGCACGAGCAGCAGGCCGACGCCCACGAGGATCCACGGCACGGGGGAGCCCGCACCCATGAGGCGCAGGAACGTGAGGCCCGACGTGACGGTGAGCAGCGACAGGGCGAGCAGCGAGAAGCCGACGGCGTCGAGCGACCGGTCGGGGAGGGGCTCGGACTCCGGCACGCCGAACCAGATCGCGGGCAGCAGCAGCGTGACGAACACGGCGGGCACGAGCAGCGTCGGCACCATCGCCTCGCCGAATGCCGCGTGGGCGCGCGCGGCGCCGAGCGCGCCGAGGATCGCGCCGGTCTCGAGGCCGACGACGAGCAGGCCCGCCGCGCGCCGCGTCTCCGACGCGGCACGGCCCGTACGGCGTCCGCGATCGAAGATGAGCGCGATCTCGAGCGGCAGCCACACGGCGTAGATGCCCTGCAGCGAGAAGGCGATGAGGTAGCTCCAGAAGTCGCCAGCGAACGCCATCCACCAGCTCGCGCCCGCGACGACGATCGTCGAGCCGAGCAGCACCTTCTTGTGCCCGTGCATGTCGCCGAGCTTCGCGAGCACCGGCACCATGAGCGCCGACAGCAGCAGCTGCCCGGCCTCGAACCAGTTGAGGTCCGCATCCGCGATCGACAGATGCCGGGCGATCTCCGTCGAGATCGTCACGTAGTAGCCCTGCAGCATGCCGCTGACGAGCTCCACGCACACGAGCCAGCCGACGAGCGCGACCGGGATGGCGGTGCGGAGCGACGATCCCCGCAGCGACGTGCCCCTCACCATGCGCGCATCCTCGCACGCCGTGCGGCGGTGCACCTGGAAGGGCGCGCGGCCTCGTAGGCTGGTCACGTGTCCGCACATGCAACGCCCTTCCAGATCGGCATCCGCGATCTCGTCGGCAAGCCGGGCCAGATGCGCGAGCACGAGCTCGAGGCTGCATTCGCCGACCGCGTCGGAGAGGGGCTCGCCGCCGTGGCGACCTCCGAGACCGTCGCGATCGACGTGCGTCTCGAGAGCGTGCACGAGGGCATCCTCGCCACCGGCGTCGCGAGCGTGACGGCCGATGCCGAGTGCTCTCGATGCCTGGTGCGATTCCGCCTGCCTGTCGAAGTCGACTTCATCGAGCTGTTCGCGTATGATCGCTCGGAGGATTCCGAGTTCCAGGTAGTCGATGATGCCATCGACCTGGAGCAGGTCGTCCGGGATGCGGTGGTGCTGGCACTGCCGTTCAACCCCGTCGACCGGCCTGACTGCGCAGGTCTCGACCCCGTCACGGGGGAGCGACTCGCGCCTGGGACGGAATGGAGCCCGCCCGAGCAGCTCGACCCGAGATGGGCTGCCCTGGCTGGACTCCTCGATGACGAAGAGGCCGCGCAGACGCGCGCGCCCGAGAAGGAGTAGCCATGGCAGTTCCCAAGCGGAAGAAGTCGCGTGCCAACACGCACTCGCGCCGTTCGCAGTGGAAGGCTTCGGTCCCCACGCTCGTGAAGACGGTCGAGAACGGCCGTACGGTCTACAGCCTCCCGCACCGCGCCCGCGTGGTCGAGGACTCGGCTGGCACGCCGCTCTTCATGGAGTACAAGGGCCGCAAGGTCGCCGACGTCTGATGACGTCTGATCGGGTGGACGCCCACGCCGATCTCCACGCCTGGCTCGGGGTCGACATCGACCCCGAGCTCTTGGCGTTGGCGCTGACGCATCGTTCGTACGCGTTCGAGCACGGCGGCATCCCGACGAACGAGCGTCTCGAGTTCCTCGGCGACACGATCCTCGGACAGGCGATCACGATCGAGCTGTTCGATCGGCACCCCGACGTGTCGGAGGGCGAGCTCGCGAAGCGCCGCGCCGGCGTCGTGTCGACCGTCGCGCTCGCCGACGTCGCCCGCACCATCGGCCTCGGGCAGCACCTGCTGCTCGGCCGCGGCGAGGAGACGACGGGCGGTCGCGACAAGTCGTCGATCCTCGCCGACGCCCTCGAGGCGATCTTCGGCGCGGCGTTCCTGTCGCTCGGCCACGAGGCGTCGGCGCAGCTCGTGCTGCGCCTCGTCGGGCCGCTGCTCGACGACCCCGAGCGCTCGGGCGCCGCGCTCGACCCGAAGACGCACCTGCAGGAGCTCGCCGCCCGCCTCGAGCGCGGCAGCCCCGAGTACGCGATCGACGCGACGGGTCCCGATCACGCGCGCACGTTCACGGCGACGGTGAGCCTCGACGGCGAGCCGATCGCGACGGGTGCGGGCACGAGCAAGAAGGCCGCCGAGATGTCGGCTGCGCTCACGGCGTGGACGCAGCTGCACGACGCCGTCGACGCGTGAGCGTCGGCCAGCATGCCTGAGCTGCCCGAGGTCGAGGTCGTGCGCCTCGGGCTCGCTCCCGCAGTCGACGGCGCGACCGTCGCGGGCGTCGAGGTGCTCGACGACCGCTCCGTCGCCCGCCACGACTCCGGCGCACGCGACTTCGAGGCGACGCTGCTCGGCCGCACCATGGCGACGCCGCAGCGTCGCGGCAAGTTCCTCTGGGTGCCGCTCGACGACGACCGTGCGCTCTCGATCCACCTCGGCATGTCCGGTCAGGTGCTGCTGCGCGAGCCCGGCGCTCCGCTCGATCGGCACACGCGCGTGCGGATGCTGCTCGAGCATCCGCTGCACGGCACGCTCGCGGTGCACTTCGCCGACCAGCGCATCTTCGGCTCGATGTCGGTGCGCCCGCTCGTCGACGGCGTGCCCGACCACGCGACGCACATCGCGCTCGACCCGCTCCACGCCGACTTCGACGCGGATGCGGTCGTCGCGCGACTGCGCACGCGCAGGCAGGGCGTGAAGGCGGCGATCCTCGACCAGCAGCTCGTGTCGGGCGTCGGGAACATCTACGCCGACGAGGCGCTGTGGCGTTCCCGTCTGCACTACCTGACGCCCGCCGAGCGGCTCACGCGCGGCCGGGCGCGCGAGCTGCTCGCGGAGGTGCAGGGCGTGCTCGAGCGCGCGCTCACCGAGGGCGGCACGTCGTTCGACGCGCAGTACGTCAACGTGAACGGCGAGTCGGGCTACTTCTCGCGCAGCCTGCAGGCGTACGGCCAGGAGGGCCGCCCGTGCGCGCGCTGCGGCACCCTCATCGTGCGCGAGTCGTGGTCGAACCGCTCGTCGTACCGCTGCCCGCGCTGCCAGCGCCGGCCGCGCGGCATCGCCTGACGACGCGCAGAGCCGGACACGCGTCAGCGGCGCAGCAGCAGCCTGCGGATGACCTCGCGCTTGCCGTCGGTGATCGGCGGGAAGACGAGCGCGAGCGTCTCGGGGTGCGTCGGCTTCGCCAGCACGGCCTTCGCGTGGCTGAAGAGGTCGAACGAGCGACGGCCGTGGTACGCGCCGTGGCCGCTCGCACCGACGCCGCCGAACGGCAGGCCGCGCACCATGATGTGCGCGACCGCGACGTTGCGGCCGAACGCGCCCGACGTCGTCACGCGCTCGAGGCGATCGAGCACGCTGCGGTCGCCGAACGCGTACAGGGCGAGCGGCTTCGGGCGCTCGCGCTGCAGCGCGACGAACGCATCCACGCCCGCGAGCGGCACGATCGGCAGGATCGGGCCGAACGTCTCCTCGGTGACGGCGGGCGCGTCGAGCGCGACGTCGCCCAGCAGCGTCGGCGCGACGTAGCGGTCGGCGGCGTCGACGTCGCCGCCCACGATCGCCGTGCCGTCGCCGAGACGCTCGGCGACGCGCTCGAGGTGCGCCTGCGACACCATGCGGCCGTAGTCGGGGGAGGTGCGCGGCTCGGGATGCTGCTCGGCGATCGCCGCACGCAGCTCGGCGACGAGCGCATCCCGCACCGAGGCGTCGACGAAGACGTGGTTCGGCGCGACGCACGTCTGACCGGCGTTGAGCAGCTTCGCCCACACGATGCGTCGGGCGGCGATCGCCAGGTCGGCCGTGCGGTCGACCCACACGGGGCACGCGCCGCCGAGCTCGAGCACCGTCGGCGTGAGGTGCTCGGCCGCGGCATGCGCCACGATGCGGCCCACGCGCTCGCCGCCCGTGTAGAAGATGTGGTCCCAGCGCTGCGCGAGCAGGGCGGATGCGACGTCGGCGCCGCCCGTGACGACGCGCACGGCGCGCTCGTCGAGGTAGGCGGGGGCGAGCTCGGCGAGCAGCTGCGCCGTCGCGGGTGCGAGCTCCGACGGCTTCATCACGACGGCGTCGCCGGCCGCGAGCGCACCGACGACCGGCGCGAGCTGCAGCTGCAGCGGGTAGTTCCACGGCGCGATGATCAACGCCACCCCGAGTGGCTCGGGTCGCACGTGCGCGAGCGCCGGCTGCAGCGAGAGCGGAGCGACCACGGGCTTCGCGCGCATCCACCGACCGACGTTCGCACGCGCGTGGCGCGCCTCGTCGAGCACGAGGGCCACCTCGCTCACGTGCGTCTCGTCTGCCGACTTGCCGAGGTCGGTCGCGAGCGCGCGCTCCCACAGCGACAGGTTCTGCGTGAGCATGCGCGTCAGGCCGTCGAGCTGGGCGCGACGCCACGCCGCAGAGCGCGTGCGACCGCTCGTCACCGCCTCGCGCAGGTCGGCCGCGAGGGTCGGCGACACGGGCGGCGCGGCGGGGGCGGGGGCCTTCGGCGTCATGGCGACGATGCTAGGCGGCGCTGCCCTGCGCAGCCTGTGTCCCGGCGGGCGGCGACGCGGCGACGCGCTGCCAGCCCGCCTCGTAGCCGATGGCGCGGAATCCCATCGCCTCGTTGACGGCGAGCATCGGGCGGTTCTCCTCGGCGTTCCACGTCATGACGCGCGCGCGCTGCGGCTCGGCCGCCACGACCTGGCGCAGGTTCGCGATCTTCACGAGCATCCCGAGGCGGTGCCCGCGGTGCTCGGCGTGCACGAGCGTGTCCTCCTGGTCGATCGGCCGCTCGGGCTCGACGGGCGTCGACAGCGACGAGTAGGCGGCGAGCACGCCGGATGCGCGGTGGCGCGCGACCGTCGTCCACATCGTGCGGCCCTGCGCCGCATCCGCCGCCTCGGCGCGCACGAGCCGGTCGGCATCCCACGCCTCCTCGTCGACGTCGAGGTCGGCGCTCGGCGCATCCGTCGACATGCGGGCCCGCAGCGCCGCCATGGCGTCGCGATGCTCGGGCGGCGTCGACCCGCGCCAGGCGAGGAGGTCGTAGTCGGTGGCGTGCGGCCGGGCCGCGGCCTCGAGCGCGTCGAGGTCGGCCGCGCCGTCGAGCCGCAGCTCGCTCACCCGCTCGACCTGCTCGAGGCGGAAGCCGCGCGCGAGCGCGAAGCGCGTCTCCGCCGCGTCGGCAGGGATGGCACCGAATCCCGTCGGCGGCGCGATCGTCGCACCCGTCGCCGGACGGTGATCGATCCACGCCTGGATCGTCGTGCGCCCCTCGGCCTCGAGCCGCGCGAGCGCCGCATCCCACAGCGCCGCGCCCACGCCGCGACGGCGCGCGCTCGGCAGCACGAGGATGCTCGCCGAGCCCACGTGCAGCCCCTCGTGCACGCCCCACGACAGCACGGCGCGGCCCACGTGCTCGCCATCGAGCCACGCGCCGAGGAACACGAGCCGCTCGTCGTCCTGATGCTGCGCCTGTCCCAGCGACTCGGCAGGCGTGAGGATGAGCGCGTCGTCGCCGTGCCACGTGTCCACGACGACGGCGTTGCGCACTGCGATGGATGCGCGCAGCTCGCGCCCCGCAGCCGACTCCTCGTCCCACGTGGCGGGCAGCGCGAGCTCGCGGACCTCGATCGTCACGGCGTGCCTCCCCGCACGAGCTGCCATGCGCCGCCGTACCCGATCGCGCGGAAGCCGAGCGACTCGTTCACGCCGAGCATGGGGCGGTTCTCCTCGGCGTTCCACGTCATGACGCGGGCGCCGTGCGGCACGCGCTCGGCGAGCGCGAGCAGGTTCGCGACCTTCACGAGCATCCCGAGGCGACGGCCGCGGTGCTCGCCGTGCACGAGCGTGTCGTGCTGGTAGACGGGGCGGTCGGGGCTCGCGACGACGAGCGTCGTGAACGCGACGAGCTGCCCCGTCGCCTCGTGGATGGCGACGGCGCGCAGCATGTCGCGACCGCGGCGCTCCTCGATCTCCTCGATGCGCTCGACGCGTCCCGCATCCCACGCCTCCTCCTCGTGGTCGAGGCCCGCGGCCGGCGCGTCGGTCGACATGCGCTGGTGCAGCACGGCGAGCTGCTCGAGCAGCTCGGGCGGCGTGCGACCCGTCCACGTGCGGATGGCGTAGCCGCGGGCGTGGGGGAGCGCGTCGGCCCGCAGGCGCTCGAGCTGCTCGATCGCGTCTCCGAGACGCAGCTCGCTCATGCGCTCCACCTGCTCGAGGTGGAACCCGAGGCCGGCGAGGAATCGCACCTCGGGGGCGTCGAGCGGCACGCTGCCGAAGCCCGTCGGCGCCTCGAGCACGGGACCGTCGGCGGGGCGGTGGTCGACCCACGCCTGCACGGTCGTGCGCCCGTCGGCGTCGAGGATGCCCTCGATCGCGCGCCACACCGCCGTGCCGACGCCGCGGCGGCGCGCGTCGGGCAGCACGAGCACGTCGACGCCCGCGATGTGCAGCGCCTCGCGTCGCGACAGCTCGACGTAGCCGCGAGCGACGAGCCTGCCGTCGAGCCACCCGCCCAGGTAGACGAGTCGCTCGTCGACCTGGCTCGACGCCGTGCCGAAGGCCTCGCGCGGCGTGATGGCGTGCGTCGTGTCGCCATCCCACCGGTCGGCGATCACGGCGTTGCGCACGCCGATCATCTCGGCGAACGTCGCCCACTCCTCGGTGCCGTCGTCGTAGGCGGCGGGCACCGCGAGCTCCCGGACCTCGATCGTCACGACTGCTCCTTCGACTGGCGCCGCTGCCACACGGCCTCGTACGCGATGGGTGCGAAGCCGACCGCCTCGTTCGTGGCCAGCATCGGTCGGTTCTCCTCGGCGTTCCACGTGGTCACGCGGCGGTGGCGTGGATGGTGCGTGGCGAGCTCCGCGAGGTTCGCGAGCTTCAGCAGCATCCCGAGCCCGTGCCCGCGGTGCTCGCGCACGACGAGGGTGTCGTGCTGGCGTGCGACGTCGCTGTCGCCCGCGAACAGCCGCGAGTAGCCCACGAGCTCGCCGTCGGGCGTCGCCGCGGCGACGGTGCGGATCGTGCGCCCGCCGCGCGTCTTCTGCTCCTCGAACTCGGCGAGCCGCTCGTCGCTCCAGATCTCGGGCTCGAGCGCGAGGTCGCCGACGGGTGCATCCGTCGACATGCGCTCGTGCAGCGCGCGCACCGCGGCCCGGTGCTCGGCGGGGGTCGCGCCCTCCCAGGCGACGACGCGGTAGCCGGCCGATCGCTCGTGCGCGGCGGCGAGCCGCTCCGGCAGGTCGGGCAGCGCGTCGAGGTCGACGAGGCTCACGCGGTACACCTGCTCGAGCGCGAAGCCCGCCTCGACGAGCGGCGCGGCCTCGGCGTCGGCCGGGTCGGCGGCGCCGAATCCCGTCGACGCCGCGATCGCCGCGCTGCCGGGCGCAGCCGTCGCGAGACCCGGCGAGCCGCCCATCACGACGATGCGCCCCTGCGCCTCCGCCATCGCGAGCACGTGCGCGACGAGCGTGCGGTGCACGGCGCGGGCCTCCGCGGCGTCGAGCGCGGGGTCGGATGCGGTGCCGAAGTCGAGCACGTCGGTCGACTCCTGCATCGGCAGCCACAGGTCGGCAGCGCCGAGCAGGCGGTCGCCGTCGACGGCCTCGAGCCGCACGTGGCGCTCGCTCGGCGACGAGGCCCACGCCGCGAGGCGCTCGTCGGGCCGCAGGTCGAGGACGCCGGGCGCGTATCGGGCGTCGGCGACGCGGATCGCGAGCTCGTGATGGCGACGGAAGCGGTCGCCGCGCTCGCCGACCTCGTCGGCAGCGTCGGGGAGGTCGACGGTGCGCACCTCGACGGTCATGGCTGTGCCCTCTCGCCGCACCGCGATCGCAGGGCAGCCTTGCAGCGTAGCCCGCACCGGCTCGCGCGGCAACGCGTGCCCGGCCCGCCTGCGCGGCAACACGCCCGGTCGGCGCTACCTTGGGAGCGATCCATCCACCCGGGAGCCGCGTGTACCTCAAGAGCCTCGACGTCAAGGGCTTCAAGTCCTTCGCACGCGCGACGACGTTCCGCTTCGAGCCGGGCGTCACCGCGGTCGTCGGCCCGAACGGCTCGGGCAAGTCGAACGTCGTCGACGCCCTCGCGTGGGTCATGGGCGAGCAGGGTGCCAAGACGCTGCGCGGCGGCAAGATGGAGGACGTCATCTTCGCCGGCACGGCGACGACCGGCCCGCTGTCGCGCGCGCACGTCGAGCTCACGATCGACAACGCCGACGGTGCGCTGCCCATCGAGTACGCCGAGGTGCAGATCTCGCGCACGCTGTTCCGCAGCGGCGGCAGCGAGTACGCCATCAATGGCGAGTCGTGCCGTCTGCTCGACGTGCAGGAGCTGCTGTCGGACTCGGGCCTCGGCCGCGAGATGCACGTCATCGTGGGGCAGGGGCAGCTGGATGCGCTGCTGCAGGCGAGCCCCACCGATCGCCGCGGCTACCTCGAGGAGGCCGCGGGCATCCTCAAGCACCGCCGGCGCAAGGAGAAGACGCTCCGCAAGCTCGATGCGATGCAGCAGAACCTCACGCGTCTCTCGGACCTCGCGGGCGAGCTGCGCAGGCAGCTGAAGCCGCTCGGCCAGCAGGCCGAGATCGCGAAGGAGGCGCAGTCGATCCAGGCGGCCGTGCGCGAGGCGAAGGCGCGGCTCATCGCCGACGAGGTCGTGCGGCTGCGCGACTCGCTCGCGTCGGCGGCGCGCAGCGAGTCGGAGCGCAAGAGCGAGCGCATCGTGCTGCAGGAGCAGCTCGACCAGGCTCGCATGCGCGCGACGCGGCTCGAGGAGACGATGGTCGGCGACGACGTCGACCGCGCGCGCCAGGTCGTGCACGGTCTCGAGCGCGAGCGCACCCGCCTGCATTCGCTCTCGACGCTCGCGCACCAGCGGCTCGCGCTGCTCGGCGAGCCCGTCGAGGCGCAGGATGCGTCGCGGCTCGTGACGGCCGACCAGGTCGAGGCGGTGAAGGCCGAGGCGCAGTCGCTCGTCGAGCGCGTCGGCACGAGCGAGCGCGAGCTCGGCAGCCAGGCGGCGAAGGTCGCCCTCGCGCGTGCAGCCCTCGACGCCCTCGACGAGGAGATCGCCCGCCAGTCGGCGCTCGTGTCGAAGCACGACCTCGAGCTCGCCGCGCACCGCTCGCGCGTCGACGTCGCCGCCTCCACGCGCACGGCGCGCACGACCGAGGTCGAGCGCCGCGGCGAGGCGCTCGCGAACGCGGAGGCCCGCATCGTCGAGGCGCAGCAGGCGGTGGATGCGCTGGGCGACGACGAGGTCGAGGCCGGCGACGCCGAGACGCTCGGCTCGCGCTGGCGCGCCGCCGACGAGGCCGTCTCGGGCTTGCAGGCCGCGCTCGAGCAGGCCCGCGACACCCTGCACGCCCGCGAGCGGGAGCGCGAGTCGCTCGCCGCCCGCTCGACGGCCCTGTCCCTCGCGCTCGACGCGCAGAACGCCTCCGCGGCGCTCGCGAACGCGGGCCTCGACGGCGTCGACGGCATCGTCACCGACCACGTGCGCGTGCGCTCCGGCTACGAGGCCGCGATCGCCGCCGCGCTCGGCGCGCTCGGCGAGGCGCTGCTCGCGTCGACCCGCGACGCGGCGATCGCCGCCGTGGCCCACGCGCGCGACGGCGGCCACGGCCGCGTCGACGTCGTCGTGGGCGACGCGTCGCGCGGCGCCGTCTCGCTGCCGGCCGTCGCGGGCGCCACGCTCGCCGTCGACGTCGTCGACGCGCCGGCCGGCGTGCTCGGCATCCTCGCGCGCACCGTGATCGTCGACGATCTCACCGCAGCCGCATCCGTCGTGGGCGAGCTCGCCGCCGCCGATGCCCTCGCGACGATCGTGACGCGCGACGGCGACGTCATGACCGAGCACCGCCTGCAGGGCGGATCGAAGGATGCCGCATCCCGGCTGGAGCTCATCGCCGACCGCGATGCCGCGCTCGAGCGGCTCGAGGCGCTCAGCGCCGAGATCGAGCGCGAGGCGGGCATCGTCGAGGAGCAGCGCCAGTCGCTGCAGACCGGCCGCAGGGATGCGCAGGAGGCGCTCGAGGCGCTGCGCGCGCACGACGCCGAGTCGGCCGCGCGCGGCCAGGAGCGCTCGCGCGTGCGCACGCGGCTCGAGGCCGCGACGGCCGAGCGAGAGCGCGCCCAGGCTGCCGTCGCCGAGGCGCAGGCGGGCCTCGCCGAGGCCGGCACGGCGTTCGAGGCCGCCGAGCGGCGGCTCTCCGACTTCCAGGAGACGCCGCGCCCCATCCTCGACGCGTCGGCACGCGACGGGCTCGTCGAGGAGATCGACGCCGAGCGCGGCATGGAGACCGAGCTGCGCATCGACCTCGAGACGGCGCGCGAGCGCGTGCGCGTCGAGCGCGAGCGCGCCGCATCCCTCGAGCGCGAGATGGTCGCGCAGCGCCAGGCGGCCGAGGAGGCCGCACGGCGCGCCGTCATCCGCGAGCGCCAGCGCGCAGCCGCCGAGCGCGTCGCGGGCGCGCTGCCGCCCGTGCTCGAGGCCGTCGACCGCTCGCTGTCCGAGGCACGCCTGCGGCTCGCGGAGCGCGAGACGTCGCGCCGCGAGAACTCCGAGGCCCTCGGCACGCTGCGCCGCCAGGAGACCGAGCTGCGCGACCGCCTCCACGCCCTCACGGAGCGCGTGCACGGCCTCGAGATGGAGACGTACGAGCAGCGCCTGCACCTGTCGTCGCTCATCGAGCGCGCCGCCGCCGAGCTGGGCGTCGACGAGGACGTGCTCGTGGCCGAGCACGGCCCCGACGACGACTTCGACCGTCCGACGTGGCAGAAGGCGCTCGCCGAGGCCGAGCGCAAGCTCGCGCGCCTCGGTCGCGTGAACCCGCTCGCGCTCGAGGAGTACGCGGCGCTCGAGCAGCGCCACGCCTTCCTCACCGAGCAGCTCGCCGACCTCGCGACGACGCGCAAGGACCTCGAGCAGATCATCGCCGACCTCGACGAGCGCATGGAGGGCATCTTCGCCGCCGCGTTCGAGGACACGAAGGCCGCGTTCGCCGAGATCTTCCCCGTGCTCTTCCCCGGCGGCTCCGGCAGCCTCGCGCTCACGGATCCCGACGACATGCTCGAGACGGGCATCGAGGTCACCGTGCGCCCCGCAGGCAAGAAGATCGACCGCCTGTCGCTGCTGTCGGGCGGCGAGCGCTCGCTCGCGGCCGTCGCGCTCATGGTCGCGATCTTCAAGGCCCGGCCCAGCCCGTTCTACATCATGGACGAGGTCGAGGCGGCGCTCGACGACGCGAACCTCGGCCGCCTGCTGCAGGTGTTCGAGCAGCTGCGCGAGACGAGCCAGCTCATCGTCATCACGCACCAGAAGCGCACGATGGAGATCGCCGACGCGCTCTACGGCGTCTCGATGAAGCAGGACGGCGTCTCGGTCGTCGTCGGCCAGCGCACGACGCGCGATGTCGAGGAGGCACAGGCCTCCTAGCCGGCGTCAGCGCGTGACGTCGACGAGCGCGCTGCGCACGTGCACGACGTCGGTGCCGTAGACCCCGTCGAGATGCTCCTGCAGCGAGCCGTCGTCGTAGAGCACGAAGAGCTCGAGCCTGCCGTCCTCGGGGAAGCTGCCGAGCCAGCGGTCGCCGAGCGGATCCCACAGCAGCTGCTGGATCTCGTCGAGCACGGCCTCGTCGGTCGTGCCGGGCGCGAGCGGCTCTTCCGAGACCGGCATCGGGTCGTAGAGCGCGAGCATGATCGGCGGGCTCGTCACCGCGAAGCGCGTGCCGTCGAACGTGCCCTGCACGGCGTACGAGCCCCATCGCGAGCCCGACGACTCCTCCCAGCCGTCGATCGTCGACCAGTCCCAGCCGTCGATCGCGGGCCCGCTGCACTGCGGCGGGTACGACTCGGCGATGGCGCCGAGGCACAGCTCGGGGCCGTCGCCGCGATCGATCACGGTGCCCTGCCCGATGACCTCGCCGAGCGGGATCGCCTCGGGCAGCGTGCCGAGGTCGGCGGCGGGGTCGGCGGAGGCGGGTGGTTGCGGAGCATCGCTGCCGGCGCCCGTCGGGGTCGCCGCGCATGCGACGAGCGCGAGGGACGCGGCGAGCGCGACGACGATGCCGGAGGCGAGGGGAGTGCGGCGCACGATGGTCTCCTTCGATCAGTCGATGGGCTGCAGGGCGCTGACGACGTGCACGACGCCCGGACCGTAGACCCCGTCGAGGTGCTGCTGCACTGTGCCGTCGTCGAACACGACGGTCGTCTCGAGATGCCCGTCGGCGACGCCGCTCGAGAGCACGCGATCGCCGAGCGCGGCGTGCAGCACCTGCTGGATGCGCTGCAGCTCGTCGCCGCTCGTCGTGCCGGGCGTCGGCGCGGGCTGGTCGATCGGCGCCGGGTCGAAGAGCGCGAGCGAGACGGGGTCGCTCGTCACCGTGAGCGACTCGCCGTCCCACGTGCCCTGCACGGCGTAGGAGCCCCAGCGCGTGCCGCCGCGCGACTCCCAGCCGTCGAGTGCCGCCCAGTCCCAGCCGACGAGCGGCTCGCCGCCGCATGTGGGCGGCAGCGAGGCGCCGACGTCGCCGAGGCAGAGGATGGGCGTGCCCGCATCGAGCACGAGGCCCTGACCGAGCACCTCGCCGGCCGGGAGCGGCTGCGGCACCGTGCCGAGCTCCGTCGTCGGATCGGGCGTGCCCGGGCCCTCGGTCGGGGCATCGGACGCGGTGGGCGTCGGCGTCGGCTGCGTCGCAGCCGACGTCGCGCATCCCGACGTGCTCGCGAGCGCGAGCGCGGCGAGCGTCAGCGCTGCGATGCGTGCGACGGGGAGCGTGCGGTGCATGCCTCGATCCTGCTCCGGCCGTCGCCCGAGCGCGACACAACCGCACCCGCGACTGGTTCGTCAGCCTCCGTCGCCAGGGTCGTGCCGGGCCTCAGCGCGGCAGCCTGCTGGGATGCAGCACGTCGCCGCCGTGGGCGTCGCGCCACGCGTGCAGCTCGGCGACCGCCGCGGGCGGCAGCGCCCGCGACAGCGGCCCGCCGGCGAGGAACGTCGGCAGCGTGCGGTCGTTCGTCACGGGCGCGAGGCGGTCGGCGAGGCTCGCCACGGCGGCGCGCTGCGCCTCGCCGTCGGTGCCGGGCGGCATGGGCGCGATCGACGAGAGGATCCACGGCTCGCTCGGCTGCGGCACGAGCGACGGGCGCTCGGGCGCCGTGCCGCCGAGCAGCCGCACCTCGATCGCGACGACGGGTGCGAGGGCGGGCTCGGCGCGGGCCGCGACGAGCGCGTCGATCGTCGCGTCGTCGAGCCGCGGCACGAGCGCCGACCATCCCGTGCCGGCGCCGGGCTGCTCGGGGTCGCCCGCGATCGTGTGGAGCGCGCCGGGCGCGATCGGGGCGACGTCGTCGCGGAGGGGCTCGGGGACGGCGCGCAGCGGCGCGAGCGCCGCCTCGTCGACGTCGGCGAGCACGACGTGCACGCTGCACCAGCTGCGGCCGCGGATGGCCTCGGGCAGCACGGGGGAGTCGGGCATCGCGAGCAGCGCGACCGACAGCGCGAGCCCCGGCGCGGCGTCGACGAGCGTGGCCGCGGCGCGCAGCATCGCCGCCGAGTGCTCGATCGGCACGTCGATCGTGCCGCCGCGGAGGTCGGCGACGGGCTGCAGCGCGAGCTCGAGCTCCGTTGCGACGGCCACGAGCCCGGCGCCGCCGCGCAGCAGGCGCAGGGCCTCGTCGTCGTCGGCGATCCAGGCCGTCGTGCCGCCGGGCAGCACGACGTGCGCGCGCACGAGCCACTCGCCGCCGAGCCCGCCGAGCCGCGAGAACCAGCCCTGGCCGCCGCCCAGCACGAGACCCGCGACCGACACGATGCGGCTCGACCCCGACGGCCCCACGAGGCCCGTGCCGTCGAGCGCTGCCAGCAGGTCGCCCACGAGCACGCCTGCGCCGACGCGGGCCGTGCGCGTCTCGGCGTCGACCACGATCGCGTCGAACGCATCCATGCGCAGCACGATCGCGCCCTCGAGCGCATCGACGGCCCCGTGGCCCGTCGGCTGCACCGCCACGGTCGCGCCATGCTCGCGTGCGACGGCGAGCACCGCGGCGACGTCGTCGGCGTCGACGGGCGATGCGACGGCCGCCGGCCGCTGGGCGACGGCGCGCGCCCACGGCAGCCTCGCCTCCGCCCACGCCTGGTCGGCGGCGGCCACGACCGCACCCTGCATCCGATCTCGCAGCGCTGCGACGAGCGCGATCTCATCCATGCGGACGACGGTAGCCCCCACCCCGACGCCTACGCTGGAGGGATGCTCGACCTCGACGCCCTGCGCCGCTGGCCCGACGTCGAGTCGCCCGACCTGCAGGCGCACGACTCGGCCGACGCGCTCATCCTCGCCGAGGCCACCGCCGTGCCGGAGGGCGTCGCCGGCCGCGAGGTCGTCGTGATCGGCGACCGCCACGGTGCGCTGACGCTGGGCGCGCTCGACGCGGGTGCGACCCACGTGCGCGTGCACCAGGACCCCATCACGAGCGAGCGCGCGCTCGACGCCAACGCCGATCGCGTGGGTCTCGACGGCTTCGCCCACCACGCCCTCGACGCCGACCTCGTGGCGGATGCGCACCTCGTGCTGCTGCAGCTGCCGCGCTCGCTCGACGCGCTCGACGAGATCGCGGGCCTCGTCGCCCGCCACGCGTCGCCCGACGTGCGCATCGTCGCCGGCGGCCGCGTCAAGCACATGACGCGCACGCAGAACGACGTGCTCGCGCGGCACCTGGGGACGGTGACCGCGACGCTCGCGCACCGCAAGGCGCGCGTGCTGCACGCGAGCGCTCCGCGCCCCGACCTGCCGCCCCTCGACTGGCCGCGCAGCGTGCGCCACGACGACGTCGGCCTCGCTGCCGTCGCGCACGGCGGCGTCTTCGCAGGCTCGACCGTCGACCGCGGCACGCGCCTGCTGCTCGACCGCATCCGCGATCTGCCCCGCGCGGATGGCGTGCTCGACCTGGGCTGCGGCTCGGGCCTGCTCGCCACCGCGGTCGCGCTCGCGCAGCCGCACGCCACGGTGACGGCGACGGATCGGTCTGCCGCCGCCGTGCGCTCGACCGCCGCGACCGCCGCGGCGAACGGCGCGACGGTGCTGACGCTGCGCGACGACGCTGCCGCATCCGTGCCCGACGCCTCGATCGACGTCGTGCTGCTCAACCCGCCGTTCCACGCCGAGTCGGCCGTGCACACGGGCCTGGCGCACCGCATGTTCGAGGCCGCCGGCCGGGTGCTGCGGCCCGGCGGCGAGCTGTGGTGCGTGTGGAACGGGCACCTGCGCTACCGGCAGGCGCTCGAGCGGGCCGTCGGCGCCACGCGGCAGGTGCATCGCGACGCCACCTTCACGGTCACGGCGTCGACGCGTGCCTGACCGGGCACCGCGCGGCGACGCTCGCGAGTTCACCGCCGTCGAGCGGTGGATCGACGACCGAGCCAACGCGGTGCTCGCGCGCGGCTCGGGCCGCTGGCGCCCGTGGGTCGTCGACGCCGTCGTCTTCCTGCTCAAGCAGGCGTGGGCGTGCGTCTTCGGGTTCCTCATCCTCGTCGCGATCGTCGCCGTGCGCCTGTGGTGGCCCGCCGACGCGGCCGTCGCGCCGAACGACGCGCTCGTGCTCATCGCCGTCGGCATCCAGGTGGGGATGCTCGTCGCGAGGCTCGAGACGGTGCGCGAGCTCTGGGTCGTCGTGCTCTTCCACGTCGTCGGCACGATCATGGAGCTCTTCAAGACCGACGTGGGCTCGTGGACGTACGCGGCCGACGGCATCCTGCGCATCGGCGGCGTGCCGCTGTTCTCGGGCTTCATGTACGCGGCGGTCGGCTCGTACATGGTGCGGTCGATGCGCATGTTCGACCTGCGCTTCACCCGCTACCCGCCGCTGTGGGCGACGGTCGTGCTCGGCGCCGCGATCTACGCGAACTTCTACACGCACCACTTCGTGTGGGATGCGCGCTGGGTGCTCGTCGTGGCGGTGCTCGTGCTGTGGGCGCGCACGGTCATGCACTTCCGCGTGCACGTGCGCGTGTGGCGCTGGCCGCTGCTCGTGCCCTTCGTGGGCGTCGCGGCGTTCATCTGGATCGCCGAGAACGTCGGCACCGCCGTGGGCGCCTGGACGTATCCGAACCAGGCCGACGGCTGGGAGCCGGTCTCGCCGCAGAAGGTCGTGTCGTGGTTCCTGCTCATGATCATCTCGGTCGTGCTCGTGACGCTCGTGCACCGTCCGCGCACGCCGGATGCGGTGGCTGCGCCGGGCGACGCTCGCGCCCGCTGACGCGCGTTCGCCGACACGCCGCCGACCGTCCACGCCCGCGTCATGCGGGCACGGCACGCTGGCAGCAGTCCCGGCCGGGACATGAGCCGGCCGGGGCTTTCGCATGTCCGGCCGGCGCCGGCCGCGTCAGTTCAGGATCTCGCCGCGATCCTCGGGCGCCTTCGCCACGATGCGCTCGCGCCAGGCGTGCAGCGCCTCGGGGCTCAGCCGCGTCCAGTCATCGACCTCGCGCACGATGCGCACGGGCTCGGTCGTGCGGAACGACCGCGTCGGGTTGCCCGGGAACCTCGTGTCGGTGACGTTCGGGTCGTCCTCGAGCGCGCCCGTGGGCTCGACCTCGTACACGTGCGGCGTCGCGCCGCGACCCACGAGCTCGGCCGCGAGCTCGGCGGCGAGGCCCGCCCCGTCCCGCTGCGCCGTCACGTAGACGTGGCGCATGACGACGTCGGGTCGGTAGTTCGAGCGGAACCCGGCCGTGAGCATCGCGCCAGGAGGCAGCTCGGCGGCGGTGCCGTGGAAGAGCGGGCGGTCGTCGATCGGCGCGGTCACCCGGACACGGTACTGCCGCGCGCCGCGAGGCGCTCGGCGGCGACGGGCGCGATGCCCGCGAGCGCACCGCCCACGCGCGACCACCACGGCGCCACGATGCGCGGCCGGTCGACGATGGCGCCGAGCACGAGGGTCGCGGCCTCCTGCGCGCTCAGCGATGGCATCCGCGAGCCCGCGTACGACGACGCCATCGCCGTGCGCACGAGCGGCAGCCGCACGCTCGTCACGGCGACGCCGCGGCCGCGCAGCTCGGGCGCCGCCGACGCGAGCCACGCCTCCATGCCCGCCTTCGACGCCGCGTACGCCGCCCAGCCGGGCGTCGGCACGACGCTCGACGCCGACCCCACGTGCACGAGATGCCCGCCACCTGTGCGCGCCATGGCGTCGACGATCGGCAGCGCGAGCGCGACGGGACCGAGCAGGTTGACGCCCGCGAGCCTGCGCAGGTCGTGCGCCCGGTCGACGGAGTCGGCGAGCGAGCGGCGGATGCTGTGCCCCGCGTTCGAGACGAGCACGGCGGGGGAGCGCGCGGCGAGCGCGTGGGCGGCGGCGTCGGTCGCGTCGGCGTCGCGCAGGTCGAGGGGCAGCGTCGTCGCCGTGCCGCTGGCAGCGCGCACGGCCTCCGCGGTGCGTTCGAGTCCATCGACGCCGCGTGCCACGAGCACGACGTCGGCGCCCGCGAGCCCCAGCACCCGGGCGACCTCGGCGCCCACGCCGCGCGACGCGCCCGTCACGACGACGGTGCGCCCGGCGACGCGGGCTCGCAGGCGCGGCAGCGACACGGGGCGACCGACGGTGCCGGCGAGGTGGCGCGCGAGCGAGGTCACGAGCGTCACCCTAGGCTGCGCTCCCGAGCGGCGACCGGCTGGCGAGCGACCGCGCCGGCGTCAGGCCGACGCGCGCCAGCAGTGCAGCATGAGCTGCGTGCGCCACGGGGTGACGTCGGCCGCGAGGCCGGGCAGGTCGTCGATGCCGAGTCGTCGCGCACCCGCGCGCACGGCGGAGTCGCCCAGCAGCAGCACGTCGGGGTCGCCGAGCCGCAGCGACACGTAGCCGGCCGTCCACGGCCCGATGCCCTTGAGCGCGACGAGCTGCGCGCGCATCCGCTCGAGGTCGACCCCTTGCTCGACCACGACGGTGCCATCGTCGAGCGCCGCCGCGACGCGAGCGACCGCCTCGGACTTCGCGACCGGGCCGCGCAGCACGTCGACGGCGCCGGCCGCGACCTGCGCGTCCGTCGGGAACACGCGGTCGAGCCCGTCGACCGGCGAGGGCAGCACGTCGCCGAGCGTCGCGAGCAGCCGCAGCTGCCCCGTCGCGGCGGCGACGGAGATCTGCTGGCCGACGACGGCGCGGAACACCATCTCGTGCGGGTCGGCGCAGCCGGGCGCACGCAGCAGGGGAGCGGCGGCGACCGACGCCGCGAGCAGCGGCACGTCGTGCCGTTCCGCGGCCCAGACGAGCCGCGCGTCGGCCTCGGCCGTGTCGAGGTCGACCGCGAAGACCGCGCGCATCGCCGCCTCGGCATCCGCCCCGCCATCCAGCGAGACGCCGGACGCCGAGCCGGCGTCGACCGCGGCGGAGGCCACGGCGACGCCGCTCGGCGTCAGCAGGGTGCGTCGGTAGCCCGACGCGTCGACGTGCTCGATCCCGGCGATCGCGCGCGGCGCGAGCCACGCGAGGATCGGCGCGGGATCGAGCGCCGTCGTCATCGGCGCGAGTCGGACCCGTCGTCGGTCACGGCGTCGGCCGCGGCAGCGCCGTCGGCGCGGTCCTTGGCCTCGAACTCCGCAGCGGCGTCGTCGCGGATCGCGGCGCGCGCCTCCTCGGGCATGTCCTCGACGGCGGCCTCGCGCAGCACGTCGCGGTCGAAGTCCGTGATCGGCGCGTGCTTGCCGTCGGCATCCACGACCATGAGGCCCTGCGTGCGGGGCTCGATCGTGAGCGGACGTGCGAACGACGAGCCGGCGGCGTCGACGATGTGGAAGTGGCCGTCCTCGCCGAGCTCGGCACCCGAGGGGCCGATGTGCAGCGAGCCGTCGCCGCCCTTGCGAGCATCCATGCGCAGCTTGATGAGCGACGCGACGACCGAGACGACCATCGACACGAGGATGACGAGCAGCGAGTGCCACGTCTCGATGTGCGGCACCCAGGCGATCGGCTCGCCGCTGTTGATGAACGGCAGGTCGTTGGCCTCCATGGCGTGGAAGACGAGCTTGACGCCGATGAAGCCGAGGATCGCCGCGATGCCGTAGTGCAGGTACACGAGGCGGTCGAGCAGGCCGCCGAGCAGGAAGTACAGCTGGCGCAGGCCCATGAGGGCGAAGATGTTGCACGCGAAGACGAGGAACGGGTCGGTCGTCACCGAGAAGATCGCGGGGATCGAGTCGATCGCGAAGAGCAGATCGGTCGTGCCGAGCGCGACGATCACGAGCAGGAACGGCGTCACGTACTTCACGCCGTTCTGCGTGATGGTGGCCTTGCCGCCGTTCCACGTGTCGGTGACGTTGACGCGCCTCTTGAGGAGGCGCGTGACGAGGTTGTCCTTCTCGCCCGCGTCGTCCTCGCCGCCGAACGCCTGCTTGTACGCGACGTACACGAGGTAGGCGCCGAAGATGTAGAAGACCCACGAGAGCTGCTCGACGAGCTGCACGCCGACGAGGATGAAGATGCCTCGCAGCACGATCGCGATGAGGATGCCGATCATGAGCACCCGCTGCTGCATCTCCTTCGGCACCGAGAAGCGCGCCAGGATGATGATGAAGACGAACAGGTTGTCGATCGACAGCGAGTACTCGAGCAGCCAGCCCGTCACGAACTCGCCTGCGTGCTGGGCGTCGCCCATGAGCAGCAGCACGCCCGCGAAGACGAGCGCGAGCGACACGTAGAGCACGACCCAGCCGGTCGCCTCCTTCATCGACGGCACGTGCGGGCGCTTGACCACGATGAGGAGGTCGGCGACGAGGATGGCGACGAGGAGCGTCAGCGAGACGATCTCGAAGATCTGATACGGGGTCACAGAGGGCCTTTCGAGAGGCGTGAGGGTGCGTTCGTGTGACGAACGTCTCTCCCACGTGCTGACGCACGCCGCCGTGACCGGAGCCCCGGGGCTCGTACTGACGAATCACGGCGAAACCGGGATACTCCCCTTCGCATGGACGATCGTACCGCCTCGCGCGGCCCCTGCGCGCGACCTGTGCACGAATGCGACCGCCTACGATCGAGGCATGGCACAGCGATGGTCGATCTCGAACGCGCTCCGAGGCATGTTCCAGCGCGAGACGATCACCGACGAGACGTGGGACGACCTCGAGACGGCGCTCATCACGGCCGACTTCGGGCCCGACATCGCCGAGGAGGTCGTCGAGGCGCTGCGCGCCGACGTCGACCGGCTCGTGATCGACGACCCGCGCGAGCTCAAGCGGATGCTGCGCGAGCGGCTCGAGGAGCGCTTCGCCGCCTACGACCCCACGCTCACGCTGCAGGAGCGCCCCGCGGTCATCCTCGTCGTCGGCGTCAACGGCGTCGGCAAGACGACGACGATCGGCAAGCTCGCGCGTCTCCTCGCGAGCCACGGCCAGTCGGTCGTGGTCGGCGCTGCCGACACGTTCCGTGCCGCAGCCGTCGAGCAGCTCGCGACGTGGGCGCAGCGCGCCGGCGTCGAGCTCGTGCGGCCCGAGCGCGAGGGGCAGGATCCCGCATCCGTCGCCTTCCAGACGGTCGAGCGGGCGAAGACGGGCGACATCGCGATGTGCATCGTCGACACCGCCGGCCGCCTGCAGACGAAGGGCGGCCTCATGGACGAGCTCGGCAAGATCCGCCGCGTCGTCGAGAAGCAGGCGCCCGTGTCGGAGGTGCTGCTCGTGCTCGACGCGACCACCGGGCAGAACGGCGTCGCGCAGGCGCAGGCGTTCATCGAGCACGCGGGCGTCACGGGCCTCGTCATCACGAAGCTCGACGGCTCGGCGAAGGGCGGCTTCGTGCTCGCCGTGCAGGAGCGCACCGGCATCCCCATCAAGCTCATCGGCCAGGGCGAGGGCATCGACGACCTCACGGGCTTCACGCCGCACGTGTTCGTCGAGCAGCTCGTCGGCTAGGCGGTGCGCTTCGGCGCCATGGCCGTGACCCGGAAGCACACCACGTCGAGCACGGCGTCGTCGGGCATCCGCGGGTAGTACCGCGAGCGCAGGAGGTCGACGTACTCGCGCATGTCGGTGCCGTTCGGCGCGTGCACGGCGGCAGGCGTCAGGTCGGCGATCGCGACGCGCGTCACCGACCGCACGTGGGCGGCGACCCGCTCGTCGCCGCCGTCGAACGTCAGCGTCGCCGGCCCTGACGCGATGGGCTCGCGCCAGCGCACCGTGACCGCCTTCGACCCGTCGAGCACCGCGTCGCGATGGCGGGCGGCGAACGCGATCGTCTGCGGTGCGACCGTCGCGAGCAGGTGGGCGACGAGCGCGTCGAGATCGATCGGTGCGCGGAGTCGGGGATGGTGCGCGGCAGCGAGTCCCGACGCCACGACCTCGAGGCTCGGCGCCGCGACGCCCCGCTCGGCGCACAGCTCGCGCAGCGCCTCCAGGTACGGCTCGACGAGCTCGGTCGCCGCAGCGGGCTCGACGGCGAACGCATCCGCGACGAGCATCGCCATCGACGGCCCGGGCCCGCCGTACGCGCCTGTCGCGACGATCTCGGTCGCCGACGCCTCCGCGAGGTCCTGCCCGGCGGCCAGCAGCAGCTGGCGGTAGTGGTCGCGGGGGATCGCGACGGCGGCGGGAGCGGGCATCAGGTGCCGATCGCCAGATCGTCCTCGGGCGACATCCGCCCGAGCAGCGTGAGTCGACCGTCGTCGATGCGACCGCGGTCGTCGGTGATGACCGTGCGGCCCGCGCCGCGCAGCCACACGCGACCCTCGGCATCCGACCCCCTCGCGTGCCCGACGATGCCGATCTCGGTGCCGGGCAGCGGTCGACCGACGGATGCGGGATGCGCTGCGACCTCGTCGGGGCTCGCGACGGCGACGGTGCCGGTCTCGGTCGTGCCGTACGCGTTCATGACGATGGGCCCCCACGCGGCGTGGAGGCGCACGACGAGCTCGGGCGTCAGCGGCTCGGAGCCCGCGACGATGCGGCGCAGGCTCGGCGCCTCGCCCGACTCCTCGACGTAAGCCACGAGGCGCTCGAGCTGCGTCGGCACGCCGCTCACCATCGTCGCGCCGCGCTCGCGCATGAGCCGCACCCGCGTCGCCGGGCGCGTGTACGGCGACGACACGAGCGTCGCGCCCGTCATGAGGGTCGCCGCGAGCAGCTGCAGACCGTGGCCGTGGTGCAGCGGCGAGCAGCCGAGCACGGTGTCGGTCGACGCGATGCCCACCCGGCGGTGCAGCCCCTCGAGCTGCCGCATGCCGCGCACGCCGAACGGCTTCGTCACGTGGGGCGCCGGCGTGCCGGTCGTGCCCGCCGTCATGAGCACGAGGCGGCCGATGCGGCGCGTGCCGGCGAGGCGCGGCTGCGGCACCCGCGCCTGCTCGAGCGCATCCTTCGCGGCGACGGTCGGCCCCGCGTGCCACTCGGGCGCGTCGCCCTGGTGCACGAGCAGCGCGTCGCGCGGGATGACGCGGTCGAGCGCCGTGTCGCGGCGCGGGTTCGCGAGCCACGCGTCGAGCCCCAGGCGACCGGCGGCGAGCACCGACAGCACGAGCGACGGCCCCTCGCACGCCGCCACGACGGCGCGCGGATGGTCGAGCACCTCGCGATGCCAGTGCGCCGCGAGCCGCTCGGCGTCGCCCCACAGATCGGCGAACGACCACGCTGCATCGCCCACGACGAGGGCCGTGCGCGACCCGAACCGATGGGCGCCCGCCTCGGTGAGCGCCGCGAGCGTCGGCCCCCTCCGACGCAGCGCTCGGGCGAGCGCGCGAGCGTCGCGCGGCGACAGGGGGAGGCGCATGCGGTCAGGGTAGCGATGGCACATGGGCGACGCCGGTACCATCGGAGGCACCATGGCAGCGTTCGGCTCTCTCTCCACCCGGCTCACCGACTCCCTCGCGAAGCTGCGCACGAAGGGCAAGCTGACGCCGTCGGACATCGACGGCACCGTCCGCGAGATCCGACGTGCGCTGCTCGACGCCGACGTCGCGCTCGACGTCGTCAAGGACTTCTGCGCCCGCATCCGCGAGCGCGCCCTCGGAGCCGAGGTCGCGTCGTCGCTCAACCCGGCGCAGCAGGTCGTGCAGATCGTCAACCAGGAGCTCGTCGCGATCCTCGGCGGCGACCAGCGCCGCCTCGAGCTCGCGAAGACCCCGCCGACCATCATCATGCTCGCGGGCCTGCAGGGTGCCGGCAAGACGACCCTCGCGGGCAAGCTCGCGAAGCACCTCGCGGGCGAGGGGCACACGCCGATCCTCGTCGCCGCCGACCTCCAGCGCCCCAACGCCGTCACGCAGCTCGAGGTCGTCGCCGGCCAGGCCGGCGTCGCCGTCTACGCGCCCGAGCCCGGCAACGGCGTCGGCGACCCCGTGAAGGTCGCCCGCGACGGCGTCGCGCTCGCGAAGAGCCGCCAGCACGACATCGTCATCGTCGACACCGCCGGCCGCCTCGGCGTCGACGCCGAGCTCATGCAGCAGGCCGCGAAGATCCGCAAGGCGATCGACCCCGACGAGGTGCTGTTCGTCATCGACGCGATGATCGGCCAGGACGCCGTCGCCACCGCCAAGGCCTTCCAGGAGGGCGTCGACTTCACGGGCGTCGTGCTCACGAAGCTCGACGGCGACGCGCGCGGTGGTGCCGCGCTGTCGATCCGCGGCGTCACGGGCCGCCCCATCCTCTTCGCCTCGACGGGCGAGCGTCTCGAGGACTTCGAGCCGTTCCACCCCGACCGCATGGCGAGCCGCATCCTCGACCTCGGCGACATCCTCACCCTCATCGAGCAGGCGCAGAAGTCGTTCGACGAGGAGGAGGCGCGCCGCGTCGCCGAGGCGATGCTCACCGACTCGTTCACGCTCGAGGACTTCCTCAAGCAGCTGCAGCAGGTGCGCAAGGCCGGCAACTTCAAGCAGATGCTCGGCATGCTGCCTGGCGCTCGCGGTCTGAAGGATGCGATCGACGGGTTCGACGAGGGCGAGTTCGCCCGCACGGAGGCGATCATCCTGTCGATGACGCCGCGCGAGCGGAAGCAGTCGAAGATCCTCAACGGCTCGCGTCGTCTGCGCATCGCGAAGGGTGCCGGCACGACCGTCACCGAGGTCAACCAGCTCATGCAGCGGTTCGACCAGGCCGCGAAGATGATGAAGACCGTCGCGAAGGGCGGCATGCCGAACATCCCCGGCATGGGTCCCGTCCCCGGTGCGCACGGCATGGGCAAGCGCCAGCCGAAGCAGCAGGTGTCGAAGGGCAAGCGCTCGGGCAACCCCGCGAAGCGCGCCGCGACGCCGGTGCAGGCACCGGCGCAGCAGGGCTCCGTGTTCGGCGGTGGCCAGGCCGCGCCCGACCTCGCGAACATGAGCCCCGAGGACCAGGCTGCCCTGCAGAAGATGCTCGGCGGCGGGCGCTAGCCCTCCAGCGACCCGCGGTGGCGCGCCTAGGCTGAGGCCATGGTCGCCACCGACATCCCCACCCGCATCGGCGTGCAGGTCTCGCCGCAGCACGCCACCTTCCAGCAGTCGATCGACGCCGTGCGTCGCCTCGAGGACATGGGCGTCGACGCCGTGTTCAACTGGGATCACTTCTACCCCCTGTCCGGCGAGCCCGACGGCGCGCACTTCGAGTGCACGACGCAGCTCGCGGCGTGGGCGCAGGCGACGGAGCGCGTCGAGCTCGGCCCGCTCGTGTTCTGCAACTCGTACCGCAACCCCGACCTGCTCGCCGACGTCTCGCGCACGCTCGACCACATCTCGTCGGGCCGCTTCATCCTCGGCATCGGCGCCGGCTGGTTCGAGCGCGACTACGACGAGTACGGCTACGAGTTCGGCACGCCCGGCACGCGCATCGGCGCGCTCGCCGAGGCCATGCCGCGCATCGAGGCGCGGTTGGCCAAGCTGAACCCGGCGCCCGTGCGCGACATCCCCGTGCTCATCGGCGGCGGCGGCGAGCGCAAGACGCTGCGCATCGTCGCGCAGCACGCCGACATCTGGCACTCGTTCGCCGGCCCCGACGAGCTGCAGCACAAGCTCGACGTGCTGCAGGGGCACGCGGATGCGGTCGGTCGCGACATCTCCGACATGGTCGTGTCGAACGGCGCCAGCATCCGCCAGGGCGTCGGCGGCCGTGGCTGGGAGCGCCTCGAGGCGCTGCACGCAGCCGGCACGCGCTTCTTCACGCTGTCGATCTCGGGCGACGACGGCCCCGACGGCTACGGCGTCGACGCCATCCAGCAGTTCGTCGACTGGCGCGACGCGAAGAACGCCTGACGCGACGCGACGGGATGTGCGCGAATCCGGGCACTCGAGGCGCTCAGCGTCACGAGGCGCTGGATTCGCGCACATTCCACCGCGCCGCCTCTTGACGAGTTACTTGCTTTTTGCAAGCATCGTGGCAGACGACCCGACGACGGGCCGCTCGACCCGATCGGAGCCCCCGTGTCCACGATGATCTTCGTCAACCTCCCCGTCACCGACCTCGACCGCTCGAAGGCGTTCTACGAGGCGCTCGGCTGGAGCATCAACCCGCTCTTCACCGACGAGAACGCCGCGTGCGTCGTCGTGTCCGACGAGATCTACCTCATGGTGCTGCGTCGCGACTACTTCCAGACGTTCACGACGAAGCAGGTCGCCGACCCCGCCACGACGGCGCAGGCGCTGCTCGCGATCAGCCAGCCGTCGCGCGAGGCCGTCGCCGACATCGCAGGCAAGGCGCTCGCCGCGGGCGGCAGCCAGGCGCGCGAGCCGCAGGACTACGGCTTCATGGTGCAGCACGCCGTGCAGGACCCCGACGGCAACGTCTTCGAGTTCATGTGGATGGACCCGAAGGCCGCCGAGCAGGGCCCCGAGGCGTACATGGCCGAGGGCGGCCAGGAGGGCTGATGGCTGCCCGTTCCTACGGGCAGCACGACGGCGTCACGAGGGCTCTCGAGCTCGTCGGCGATCGATGGGCGCTGCTCGTCGTGCGCGACCTGCTCGTGGGCCCTCGGCGCTACGGGGATCTGCGCACGGGCCTGCCGCGCATCCCCACGAACATCCTCGCGACTCGGCTCGCCGAGCTCGTCGAGGCGGGCGTCGCCGTGAAGACGCCCGTGAAGCGCATGGGCACCGTCTACGAGCTCACGCCGCTCGGCCGCGACCTCGAGCCGATCGTGCTCGGGCTCGCGCGATGGGGGATGCGGTCGCTCGCCGAGCCCGCGCCCGACGAGGTCGTGACGTCGGACGCGCTCACGACGGCCCTGCGCGCCGCGTTCGTGCCGGGCGACGCGGCGTTCGTCGTCGACGTGCTCGCCGACGGGGTCGCGCTGCGCGTGCGCGTCGCTGGCGACCGCCTCGACGTCGCGACCGTCGCGCTCGAGCGCCCCGAGACGGGGGAGGCGGGCGTCGCGGCCCGCGCGCTGCGCGAGCTCGCCCCGGATGCGGTGCTGCGCGCGACCGACGCGCTGCAGCGCGCGCTGGCGGGCAAAGCGGCGATCGACGACGCGCTCACGCTCGTCGAGGGCGACGAGAGGGTGCTGCGGGCGTTCACGACGGCGTTCGCCCGGGCCTGATCCCTACGCCCGCATCGTCTCCACGAGGTGCTCGAGCACGCCCTCCATGCCGCCGGCGATCATCGCCTCGCGCTGCTGGGCAGCGGAGCCGCCGTCGGCGAGCACCTGCACCGCCGCGGCGATGCCCTCGGTCGCGCCGAGCTCCTCGGCGATCGGCTCGAGGCGCTCGAGCGTCGAGTGCAGCACCTCGGCGACGCGCATCGTCGCGCCGTCGGCCGTCGTGATCATGACGGCGTCGAGCCCGAAGCGCGCGGTGCGCCAGCGGTTCTCGCGCACGAGCCACGACGGGATGCGCTCGGGCGCGTCGCCGGCGTCGATCGCGCGCATGCGCTCCTCGACGAGGCAGTGCGTGAGCGCCGTGACCGCATGGATGTGGGCGAGCGACGGTGCACCGTCGGCGATGCGCGCCTCGACGGTGCCGAGCCGAGGCGACGGTCGCACGTCCCACCGCAGCTCCGTGAGCCCATCCGCGGCGCCCACGTGCACGAGGTCGTGCGCGACGCGCTCCCACGTGGCCCAGTCGGGCATCTCGGGCGGCAGGCCCGCGTTCGGGATCTGCTGGAAGAGCATGGCGCGCTGCGACGCGTAGCCCGAGTCGTGGCCCGCCCAGTACGGGCTCGACGCCGACAGCGCGAGGATGAGCGGCAGGTGGTCGAGCAGCGCATGCAGCACCGGGATGGTCTGCCGCTCCGGGCGATCCATGCCGACGTGCGTGTGCACGCCGAAGATCAGCAGCCGCTCGGCCCACGAGCCGCCGTGCTCGATGAGCCTGCGGTACCTGGGGGAGTCCGACACGGGCTGGCCGCGCCACTGCGCCGTCGGGTGCGTGCCCGAGCCGATCACGTCGACGCCCTCGGCATCCGCCGCGTCGAGCACGAGGTCGCGCAGCTCGCGCACCTCGGCGATCGCCGACTCGGTGGAGTCGTGGATGCCCGTGACGAGCTCGACGGTGTTCTGCAGGAACTCGCCCTTCACGCGCTCGTCGTCGATGCGCGCGAGCACCGCGGGCGCTGCGGCCACGAGGTCGCGCGACGACCGGTCGACGAGCTGCAGCTCCCACTCGACGCCGAGGGTGCCACGCTTCGAGGGGGCGAAGTCCATGGCGCCAGCGTAGGGGCGCGCGTGCCCGGCGACGCACGGTGCGCGTCACGGGACGCAAGGATGGCCCCGGATGTGCCAGAATGGTGGGTCGAGTCCGGTCCTTCCACCCTCTACGGGAAGGGCGGGCTCCCACCGCCTTCCCTCCCCACGTCCCCGCCGTGGCCCGAGGGGTGCACACACCTCACGAGAACCACCAGGAGAACTGTGGCTGTCAAGATCCGACTCAAGCGCCTCGGCAAGATGCGCGCGCCGTACTACCGCATCGTCGTGGCCGACTCGCGCACCAAGCGCGACGGCCGCGTGATCGAGGAGATCGGCCTGTACCACCCGACCGAGAACCCCTCGCGCATCGAGGTCGACGGCGAGCGTGCGCAGTACTGGCTCGGCGTCGGCGCGCAGCCGACCGAGCAGGTCGCCGCGATCCTCAAGCTCACGGGCGACTGGGGCAAGTTCCAGGGCGACGAGAACGCCGTCTCGACCGTGCAGCAGCCCGAGGCCAAGGTCGCGTTCGTCGCCGACGAGAAGAAGGCCACGGTCCTCAAGCCCAAGGCCGAGAAGAAGGCCGAGCCCGTCGCCGAGGAGCCCGCGGCTCCCGCCGACGACGCTGCAGCCGACGAGGCGACGGCCGACGCCGACGCCGAGACCAAGGGCGAGTAGCACATGCTCGCTGCGGCGCTGAAGCACCTCGTCTCGGGCATCGTCGATCGCCCGGACGAGGTCGCCGTCGCGTCGCGCGAGACCCCGCGCGGCGAGGTCCTCGAGGTGCGCGTGCACCCCGAGGACCTCGGCCGCGTCATCGGCCGTGGAGGCCGTACCGCGACCGCGCTGCGCACCGTCGTCGGTGCGCTCGCGCAGGGGCGCCGCGTCCGCGTCGACGTGGTGGACACCGATTCCTGAGCGCACCCGCACCCAGCTGCGCGTCGGTCGCCTCGTCAAGGCGCACGGCCTCAAGGGTGCGCTGAAGATCGAGCTCTACACCGACGAGCCCGAGCGCCGCTTCACCGCTGGCGCCGAGTTCTCGCTGCAGGTGCCCACGTCGTCGAAGTGGCACCGCAAGACGCTGACGATGACCGACTTCAAGGTCTTCAACGGCAACCCCGTCGGCTTCTTCGAGGGCATCGACGACCGATCCGAGGCCGAGACCCTCGTGAAGGCCGTGCTCTGGGTCGAGCAGGACGCCACCGAGCTGCCCACCGAGCCCGACGCCTGGTACCAGCATCAGCTCGCGAACCTCGAGGTGTGGCGCGACGGCGTCATGGTGGGCCGCATCGCCCGCATCGACCCCATGCCTGCGCAGGACCTGCTCGTGATCGCCAACGGCGACACCGAGGTGCTGCTGCCGTTCGTGCGCGCGTTCGTGCCGACGGTCGACCTGCAGAACGGCCGCGTCGAGATCACGCCGCCGAACGGCCTCTTCGAGGACCCCGACCCTGCCGACGCCGAGCCGGAGCCCCAGGGCGCCGGTCGTCGCGCGGATGCGGCGGAGGCCGATGCGGATGCGCCCGCAGGCGACGAGCCCGAGGTGCCCGAGGCCGACACGGATGCCGACGCCGAGCCCGCGTCCGAGGCCGACCCCGCGAAGGACTGACGTGCGCATCGACGTCGTCACGATCTTCCCCGAGTTCTTCTCGGTGCTCGACGTGTCGCTGCTCGGCCGCGGCCGGCAGAAGGGCCTCGTCGAGACCCACGTACACGACCTGCGCGACTTCACGTACGACCGCCACCGCACCGTCGACGACACCCCGTACGGCGGGGGAGCCGGCATGGTCATGAAGCCCGAGCCGTGGGGCGAGGCGTTCGATCGCGTGCTCGGCGAGCACGACGAGTCCGCGCCGCCGTCGGAGGCGATCGTCGTGTTCCCCTCGCCCGCCGGCGAGCGCTTCACGCAGGCCGTCGCGCACGAGCTGGCCGACGCATCCCACCTCGTCTTCGCCTGCGGACGCTACGAGGGCATCGACTCGCGCGTCGCCGAGCACGTCGCGTCGCGCGCGATGGTGCGCGAGCTGAGCCTCGGCGACTACGTGCTGAACGGCGGCGAGGTCGCGGTCGTCGCGATGCTCGAGGCCATCACGCGCCTCGTGCCCGGCATGGTCGGCAACCCCGAGTCGATCGTCGAGGAGAGCCACGGCGACGGCGGCCTGCTCGAGTACCCGATCTACACGAAGCCTGCGTCGTGGCGCGGCCTCGACGTGCCCGACGTGCTGCGGTCGGGCGACCACGGCAAGGTCGCCGCCTGGCGCCACGCGCAGGCGGTCGAGCGCACGCGGCGCGTGCGGCCCGACCTGCTGCCGGGCGCCGACGCGTCGTGACCGCCGTTCGCCGGGCCTGCGCCTCATAGGTCGCTGAGGGCGAACGCACGGGCGCGCCGACGCCCGCGGTCGCTACGCTCGCGCCATGCGCCGCGCGTTCCTGTGGATCATGATCGCCTCGGTCGTCGTGCTGCCCGTCTGGGTGCTCGTGGGTCGAGCGCTGTTCGGCGCCCCGCTCGCGCAGGCGATCCTGCCGCTCGCCCTCCTCGCCCCGTTCCTCGCCGCGCAGATCGGCGTCGTGACGGGGCTCACGTACGCGCGCAAGGAGGTGCGCGGCCCCAAGGCCGTCACGTGGCACGACGTGCGCGTCGTCGGGCCGTGGCTCCTCGCGATCGTCGTGCTCGGCATGCTCGTCGTCGACGGCACGGGGGCGGGCGCCGCGAGCGCGCTCACGGCCCTCGTCGGCGCCGGCGCGCTCACGGCATCCAACGCCCTCGCGGCCGTGCTCGGCCTGCTCGTCGTGCTCGGCGGCCTCGTGATCGCCTACGTGCAGCTGCGCATGCTGCTGCTCGAGACGCGCGCCCGCGTGCAGGCCTACGTCGACGAGGTGTCGCACCGGCCGATCGTCGCGCCGGACGCCGTGTTCGAGAAGGCCACGTTCGAGCGCGCCGACGGCCCGCAGGCGGGGCGCACGATCCGCATCGAGCGCACCACCACCGACTGACTCGCGTCCGCGAGTGGCGACCGTGCGTCGCCGTATGGCAAGATGGACGCTTGTGCCATGCGCATCCTCTGCCACAGGGGAGCGAGCAGGCGCACTCTGACATCCACTCTCCTGAGCGGTCGACCTGTGGCGGCCGCGGATTGCGAACGATCATGCACATTCTCGACCACGTCGACGCGGCCTCGCTGCGCTCCGACGTCCCCGACTTCCGCCCCGGCGACAACGTCAAGGTGCACGTGAACATCATCGAGGGCTCGCGCTCGCGCGTCCAGGTGTTCCAGGGCCACGTCATCGCCCGTCAGGGCCGCGGCGTCGGCGAGACCTTCACGGTCCGCAAGGTGTCGTTCCAGGTCGGCGTCGAGCGTACGTTCCCCGTGCACTCGCCCGTCATCGACAAGATCGAGGTCGTCACCAAGGGTGACGTGCGTCGCGCGAAGCTGTACTACCTGCGCAAGCTGCGCGGCAAGGCAGCGAAGATCAAGGAGAAGCGCGACCGCTGAGTCGACGCAGCATCCACGAAGGGGGCCGGTTCGCCGGCCCCCTTCGTCGTGTCCGGGGGCTTGTGCGCAGGTCCGCGCGACGCGCCCGGATGTGAGCGATGCTCGAACAGCACGGTTGCGCAACGAAGTGGGCGGAAGCATGGTCGCGCCGTCGATCGTGCATGGGTTCCGGCCCTAGGCTTGGAGGCTGGCGAAGGGCGGGACATGGCGACGACTGCCGACAGGCGCGGATCCAGGACGATCGTCCTGTTCCTTCGAGACCTCGCGGTCATCTTCCTCGCGGCCCTGCTGATCTCCTTCCTCGTGAAGACGTTCCTCGTGCGGCCGTTCTACATCCCGTCGCCGTCGATGGCGACGACGCTCGAGGTCGACGACCGCGTCATCGTGAGCCTGCTCACGCCCGAGCTCGTGCAGCTCGAGCGCGGCGACGTCGTGGTGTTCGAGGATCCGGATGCGTGGCTGCCCGACCCGCAGGTCGACCAGCCCGACGGCCTCGCGGGCGGCGTGGACTGGTTCCTGACGTTCGTGGGCCTCGCGCCCGACGACAGCCACGGCTACCTCATCAAGCGCGTCATCGGCCTGCCTGGCGACCACGTCGTCTGCTGCAACGACTTCGGCCAGATCACGATCAACGACGTGCCGATCGACGAGACCGACTACATCACGCTCGACCAGGCGGGGCTGCCCGCGTCGGGCACCGACTTCGACGTCGTCGTGCCCGAGGGGCACCTGTGGGTGCTCGGCGACAACCGCTACCACTCGGCCGACTCGCGCGCCCACATCGACGAGCCCACGGGCGGCTTCGTGCCGATCTCCGACGTCGTCGGCCGCGCGATCGTCGTGTCGTGGCCCGTCGGGCGCTGGCAGTGGATCGACGACCACGACGACGTCTTCTCGGGCGTCGGCGCGGGCGGCCAGTGATCCTGAGGCACGCGTGAGCGTCGCCCCGACCCTCGAGGTCGAGACGGCGCTGTGGGATCGGCGTCCGCTCGTGATCGGCATGGACGAGGTGGGTCGCGGTGCCCTCGCGGGCCCCGTGAGCGTCGGCGCGTTCGCGCTCACGCGCTGCGACGTCGTGCCCGAGGGGCTGCGCGACTCGAAGGCCATGACGGCGAGGGCACGCGAGCGCACGGCGCCGATCGTGCGCGAGTGGGGGATCGCGGCCGTCGGGCACGCATCCGCCGCCGAGATCGACGCCGTCGGCATCATGGCCGCGTTGGCGATCGCCGGTCGTCGTGCGCTCGAGGAGCTGCACGCCGCGGGCGTCGACGTCGTCTCGAGCGCGCTGCTGCTCGACGGCTCGCACGACTGGCTCAGCCCGCGCCTGCGGCGGCCGCTCGCCATCACGCTGCGCCCGAAGGCCGACCGCGACTGCGGCTCGGTCGCGGGCGCCGCGTGCGTCGCGAAGGTCGAGCGCGACGCGCTCATGGTCGCGCACGACGCCGAGCATCCCGGCTACGGGTGGGCGTCGAACAAGGGGTACGCCGCCGCCGTGCACATGGATGCGATCCGCACGCTCGGCCCCACGCGCCTCCACCGTCGCACGTGGCTGAAGTCCGATGGTGCCGTGAGCGCCTCCGCCGCCGCGTAGGATCGACTCCGTGGAGCCAGAGGACATCGACGACTACGACCGTGAGGTCGAGCTGCAGCTCTTCCGCGAGTACCGCGACGTCGTCGGCACGTTCAAGTTCGTGGTCGAGACCGAGCGCCGGTTCTACCTCGCGAACGACGTGAAGCTGACCCGCCAGGACGCGGGCAACGACTTCTACTTCGAGCTCGAGCTCACCGACGTGTGGGTGTGGGACATCTACCGCGCCGACCGCTTCGTGAAGAACGTGCGGGTGCTGACGTTCAAGGACGTCAACGTCGAGGAGCTCTCGGACCGCGACCTCGAGCTGCCGAAGGACCTCGCGATCGAGGGCTGACGCTCCGGCGTCTCCGCACCTGCGCCCCCACGGCCCGACTGGGCGAGCGCGGTTCCACAACGCGTGATCCGCGCGCCCCGCGCACACTCGCGCCGGGGCAGCGGTCCCGCGGTCGGCGGCGCACGGTGGGATGCTCGGCATGCATCCCAAGGATCGACTCGGACGAGCGGGCGAAGACGCGGCCGCCGACCTGCTGCGGCAGGCCGGCATGCGCATCGTCGACCGCAACTGGCGCTGCCGGCAGGGCGAGCTCGACGTCGTCGCACGCGACGGCGTCACATGGGTCTTCGTCGAGGTGAAGACGCGGCGCGGGCGGCGCTACGGGCATCCGCTCGAGGCCATCACGCGCGAGAAGCTGCGCAGGCTGCGCACGCTCGCGACGCTGTGGATGCAGGCGCACGACGTGCGCGGACCCATGCGGCTCGACGCCATCGCGGTCGACGCACCCCACGACGCGCCCATGCGCCTCGAGCACGTGCGAGGCATCCGATGACTGCCATCCTGCGCGTCGTCGGCGCCGCTCGCACCGTGGCGCTGCAGGGCCTCGCCGGCCGGCGCGTCGACGTGGAGGTCGACGTCGCGAGCGGGCTGCCGAGCGTGCGCGTCGTGGGCATGCCGGATGCGGCGATCCGCGAGGCGCAGCACCGCACGCAGTCGGCGATCGAGACGTCGGGGTTCGAGTTCCCCAGCACGCGCGTCGTCATCAACCTCACGCCCGCGTCGCTGCCGAAGGCCGGCACGCACCTCGACCTGCCGATGGCCATCGCGGTGCTGCGCGCCATCGGCGTCGTGCCGCCCGAGCGCGACGCCGCCCTGTTCGGCGAGCTGGGCCTCGACGGTCGCCTGCAGCCGTTGCGCGGCGTGCTGCCGCTCGTGCGCGCCGCCGCGCTCGACGGGGCCGAGGAGGTGCTCGTGCCGCACGCGAACGCCGACGAGGCGTCGCTCGTCGAGGGCGTGCGCGTGCGCGCCGTCGCGAGCCTGCGCGAGGCCGCGATCGCGCTCGGCGCCGAGGTCGAGCCGGTGCCCGTCGAGCCCGCCACGTTGCGCGTGCCGCCCGAGACGACGCGGGCCGTGCCCGACCTCGCCGACGTCATCGGCAACCTCCACGCCGTCGAGGCGCTGCAGGTCGCCGCCGCCGGCGCGCACCACATGCTCATGCTCGGCCCGCCCGGCGCAGGCAAGACCATGCTGGCCTCCCGGCTGCCGGGACTGCTGCCCGAGCTCGACGTCGACCAGGCGCTCGACGTCGCCTCCATGCGCTCGCTCTCGGGCATCGCGTGCGCGACGCTCGATCGCACGCCGCCGTTCGAGGCGCCCCACCATTCGGCGACGGCCGGTGCGCTCGTCGGCGGAGGTGGGGCGCTCATCCGTCCCGGGGCCGTGTCGCGGGCATCGCATGGCGTGCTCTTCCTCGATGAGAGCCCCGAGTTCTCCCGTGTCGTGCTCGACGGGCTGCGCGAGCCGCTCGAGTCCGGCGTCATCGAGATCCATCGCGCGTCGGCGACCGCGGTGTTCCCGGCGGCGTTCCAGCTCGTGCTCGCGGCGAATCCATGCCCGTGCGGGCACCACGGCACCGGCCAGTGCCGATGCGTGCCGCAGCAGCGCCGCCGCTACCTCGGCAGGCTCTCGGGCCCGCTGCTCGACCGCGTCGACCTGCAGGTGACCGTCGACCGCGTCAGGCCGGTCGAGGCAGCCATGCGTGCCGACGAGCCGCGCACGTCGACCGCCGTCGCCCGCGAGCGCGTCGCCGCTGCCCGCGAGCGGGCGGCGCACCGGCTGCGTGGCACGCCGTGGCGGGCGATGGGGCAGGTGGATGGGCCGTGGCTGCGCCGCACGCATCCGCTGCCGCCCGCCGTCGTCGGTCCGCTCGACGACGCCCTCGCGCGCGGCGCGATCTCGATGCGCGGGTACGACAGGACCCTGCGCGTGGCCTGCACCGTCGCCGACCTCGACGACGCATCCGTGACGCGCGAGCACGTCGGCCGCGCGCTCTTCTACCGACAGGGAGTGCCCTCGTGACCCGATTCCGCCTGCCGGAGGCCACCATCCGCGAGCTCGTCGAGGGCGTCGCGCCGCCGAGCCTCGAGCAGCTCGACGGCGACGCGGCCGTGCGGCTGTTCGCCGCGGCGGCGTGGTCGTGCATCCCCGAGCCCGGCGACGCCGTCGCCGGCACCGCGCGCGAGGCGCTCGGCGACGTGCGCGCGCTCGAGCTGCTCGTCGACGGCGCAGCGCCGTCACGGTGGCTCGCCGAGGCCGGCGACGTGGCGCCCGACCTCGTGCGGCACATGGATGCGGCGGTCGATCGCTGGCGTCCCCGGCTCGACGACGCCCGCGTGCGGCGCGCGTTCGAGCAAGGTGCCGCGTGGGGCCAGACGCTGCTGTCGCCGCTCGCCGACGAGTGGCCCGCCGGCCTCGACGACCTCGGTCCGCACGCGCCCGCGGCGCTGTGGGTGCGCGGATCGCTCGCGGCGCTCGCCGAGACCCGGCGATCGATCGCGCTCGTCGGCTCGCGCGCGGCGAGCGGCTACGGCGAGCACGTGGCGATGGAGGCCGTCGAGGGGCTCGTGCGCCACGGCTTCGCCACGGTCTCGGGCGCGGCGTACGGCATCGACGCGTGCGTGCACCGCGCGACGATGGCCGTCGGCGGCACGACCATCGCGGTCATGGCCGGAGGCCTCGACCGGCTCTACCCGCCCGGCAACGACGACCTGCTGCGCCGCGTCGAGCGCGAGGGTGCCATCGTGGCCGAGGTGCCGTGCGGGTCGACACCCTCGAGATGGAGGTTCTTGGCGCGAAACCGCTTGATCGCCGCGCTGGCGCAGGCGACGGTCGTCGTCGAGGCGAGCGTGCGCTCGGGCTCCATCAACACCGCGGGCCACGCAGCGACGCTCGGCCGTCCGCTCGGCGCCGTGCCCGGCCCGGTCACGAGCGGCGCGAGCGCCGGCTGCCACCGGCTCATCCGCGACTACGGCGCGCAGCTCGTGCAGGGTGCTGACGAGATGCGCGCGCTCGTCGACGGCGACGCGATGCCCGTCGGCCTGGATGCGCGCGCGGGCGCCGAGGAGACGCGCGTGCTCGACGCCCTCAGCATCCGTCAGCCCCGCGACGCCGACGACCTCGCCGCCCGCGCCGGCATGTCGCTCGCCGAGGTGCGCGCGACGCTCGGCCTGCTCGACCTCTCCGGCGTCGTCGAGCAGCGGGGGAGCGGCTGGGTACGCCGGGCGACGCCGGCGTGACGCGGCTCGGTCGGCCTGGGGCGACTCAGGCTGCGTCGCTCGCCGCCGCCGCCTCGACGCCCACGAAGAAGTTGTCGCGGAAGAGGCCTGCCGGGTCGACCTCCGCCTTGATCGCACGCAGGCGCGCGAGCGTGGCGGGCGGGAAGGCGCGCTCGAGCAGGTACTGGTCGGTGCGCTGCTCGAAGCTGAGGTAGAGGCCGTCCATGACGTCCTCGAGCTCGGTCCAGAGCACGTCGAACGTGCCCGAGGCGCCGATCGCCGTGATCGAGAAGCGCGCCTCGCGATGTGCGAAGGCCGTCGCGTCGGCGGGCACGCCCTCCGTCGCCCCGCCCATCGAGCGGATCTGGAACCACGGCGTCGAGCCCGAGCCGACGAGCGCCGCCGATCGGCGCGCGACCTCTCCGCCGAGCGATGCGACGAGCCCCGAGCGGAACCGCGGCTCGCCGACAGCGGGCGCGCGGTCGCCGACGAACGTCGCCATGACCTGGTCGTACGTCGCGAGCACGACCTGCTGGCTCACGAGCGGCGCGAGCGCCGCGAACGCGTTGAGTCGCTCGAGGATCGTGTCGGGGTCCTCGGCGTCGACGACGCCGTAGACCTGCGCGATCGCCGGTCGGCCCTCGCCCGCGCGTCCGAGCGTCGCGAAGAGGGTCGTGTCGCGCGGGGATGCCTCCATCGTGCGGCCGAAGTCCTCGAGCCAGCCGGCGACGTCGTCGATCTGGAACGCCAGCTGCGCGAACCCCACCTGCCCCACCTCGGCGGCGCGCACGTCGAACGACGTCACGACGCCCACGTTGGCGCCGGCGCCGCGGATGGCCCACAGCAGCTCGGGTCGCTCGGTCTGGGACGTGCGCACGACCGAGCCGTCGGCGAGCACGACCTCGGCGCCCACGACCGAGTCGATCGTGAGGCCGTGCGCGCGCCCCATGAGGCCGACGCCGCCTGCCGTCGCGAGCCCGCCCACGCCGACGCCGCCGTAGTCGCCGCTCGAGATCGCCCAGCCGCGGGGCGCGAGTGCCGCGGCGACGTCGACCCACGTCGCGCCCGGGCCGAGCCGCACGATGCGCTCGGCCTCGTCGATCACCTCGATGCTCGCGAGCGCGCCGACGTCGAGCACGATGCCGCCGTCGTTCGTCGACCGCCCGCTCACCCCATGCCCGCCCGAGCGGATGCCGAGCGGCACGTGCGCGTGCTCGCGGGCGAACGCGACCGCATCCACGACCTCGGCGACCGACTGCGGGCGCAGCACGAGCCCGGGGGAGCCGCCGCGCATCGCCGACGACCGCACGCTCGCGTACGCGAAGTCGCCCGGCTCGACCGCGTGCTCGCGCAGCGACTCGGGCAGCGCGTCGTACGCGATGCCGTCGCGGCGCGCCGCGAGCGCCACCGACGAGCGACCCGGCGCCTGCACGCCCGACGCGGCTCGACCTGTGGCGACGGCGTCGCGCAGCGCGGCGCCCGTGCCCTCGGCGAAGCCGCGGATCGTGCGCTCGTCGTCGGCCATGACGATGAACGTCGAGACGCCGTCCTCGAGCGCCAGGCGCACGAGCTCGTCGAGCGGCTCGTCGCCGCGGATGTTCAGCAGCCGGCGGATCTCGCGCGGGTCGCGGCCGACGCCCTCGGCCGCAGCGTCGATGCGCGCGTTGCCCGCGGCGACGTCGCCGGGCTGCATGTACGGCAGCGACGGCAGCCAGCCGTCGCCGACCTCGCCCGTGAGGCGCAGCATGCGCGGCTTGTACGCGCCGACGTGGATCGGGATGCGGTGCGCGGGCGCGGGCCCGCGCTTCGCGCCGGCGACGGGGTAGTGCTCGCCACCGCGCACGGCGCCGCGCCCCTCCGCGTCCCACAGCTCGCGGATGAGGTCGATCCCCTCGCGCAGCGCATCGATGGACTCGCCGGCCGTCAGTCGGCGCCCGCCCATCGCGGCGATGGCGTCCCAGAACCCGCCTGCGCCGATGCCGAGCTCGAATCGGCCGCCCGACAGCAGGTCGAGCGATGCGGCGGCGCGCGCAGTGACGGGCGCGGGGCGCAGCGGCAGGTTGAGCACGTTGGGGGAGAGCAGCACGCGCTCGGTCTCGGCGGCGACGAACGACAGCAGCGTCCACGTGTCGAGGAAGGCCGCCTGGTACGGGTGGTCCTGGAACGTCACCATGTCGAAGCCGGCGTCCTCGCTCGCCTGCGCGAGCGCCACGACGCGGTCGGGATGCGCTGCCGTCGGCGTGATGAACGTGCCCAGCTGCAGCGGGTGGCCGTAGTCCACGGGATGCCTCCTCGATTCGTGTTGTGAGACAACCTATCTGCCGAGCCACGCATTCCCGCTAGCATCGGGGCATGGCGGACGACCTCGAGCTCGGATGGTCGCTCGGCGTGCTCTTCCGCGAGTGGCAGCGGCGCGCGCAGGAGGCGACGGCGTCGGTGCCGCACGGCCCGCGCGGCTTCCAGATCCTGCAGACGCTCGATGGCGCGACGCCCAGGCAGGGCGCGCTCGCCGCGCACCTCGGCATCGACCGCACGGTGCTCACCTACGTCGTCGACGACCTCGTCGCAGCGGGGCTCGTCGAGCGTCGCGTCGATCCCAGCGATCGGCGGGCGCAGCTGTGCGCGCTCACCGAGCTCGGCGCATCCACGCTCGCGACGCTGCGCGATGCCGTCGCCGCGAGCGAGCGCTCGCTGCTCGACGGCGCGACGGGCGACGAGGCGGCGCTGCTCGAGCGCCTCGTGCGCCAGGCGGCCATCCGCCTCCACGCGGGCGACGATCGCGACGCATGTCGCGTCGTCGAGGACGTCGTCGACGTGCTCGGCGCCGCGCCGCAGCGCTCGTAGGCGGGACTAGGCCGCGACGGGCTCCGCCGCGTCGCTCGCCGCGCGCCGGTCGCGGATGAGCCAGCCGAAGCCGCCCGCGATGAAGAGCATGAGCACGCCGTAGACGCCCGCGGGCAGGCTGACCTCGATGGATCCGAGCACCGTCTGCGCGATCACGATGGCGAGCACGGCGTTGTGGATGCCGATCTCGAACGACGACGCGACGGCCTGGCGTCGGCCGACGCCGAGCCAGCGCGGCACGAAGTAGCCGATCGCAAGGCTCGCGACGCAGAAGAGCGCCGTGATGAGCGCGAGGCTCGCGACGTTGGCGACGAGGATGTCCCAGTTCGAGATGACGGCGCCTGCGATGACGACGACGAGCACGACGAACGAGCCGACGCGCACGGGCTTGTCCATGCGGTCGGCGAAGCCCGGGGCGAGGCGTCGCACGAGCATGCCGAGCGCCGCCGGTCCGAGCACGACGAGGAAGACCTCGACGGTCTTCGACAGCTGCAGGCCCAGCTGGTCGTCGAACGGGTCGAAGATCGCGATCGCGAGGTTCGTGATGAGCGGCAGCGACACGACGGCGATGACGGAGTTGATCGCGGTCAACGAGATGTTCAGCGCGACGTCGCCGCGGAACAGGTGGCTGTAGAGGTTCGCGACGGTGCCGCCGGGCGATGCGGCGAGCATCATCATGCCGACGGCGAGCAGCGGCGGCAGCTGGAAGAGCGCAACCAGGCCGAGGCAGATGGCGGGCAGCACGAGCAGCTGGCAGGCGAGGGCCACGATGACGGCGCGCGGATGCTTCGCGACGCGAGCGAAGTCGGCCAGCGTGAGCCCGAGGCCGAGCCCGAACATGATGATGCCGAGCGCGACCGGCAGGCCGACGGTCGTCAGTGCAGATCCCATGGGGACAGTGTGCGGCAAACGGTGAGGGATGCTCGGCGCACGCGCCGTACCTGTGGAGAGCGCGTGCGGACACGCCGCACTCGGCAGCGAGCCGCGACTCCGTGACGGAGGGGCCGCCATAGCCTGGGGGCATGCACGACGGACTGGGGCAGCATCCCGCGCCGACGCACGTCGTCGCCCATCTGAGCGACACGCATCTGCTCGCGGGCGGCGCGCTGCTCGGGGGCGCGATCGACACGGCCGGGCACCTGCGCGACGCGCTCGCTCGGCTCGAGCTCGCGGCGCCGAGCGCCGACGCGCTCGTCGTCTCGGGCGACTGCACCGACCTCGGCGAGCCCGAGGCGTACGCGCTGCTGCGCGAGCTCGTCGAGCCCGTCGCCGAGCGGATGGGTGCGACGATCGTGTACGCCGCCGGCAACCACGACGAGCGCGCGCCGATGTGGCGAGCGCTGCACGACGTCGAGTCGGCCGCGCCGTACGACCACGTGCACGAGGTCGCCGGCCTGCGCATCGTCTCGCTCGACACGAGCCTCGCGGGCTTTCACCACGGCGCCTTCGACGACGGCCAGGCCGAGTGGCTCGCCGACGTGCTCGCCACGCCCGCCGAGCACGGCACGCTGCTCGTGATGCACCACCCGCCGCTGCCGTACCGCGCGCGCATCATGCAGGTGCTCGAGTTCCGTGACGAGCCGCGCCTCGCCGAGGTGCTCGCCGGCTCCGACGTGCGCGCGATCCTCTCCGGCCACCTCCACGTCAACGGCTCGGGCACCTTCGCGGGCATCCCCGTGATCCTCGCGAACGCCACGTCGTACGCCGACGATCTCGCCGCCGGCCCGACGGGCTTCGAGGGCGTCGACGCCGCGCAGTCGGCGAACGTGCTCGAGGTCTACCCGCACACGATCGCGCACTCGGTCGTGCCCGGTCGCGCGCACGCGTCCCTCGCACCGCTGCCCGCCGACCTGCACGCGCAGCTCGCCGCGCTCGACCCGCAGGGGCGCACCGACCGGTTCAGCAGGAAGCCCTGACGCTCGTGGCCGTCGCGACGATGCGCGTCGAGGAGGCGATCGACGCCTACCTCGCGCACCTCGAGCGCGAACGCGGCGCGAGCCCCCGCACGGTGCGGTCGTACGGCGCCGACCTGCGCAGCCTGCGCGCGCACTGCGACGCCGCGGGCGTCGACGACGTCGCCGCGCTCGACCTCGAGGTGCTGCGCGACTGGCTCTACGCGGCGAGCGAGCAGGGGCTCGCGAAGTCGACGCTCGCGCGGCGCAGCTCGACCGTGCGCGGCCTGGGCGCGTGGCTCGAGCGCGAGGGCGTCGCGATCGGCGCGTCGCGCCTGCGCACGCCCAAGCGCGACGCGCACCTGCCGCGCGTGCTCTCGCGCGGTGCGATCGACGGCATCGTCGCGCGCCTCGAGGACGCCGCCGAGACGGGCGATCCCGTGGCGAGGCGCGACCTCGCGATCGTCGAGCTGCTCTACGCGAGCGCCCTGCGCGTCTCGGAGCTCGTGGGCCTCGACGTCGACGACGTCGACCTCGAGCGCCTCACGGTGCGCGTGCTCGGCAAGGGCGCGAAGGAGCGCGTCGTGCCGTTCGGCGTGCCGGCGCTCGATGCCGTGCACGACTGGATCCGCATGGGGCGACCCGCCCTCGCCTCCGGTCGCGAGTCGCGGGCGCTGCTGCTGGGCGTGCGCGGCGGGCGGATGGGGCAGCGGGCGGTGCACGCGCTCGTCGCGCGCCTGCTCGAGGACGTGCCCGGCTCGGGCCCTGCGGGCCCGCACGCGCTGCGGCACACGGCGGCGACGCATCTGCTCGACGGCGGCGCCGACCTGCGCGCCGTGCAGGAGCTGCTCGGTCACGCGAGCCTCGGCACGACGCAGATCTACACGCACGTGTCGCTCGAGCGGCTCACGGAGTCGTACCGCACGGCGCACCCTCGCGCGTAGGCGGCTCATCCCGAGCCGCGCGCGAGCGGCAGCAGCACGGCGCGCTCGGCGCCGAGCAGCGCCATGGGGTTCGCGTACGCGTCGTCGATGCGCACGCCGAGGTGGATGCACGCACCGCATGGCCGGTGCCCGCCCACGACCGTGCCGATCGGGTCGCCGGCCTCGACGACGTCGCCGGCGGCGACGAGCGGCGCGACGGGCTCCGCCGTCACGAGCACCTCCCACGGCACGCCATCCATCCGCACCGTCACGACCGGCCGATCGACGACCGTGCCCGCGAACGTCACGGTGCCCGACGTCGCGGCGACGACCGTCTCGCCGGGTGCGGCGGCGACGTCGATGCCGCGATGCCCGGCGCCCCAGCGCGTCGATGGCGCCGCGAACGCGCGCAGCACCTGTGCCTGCGGCACGGGCCACGCGAGCGACCCCTCGAGCTGCTCGGGCACCTCGGCGGCGGTCGTGCCACCGCCGCGGTCGTCGGTCGCGGCGGCGGGAGGCGCCCCGCCCACGACGAGCACCGCGCAGAGCGCTGCCAGCACGAGTCGCGATGCGGGCATGCGGCGGTCGGACATGCGTCGACCCTCCACCCGACGAGAGCCGGCGCGATGCCGCGCGCGACCACCTGGGGATGGCGCAGTCCTGTGAGGGAGCCGCGACCCGCGACCGCGCGCGCGTCCGCAGGCTCCGAGCGTGTAGCATTGCCGGAGCACCTCCGCTTCGGGGGTGACTTCGCGCGTCCGCGAACGCGACAGCCTCCACATGGTCCGGCACTGCCGGCGGGGCTCTCGCAGGACGCCAGGGGAGCGGTCGCCGATCGCTCCGCCAACCGCAACAGAATCAGGAGATGGCTCATGGCCGTCGTCACCACTCGCCAGCTGCTCGACAGCGGCGTCCACTTCGGGCACCAGACCCGTCGCTGGAACCCCAAGATGAAGCGCTTCATCTTCACGGAGCGCTCGGGCATCTACATCATCGACCTCCAGCAGTCGCTCGCCTACATCGACAAGGCGTACGACTTCGTCAAGGAGACCGTGTCGCGCGGCGGCTCGATCCTCTTCGTCGGCACGAAGAAGCAGGCGCAGGAGCAGATCGCCGAGCAGGCGACCCGCGTCAACCAGCCCTACGTGAACCAGCGCTGGCTCGGTGGCCTCCTCACGAACTTCCAGACGGTCTCCAAGCGCCTCGCGGTGATGAAGGAGCTCGAGGAGATCGACTACGAGAACGTCGCGGGCTCGGGCTTCACGAAGAAGGAGCTCCTCCTCAAGCAGCGCGAGCTCACGAAGCTGCAGAAGTCGCTCGGCGGCATCCGCAACCTCCAGCGCACGCCGTCGGCCCTGTGGGTCGTCGACATGAACAAGGAGCACCTCGCGATCGACGAGGCGAAGAAGCTGGGCATCCCGGTCATCGCCATCCTCGACACGAACTGCGACCCCGACGACGTGCAGTACCCGATCCCGGGCAACGACGACGCGATCCGCTCGGTGGGCCTGCTCACGAAGATCATCGCCGACGCCGCGGCCGAGGGCCTGCGCGAGCGCCACGAGGGTTCGTCGGACGCCGACGTCGAGCCGATGGCCGAGTGGGAGCGCGAGCTGCTCTCCGAGGGTGCTGCCGCTCCCGAGGCGACCGAGGTCGTCGCGGAGCAGGCTGAGGCCGCCGCGACCGAGCCCGCCGCCGAGGAGGCTGCGGTCGAGGCCGAGGCTGCTGCCGAGACCACCGAGGCCGCCGTCGAGGCGACCGAGGAGCCCGCCTCGGAGGCGACGCCCGCCGCCGAGACCGAGGACGCCACCGCGTCCGCCAAGCAGTAAGGACCAGTCACCACATGGCAGTCAACATCGCTGACCTGAAGGCGCTGCGCGAGCAGCTCGGCACCGGCATGTCCGACACCAAGGCAGCGCTCGAGGAGGCCGGCGGCGACGTCGAGAAGGCCACCGAGATCCTGCGCCTCAAGGGTGCGAAGGGCAACGCGAAGCGTGCCGACCGCACCACGAGCGAGGGCCTCGTGGCCGTCGCCGAGGGCACCGGCTCGATCACGATGATCCAGCTCGCCTGCGAGACGGACTTCGTCGCGAAGAACGACAAGTTCATCGCGCTCGCCGACAAGGTCGTGGCTGCGGTCGCCGCCGCTGGCGCGTCGACGCTCGAGGAGGCCCTCGCGGCCCCCGCCGAGGGCTCGACCGTCCAGCAGGTGATCGAGGATCAGGCTGCGACGATCGGCGAGAAGATCGAGCTCGCCAAGGTCTCGACCCTCACGGGCGACGCGTTCGCGACGTACCTGCACCGCACGAGCAAGGACCTGCCCCCGCAGGTCGGCGTGATCGTCGCCTTCTCGGGCGACGACGCGGAGACCGCTCGCGCCGTGGCGCAGCACATCGCGATGTTCGACCCCACGGTCGTCAGCCGCGACGACGTGCCGGCCGAGCAGGTCGAGAAGGAGCGCGCGCTCGTCACCGAGATCGCGCTCGGCGAGGGCAAGCCCGAGGCTGCCCTGCCGAAGATCATCGAGGGTCGCCTCACGGGCTTCTTCAAGCAGATCGTCCTGGTCGACCAGGACTACGCACGCGACAACAAGCAGTCGGTCGGCAAGGTCCTCGAGGCCGCCGGTCTGACGGTGTCGGCGTTCTCGCGCTTCAAGGTCGGCGCGTAGCCAGCACCTGAGAGCCACGATGCACCTCGAAGGGGGCCGGAGCGATCCGGCCCCCTTCGTCGTGTCCGGCGGTCGTCGTGTGACCCCGGCGCGGTGCCGGACATGACGGGCAGACCAGGAGGATCCGTGACCCGAACCCGCGCCATGCTCGCGCTCCCCGCCGCCCTCGCAGCGCTCGTCCTCGTCGGCTGCGCCGACGCCGTACCGGCGCCGTCGCCGACGCCCAGCGCGAGCGAGAGCCCGACCCCCATCCCGACGCCGACCCCCGAGCCGCTGACGCGCGAGCAGACGCCGATCAACTGCCTCAACGTCGTGTCGGCGGAGCTCCGCGCGCATCTGCTGGGCGCGACGGCGACGACCAGCGTGACCGGCCGTTCCGGCCCCTGGCCGATGGGGGCCGTCGGCGGAGAGCTCCCGCTGCCCGAGCAGACGCGATCGACGGCGTGCGGGTTCGCGATGCCCGACGGCTTCGTCGAGGGCGTGACCTACATGGAGTTCTCGCGGTCGGACACCGCGCAGCTGCTCGTCGACCTCGCGGACTTCGGCGACCGCGGCGAGATCTCCCAGCCCCCGGGCACGGACCTGGTGCTCGAGCCTGCTCCCGGAGTCGAGGCTGCGCAGCAGCTGGTCATCCCGTTCGACGGATACGTGAAGGCGTGGATCGTCGGCGATGGCTGGATGCTCGCGCTCGACACGGCATCCGGGGTCGACGCGCTCGCGGCATCCGCTCCGGATGCGACGGTCGATGCCGCGATGCTCACGGACCGCTTCCCGCCGCTCGATCAGACGTGCGAGCCGGTGCTACCGATCCCGACCGCCGACCTCGACCTCATGGCGCGTCACGGGTTGGGCAGCGGGACCACCGTCGCGTCTCGGGACACGCCCATCTGCCACGCGAACGAGGCGAGCGGCTACGAGCGCGTGCTCTGGTGGGAGGACGTGACCGCTGCCGACCGCGAGCAGCTGCTCGACGATGCGGCGGCCGGCGTCGACGGCATGCGCCTGCAGGGCTCGACGCTCGACGGCGGCGGTGCGATCGTCGCGCTCGCCGACGACACGCGGCTCGTCGTCTTCGACGCCGTGGTCGTGCACCTCGCGATCCCCATCGACGGTGAGCTGGCGCTGCAGCTCGCACGGCACGTCCACGCCCCCGCGTGGCTCGACGTGCCGCCCGTCGCATGACCTCCGCCGCCGACGCCGCTGACGTCCAGCACCGCCCACGAAGGATGGTCCCCATGCACCCACGCCACGCACTCGCCCTCGCCGCACTCGTGCTCGCGACCACCCTCGCCGGCTGCAGCACCGCCTCGCCGACGCCGGCGTCGAGCGGCTCGCCGCCCGCGACGGCATCCGCCGAGCCGACGCCGTCGCCCGAGCCGCTCGCCTACGACGAGGTGCCGGTCAACTGCCTCAACGTGCTCTCGCCCGAGCTGCGCGAGAGGCTGCTCGGCATGACCGACGTGGCCGTCGCGAGCGTCACGACGCGGCAGGGGCCGTACGGCACGTCGTCCGAGCTCGGGTTCGACGCGTTCGATCGCTGGGTCACGTGCGAGCTGACGTCACCGGATGCGGTCCTCTCGACGGGCGCCGTGAGCATCCAGATGTACGAGTTCGACCCGTCGCAGACCGCGTCGGCGGCCGCCGCGCTGCTCGCCGGCGTCGTCGAGGGCGACGGGGTCGAGGTCGGCACGGTCGACGGCATCGCCGACAGCACCCTGGTGCGCATGACGGGGGAGGATCGGGAGTACGTCGGCATCGTGCTGCCCGGGCGCCGCTTCGACATCGGGGGCGCACCGGTCGTCGAGTGGTACGTCGCCGAGACGCCCGACCCGACGTTCGACGCGGCGGCCTTCATGGCGGCCCTCGGACCCGTCGGACAGGACTGCGCGACGATGCTCCCGCAGGACGCCGGCGTCGGCACGGACGCGTCGGGCGCGGCGTGGCTCCTCACCGACTCCTACGGCACGGGCCCGTATCCGCTGTCGTGCCTCGGTCAGGTCGCCGGAGGGTTCACCGAGGATGCGCTGTCGTGGTCGCCCCTCGATGCGACCGCCCGCGACGCGCTGCTCGCCGACGCCGATGCAGGCACCGACGGCATGGCGAGGCAGGGCACGACCGACGACGACGAGGGCGAGCTCGTCACGAGCGCCGGCGCCGTGCTCGTCGCGTTCGACGACGCGCTCGTGTCGCTCACGCTGCCCGTCGACCAGTCCACGGCGCTGACGATCGCCAGGGGCCTCCACGCCCCCGCGTGGCTCGACGTGCCGCCGCTCGCCTGAGCGCATCCGCACGCCCTCGGCGCGGTAGGGTCGATGGCGGCCCTGGCACGACCTGCTGGGCTGCACGACTCGACGGAGGACCCATGACCGACGCCCCCCGCACGAATCGCCGACGCGTCCTGCTGAAGCTCTCGGGCGAGGCGTTCGGCGGCGGCTCCCTCGGCGTCAACCCCGACGTCGTGCAGGGCATCGCGGCGCAGATCGCCGATGCCGCGAAGGACGTCGAGATCGCGATCGTCGTCGGCGGCGGCAACTTCTTCCGCGGCGCCGAGCTCTCGCAGCGCGGCATGGATCGCGGACGCGCCGACTACATGGGCATGCTCGGCACCGTCATGAACGCGCTCGCGCTGCAGGACTTCCTCGAGCAGGCGGGCGCGGCGACGCGCGTGCAGTCGGCGATCCAGATGACGCAGGTCGCCGAGCCGTACATCCCGCTGCGCGCCGAGCGCCACATGGAGAAGGGCCGCGTCGTGATCTTCGGCGCCGGTGCCGGCCTGCCGTACTTCTCGACCGACACCGTCGCGGCGCAGCGCGCGCTCGAGATCGGCGCGGCCGAGGTGCTCGTCGCCAAGAACGGCGTCGACGGCGTGTACACCGCGGATCCGAAGAAGGACCCGACGGCGACGCGCATCGACGACATCACGTACCAGGAGGCCCTCGTGCGCGGCCTCAAGATCGTCGACGCGACGGCGTTCAGCCTCTGCATGGACAACGCGATGCCGATGCTCGTGTTCGGCATGGAGGGCGACGCCATCGCGCGAGCCATCCGTGGCGAGCGCCTCGGCACCGTGGTCCACGGCTGACCCGCGCGCACACCTAGACTGCAAGAGACGCTTGGAGGCGCCATGATCAGCGACGTGCTCACCGAGGCCAAGGACAAGATGGCCCAGTCGATCGAGGTCGCGAAGGATGACTTCGCGACGGTGTCGGCGGGACGCGCCAACCCGGCGCTCTTCCAGAAGCTGCTCGTCGAGTACTACGGCACGCCGACGCCGCTCGTGCAGCTCGCGGGCTTCCAGCAGCCCGAGGCGCGCGTGCTCGTCATCACGCCGTTCGACAAGTCGGCGCTCAAGGACATCGAGAAGGCCATCGTCGGCGCACCCCACCTGGGAGTGACCCCGAACAACGACGGCCAGCTCATCCGCATCACGATGCCCGAGCTCACGGCCGAGCGTCGCAAGGACTACGTGAAGATCGTGCGCGACAAGGCCGAGGCCGCTCGCGTCGCGATCCGCAACGTGCGTCGCGCGGGCAAGACCGACCTCGACGCCCTCACGGGCGAGGTGAGCGACGACGAGATCGCACGCGGCGAGAAGGACCTCGACGCGGCGACGAAGGCGGCCGTCGAGCAGATCGACGAGGCGCTGAAGAAGAAGGAAGCCGAGCTGCTCGAGGTCTGAGCGACCCGACGTCGAGGAGAGGCACGCGTGGCAGAGCGCGACCCGCATCGGATCGAGGCGCAGATCCAGGCGCAGATCCACGCGGCCCGTGAGCAGATCGAGGCTGCGAACGAGCGCGCCAACGCGCGCGCCGGTCGCAACCTCCCCGTGGCGATCGGTCTCGGCGTCGTGCTCGGTGTGCTGCTGCTCGCGAGCCTGCTGCTCTTCAAGGGCCTCTTCGTCATCTTCTGCAGCGTGCTCGTCGCGTTCACGCTGTACGAGCTCGCGAGCGCGCTGCGCTTCGCCGGTCGCGACGTGCCGCGCATCCCGCTCGTCGTGCTCGGCGTGGGACTGCAGGGCGCGACGTGGTTCTGGGGCGCTGCCGGCCTCTGGTACGGCACGCTGCTGGCGATCGCCGTCATCGCGCTCTACCGCCTCGCCGAGGTCGCGGTCGCGCCGTCGACGCGCACGGGCGCACGCGCGATCGCGACCGACATCTCGGCGAGCGCCTTCTGCATCGCCTACTGCGGCGTGCTCGGCGCGTTCTCGGTGTTGCTCACGAAGCAGGAGCACGGCGAGTGGTGGACCCTCGGGTTCCTCGTGCTCGCGATCGTGAACGACACGGGCGCGCTCGCATCCGGCGTGCTGTTCGGTCGCACGAAGCTCGCGCCGCGCATCAGCCCCGGCAAGACGTGGGAGGGCTTCGCGGGCGCAGGCGTGCTCGTGGTCGCCGCCGCGATCGCCTACGGCATCCTCGCGCTCGACGTGCCCTGGTGGTACGGCGTCATCATCGGCCTCGTCATCCTCACGACCGCGACGGTCGGCGACCTCGCGGAGTCGCTCATCAAGCGCGACCTCGGCATCAAGGACATCGGCACGTTCCTGCCTGGCCACGGCGGGTTCCTCGACCGTCTCGACTCGAGCCTGCCGAGCGCCGTCGTCATGTACGCGCTCTACGAGATCGCGCGCCTCGCGGGCCTGTGATGCGGTCGGGCGGCGGCGACGCATGACGATCGTGAGAGGATGCGAGGCATGAGCGCCACGTTCCCGAAGGTCCGTCGTGGGCAGCTCGGCTACGACATCGAGCAGGTCGAGGACTTCCTCGAGGATGCACGCCGCGCCTACGCGAGCGACTCGCCGACCGCCCTCGACTCCTCGCAGATCCGCCAGGCGTCGTTCGCCCTCGCGAAGTCGGGCTACTCGCCCGCGCACGTCGACGCCGCGCTCGAGCGGCTCGAGGAGGCGTTCGCGAACCGCGAGCGCGAGCGGGGGATCGCGTCGAAGGGCGAGGCCGCCTTCTTCGAGGGCATCCGCACGCAGGCGGAGGAGACGCTCGCGCGTCTGAAGCGCGTCGACGGCGAGCGCTTCCGCCGCGTCGGCTCGCTCACGAAGGGCTACCGGGTCGCCGAGGTGGATGCGTTCGCCGCACGCCTGGCCGACTACCTCGAGGACGGGCCGGAGATCACGCCCCGAGAGGTGCGCACGGTGCAGTTCACGGCGCAGCGCGGCGGATACGACGAGGATCAGGTCGACCTCGTGCTCGACTCCGTCGTCTCGCTCATGCTCGCCGTGCGCTGACCGACGCTCGCGAGCCGAGGCCGGGCTGGGCCGTCGTTACCTGGTCGTGATAGTCTCGACCCCCATGTTCTCTCGTACCGATGCCCCTGCGCGCCGCACGCGGACGCGCGGCATCGTCTCGATCGCTGCGCTCGTCGCCGCGAGCGCCTTCGTGGCCGTCTCGATCGTCGACCCGAACGTCGCGTCGTACGCCGAGGACAGCGGCCTCGCGAGCGAGAACCAGCTCGCGCAGGGCATCGGCGAGGTCACGGGCTCCGGCGACGCCGTGCAGCGCGACGACCTCGTCGTCGAGAGCCCCACGCCGACCCCGACGCCCACACCGACGCCGACGGCCGCGGCATCCACCGGATCCTCGTCGGCCTCGACCTACGTGCTGCCAGCCGTCGCCGCACCCGACCCGGGCTCGGCGCAGGCCATCGCCCGCGACATGGTGCTCGCGCGCGGCTGGGGCGACGATCAATACCAGTGCCTCTACCTGCTGTGGCAGCGCGAGTCGAACTGGAACGTCTACGCCCACAACGTCTCGAGCGGTGCGTACGGCATCCCGCAGTCGCTGCCCGGCTCGAAGATGGCCACGGCGGGCGCCGACTGGCAGACGAACCCCGCCACGCAGATCACGTGGGGCCTCGGCTACATCGCCGGCCGCTACTCCACGCCCTGCGGCGCGTGGGCGCATTCGCAGTCCGTCGGCTGGTACTGAGGCCGTGGCCGGGCGCAGGCCCAGGCGTTGTCCGACCGATCACGTGCCGCTCGACGTCGACCGCATCCTGCTCGGCTCCCTGCGCACCGAGACCCGCATGGGGTTCGCCTGGAAGGTGCAGCCGATGAGCGCGTCGAACGCGCAGAAGGCGTACCGGTGCCCGGGCTGCGAGCAGCTCGTCGAGCCCGGCACGGCGCACGTCGTCGTCTGGCGCGACGACAGCCTGTTCGGCGACCGCGCGGTCGAGGACCGTCGGCACTGGCACAGCGCCTGCTGGCGCATCGCCTGACGCCGACGGAGCACGAGCGCGTCGGAGCGCACGAGCGCCCGCAGGGGAGCGCTAGAGCGCGTCCTGGCGTGGGATGACGACTTCCTTGAGGATGAGCTGGATCGCCGCGGCGACCGGGATGGCGACGAGCGCGCCGAGGATGCCGAGCAGCGTGCCGCCCGTGAGGGCCGCGAGCACGACGACGACACCCGGCACCTTCACGGCGCGGTTCATGATCTGCGGGCTCAGCACGTACGCCTCGAACTGCATGTAGACCGCGTAGTAGATCGCGACGGGCAGCGCCGTCTGCGGGCCGTCGAGCAGCAGCACGAGCAGCGAGATCGTGACCGAGGCCGTGATGGTGCCGACGAGCGGGATCGTCGAGGCGAGGAAGGCGATGAACGCGTAGACGACGGCGAGCTCGGAGCCGACGATCGACAGCATGACGAACGACAGGATGCCGTTGCAGAGGCCGAGCGCGAACTGGCCCGTGACGAACTTGCCGACCGCCGACATGATCTGCTCGGCGATGCGGATGAACGTGGGGCGCTTCGACGCGGGCACGAGGCGGTACATCGCCGACTTCAGCGCGGGCAGCGAGCCCATGAAGTAGAGCATGAGCACGAGCACGATGAAGCCGCCGAAGAGCGCGGCGACCGTGGCGCCGACTGCGCCGATGACGGTCGTGACGACGCTGCCGAGCTGCGGCGGCAGCGACGCGTACGTGTTGGGGTCCTGCAGCGCCTGCAGGGTGTCGTCGATCATGCCCTGCCAGTCGACGCCCGGGAACGTCGTCTGCGCCCAGTCGAGCACGTCGTCGAGCAGGCCGGCCTGGAACGTCGCGACGACGCCCTGGATCAGCGTCGAGAACTGGTCGACGATGCGCGGCACGATGAGGAAGACGATGCCGACGAACGCGCCGAGGATGGCGACGATGACCGTGAGCACCGCGAGCCACCTTGGGAAGCGGTGGCGCGTGAGGAACTGCACGATCGGGTCGACGCCGAGGGCGAGGAAGATCGCGGCGAAGGCGTAGACGAGCACGGACGAGATCTGCCCGACCGCACCGGCGATCGCGATCGCCAGCAGCACGCCGAGCCCGCCGAGCAGGCCGATCTGGAATGCACCCTTCACCCTCATCCCGCCAGCATAGGTGGCGCATGCCGGGTGCTCGGCGCATGCCGACTGGAACGCGCCGGTGGCCCTCGGGTACCCTGGATGGTCGGACGTGCGCGGCTCGACGGATCGGTCGCCGCGCGGAGGGAACCTGCATGCGATATCTGCTCTCGGTGATCAGCCTCGTGCTCGCCGTGGCCTGCTTCGCGCTCGCCATCGGCCAGCGCACGATCTGGGCACCGCCGCAGACGATCACCGAGCAGCTGCAGCAGGCGGTCGACTCGCCCGTCGTGGTGCTCGGCGGCGACGTGCTCGCGACCCATGAGGGTCGCCAGACCATCACGATCACGGGCGACGGCGCCATCACGGCCGTCGTCGGCCGCACGAGCGACGTGCTCGGCTGGATCGGCGAGGCCGACCACGCCGTCGTCGTCGACCAGGACGGCGAGCTCGGGCTCGACGTGACGAACGGCGGCGAGGAGTCGGTGCCCGCCATCGCGGGCAGCGACCTGTGGGTGCAGGAGGCGACGGGCGAGGGCGAGGTCTCCCTCGAGCTCGCTGCGCCGCTCGACTACTCGGTCGCGATCGTGTCCGACGGCACGGCCGCCGCCCCGAGCGACATCCGCGTCGAATGGCCCAACGAGCGCTCCATGCCGTTCTTCGGTCCCCTCATGACCGCGGGCTTCGTGCTCGCTGCCCTCGCGCTGCTCCTGCTGCTGCTCGCGGTGCGCAGGCACCGCAGGCACCGCGGCCCGCAGCGACGCCTGTCGCCGGCGCCGTCGCGTCGTGAGCGGCGCGAGATCCAGCGCGGTGCGAAGCGCGGCCTGCCCGTCGCGCCGCCGCAGCAGGCGATCGAGGCCGGCTCGGCACCCGATCCCGATGACGCCGCCTCCGGCGAGACGGCGACCGACGCGTCGACGACCGGCGAGACGCCGGCCACCGACGCACCCGAGACGCCCGCCGACGACGCCCGCCGCACCGAGCGCCGCGCGACCCCGCGCCGCCGCGCGACGCTGCGCCGTGTCCGCCTCGTCGTGCCCATCGCGATGGGCGCCGCGCTGCTCACGGGCTGCGGCCCGCAGTACTGGCCCGACCTCGCGCAGCCCTCGGCGACGCCGTCGGGCTCGCCCGAGCCGACGAGCCTCGAGGACACGCTGCCGCCGGCCGCCGTGACCGTGCGCCAGTTCGAGCGCATCCTCGCCGACACCCGCGAGGTCGTCGCGCAGGCCGACTCGACGCTCGACGCGAACCTCGCAGCAGAGCGCCTCGGCGGCCCGCAGCTCGACGCGCGCACCGTCAACTACACGGTGCGCGGGCAGGACGGGAGCATCGCCGCCGCGACGGGCATCCCCGACGGCGACATCCAGCTGCTGCTGCCGCAGCAGAGCGAGGTCTGGCCGCGCTCGGTCATGGCCGTCGTCGGCTGGCAGGACGAGACGCAGGCGCAGTCGGCGCTCGTCTTCGTGCAGGACTCGCCGCGCGAGGACTACCGCCTCGTCTACCAGTTCCGTCTCGAGTCGGGCAACCAGCTCACCGGCGCCTCCGCCGACGTCGGCGCACCGGGCCTCCCGGCGAACACGCCGCTGCTCGAGGTCGCGCCCGAGTCCATCGCCGCGGCGTACGGCGACGTGCTCATCAGCGGCCCCAACTCGTCGTGGGCGCCGCGGTTCCCCGCCGAGAACGACTCGCTGCAGGAGCAGGTCGGCTACGACGACAAGCAGGAGACGCTCGCGCTCGAGACGAGCCAGACGGTCGACATGACGTTCGCCGACGCCGAGGACGACCAGGCACCCGTGACGCTCGTCGCGGACGCCGACGGCGGCGCGTACGTCGCGACGTCGTTCGTCGAGTCGACCACGTCGATCCCGCGCGAGGAGGGCGTCACTGTGCGCCCCGGCGTGGGCGCCCAGACGGCGCTGTCGCCCGTCGAGAGCTCGACGACCGGCCTCACGGCCTCGTACCAGATCCAGGCGCTGTTCTACGTGCCGCCGAAGTCCGACGACGGCTCCGAGCAGCCGCTCGTGCTGCTCGGCTACGCCTACGCGCTCATCGACGTCCAGGAGGTCCAGGGATGACCGATCGTCTGCCCGCGTCGATGGCCGGCGCCGTCGACCTCTCCGGCCTCGCGGCGCGCCACGCGCGTCCGGCGGCACCGCAGCAGGCAGCACCCGCCGACGGCACCGCGGCACCGCAGGGCGGCGTCGGCGTGATCGTCGACGTCGGCGACGCCGACTTCGCGCAGATCGTCGAGCTGTCGCGCACCGTGCCCGTCGTCATCGACATCTGGGCCGAGTGGTGCGGGCCGTGCAAGCAGCTCACGCCGATCCTCGAGCGGCTCGTGACCGAGTACGCGGGCCGCATCGTGCTCGCGAAGGTCGACGCCGACCAGAACCCGCAGCTCGTGCAGGCGTTCCAGGCGCAGTCGATCCCGACCGTCGCCGCCGTCATCGGCGGCCGACCCGCCGCGCTCTTCACGGGCGCGATCCCCGAGGCGCAGGTCGTCGACGTGCTCGAGCAGGTGCTCGCGTTCGCGGCCCAGGAGGGCGTCACCGGCCGCCTGCCCGTCGGCGAGCCGGGCGAGCCGCCCGAGGAGCCCGCGGAGCCGCCGCTGCCGCCGCTGCACCAGGAGGCGCACGACGCGCTCGACCGCGGCGACCTCGCCGCGGCAATCGACGCGTTCGAGCGGGCGATCGTCGCGAACCCGCGTGACGGCGAGGCCGTCGCGGGCCTGGCGAACGTGCGGCTGCTCGAGCGCCTGCAGGGCACGACGGCCGACGGCATCCGCCAGGCGGCCGCCGAGGCACCCGACGACGTCGCGGCGCAGATGCTCGTCGCCGACCTCGACGTCTCGGGCGGTCACGTCGACGACGCGTTCGCGCGCCTGCTCGACCTCGTCGCGGCGACGACGGGGGAGCAGCGCCAGGACGTGCGCCTGCGCCTCGTCGACCTCTTCGAGATCGTCGGCGCCGACGACCCGCGCGTCGGTGCGGCGCGTCGCCGCCTGACGACGCTGCTCTACTGAGCGCGGCCTAGGCGCTGCGGCCCGCGAACGCCGCGAGCCTGCCGTACGCATCCGCGTCGGCAGCGGGCTCGACGGCGGGAGCGAACGCCGAGCCGCGCCGCTCGTCGGTGAGGTTCGCCGAGACGAACGCGAGGCCGCGCTCGGCCGCGGCCGGGTCGAGGTCGCTCGTCGACGTGCCCGTCGCTGCCGCGAGGTCCCACGCGTGCGTCGCGAGCTCGCCGAGCTGCCAGTCGACCTGGGCGTCGAGGCCGTCGGCGTAGGCGGCGCGCAGGTCGTCCGCTGCCTCGGCGAACGCGGCCGCGCGGTCGTCGTTCGTCGCCGTCGCGGCCGCCCAGTCGACCTCCTCGCCGCGCATCCCCGCGGCGAAGTTGCGCAGGTCGACGACGAGGTGGTCGACGAGCGCGCCGGCATCCCACTCGGCGCACGGCGTCGCCGCATGCCAGTCGTCGACCGCGCCGATCATGCGCTGCAGGTCGTGCAGCAGTCCGTCGAGGGTCGCGTCGATCGTCGTCATGCCGCGATGCTGCACCCGACCGCCGACGCGGCGCCAGCCCTTGGCGCGACGTCGGCGGTCGTGTGCGTCAGCGAGCGGGCGTGAGGAGCAGACCGGCGAGTGGCGGGATCGTGAGCGTCGCAGACGCCGGACGGCCGCCGAACGCCTCGTCGGTGGCGTGCACCGTGCCGAGGTTGCCGACGCCCGAGCCGCCGTACTCCGTCGCATCCGAGTTCACGAGCTCCGTCCACGCGCCAGCCTCGGGCAGGCCGATGCGGTAGTCGTGCACGGGCTTGCCCGAGAAGTTGTGGATCGCCGCGATCGGCCGGCCGTCGTGACCGTGGCGCAGGAACGCCACGACGTTGTCGGACGAGTTGCCGCCGTCGATCCACTCGAAGCCCGCGGGCTCGGAGTCGCGACCCCAGAGCGCCTCGTGCTCGCGGTAGACCCGGTTGAGGCGCCCCACGAGTCGCAGGAGGCACTGGTGCGCCGGCTGGTCGAGGATCCACCAGTCGAGGCCGCGCGCCTCGCTCCACTCGCTCGGCTGCCCGAACTCCTGCCCCATGAAGAGCAGCTGCTTGCCGGGATGCGCCCACATGAACGTGAGGTACGCGCGCACCGACGCGAGCTGCTGCCAGTGGTCGCCGGGCATCTTGCCCAGCAGCGAGCCCTTGCCGTGCACGACCTCGTCGTGGCTGATCGGCAGCGTGAACGCCTCCGAGAACGCGTAGAGGAACGAGAAGGTGATGTCGTGGTGGTGGTGCGACCGGTACATGGGGTCGACCTGCATGTACCGGAGCGTGTCGTGCATCCAGCCCATGTTCCACTTGAGCCCGAAGCCGAGCCCGCCCTGGTCGGTCGGCCGGGTGACGCCCGGCCACGACGTCGACTCCTCGGCGATCATCACGATGCCGGGGCAGCGCTTGTACGCGGTGGCGTTGACCTCCTGCAGCAGCGAGATCGCCTCGAGGTTCTCGCGCCCGCCGTGCTCGTTGGGCAGCCACTGCCCCTCGGCGCGCGAGTAGTCGAGGTAGAGCATCGATGCGACGGCGTCGACGCGCAGGCCGTCGACGTGGAACTCCTCGAGCCAGAACACCGCGTTCGCGACGAGGAAGTTGCGCACCTCGCTGCGACCGAAGTCGAAGACGTTCGTGCCCCAGTCGAGCTGCTCGCCGCGGCGGGGGTCGCCGTGCTCGAACAGCGGCGTGCCGTCGAAGCGCGCGAGCGCCCACTCGTCCTTCGGGAAGTGCGCGGGCACCCAGTCGACGATGACGCCGTAGCCGGCGCCGTGCAGGCGGTCGACGAGGTACTTGAGGTCGTCGGGATGCCCGAACCGGCTCGTCGGCGCGTAGTAGCCCGTGACCTGGTAGCCCCACGAGCCGCCGAACGGATGCTCTGCGAGCGGCAGGAACTCGACGTGCGTGAAGCCCGTCTCGTCGAGGTAGGCGATGAGCGGATCGGCCATCTCACGGTACGAGAGGCCGGGGCGCCACGAGCCGAAGTGCAGCTCGTACACCGACATGGGGCCCGTGTGCGGGTCGGACTGCGCGCGAGCGTGCATCCACTCGTCGTCGCTCCACTCGAACGTCGAGACGCCCGTCTTCGACGCCGTCGCGGGCGGCACCTCGGTGAAGCGCGCGAACGGGTCGGCGCGGCGCACCCAGCCGTCGTGCGTGAGCAGCTCGTACTTGTACGCGTCGCCGGGGCCGACGCCGGGCACGAAGAGCTCCCAGATGCCGCTCGCGCCCATCGAGCGCATCGCGTGCATCGTGCCGTCCCAGCCGTTGGCGTCGCCGATGACGCGCGCCGCGCGCGCATTGGGCGCCCAGACCGCGAACGACGTGCCCGCGACGCCCTGGTGCTCGCGCACGTGGCTGCCCAGCACCTCCCACGCCTGCTCGTGCCTGCCCTCGTGCCACAGGTGCGCGTCGAGCTCGCCGACGGTCGGCAGGAAGCGGTACGGATCCTCGGCCTCGTGGCCGACGCCGTCGTCGTACGTCGTGCGCACGCGGTACGGCACGACGGGGCCGGGCACGGTGCCCTCCCACACCCCGTGGGCGACGTGCGTGAGCGGCACGGCATCCGCGCCCTCGGGCAGCGCCTCGACGGTGCGGGCGAGCCTGCGCACGACGCGCACGACGTGGTCGTCGCCGTCGGGATGCGCGCCCAGCAGGTCGTGCGGCGCGGGGTGCGAGCCGACGCTGAGCTGCTCGAGCGTGGCGTCGTCGATCGTCGTCGTCATGGGTGCCTCACGTGCAGGATGTGGACGGGCTCGACGAAGGCGTCGAGGCGCACGAACGCGTCGTCGCCCCACTCCCACACCTGATCGGTCACGAGGTCGTGGACCTCGAAGGTCGAGCCGGGCTCGAGGCCCAGGGCGGCGAGGTCGAGGTGCACCATCGTCTGCCGCACCGAGTGCGGGTCGACGTTGGCGACGACGACGATGGTGTCCGGCTCGCCCGACGGGGTGAAGCGGCCGTCGAGATGCTTGGAGAACACGAGCACGCCGTCGTCGTCGCTCCAGTGCACCGTGAGGTTGCGCAGCTGCTGCAGCGCGGGATGCGCGGCGCGGATGGCGTTGAGTCGCGTGAGGTACGGCGCGATCGACGTGCCGAGGCGCTCGGCCCTGGCCCAGTCGCGCTCCTTGTACTCGTACTTCTCGTTGTCGACGTTCTCCTCGGAGCCGGGGCGCGCGACGTCCTCGATGAGCTCGTAGCCGGCGTAGACCGCCCACGACGGCACGGCCGTCGCGGCGATCGCCGCCCGGATCTTGTACGCCGGCACGCCGCCGAACTGCAGGAACTCCGTGAGGATGTCGGGCGTGTTCGTCCAGAAGTTCGGGCGGAACCACGCCGCCTGCTCGCCCGACACCTCGGCGAGGTACTCGGCGAGCTCCTCCTTGGTGTTGCGCCACGCGTAGTACGTCACCGACTGCTGGAAGCCGACCTGTGCGAGCGTCTGCATCATCGCAGGGCGCGTGAACGCCTCGGCGTGGAACATGACGTCGGGGTGGCGGTCGGTCATCTCGCGGATGACCCACTCCCAGAACCACACGGGCTTCGTGTGCGGGTTGTCGACGCGGAAGATCTGCACGCCGCAGTCGACCCACTGCTCGAGCAGGCGCACGGTCTCGTGCGCGATGCCGGCGGGGTCGTGGTCGAAGTTGACCGGGTAGATGTCCTGGTACTTCTTCGGCGGATTCTCGGCGAACGCGATCGTGCCGTCGGGCAGCTGCGTGAACCAGTCGGGGTGCTCGACGACCCACGGGTGGTCGGGTGCGCACTGCAGCGCGAAGTCGAGCGCCACCTCGATGCCGTGCGCCTGCGCCTCGGCGACGAAGTCGCGCAGGTCGTCGATCGTGCCGAGGTCGGGGTGGATGGCGTCGTGGCCGCCGTCCTTCGAGCCGATGGCCCACGGGCTGCCGGGGTCGCCGGGCGCCGGGGTGAGCGTGTTGTTCGGTCCCTTGCGGTTCACCTCGCCGATCGGGTGGATCGGCGGCAGGTAGAGCACGTCGAAGCCCATGGCGGCGACGCCGGGGATGCGCGCCTTCGCGGTCTGGAAGGTGCCGGACACCCATCCGTCCGCCGTCTTGCGCGCGCCCTCGGAGCGGGGGAAGAACTCGTACCAGGAGCCGACGAGCGCCTTCGTGCGCTCGACCTTGAGCGGCACCTCGTCGGAGGCCGAGACGAGCGCTCGCGGCGGATGCGCCTGCAGCTGCGCGCGCACGGTCGCGGTGGTCGCGGCGGCCCAGCGGTCGTCGGGCACCTGCGTCTCGTCGCGCAGCACGGCGGCGACGTCGGCGAGGCTCGCGGGGCCGTCAGCCTCGGCGATCGATCGCTCCATGAGGCGGGCGCCGATCTCGAGCATGAGCTCGACGTCGATGCCGGCGCCGATCTTGATCTCGGCGTCGTGCAGCCACGTGCCCCAGTCGTCGCTCCAGCCCTCGACGTGCCACGTCCACATGCCCTGCTCGTCGATCGCGGCGAGCGCCGAGTAGCGGTCGGTGCCGGGCGCGACGAGGTGCATGGGCTCGCGGTGCACGGCGCCAGAGGGGGCCGTGAGCACGAGCGTCGCGCCGATCTGGTCGTGACCCTCGCGGAACACCGTGGCCGAGAACGGCACGACCTCGCCGACGACGGCCTTCGCCGGATGCGGCGAGCCGGGGATGACGGGGAACAGGTCGCGCACGGGGATGCGGCCCGTGTGCACCTGCGTGCGCGGGTCGGGCGAGGCGGCGGGCGCGGCTGTCGTGGCCCCGGACGCGGGCCGCGGTGCCGACGGCGGCAGCGGCGCCGAGGCGTAGGCGGGCGGCGTCGGCGCCGAGATGGGCTCGTCGTCGGCCGGGGGCAGCGCCGCGACGGCATCGGTCACGGTCGTCGGCGGTGCCGGGGCCGATGCCGGGGGAGCGGGCGGGGCGCTGGGCGTCGACGGCGCAGCGGGCGGCACGGGCGTGCTCGGCGGCTCGGTCGCGGGCGGCAGCGGCGTCACGGGCTCGGCGGGCACGCTCGGCTCGGCGGGCACGGGCGGCAGCGACGACGCGGCGGTCGTCGCGGTCGAGGCGGGGCGCGGCGCCGATCCGGGGCGGCGCAGGCCGAGCGTGGGCTTCGGCGGCTCGACGAGCGCCGGCGGCTCGGCCGGCGCGGGGGATGCGACGGATGCCGGGGGATCGACGAGCGAGGGCCTCGGCGGCTCGACGAGCGCGGGCGGCTCGGCTGACGGCTCCTGCGCCTGCACGGGCTCCGGTGCTGCTGCCCGGGGCGGCACGGCCGCATCCTCGGGCTTCCTCCTGCTGAACGCGCCTCGGCGCTTCTCCTTCGCCACGGAGCCCACGCTACCGAAGCCGCGCATCCGCCCGAGCACCGTCTCGGGGGATCGCGAGTCGCCATCGCCTGTGCTATCCCGGCGTCGCTACGCTGCACTCGTGAAGGCCATCCGCACGTTCACCGTCCGATCGTCGCTGCCGGAGTCGCTGCGCCCCCTCGAGGCGCTCGCGACGAACCTGCGATGGTCGTGGCACGAGCCCACGCGCGAGCTGTTCCGCGAGGTGTCGCTCGACGCCTGGCGCGGCGCCGGGCACGACCCCATCCAGCTGCTCGGACGCGTCGGCCAGGAGCGCATCGCCGAGCTTGCCGCCGACGAGGGATTCGTCGGCCGCGTGCACGCACTCGCGCAGGACCTCGACGACTACCTCAGCCAGGCGCGCTGGTACCAGTCGCTCGACGGTGCCCCGCGCTCGATCGGCTACTTCTCGCCCGAGTTCGGCATCACGAGCGCCCTGCCGCAGTACTCCGGCGGCCTGGGCATCCTCGCCGGCGACCACCTGAAGGCCGCGAGCGACCTCGGCATCCCCATCGTGGGCGTCGGCCTGTTCTACCAGGCGGGCTACTTCCGCCAGGCGATCTCGAGCGAGGGCTGGCAGCAGGAGTCGTACCCCGTGCTCGACCCCGATGGTCTGCCGCTCACGGTGCTGCGCGGCGACGACGGCGCCCCCGTGCTCGTCACGCTCGCGCTGCCAGGCGGTCGCACGCTGCACGCGCGCATCTGGGAGGCGCGCGTCGGCCGCGTGCCGCTGCTGCTGCTCGACACGAACGTGCGCGACAACGCCCCCGAGCTGCGCGGCGTCGCCGACCGGCTCTACGGCGGCGGCGGCGAGCACCGCCTCGTGCAGGAGCTGCTGCTGGGCATCGGCGGCGTGCGCGCGCTCGCGGCCTACGCCGAGCGCACGGGCGGCGAGATGCCCGAGGTCTACCACTCGAACGAGGGCCACGCGGGCTTCCTGGGGCTCGAGCGCATCGGCGCGCTCGTCGCCGACGGCCTGTCGTTCGCCGAGGCGCTGCGCGTCGTGCGGGCGGGCACGGTCTTCACGACCCACACGCCCGTGCCCGCCGGGATCGACCGGTTCGACGCATCCCTCGTGCGCGCGCACTTCGCCACCGGCGAGCTCGTGCCCGGCATCGACGCCGACGACGTGCTCGCGCTCGGCGCCGAGGCGACCGAGGGCGTGTTCAACATGGCGCACCTCGGCTTCGCGCTCGCGCAGCGCGCCAACGGCGTCTCGAGGCTGCACGGCAGCGTCTCGCGCGAGATGTTCGGCGCGCTGTGGCCGGGCTTCGACGCCGACGACGTGCCGATCGGCTCGGTCACGAACGGCGTGCACGCCGCGACGTGGACGTCGCCGCACCTCAAGCGCCTCGCCGCCGAGGTGCTCGGCGCGAGCGACACGACGAAGGCCGACTGGGGCTCGGAGGCGCTCGCCGACGACATGCTGTGGGCCGTGCGCCGCGACATGCGGCAGCAGCTCGTCACCGAGGCGCGCACGCGCACGCGGCGCCAGCACGAGCGCAACCAGGGCGCCGCGCCGGCGTGGGTCGACCGGCTCCTCGACCCCGACGTGCTCACGATCGGGTTCGCGCGCCGCGTGCCGACGTACAAGCGGCTCACGCTCATGCTCCACGACCGCGAGCGCCTGCGGGCCCTGCTCACGCATCCCGAGCGCCCCGTGCAGCTCGTCATCGCCGGCAAGTCGCACCCTGCCGACGAGCAGGGCAAGCAGCTCATCCAGGAGCTCGTGCGGTTCGGGCAGGACCCGGCGGTGCGCGAGCGCATCGTCTTCCTCGAGGACTACGACATCTCCATGGCGAAGACGCTCTACCCGGGCTGCGACGTGTGGCTCAACAACCCGCTGCGGCCGCTCGAGGCGTGCGGCACGAGCGGCATGAAGGCCGCGCTCAACGGCTCGCTCAACCTGTCGATCCTCGACGGCTGGTGGGACGAGTACCACGACGAGCAGAACGGCTGGGCGATCCCGTCGGCCAACGAGCGCGTGGATGCGGCGACGCGCGACGCGCTCGAGGCGACCGCGCTGTACGACCTCATCGAGCACCAGGTGGCGCCGCGGTTCTACCGCCGCGACGAGCGCGGGCTGCCGCGCGACTGGATCGCCTCGATCCGCCACACGCTCGAGACCATGAGCCCCGAGCTGAGTGCCGAGCGGATGCTGCAGCAGTACGTGCGCGACCTGTACGCGCCCGCCGCGGTGGCAGAGCGCGCCGTGTCGGCCGATGACTACGCGCCTGCGCGCGAGCTCGCGGCGTGGACGGCTCGGGTGCGCGACGCGTTCGGCGGCGTGCGCGTGCTGCACGTCGAGATCGACGGCGTCGACAGCCCGCCGGTCGTGGGCGACTCGATCGACGTGCGCGCCTACGTCGAGCTGGGCACGCTGCAGCCCGACGACGTGCGCGTCGAGGTCGTGGGCGGCCGCATGGGCGACGGCGGCGAGCTCTACGACACGCGCCGCTTCGCGCTGGCGCACGAGGGCGCGTCGGCCTCGGCCGACCGCTTCGCCGCCACGCTGCCGGTGCTGCGCGCCGGCACGTTCGGCTACGCCGTGCGCGTCGTGCCCGCGCACGACCTGCTGTCGTCGCCCGCCGAGCTGGGGCTCGTGGCGGTCGCGGGCTGACGGTCGGGCCGGTCCACCTCGACCGGCGTCAGCCGATCGTCGGCGGCGGGGGAGGCGGCGGCGTCGACCGCGAGCGCATGACCACGAGCTCGGCCTCGGGCTCGCCCGACTCGGGCACGCCATCCACGCGGTACACGCGCAGGCTCATCGGCTGCACCGTCACGGTGTCGCCCGGCACGTGCACCTCGCCGTCGTGGCGGTCGTCGGCGCTCGACCACAGCAGCTCGAAGCCCTCGACGCCGTCGGCGTTCGGCACCGTGACCTGCGCGTCGCGCGGCGAGCCGTGCAGCACGACGAGCACGCGCGAGTACGGCTCGTCGATCGGCGTCGACTCGGCCATGTACTGCACCGTGCGGTCGTGGGCGTGGTCCCAGTCCTCGATCGTCATCGGTGCACCGAACGCGTTGAACCACTCCATCTGGCTCGACCCGGCGACGCGGAGGTCATCGCGGCCGAACTCGAGCGGACGCAGCGCCGGATGCTCGCGGCGCAGGCGGATGAGCCTGCGCGTCTGCTCGAGGAACTCGTCCTGCCACGGCTTGCGCAGCCACGGCATCCACGTGAGCGCCGAGTCGATGCAGTACGCGTTGTTGTTGCCGCGCTGCGTGCGGCCGAACTCGTCGCCCGCCGTGATCATGGGGATGCCCGCCGACACGAGCAGCGTGCCGAGCACGTTGCGCATCGAGCGGCGGCGATCGAGCTGCACGTCGACGTCCTCGGTGCGGCCCTCGACGCCGTGGTTGTACGAGCGGTTGTCGCTCGTGCCGTCGCGGTTGTCCTCGCCGTTCGCGAGGTTGTGCTTCTCGTCGTACCGCACGAGGTCGGTGAGCGTGAAGCCGTCGTGCGCGGTCACGAGGTTGACGCTCGCGAGCGGGCCGCGGCGGCCGGTGAACGACCCCTGGCTGCCCGAGATCGCATGCGCGATGGGTCCGACCGACGTCGTCGCAGCATCCCCGTGCCGCAGCCTGCGGTGGTCGGCGAGCCAGAACTCGCGCACGCGGTCGCGGTAGCCGTCGTTCCACTCGCTCCAGCCGTCGCCGAACTGGCCGACCTGCCAGCCGCCCATGCCGACGTCCCACGGCTCGGCGATCATCTTCACGCCGCGCAGCGTCGGATCGGTCGCGATCGCGCGCAGCAGGGGGTGGTCGGGGGAGAACGACGCATCCTCGCCGCGTCCGAGCGTGACGGCGAGGTCGAAGCGGAACCCGTCGATCTGCACGTCGTGCGCCCAGTACCGCAGGCTGTCGAGCACGAGCGCCTGCGCAGCGGGCAGCGAGTAGTCGACGGTGTTGCCGCAGCCCGTGACGTCGATGTAGTGGCCCTCGTCGGTCTGCCGGTAGTACGAGGCGTCGTCGATGAGGCGCAGGCTCTGCGCGGGGCCGCCGGGGCCCTCCTCGGCCGTGTGGTTGTAGACGACGTCGAGGTAGACCTCGAGGCCTGCCTCGTGCAGCAGGCGCACCATGCCCTTGACCTCGCGCAGCACGCCGCCCGTGCCGTCGAGCCGGTTGGCGCGCGACGCGTAGTCGCTGTGCGGCGTGAGCCACGAGAGCGTGTTGTAGCCCCAGTAGTTCACGCGACCCTGGCCGAGCAGCCGCTGCTCGGAGAGGAAGTAGTGGATGGGCAGCAGCTGCACCGCCGTGACGCCGAGGTCCTTGAGGTAGGCGATGGTGCTGGGATGCGCGAGGCCCGCGTACGTGCCGCGCAGCTCGGCGGGCATGTGGGGCGAGAGGCGCGTGAGGCCCTTGACGTGCGCCTCGTAGATGACGGTCTCGTCGAGCGGCGTCGCCGGGCGCCTCGAGTCGCCCCAGTCGAAGGTCGAGTCGATGACCGTCGCGCGATGGTCGCCCGAGCGGGTGCGCTGGATGCCCTTCGCATGCGGCGGCAGCGCGTGCCTGCTGGGGTCGAAGCGATGCGTGGGGCCGCTCGGGCCGTCGACGCCGATCGCGTACGCGACGCCCGGCTGCAGCAGGTCGGACTCGACGCTCCACACGTCGCCGTCGTGCCGCACCATCGGCACGCGGTGGGTGACGAGGTCGAGGTCGTGCGCGTCGAAGATGCGCAGCTCCATCGACGTCGCGTTGCGCGACCACACGCGCAGGCTGTGGCCCTGCTCGGTCTGACGGAGACCGAGGTCTCCGACGAACCCATCCATGCTCCATAGGCTAGGCGACGCCATGCGGTACCTCGACCACGCTGCCACGACGCCCCTGCGGCCGTCGGTGCTCGCAGCCATGGCCGAGGCGCCCGCGCTCGCGAATCCCGCATCCACGCATCGTGCGGGCCAGCGGGCGGCGGCGCTGCTCGAGGAGGCGCGCGAGCGCATCGCCGAGGCGCTCGACGCGCACCCCACCGAGGTCGTGCTGACGTCGGGCGGCACGGAGTCGACGAACCTCGCGCTGCAGGGCATCGCGAGGGTGCGGCCCGGTGCGCTCGTCGTGCCCGATGGCGAGCATCACGCGACGCTCGACACCGCCGAGGCGCTCGCGGCCGCGGGGCGCGAGGTGCGGTGGGTGCCGATCTCGTCGTCGGCGGTCGTGGACGCGTCTGCCTTCGCTCTGGCGTTGGAGGGGGCGGCGCTCGCGACCACGATCTGGGTGTCGAACGAGATCGGCACGGTGCAGGACGTGGCTCTGCTCGGTTCACTGGCTGCTGCCGCAGGCGTGCCGATGCACGTGGATGCGGTGCAGGCGCTCGGACACGTGCCGCTGTCGGCGCGATCGCTCGGACTGGGCGCCGCGGGGGTCACGACCATCGGGCTCTCGGCGCACAAGGTCGGCGGCCCCGTCGGCGTCGGCGTGCTGCTCGTCGCGCGCGACGCGCCGATCGCGCCCATCGTGCACGGCGGCGGGCAGCAGCGCGGGCTGCGCTCGGGCACGCAGGACGTGCTCGGCGTCCACCTCGCGTCGATCGCGATCGCGGAGGCGGTGGACGAGCTCGCGTCGGAGTCCGCGCGTCTGGCTGCGCTGCGGGATCGGGTGCTCGCGGCGGGGACTGCGGTGCCGGGCGTGCGGGCGACGGCTGCGGGCGTCGAGTGCGCACCGCACATCGCGCACCTGGCCCTCGCCGACGTCGATGCCGAGACCGTCGTCTTCGCGCTCGACCGGCTCGGCTTCGCGGTGTCGAACGGCTCCGCCTGCACCGCGGGCGTGCAGGAGCCGTCGCACGTGCTGCGGGCGATGGGCCTCGGTCACCTTGCGCCGCTGCGCGTCTCGCTCGGCCGTACGACGACCGCCGACGACGTCGACGCGCTGTGCGCCGCCCTCCCGCCAGCGATCGCGACGGCGCGCGCGGCGTCGGCGTAGGCAGCGCCTCCGCTCGCCGCGTCCGTGACTGGTCACAGATGCACGTGACTGGTCGCAGTTGCACGTGACCGGTCGCAGATGCGCGCATGACTGGTCGCTATTGCACCGAAACTGCGACCAGCGTGGTGCAACTGTGACCAGTCCTGGCTTCGGAGGGACGCGCGCGGCTCGGTACCGTGGAGGCATGCAGGTGCTCGCAGCGATGTCGGGCGGCGTCGACTCCGCCGTCGCCGCTGCGCGCGCCGTCGAGGCCGGCCACGACGTCGTGGGCGTGCACCTCGCCCTCAACCGCAACGCGGGCACGCTGCGCACCGGATCCCGCGGCTGCTGCACCGTCGAGGACGCGATGGATGCGCGCCGTGTCGCCGACCGCCTCGGCATCCCCTTCTACGTGTGGGACTTCTCGGAGCGGTTCCAGGAGGAGGTCGTCGACGACTTCCTCGGCGAGTACGCCGCCGGCCGCACCCCGAACCCGTGCCTGCGCTGCAACGAGCGGATCAAGTTCGCCGCGCTGCTCGACCGGGCGATCGGGCTCGGCTTCGACCGCGTCGCCACCGGCCACTACGCGCGCGTGGTCGATACGGCATCCGGCCCCGAGCTGCACCGCGCCGCCGACTGGGCGAAGGACCAGTCGTACGTGCTCGGCGTGCTTGACGCCGAGCAGCTCGCGCACTGCATGTTCCCGCTCGCCGACACCCCGTCGAAGGCCGAGGTGCGTGCCGAGGCCGAGCGCCGCGGCTTCACCGTGGCGTCGAAGCCCGACAGCCACGACATCTGCTTCATTCCCGACGGCGACACGCGCGGCTTCCTCGCGGAGCGGCTGGGGGATGCGCCGGGCGCGATCGTCGAGCGCGACGGCACGGTGGTCGGCGAGCACGCCGGCGCGCACGGCTTCACCGTCGGGCAGCGTCGCGGCCTGCACCTGGGCGTGCCGAGCCCCGACGGGCGCCCGCGCTTCGTGCTCGAGGTCAAGCCGGCGACGCGCGAGGTCGTCGTGGGTCCGCGCGAGGCGCTCGCGGTCGTGGAGCTCGGCGGCCGCCGCATCTCGTGGGCGGGGGAGCAGCACCCTGGCCTGGCGAACGGTCTCGCGGTCGAGGTGCAGATCCGCGCGCACGCCGACCCGGTGCCCGCGACCGCATCCCTCGTCGGGGCTGAGCTCGTCGTGCGCGTCGAGGAGCCGCTCTCTGGCGTCGCGACCGGCCAGTCGGCCGTGCTGTACCTCGGCACGCGCGTGCTCGGCCAGTGCACGATCGACCGCACGGTCGCCGCGGAGCCCGCGCCTGTCTGACGCTCGCGGCTGCCCTGGATCATGACTGGTCGCAGTTGCACCACACTGGTCGCAATTTCGCTGCAATGGCGACCAGTCATGCGTGCATCTGCGACCAGTCGCGTGCATCGCTGACCAGTCGAGGTGCAACTGCGACCAGTCCCGGCCCGACATCGGCGCGGGCGTCGCAAGGGGCCGGATGCGTGTGGGCGGATGACGGCAGGATGGGGGCATGACGACGACGCTCGACGCGGCCAACGACCGCGCACAGCAGCTCCGCGAGCAGATCGAGCGAGCACGCGACGCCTACTACCAGCAGGACGCGCAGGTGCTCTCCGACGCCGAGTACGACGCGCTCGTGCACGAGCTCGAGGCGCTCGAGGCCGAGCATCCCGAGCTGCAGTCGCAGGACTCGCCGACGCAGACCGTCGGCGGCACCGTCTCCGCGCTCTTCGACCCCGTCACGCACGCCGAGCGGATGCTGAGCCTCGACAACGTCTTCTCGATCGACGAGCTGCGCGAGTGGGCGGCCAAGACCGTGACCTCGGCCGGCCGCGAGGGCGCGTGGCTGTGCGAGCTGAAGATCGACGGCCTCGCGATCGCGCTGCGCTACGAGCACGGCACGCTCGTGTCGGCGGCGACGCGCGGCGACGGCCGCGTGGGCGAGGACGTCACCGAGAACGCGCTGCGCGTCGCGGGCATCCCGCGCGAGCTCTCGGGCACGGGCCATCCCGCGCTCGTCGAGGTGCGCGGCGAGGTCTTCATCCCGTCGGCCGAGTTCGAGGCGCTCAACCAGCTGCAGGAGCGGTTGCGCGCGCGCCAGCTCGACCTCACGCGCGAGCGGTGGGCATCACGCCCCGAGGCGAGCCGCGGCGAGTTCGACGAGCAGAAGGCCATCGACTCGGCGCTGCGCCGCTTCCCGGCGTTCGCGAACCCGCGCAACGCCGCATCCGGAGGCCTGCGCCAGCAGCTCGACAAGAAGGACGGCCTCGACCGCGAGGCCGGCGACGCGCGCGTGCAGGCGCTGCGCCTCTACGTGCACGGCATCGGCGCGTGGCAGGACCCGCCCGTCGCGACGCAGTCCGAGGTCTACGGCCTCCTCGCCGGCTGGGGTCTGCCCACGAGCCCGTACCTGCGCGTCGTCGACGACGTGGATGGCGTGGTCGAGTTCGTCGAGCAGTACGGTCGCGAGCGGCACTCGGTCGAGCACGAGATCGACGGCATCGTCATCAAGGTCGACGAGCTCGCGCTGCACGACGAGCTCGGTGCCACGAGCCGCGCGCCGCGCTGGGCCATCGCGTACAAGTACCCGCCCGAGGAGGTGCACACCAAGCTGGTCGACATCGTCGTGAGCGTGGGCCGCACCGGCCGGGCGACGCCGTTCGCGATGATGGAGCCCGTCAAGGTCTCGGGCTCGGTCGTGCGGCAGGCGACGCTGCACAACCAGGACGTCGTGGTCGCGAAGGGCGTGCTCATCGGCGACACCGTCGTGCTGCGCAAGGCCGGCGACGTCATCCCCGAGGTGCTCGGCCCCGTGGCCGAGCTGCGCGACGGCTCCGAGCGCGCCTTCGTGATGCCGAAGGAGTGCCCCGACTGCGGCACCGAGCTGCGCCCCATGAAGGAGGGCGACATCGACCTGCGCTGCCCCAACGCGCGGTCGTGCCCCGCGCAGGTGCGCGGTCGCGTCGAGCACATCGGCAGCCGCGGCGCCCTCGACGTCGAGGCGCTCGGCGAGGTCACCGCGGCCGCGCTGACGCAGCCCGAGGTGCCCGCCGAGCCGCCGCTCGAGACCGAGGCGGGCCTGTTCGGCATCACGCTCGAGCAGCTCGTGCCGATCGAGGTCGTCGTGCGCGACGGCGAGACGGGCGAGCCCAAGCGCGACCCGAAGACCGACGAGATCGTGCGCCGCGCGCCGTTCCAGCGCAACCCGACCGCCGCCGAGCGCAAGGAGGGGCTCGAGGGCAAGCAACCGTCGAAGCAGGCGCTCACGCTCGTCGCCGAGCTCGAGCGCGCCAAGACCGCCGACCTGTGGCGCCAGCTCGTGAGCCTCAACATCCGCCACGTCGGCCCCGTCGCGTCGCGGGCGCTCGCCGGCTGGTTCGGCTCGCTGCAGGCGATCGAGGACGCGACGCGCGAGCAGCTCGCCGAGGTCGAGGGCGTCGGCCCGATCATCGCCGACGCCTTCAAGGACTGGCTCGAGGTCGACTGGCACCGCGAGATCGTGGCGCAGTGGCGTGCCGACGGCGTGCGCTTCGCGACGCCCGACCACCCCGGACCGGGCGCCGCCGCTGCCGCGGGCGGCGTGCTCGCGGGCCTCACGGTCGTCGCGACGGGATCGCTCGAGGGCTACAGCCGCGAGGGCGCGCAGGAGGCGATCATGAGCGCCGGCGGCAAGGCCGCGTCGAGCGTGTCGAAGAAGACCGACTACGTCGCCGCGGGTCCGGGCGCCGGATCGAAGCTCACGAAGGCCGAGACGCTCGGCGTGCGCATCATCGACGCCGCGCAGTTCCACCTGCTCGTGACCGAGGGGCCGGATGCGATCGCGCTGCCCGACGAGGCGGGCGAGGCCGACGCAGCGTCCACGACCGACGAGGAGGCCTGATGGACGCCATCGCCCTGCTGCACGAGCTCTACGGCCGCATCCCCGGCGAGGTGCGCCGCGCCGTCGAGGGCCTCACGCCCGAGCAGCTCGTCGCGCGCCCCGCCGATGGCGCGAACACCATCGGCTGGCTCGTGTGGCACCTCACGCGCGTGCAGGACCACCACGTGTCCGAGCTGCTCGACGAGCCCCAGCTGTGGCAGTCGGGCGACTGGGCCGCGTCGTTCGGCCTCGACGCCGACCCGCACGACACGGGCTACGGGCACGACGCCGCCGACGTCGCCCGCGTGCGCCCCGCATCCGCCGACGCCGCGCTCGCGTACTTCGACGCCGTGCACGCTCGCACGACGGCCTACCTCGCGACGCTCGCCCCCGCCGACCTCGACCGCGTCGTCGACGAGCGGTGGGATCCTCCCGTCACGCTCGGCGTACGGCTCGTGAGCATCGCCGACGACGACGTGCAGCACGCCGGCCAGGCCGCCTACGCGCGGGGGCTGCTGGGCGCATGATCCGCCGCCTCGCGATCGACGGGTACCGGTCGATCCGGTCGCTCGTCGTCGACCTCGGCGACCTCACGGTCGTCACGGGCGCCAACGGCAGCGGCAAGTCGAACCTCTACCGCGCGCTGCGACTGCTCGCCGACTGCGGCGAGGGTCGCATCATCGGCTCGCTCGCGGCCGTCGGCGGCATGGATGCCGTGCGCTGGGCCGGCCCCGAGCAGGGCTCGAGCCGCGGCCGCGCCGTGCAGGGCACCGTGCGCTCGGGGCCCGTCGCGCTGCGGCTGGGCGTCGCGACCGACGAGCTCGGCTACGCCATCGATCTCGGCATCCCCGTCGCCGCGCGCAGCGCCTTCGACCTCGATCCCGAGATCAAGCAGGAGCACGTCTTCGCCGGGCTCGATCCGCGACCGGCGGGCGTGCTCGTCGAGCGCGTGCGGGGCCTCGCCCGCATGCGCGGCGACGACGGCTGGCAGCAGCTCGCCACGAACATGCATCCGTGGGCGTCGGTGCTCGACGAGCTCGCCGGCCACGAGGAGGCCGCCGAGCTCGCGGGCACCAGACGCATGCTGCGCGGCTGGCGGTTCCACGACGCCCTGCGCACCGACCGTTCCGCGCCCGCGCGACAGACGCAAGTCGCGACGCGCGCCGTGCGGCTCGACGACGACGGGGCGAACCTGGCCGCCGTGCTGCAGACGGCGATCGAGGCCGGCTGGGATCGCGAGGTGCACGCCGCGATCGACCGCGCGTTCCCCGGATCGCGGCTGCGCCTGCCGATGGCCGACGGCCGCATGAGCGTCTCGCTCGAGCAGCCCGGCCTCTTGCGTCCGCTCGCGGCGCCCGAGCTCTCCGACGGCACGCTGCAGTACCTGCTGCTCGTCGCCGCGCTGCTGTCGGCCGAGAAGCCGAGCCTCGTCGTGCTGAACGAGCCCGAGCGCAGCCTGCACGTCGACCTCGTCGAGCCGCTCGCCGCGCTCGTGCGGCAGGCCGCCGAGGCGACGCAGGTCGTGGTCGTCACGCACCAGCAGCGGCTGGCGGATGCGCTCGGCGGCACGCGCGTCGAGCTCGAGAAGCACGACGGCGAGACGCTCGTCGCCGGCCGCGAGGGGCCGCTCGACCGACCGGCCTGGCACTGGCCGAAGCGCTGACGGCCCGTAGCGTGGAGCGCATGAGCGTCCACGCGAGCGTCAGCGCAGCCTTCGGCACGCACGTCACGATCGACGGCACCGACTCCATCCATGCATACGCGCTCGTCTGGTGGGCGCGCGTGCACGGGCCGGAGGGCGATGTCCCCGCGGTCGTGAAGCGCACCTGGGGCTCGGGGCAGCATGCCCTCGAGGCGTGGCAGCGGGCGCTCGTGGCGCGCGGCATCCGCACGGTCGAGCCGCTGCTGTCGCCCGTCGCGGTGCAGGTCGACGGCGACGACGAGGCGCGCACCGAACGGTGGGTCGCGTACCCGCGGCTCCACGGACGCGGCTGGGACGGATCCGTCGACGACGTCCGGGCGGCCGGCAGGCTGCTGGGCGCCATGCACGCCGCATCCGCCGACCTGGTCGTCGACGACTTCCCCGCCTTCGAGTGGGGATCGGATGCGCCGGCGTCGATCGCCGACGACGTCGAGGCCGTCCGTGCGTCCGCCGCGGAGCATTGGCCGAGCGCCGACCCTGCCGCATGGATCGCGGCGCTGCGCCGATTCCCGACGACGCTCGCGACCGTGCGAGACGCCGCGCTGCCGCTCATGCCCTGCTCGCTCGACCACCGTGCCGCGAACCTGCTCTTCGATGCCGAAGGTGCGCTGACGTTCGACCTCGAGAACGCTGCGCTGGCACCGCGGATCCTCGACCTCGCGGTCGCGGTGCTGCTGTTCCCGCTCGAGGACGCGGGCTCGGCGGGGCGGTCGCTCTCACGAGACGAGTGGCGCGCGTTCCTCGCCGCCTACCTCGAGCGAGCGCCTCGGCTCACGAGCCTCGAGCGCGACCTGTGGCCGATGGCGGTCGAGTACATGCGGCTGGAATGGGGCACGTGGCACCTGACCGAGGGCGTCGAGCCCGAGCCGGCGAACCTCGGCTACCTCGAGGACCTGCTCACGCTCGACGGCGACCGGTACGCCCTGCCCTGAGGTCGCGGCGCGACTGCGTCAAGGCCGCGCGCGCCGAACGGCATCGCCGTAGCGTCGCGGAGATGGCAACGCATCGACATGACGTCCTGGTGATCGGCGCCGGCAACGGCGGACTCGCGACGGCGGCACGGCTGCGACGCAAGGGGTGCCCTGACGTCGGGCTCGTCGAACCGTCGACGCGGCACGTGTACAAGCCGCTGCAGAACTACGTGGGCCTCGGCCTCGCGGATGCGAGCGAGCTCGAGCGCCCGCAGGCCGACCTCATCCCCGATGGCGTGACGTGGCATCGCACGGCGGCGGTCGCGATCGATCCCGTGACGCGCGTCGTGACGTGCGCGGACGGCACCGAGGTCGCGGGCGCCGACGTCGTGCTGGCGCCCGGCATGGCGATCGACTGGGATGCGATCCCCGGCGCGGCCGAGGCGCTGCAGCAGGGCTGGGCCATCTCGACGTTCGACGACGCGCTGCTCGATCGCGCATGGGAGCGCATCCGCACGATGCAGCGCGGCACCGCGATCTTCACCCTGCACGGCCAGCCTGCGTCGGGCCGCGAGACGGCGATGAAGCCGCTGCTGCTCGCGTGCGACCTCTGGCGACGCACGGGCGTGCTCGACGCCATCGACGTCACGCTCGTGCACGACGAGCCGCAGCTGCACGCGATCGCGGCGATCGACGCCGAATGGCGCAGGCACCTCGACGACCTCGGCGTCGAGGTGCGGCTCGGCACACGCGTCGCGGCGATCGAGGGCGACGAGGTCGTGCTCGCGACCGATGGCGTCGAGACGCGGCAGCACGTCGACCTGCTGCACCTGCTGCCGCCCTACGTCGCCTCGCCGCTCGTCGCGGCATCCGGGCTCGATGCCCCGAGCACCGACGGCTTCGCCGACGTCGACCCCGAGACGCTGCGGCACCGCACGCATCCGCGCATCTGGACGATCGGCGACACCGCCGCGCTCGGCGACGCGCGCACGGGCGGGGCGCTGCGGCACCAGACGCGCATCGTGGTGGAGAACATCCGCCGCCAGCGTGCCGGCGACGACCTCGACCGGTACGACGGCTACACGGTCGCACCGGTCGCGACCGCGAAGGGCCGCCTCTCGTTCGCGGAGTACGACCGCAGCGGTTCGCTGCGCAGGTCGCTGCCCGCGCGCGTCCGCGACGAGCTGCGCGCCCACCGCGCCTGGTACGTGCTCGACCGGCACGTGCTGCCGCGGCTCTACTGGCGCGGCATCGTGCGCGGCCGCGCCTGACCGTCGATGCGCCTGACCGTCGATGCGCCTGACCGTCGACGCCCCTGAGCGCCGAGGCACCGCGCGCGATCGCTAGCCTGGCGGCACCGAAGGAAGGTGCCCGCGTGGCCGACATCGACATCCGCCCCCTGCCCGCCATGCGCATCGCCGCGGCGACCGACGTCGTGCCCGTCGATGCCGTCGCGGGCGTCGTCGAGGCGCTGTTCCAGGAGGTGCAGGCCGTCTTCGGGCATGCGCCGGGTGCGCAGGACGTGCCGATCGCGACGTACGCGTTCGACGGCGACCGCATGCGCGTCGCCGCCGGGTACCTCGTGGGCATGCTCGTGCCGGAGGGGCTCGAGGACGTCGAGCTCGACGCCGAGGAGCAGGTGGCGACGCTCGAGCACCACGGCCCGATGGCGGGCGTGACGGCGACGTGGGAGGCGCTGCACGGTGCGATCGCCGAGCGCGGCCTCGTGCCGAGCGGCGTCGCCCGCGAGCGGTACGTGCGCGCCGCCTCCGCGGATCAGGCCGACTGGATCGTCGAGCTGCAGCAGCCGGTGCGCCCCGCCTGAGTCGGTGGCCTGCGAGCCTCAGAACAGGGGAGCGGGTGCGTCGACGGGCTCGACGGGCCGTGACGGCAGCTGCTGCGCGCCGCGTCGGGGCGCGTTGCGCACGAAGTTCGTGCCCAAGCCCTCGGACATGCGCGTGCGCAGCAGGCCGTGGCGCCGCGCGAGCGGCACCGTGCGCTCGCGCAGCCAGTCGCGATACTCACGGCACGCGTACGCGCCGCCGCCGTAGATGCGGCGGTACTGGTCGACGAGGTGCGGGTGCTCGGCCTCGAGCCACTGCAGGTACCACTCGCGCGCGCCGGGACGCAGGTGCAGCGACGTGGTGGCGACGCCCGTGGCACCCGCATCCGCGATCGCCGCGTACGCGCGCTCGAGGTGCGCGCGCGTGTCGGTGAGCCCGGGCAGCACGGGCATGAGGAAGACCTCGCAGTCGAGCCCCGCCTCGCGCACGGCGCGCACGGTCGCGAGCCGCGCCGACGTCGAGGGCGTGCCGGGCTCGACCGACTGCTGCAGCGCGTCGTCGAACACCGCGATCGACATGGCGATCGACACGGGCACCTCCTTCGCGAGCTCGGCGAGCAGCGGCACGTCGCGTCGCAGCAGCGTGCCCTTCGTGAGGATGGCGATGGATGCGCCGTGCTCGGCGAGCGCGCGCAGGATGCCCGGCATGAGCCGGTAGCGGCCCTCCGCCCGCTGGTACGGGTCGGTGTTCGTGCCGAGGTGCACGCGGTCGACGTCGCGCCTCGTGGTGCGCAGCTCGCGCTCGAGCACCTCGACGACGTTGGCCTTCACGACGATGCGCGAGTCGAAGTCGCGGCCCGAGTCGAGGTCGAGGTACCGATGCGTGTCGCGGGCGAAGCAGTAGACGCACGCGTGCTGGCAGCCGCGGTACGGGTTGATGGTCCACGCGCCGCCCATGAACCCGCCGCCCGCGACGTGGTTGAGCGCGCTGCGCGCCGTGACCTCCATGAACGCCATGCCGTCGAACCCGGGCGTCGGCCACGACTCGAGCGTCGCGCTGCGCTCCTCGAATCCGGGCAGCGCGTCGGCGTCGACGTGCGTCGCCTGCTGAGCCTCCCACCGCATGGCAGCGATTCGAACATACGTTCGAACGATGCGCAAGGCGGCGCGCCGTAGGCTCGACGGGTGCTGGGGCGACGCTTCGAGGTGTGGGGCGTCGCCGTCGCATTCGCCGTCGCTGCGCTCGCCACCGCGATCGGCGTGCGCGACGGCTGGACCGGCGTCGTCGATGCGGCGGCGTGGATCTCGGCGGTCGCGACCGTGCCGACGCTCGGCGTCGCAGGCTTCGCGCACGCGATCGCGATGCGGCGCATGCAGCGCGTCAAGGTGCACGACCTCGCGATCGCGGGCGTCGGCATCCTCGCCACCGCGATCGTCGTCGTGGCCATCGTGCTCGCGCCGACGCGCCCCGATCTCGCGACGGGGCTGCTGCACTGCTGCTGGCCCGCGTGGATCCTGGGCCTCGCGTTCGCGGCGTACCTGCTGCACGCCGCGACCTCCCGGCCGCTCGCACCCGGCATGACGCCGCGCACGATCGTGGTGCTGGGTGGCGCCCTCAAGGGCAGGCACGTCGGCCCGCTGCTGCGCCGGCGCGTCGAGCGCGCCGCGACCCTCTGGCACGCAGGAGACGCGAACGTGCGGATGGTCGTGTCGGGCGGGCAGGGCCGCGACGAGCCGCGCAGCGAGGCCGAGGCGATGGCCGAGCACCTCGTGGAGGCGTGCGGCGTGCCCGAGGATGCGATCGACCTCGAAGACCGGTCGACGTCGACCGAGGAGAACCTCGCGCTCACGCGTGCGCTCGGCGCCCCAGAGCCGTGGCTCGTCGTGACGAGCGAGTACCACGTGCCCCGCACGCGCGTGCTGCTGCAGCGTCTCGGCATCGCGGGCGACGCGATCGACTCGTGGTCGAGCCCCGTCTACCGACCCGGCGCGCTCGTGCGGGAGCTCGCCGCGACCGTGCGGCCCGCGCGCGGCACGCTGCTCGTGCTCGGCGGCCTCGCGGTCGCGACGACGATCGTCGGCGTGGCCCGCACGGCCGGGCTCGTCGGCTGACCGGCTGGCACGGCGACCGTAGGCTGGACGGATGCCCGGGCCTCTCACGCTGGCGCTCGCGATCGTCGGCGTCGTGCTCGCCGCACGCGACGCTCGCCGGCTCGCGCCCGGCATCCTGCTGACCCTCGCGGCGACGTCGCTCGTCACGACGCTGGCCTCGACGTTCGTCACGGCCCTCGGCGACGTCGGCGACGTGCTGGGGGTCGACGACGGCACGAACCTGCTCGTGCAGGCGGCGCTCGTCGTGGGCGTGCCCGCGCTCGCAGGGCTCGTGCTCGGCGCGGCGCTCGTCGTGAACGGCGTGCTCATGCTGCTGCGCGAGCGTCGCTCGCCCGCGCACCTGCTCTCGCTCGCGGGCGGCGTCGCGATCCTCGCCCTCTACGCGCTCGGCTGGGTCACGATCGCCGGCGAGCTCGGCGGCGTCGTCGTGCTCGTGGTCGTGCTCGCCGCGCCGATCGGGTACCTCGGCCTCGTGCTGCTCGCCTACCTCCTCTGGTCGCTCGTCTACGCACGCATCGCCTCCCGCGCGCCCGTCGCCGCGGCGGTCGTCGTGCTGGGCGCGGGCCTCGTCGACGGTCGCGTCTCGCCGCTGCTCGCCGCCCGCGTCGCGCGCGGCGTCGCGCTCGCCGACGAGGACCCGCGCACGCTGCTCGTGCTGTCGGGCGGACAGGGGCCCGACGAGCCGCGCAGCGAGGCGTCGGCGATGACCGAGCACGCCGAGTCGCTCGGCGTCGCCCGCGAGCGCATCCTGCTCGAGGATGCGTCGACCACGACCGAGGAGAACCTGCGCCTCACGAAGGCGCTGCTCGAGCAGCGCGGCGTGCTCGGGCCGATGACGGTCGTGACGAGCGACTACCACGCGTTCCGCGCCGCGACGCTGCTGCGCACGCTCGGCATCCGGGGCCACGCGCGCGGTGCCCGCACGGCGCGCTACTACCTGCCGAGCGCGCTGCTGCGCGAGTACGTCGCGCTGCTGCGCGACCACCTGCGCGTGCACGCCGCGATCGTCGGCGTGCTGCTCGTGCCGTTCGCGGCGCTGCTCGTGCTGACGCTCGTGCGCCTCGTCGGCGGCTGACGCCGGCACGACGCCGCGACCGTCGACGCGATCCGCTCGTAGGATGGACGCATCCCCTTCCTCCGAGCTGGAGACGCATGTCCGACATCACCCGCGAGCAGGTCGAGCACCTCGCCGGCCTCTCGCGCATCGCCCTCACCGACGAGGAGATCGAGAGCCTCACGACCGAGCTCTCGGCCATCGTCGACGCCATCGCGACCGTCTCGGAGGCCGTCGGCGACGACGTGCCCGCGACGAGCCACCCCGTGCCGCTCGCGAACGTGACGCGCGCCGACGTCGAGGGCGCGACCCTCAGCCACGCCGAGGCGTTCGCCGGGGCGCCGAGCCACGACGGCGAGCGCTTCCGCGTCTCCGCGATCCTGGGGGAGGAGCAGTGACCTCGCAGGACCTCACGCGCATCTCCGGCGCCGACCTCGCCGGCCTCCTCGCCGCGGGCGAGGTGTCGAGCGTCGAGGCGACGCAGGCGCACCTCGACCGCATCGCCGCCGTCGACGGCGAGCTGCACGCCTTCCTGCACGTCAACGCCGGCGCCCTCGACGAGGCGCGCGCGATCGACGAGCGCCGCGCGGCCGGCGAGCAGCTGCACGAGCTCGCGGGCGCGCCCGTCGCCATCAAGGACGTGCTCTGCACGATCGGCATGCCGTCGACGTCGGGCTCGCGCATCCTCGAGGGCTGGGTGCCGCCGTACGACGCGACGCCCGTCGCGCGCCTGAAGGCCGCGGGCCTCGTCGCGCTCGGCAAGACGAACATGGACGAGTTCGCCATGGGCTCGTCGACCGAGCACTCGGCGTACGGCCCCACGCGCAACCCGTGGGACCTCGAGCGCATCCCCGGCGGCTCGGGCGGCGGCTCGGCCGCAGCCGTCGCCGCCTTCGAGGCGCCCTTCGCGCTCGGCTCCGACACCGGAGGCTCGATCCGCCAGCCCGCTGCAGTCACCGGCTCGGTCGGCGTGAAGCCCACGTACGGCGGCGTGAGCCGCTACGGCGCCATCGCGCTCGCGTCGAGCCTCGACCAGGTCGGCCCCGTGTCGCGCACCGTGCTCGACTCGGCGCTCATCCACGACGTCATCGGCGGTCACGACCCGCACGACTCCACGTCGCTGCAGCGCGAGTGGCCGTCGTTCGCCGCCGCCGCACGCGAGGGCGCCGCATCCGGGTCGCTCGCGGGCCTCAAGGTCGGCGTCATCCGCGAGCTCGACACCGACGGCATCGCCTCCGACGTCGCACAGCGCTTCCACGAGACCGTCGCGCTCATCGAGCGCGCGGGCGGCGAGGTCGTCGAGGTGTCGATGCCGAGCGTCGAGCACGCCGTCGCCGCGTACTACCTCATCCTCCCCGCCGAGGCCTCCTCGAACCTCGCCCGCTTCGACTCCGTGCGCTTCGGCCTGCGCGTCGAGCAGGGCGGCACGGTCGAGGACGTCATGGCCGCGTCGCGCGAGGCCGGCTTCGGCCCCGAGGTGAAGCGCCGCATCATCCTCGGCACGTACGCGCTGAGCGCCGGCTACTACGACGCCTACTACGGCTCGGCCCAGAAGGTGCGCACGCTCATCCAGCGCGACTTCGACGCGGCGTTCGCCGCCGCCGACGTGCTCATCTCGCCGTCCGCGCCGACGACGGCGTTCAAGCTCGGCGAGAAGATCGACGACCCGCTCGCGATGTACGCCAACGACATCACGACGATCCCCGCGAACCTCGCGGGCATCCCCGGCATGTCGATCCCCATGGGCCTCGGCGACGACGGCATGCCGGTCGGCCTGCAGCTGCTGGCACCGCACTTCGAGGACGTGCGGCTGTACCGCACGGGCGCGACGATCGAGGCGCTGCTCGCCGAGCAGTGGGGCGGCATCCTCGCCGCGAAGGCACCGGAGCTGACGGAGGTCGCACGATGAAGGACCGCCTGATGGACTTCGACGAGGCCCTCGAGCGCTACGAGCCCGTGCTCGGCTTCGAGGTGCACGTCGAGCTCGGCACGCGCACGAAGATGTTCTCGGCCGCGCCGAACCCCGCGCATCCCGACCACCACGACGCGGCGCCGAACACGCTCATCGACCCGCTGAGCCTCGGCCTGCCCGGCAGCCTGCCCGTCGTGAACGACGAGGCCATCCGGTACTCGATCTCGCTGGGGCTCGCGCTCGGCTGCGAGATCGCCGAGTCGAGCCGCTTCGCGCGCAAGAACTACTACTACCCGGACACGCCGAAGAACTACCAGATCTCGCAGTACGACGAGCCCATCGCGTTCGAGGGCTCCGTCGAGGTGCAGCTGGCCGACGGTCGCCTCATCGACATCCCGATCGAGCGCGCGCACATGGAGGAGGACGCCGGCAAGCTCACGCACGTCGGCGGCGCCACCGGCCGCATCCAGGGCGCCGAGTACTCGCTCGTCGACTACAACCGCGCAGGCGTGCCGCTCGTCGAGATCGTCACGAAGCCGATCATGGGCGCCGAGCACTCGGCACCCGAGATCGCGAAGGCCTACGTGGCGGCGGTGCGCGACATCGTGCTGTCGCTCGGCATCTCCGAGGCACGCATGGAGCGCGGCAACCTGCGCTGCGACGCCAACGTGTCGCTGCGCCCGCGCGGTCAAGAGAAGCTCGGCACGCGCACCGAGACGAAGAACGTGAACTCGATGCGCTCCGTCGAGCGCGCCGTGCGCTACGAGATCCAGCGGCAGGCCGCGATCCTCGCCGCCGGCGGCTCGATCCGCCAAGAGACGCGCCACTGGCACGAGGACACCGGCACGACCAGCCCCGGTCGCCCGAAGTCCGACGCCGACGACTACCGGTACTTCCCCGAGCCCGACCTGCTGCCCGTGCAGCCGAGCCGCGAGCTCGTCGAGCAGCTGCGCGCCGCGCTGCCCGAGCAGCCCGCCGTGCGTCGTCGCCGTCTGCAGGCCGACTGGGGCTTCACCGACCTCGAGCTGCAGGACGTCGTCAACGCCGGCCTGCTCGACACGATCGAGGCGACGGTCGCCGCGGGCGCGACGCCCGCTGCGGCGCGCAAGTGGTGGACGGGCGAGCTCGCTCGCGTCGCCAACGAGCGCGGCGTGGATGCGTCGAGCCTCGTGACGCCCGAGCACGTGGCCGAGCTGCAGCGGCTCGTCGACGAGGGCACGCTCACCGACCGACTCGCGCGCCAGGCGCTCGAGGGCGTCGTCGCGGGCGAGGGCTCGCCGACGGAGGTCGCCGCCGCCCGTGGGCTGCAGGTCGTCTCCGACGAGGGCGCGCTCGTCGCCGCCGTCGACGAGGCCCTCGCGGCCCAGCCCGACGTGCTCGCGAAGATCCAGGACGGCAAGGTGCAGGCCGCCGGCGCCGTCATCGGCGCCGTCATGAAGGCGATGCGCGGGCAGGCCGACGCCGCCCGCGTGCGCGAGATCGTGCTGGAGCGCGCCGCGCAGTCGTAGCGCGCAGCGCATCCGCGCACCGATGGGGCCTCGGCGACACGCCGAGGCCCCATCCGCGTCTCGTACGGGTTCCGAACCACCTTCTTGCGTGTTCGTCAAGGGCCTCCGCCCGCTTCGTCATAGGCGGCGCCAAGGTGCGAGGGTCGTCTGTGACGGGGCACCCCCGAGCGGCTCATGAGGCCGCGGCCCCCAACGGAAGGAACGCACCATGGGAATCATCGGTTGGATCGTCCTCGGCCTCGTGGCCGGCGCCATCGCGAAGCTGATCCTCCCCGGCAAGCAGGGTGGCGGCTGGATCGTCACCCTCATCCTGGGCATCGTCGGAGCGCTCCTCGGAGGCTTCCTCGGCTCCGTGCTCTTCAACGCACCGCTCGAGGACTTCTTCTCGATCCAGACGTGGCTGCTGGCCATCGGCGGCTCGATCATCGTGCTGCTGATCTACGGCCTCCTCACGCGAGGCAGCCGCGGCAAGACGCGCGCGTAGCCTGCAGAGCACGAAGGGGGTCGACCGGATGGTCGACCCCCTTCGTCGTGTCTGGAGCGCGTCTGCTCAGGCGAGCGCCGCCAGCTCGTCGACCATGTCGAGGTCGGTCATGTCGAGGCACTGCAGGTAGACGCGCTCGGCCCCCATCGCGCGCACCTCGGCGAGACGGTCGGCGGCCTCGGCGGGCGTGCCGGCGATGCCGTGCTCGCGCAGCTCGGCGGGCTCGCGGCCGATGGCGGCGGCGCGGCGCACGAACTGCTCCTCGGTCTGGCCGATGCACGCCACGAGCGCGACCGAGTACGTCATGGGCGCCGTGCGCTCGGCGGCCTCGACCGCATCCCGCACGCGCGCGAACGTGCCCTCGATCGCGTCGAGCTCGGGGAACGGGATGTTGAACTCCGTCGCGTACCGCGCCGCGATCGCGGGGGTGCGCGTGGGGCCCTGGCCGCCGACGAGCACGGGCACGGGCGACTGCACCGGCTTCGGCAAAGCGGGGGAGTCGGTGAGCGAGTAGTGCTCGCCCGCGAACGAGAACGTCTCGCCCTTCGGCGTCTCCCACAGGCCCGTGACGACGGCGAGCTGCTCCTCGAGCAGGTCGAACCGCTTCTTCGGGAAGGGGATGCCGTACGCCGCGTGCTCCTGCTCGAACCATCCGGTGCCGAGGCCCAGCTCGACCCGGCCGCCCGACATCGCATCGACGTTGGCCACCTGGATCGCGAGCACGCCCGGCAGGCGGTACGTCACCGACGACACGAGCGTGCCGAGGCGGATCGTGGAGGTGTCGCGCGCGAGGCCCGCGAGGCTCGTCCACGCATCCGTCGGCCCGTAGCCGGGGTCGCCGTCGCCCATCCGCAGGTAGTGGTCGGAGCGGAAGAAGGCGTCGAACCCGGCTGCCTCGGCGCGCAGCGCGATGGCGAGCAGCTCGTCGTACGAGGCGCCCTGCTGGGGTTCGGTGAAGATGCGGAGGGTCATGCTTCGAGCCTAGGCGCGCCCCGTCGCGCGCCGAGCCGGCGGCCATACGCTGGTCGGATGGAGTTCGGCTACTCGATCGGCTACTGGCGCCAAGGACCGCCGCCCAAGGCTCTCGAGACGATCCAGGCTGCGGAGCGGCTCGGGTTCGACTCGGTGTGGACGGCGGAGGCGTACGGCTCGGATGCGTTCACCCCGCTCGCGTGGTGGGGTGCGGGCACGTCGAGCATCAGGCTCGCGACGGGCATCGCGCAGCTGTCGGCGCGCACGCCCGCCGCGACGGCGATGCAGGCGATGACGCTCGACCATCTGTCGGGCGGCCGCGTGATCCTGGGCGTCGGCGCCTCGGGGCCGCAGGTCGTCGAGGGCTGGTACGGCCAGCCGTATCCGCGCCCGCTGGCCCGCACGCGCGAGTACGTCGCGATCCTGCGCGCCGTCATGGCTCGCCAGGCGCCCGTGACCGCGCCCGGTCCGCAGCTGCCGCTGCCGCTCGCGGGCGAGGGCACGACGGGGCTCGGCAAGCCGCTGCTGTCGACGCTGCATCCGTCGCGCGAGCACATCCCCATCCACCTCGCTGCCGAGGGACCCAAGAACACGGCCCTCGCGGCCGAGATCGCCGACGGCTGGCTGCCGTTCCTGCTGTCGCCGGCGCTCGACGGCGAGGCGCGGAGCAACCTGGCTGAGGGGTTCGCGCAGCGCGACGCCGCGCTGCCCGGCCCCGAGGCGTTCGAGGTCTCGCTGCCCGTGCCCGTCGTCGTCGACGACGACGTCGAGCGCGCCGCCGATCAGGTGCGGCCGATGATCGCGCTCTACGTCGGCGGCATGGGCGCGAAGGGGCAGAACTTCCACCTCGACGCCGTCGCGCGCCTCGGCTACGAGGCCGAGTGCGAGGTCATCCAGGAGCGCTACCTCGCAGGCGACAAGGCCGGCGCGATCGCGGCCGTGCCCACGCGGCTCGTCGAGGAGATCGGGCTCGTCGGTCCGCTGGCGAAGCTGCGCGACGACCTGCAGCGCTGGGAGTCGACCGTCGTCACCCGCATGCTCGTGCAGGGCGACGTCGCCGCGCTCGAGGCCGTCGCCGAGCTGCGCTCGTGACGATGGACTGGGGCGCGTGGGGCGGCGACGTGCTCTCGCCCGAGGCGAAGGCCGCCCGCGCGCCCAAGGCGCCGAGGCAGGTGCCCGCCGACCGCGACCTCGTCGTCGAGACGGGGGAGGGATTCGTCGGCGCCGTCGTGGGCATCGAGACCGGCCACGTGCAGCTCGAGGATCGCCGCGGCAAGGTGCGGCTCTTCCCGCTCGGCCTCGGCTTCCTCGTCGACGGCGAGGCGATCGAGCTCGTGAAGCCCCGCGCCGCCGCGACGCAGGCGCCGACGCGCACGGCATCCGGCTCGCGCGCCGTCGTCGACCATCGCGCACGCGTGGCGCTGCCGAGCCGCATCCTCGTCGAGGGCACGCACGACGCCGAGCTCGTCGAGAAGGTGTGGGGCCACGACCTGCGCGTCGAGGGCGTCGCGGTCGAGCCGCTCGGCGGCATCGACGACCTCGCGGCCCTCGTCGCCGAGCACCGTCCGAGCGCCGAGCGTCGCCTCGGCATCCTCGTCGACCACCTCGTGCCCGGCTCGAGGGAGTCGCGCATCGCCGCCGAGGTCGAGCGCGGCCCGCACGCCCGACACGTGCGCATCGTCGGCCACCCGTTCATCGACGTGTGGCAGGCCGTGAAGCCCGCCCGCGTCGGCCTCGAGCGGTGGCCCGACGTGCCGCGCAGCGAGGACTGGAAGCGCGGCACGCTGCGCCGCCTCGGCCTGCCGCACGACGACCAGGAGGACGTCGCGCGCGGCTGGCAGCGCATCCTCGCGCGCGTGCGCGACTGGAACGACCTCGAGCCCGTGATGCTCGCGCGCGTCGAGGAGCTCATCGACTTCGTCACCGCGCCCTGACGCCGCCGCCGCTCGCATGCATCGCGAGCGGCGGATCGGGTGCATGCTGAGCACGTGACCGTGCCCGCAGCCGCAGCGACGTCGCCTCGCGCGATCCAGGCGACCTACCTGGGCCTCACGGCGTCGACGACGCTCGCCACCAGCATGATCTGGGGCATCAACACGATCTTCCTGCTCGACGCCGGGCTCACGAACCTCGAGGCGTTCGCCGCGAACGCGTTCTACACCGTCGGCCTGCTGCTGTTCGAGATCCCCACGGGCGTCGTCGCCGACCTGCGCGGCCGGCGCCTGTCGTTCCTGCTCGGCTCGGCGGTGCTCGCCGCATCCACGGCCCTCTACGTGCTGCTGTGGGTGTGGGAGTCGCCGTTCTGGGGCTGGGCGGCGGCGTCGGTGCTGCTCGGCTTCGGCTACACGTTCTTCTCGGGCGCCATCGAGGCGTGGGTCGTGGATGCGCTGCGCTCGGCCGGCTACGAGGGCTCGCTCGACGGGGTGTTCGGGCGGGCGCAGGCGGCGTCGGGCGCCGCGATGCTCGTCGGCTCGGTGCTCGGCGGCGTGCTCGCGCAGGTCGCGGGGCTCTGGCTGCCGTTCGTGCTGCGGTCGGCGCTGCTCGTCGTGAGCCTCGTCGCCGCGGCGATCTGGATGCACGACCTCGGCTTCTCGCCCATGCGCGAGCGCGCGGGCGCCGCGATGCGCGACCTGCTGCGCGTCTCGGTCGACGTCGGCCTGCGCGACGGCAGGCTGCGGTGGCTCATGCTGGCGGGCCCGTTCATCGGCGGATCGATGGGCTACGTGTTCTACGCGGCGCAGCCGTACCTGCTCGAGCTGTACGGCGACGACCGCGCCTTCGCGCTCGCGGGCATCGTCGCGGCGCTCGTCGCGGCCGCGCAGATCGTCGGCGGCATGCTCGCGGCGCCGCTGCGTCGCGTCGTGCACCTGCGCACGACGCTCATGCTCGCATCGCTCGTCGTGTCGACGGCTGCGCTCGTCGTCGCGGGACTCACGTCGTCGTTCTGGGTCGCCGTCGCCGCCCTCGCGGTGTGGGGCCTCGCGCTCTCCACGCTCATGCCGGTGCGGCGCGCGTACCTCAACGCGTGCATCCCGTCGCAGCAACGCGCGACGGTGCTGTCGTTCGACTCGCTGCTGGGCAGCGTCGGCGGCTTCGTGCAGCCTGCGTTCGGGCGCGCGGCCGATCTGCAGGGCTACGGCGTGACGATCGTCGCGTCGTCGGTGCTGCAGGCGATGGCGCTGCCGTTCGTCGTCGCCACGAGGCGCCGGCGCGATCCCGTGGATGCGGGCGAGGTCTAGCCAGGCCGGCACCGCTACGCGTGCGCCTCGGGCTCCCGGTGGCTCACGGGCTCGACCTGGATCGTCGAGTGCTCGACGTCGAAGTGCTCGGCGATGCACGTCTGCACCTGCGCGAGGATCGCGGCGCCGTGCCCGTCTCGGAAGCAGCCGTCGGCCACGACGACGTGCGCCGTGAGCACCGGCAGCCCCGTGGCGATCTGCGACGCGTGCAGGTCGTGCACGGCCGTGACGTGGTCGAGCTCGAGGATGTGGCTCCGCACGGCGTCGAGGTCGATCGCGTCGGGCGTCTCCTCGAGCAGGATGCGACCCGACGCCCGCAGCAGCATCGCCGCCCTCGGGATGATGAGGCACGCGACGACCATCGCGGCGAGCGCATCCGCCTGCAGGAAGCCCGTGAGCGCGATGACGATGGCCGAGACGATGACGGCGACCGAGCCGAGCGCGTCGTTCACGACCTCGAGGAACGCGGCACGCAGGTTGAGGTTCGCGTCGCGCGCCGACACGAGCACGAGGATCGCGATGACGTTGGCGACGAGGCCGAGGATGCCGAAGACGAGCAGCGGGCCGCCCTCGACCTCGGGCGGGTCGAGCAGGCGGCGCACGCCCTCGATGAGGGCGAAGACGCCGATCGCCAGCAGGATGCCGGCCTGCGCGGCGGCGCTCAGCACCTCGGCGCGGGCGAAGCCCCACGTGCGGCGCGACGTCGGCGGGCGCATCGCGAGGGTCGCGGCGACGAGCGAGAGCGCGAGCCCGCCGACGTCGGTGAGCATGTGGCCCGTGTCGACGAGCAGCGAGAGCGAGCCGGTGACGACGGCGCCGACGGCTTGGATGACGAGCACCGCCGCCGTGATGCCGAAGGCGATCGCGAGGCGGCGGCGGTTGGCGACGGCGCCGTGCGCATGCCCGTGATCGTGGCCGCCGTGGCCGTGGCCGTGCCCGGCGCCCATCAGGCGGCTCCGTGGTGGTGCTCGGCGTCGCCGTCGACGCGGGCGGCGAGCGCTGCGGCGGCGTCGAGCAGCACCGTGACCTCGTCGGGAGCGACGATCGAGTGCCACGAGGCGCGGCCCTCTGGCCTCGACGTCACGAGCCCGCAGTCGCGCAGGCACGCGAGGTGCGCGCTCACGGTCGACTGCGCGAGGTGCAGGTGGTCGGTGAGGTCGCGCACGCGATGCTCGCCCTCCATGAGGTGCGTGAGCAGGCGGATGCGGCCGGGGTCCGAGAGCGCGTGCAGCACCGTGGCCACGCGCATCCGATCCATCGTCATGTGGCGATGATAGCGCCAGTGGACGATTCGACGGAAGGAGTCAGGCGAGCGGCTCGACCTCGACGGGCAGCGCGATCTTCGCCGTGCGGCCGTCGCCCGACGAGCGTCCCGTGAGCCGGCGACCGATCCACGGCAGCACGTGGCGGCGGTAGTAGAGGGCGTCGCGTCGCCCCTCGGCGGTCGTGACGGGCACGAGGTCCTCCCACGCCGCCGGCGCGTCGACGCCGAGCGCGTGCAGGAAGGTCGTCGCTGCCCGCGCGTGGCCCGCGGCGTTGAGGTGCAGCCGGTCGTCGGTCCAGAAGCGCCCGTGCTGCAGCTCGACGTCGGTCCAGTTGTCGACGAACGGCACGTCGAGCGCATCCGCCCACGAGCGCACCGCGTCGCGCAGCGCATCGCCGCGCCGCAGCATCACGCCGCCGCCCGCCATGACCGCCGACGGGTTCGCCCCCGACACCATCACGGGCACGATGCCGGCGTCGAGGATGCGGTGCACGGCCGTCTCGAGCTGGCCGCTCACCCAGTCGATCGTGACGCGCGGGCGCAGGATGTCGTTGCCGCCGCCGTTGATCGACAGGTGGCTCGGGCGCAGCGCGATCGCGGCGTCGAGCTGCTCGTCGAGGATCGGCCCCAGCTTGCGGCCGCGCACGGCGAGGTTCGCGTACTCGATCGACTCGCCCTGCGCCGTCGCGAGCCCCACGGCGGCGAGGTCTGCCCAGCCGCGCACGGCATCCGATCCGGCGACCACGTCGCCGTAGCCCTCCGTGAACGAGTCGCCGATCGCCACGAGCCTCGAGACATGCACGACCCCAGGCTAGGCCGGGCGTAGCATGGGCTTCAAACCACGGGAGTCCGGTGCGCCGGGCTGAGAGGAAGGCCGAAGCCTTCGACCGTCGAACCTGATCCGGGTCATGCCGGCGCAGGGAGCGATCTCACCCGTGCCCTTCCCTCGAGAGGCACACCATGTCCACCATCACCGCGCCGTCGGGCGCTCCCACCGTGTCGCGCTTCCGCTGGCGCGTCGTCGACATCGTCACCGCATCCGTGCTCGCCGTCGCGTGCGGCCTGCTGTTCGTGCTCTGGAACGGCGTCGGCGGCGCCTGGTTCGCGGTCGCGGATGCGTTCACGCCCGGCTTCGGCGGCATCGCCGTGGGTCCGTGGCTGCTGGGCGGCGTCATCGGCGGCCTCGTGATCCGCAAGCCCGGCGCTGCGATCTTCGTCGAGGTCGTCGCCGCCAACGTGTCGACGCTGCTCGGCAGCCAGTGGGGCATCGAGACCGTGTACTCGGGCCTCGCGCAGGGCATCGGCGCCGAGCTCGTGCTCGCCGTGCTGCTGTATCGCCGCTTCGGCGTCGTCGCCGCGATGGCGACGGGCATCGGCGCCGCCGTCGGCGCATGGACGCTCGAGCTCTTCCTCTCTGGCAACCTCGCGAAGGGTCCGGAGTTCCTCGGCATCTACCTCGGGTCGCTCGTCGTCTCGGGCGCGCTGCTCGCCGGCCTCGTCGGCTGGCTGCTCGTGCGCGGCCTCGCCGCGACCGGCGCGCTCTCGCGGTTCGCGGCCGGGCGCGAGGCGCAGCGGCGCGCGTGACCGCCGCCTCGATCCGCGCCGACGGATGGGGCTGGCGACACGCTGCCCGCACCCGTCCGGCGGTCGCGGGCCTCTCCTTCAGCGTCGAGCCGGGGGAGCGCGTGCTGCTGCTCGGGCCCTCGGGCGCGGGCAAGTCGACGCTGCTCGCGGGGCTCGCGGGCGTGCTCGGCGACGCCGAGGACGGCGAGGAGAGCGGATCGCTCGCGGTCGACGGCGCGCATCCCGCGACGACGCGCGGCACGGCCGGGCTCGTGCTGCAGGATCCGCAGGCGAACACGATCCTGTCGCGCGTCGGCGACGACGTGGCCTTCGGGGCCGAGAACCTGCGCGTGCCGCGCGACGAGATCTGGACCCGCGTGCGCGAGGCGCTCGACGCCGTGGGCCTCGCCGTCGACCTCGAGCGCTCGACGGCGGCGCTGTCGGGCGGCCAGCGGCAGCGGCTCGCCCTCGCGGGCATCCTCGCCATGCGCCCCGGGCTCGTGCTGCTCGACGAGCCGACGGCGAACCTCGACCCCGAAGGCGTCGTCGAGGTGCGCGACGCCGTCGTGCGCATGCTCGACGCCACGGGGGCGACGCTCGTCGTCGTCGAGCACCGCGTCGACACGTGGCTGCCGGTCGTCGACCGCGTCGTCGTGCTCGACCCGGGCGGCGGCGTGCTCGCCGACGGGCCGGCGGATGCGGTGTTCGCGCGCCACGGCGACGCTCTCGCCGAGTGCGGCGTGTGGGTGCCTGGGCACCCCGTCTCGGTCGAGCGCCGCGAGGTCGCGGCGGGCGACGAGCTGCTGCGTGCGTCGGGCCTCGTCGTCGGCCGCGACGCGCCCGTGCGCCCGCCCGTCGACCTCGCGCTCGCCGCGGGCACGTCGACGGTCGTCACGGGGCCGAACGGCGCGGGCAAGTCGACGCTCGCCCTCACGATGGCGTCGCTGCTGCCGCGGCTCGGCGGTACGCTCGCCGCGTCGCCGACGCTCGCGGGCGGCCTGTCGCCCGACCCGGGGCGGTGGCGCTCGAGCGCCCTCGCGACGCGCATCGGCACGGTGTTCCAGGAGCCCGAGCACCAGCTCGTGGGCCGCACGGTGCGCGAGGAGCTCGGCATCGGCCTGCGCGCCGTCGGCGTGCCGCGCGCCGTCCACGCCGCGCGCATCGACGCGCTGCTGCAGCGCCTGCGCCTCGACCACCTCGCCGACGCGCATCCCTTCACGCTCTCGGGCGGCGAGCAGCGCCGCCTGTCGGTCGCGACGGTGCTCGCGACGGGCCCGCGCGTCGTCGTGCTCGACGAGCCGACGTTCGGGCAGGACCGCCGCACGTGGCGCGAGCTCGTGACGCTCATGGCCGACCTCGTGGCCGACGGCGCCGCGCTGCTGTCGGTGACGCACGACGCCGACGTCGTGCGCGTGCTCGGCACGTCGACGTCCACCGACCGCGTCGTCGGGCTGGACGCCGCATGATCGGCACCCGTCGCGTCGCGCCGCCGACGCACCTCGATCGCGTGAACCCCGTCACGCCGTTCCTCGCCGCCATCGTGCTGTCGCTGCCGCTGCTCGTCACGATCGACGTCGTCAGCGCCTCCGTCGCGCTCGTGCTCGGCATCGCCGGGCTGCTCGCCGCCGGGCTCCGACCCGGCACGATCGTGCGCCGCACGTGGCCCGTGCTCGTCGCGGCGCCGCTGTCGGGCATCAGCATGCTGCTCTACGCGCAGCCCGCAGGCCGCATCCACCTGCGCGTGTGGCTCGCCGTGATCAGCGACGACTCCATCGCCCTCGCCGTCGCGATCGTCGTGCGCGTGCTCGCGATCGGTGTGCCGACGCTCGCGATCCTCGCCGGCATCGACGCGACGCGGCTCGGCGACGGGCTCGCGCAGGTGCTGCGCCTGCCCGCCCGATTCGTGCTCGCGGCGCTCGCGGGCATCCGTCTCTTCGGCGTGCTGCGCGAGGACTGGGATGCGCTCGCCGCCGCCCGCCGTGCGCGCGGGCTCGGTGACGGCGGCCGCATCCGCCGCTGGCTCGGCATGGCGTTCACGGTGCTCGTCATCGCCGTGCGCCGCGGCGGCAGGCTCGCCACCGCGATGGAGGCGCGCGGCTTCGGCCACGGCGAGCGCACGTGGGCGCGCGAGTCGCGGCTCGGTCGCGCCGACGCCGTGCTGCTCGGCGCCGCCGTGCTCATCGTGGTCGCGGCGCTCGGCGCCGCCATCGCGACGGGATCGTTCCGGCTGGTGGGCACATGAGCCGCATCTGGCTGCTCGACGGCCGGTCGGGCTCGGGCAAGACCGTGCTCGCCGACGCCCTCGCGGTCGAGCTCGGCGGCACCGTCGTGCACATGGACGACCTCTACCCGGGCTGGGGCGGCCTCGACGCGGGCTCGGCGTACGCGCTCGAGCGCATCGTGCTGCCGCTGTCGCGCGGCGAGGGCGCCGAGTGGCGCCGCTGGGACTGGGCCGCGGATGCGCGCGCCGAGCAGCACCGGTTGCCCGCGGGATCCGCGCTCGTGCTCGAGGGATGCGGTGCCCTGTCGCGCGCTGCCGCCGCGGTCGCGGAGCGCGCGATCTGGCTCGAGTGCGACGAGCGCACCCGCCGCGCTCGGGCGCTCGCGCGCGACGGCGCCGACGACTGGTGGGAGGCGTGGCGCGACCAGGAGGACGCGTTCTACGCCCGCGAGACGTCGGCGGCGCTCGCGTCGGAGGTGCGCGGCTGCCGCTGAGCCCGCCACGGCGGGCGCAGCCGTGCCACGATGGCGACATGGCTCAGCGACGACTGCCGACCGCCCGCACGATCGACCCGCGCGACGCGCCCTCGTTGCGCTGGGGCATCCTCGGCCCCGGGTACATCGCCGCCGAGATGGTCGCGGCCCTGCAGCAGGGCACGGGCCAGCAGGTCGTCGCCGTCGGTGGCCGATCCGCCGAGCGCGCCGCGGCGTTCGCGACGCAGCACGGCATCCCCGCCTCGGGCGACCAGGACTGGCTGCTCGCGCAGGACGTCGACGCCATCTACGTCGCGTCGCCGCACTCGGCGCACCACGAGCAGGCGCTCGCCGCGATCGCCGCTGGTCGCAGCGTGCTCGTCGAGAAGGCGTTCACGCGCAACGCGGGCGAGGCCGTCGAGGTGCTCGAGGCCGCACGGCACGCGGGCGTCTCGGTGGCCGAGGCGATGTGGTCGCGGTTCCTGCCCGGCTACGACGTCGTGCGCCAGGCCGTCGAGCAGGGCGTGCTCGGCGAGCTGCGCTCGGTCACCGCCGACCACGGGCAGCTGCTCTGGCCGAACGGCCCCGCGCGCCTCGCCGAGCCGTCGCTCGCGGGCGGTGCGCTGCTCGACCTCGGCGTCTACCCCATCCACCTCGCGGCCATGCTGCTGCCGAAGGTCGAGGCCATCCACGCCGTCGGTGCGCGCACCGACCTCGGCGTCGACGAGCAGGAGGTCGTGACCCTCGCGGGCGCCGGCGGCGTGCTCGCGACGTGTCAGGCCTCGATGTCGGCGAAGAGCCCCACGACCGCCGTGATCGCGGGCACCCAGGCGCGGCTCGAGCTCGCGGGCGACTTCTACCGGCCCACGACCATCCGCCTCGTCGCGCCCGACGGCGACGTGCTCGACACGTACGAGCCCGAGGAGCGCGAGCACGGCCTGCGCTACGAGGCCGTCGCCCTCGCCCGAGCGATCGCGGCGGGGGAGCAGGAGACGCCCGAGCTGCCGTGGAGCGAGACCCTGCGCGTCATGCGCATCATGGACGACGTGCGCGCGCAGCTCGGGGTCGTGCTGCCGGGGGAGTAGCGCCCGAGCCGCTCAGGCCCAGCCGAGCCGGTGCAGCTCGTCGTCGTCGATGCCGTAGAAGTGCGCGATCTCGTGCACGAGCGTCGTGTGCACCTCGTCGCGCAGCTCGTCCATCGTCGAGCACCGCTCGAGGTGCGCCTCGCGGAACACGACGATGCGGTCGGGCAGCTCGCCGAAGCCGTAGGTGCCGCGCTCGGTGATCGCGACACCCTCGTAGATGCCGAGCAGGTCCTCCGTCTCGTAGCGGTCCTCGACGAGGAACACGACGTTGTCCAGCCCGTCGACCATGTCGTCGGGCAGCTCGTCGAGCTCGTCGGTGACGATCGCCTCGAACTCCTCGGGGCTGATCGGGTAGGGCATCGGCATCCCCGTCACGCTACCCGGCTGCGCAGCGCGCCGCGTCAGCGGCGACGGAACCGCTGCACGAGCGGGCAGTCGAACGGGTCGCGCGCCTGCAGGCCGACCTCGTTGAGGTAGCGGATGACGATGGCGTACGACTCGACGAGGTTCGCCTCGGTGTACGGGATGCCGTGCGTCTTGCAGTGCGCGCGCACGAGGTCGCGCGTCTTCGCCAGGTGCGGGCGGGGCATGCTCGGGAAGAGGTGGTGCACGACCTGGTGGTTGAGGCCGCCGAACAGGGCCGTGGCCCACCAGCCGCCGCGGATGTCGCGCGAGGTGCGCACCTGCTTCGTGAGGAAGTCGAGACGCTCGTCGGCGCCCACGAGCGGCATGCCCTTGTGGTTCGGCGCGAACGACGCGCCCATGTAGACGCCGAACACGGCCAGCTGCACCCCGAGGAACGCGAACGCCATGCCGATCGGCAGCATCGTGAACAGGGCGCCGAGGTACAGCGCCCAGCGCGCCGCCATCATGCCGAGCTCGATCCAGCGGCCCGTCACGGGCTCGCGCGACACCAGCAGCTGCAGGCCGCGGAAGTGCAGGTTGGCGCCCTCGAGGGTCAGCAGCGGGAAGAACAGCGCACCCTGCCTGCGCGTGAGCGCTGCGAGGAAGCCGGTCTGGCGTGCGGCGTCCTCGGGCAGGAACGAGACGGTGTCCCACTCGACGTCGGGGTCGTGACCGCGTCGGTTCGGGTTCGCGTGGTGGCGCGTGTGCTTCGTCATCCACCAGGCGTAGCTGATGCCGACGATGCCGACGGCGAGCACGCGGCCGAGGCGGTCGTTCGCGGGACCCGACGCGAGGATCTGGCGGTGCGAGGCCTCGTGGCCGAGGAACGCGAACTGCGTCAGCAGGATGCCGAGCGCGCCGGCGACCGCGAGCTGCCACCAGGAGTCGCCCAGCAGCACGAACGCGACGCCGAGGCCGACGAGCGCGAGGCCGAGGCCGGCGCACAGCAGCACGTAGAACGTTCGGGTGCGGTTCAGCAGGCCGCGATCCTGCACGCTGGCGCGCAGCGACGAGAACGTGGACGGGCCGCGGGCAGCGCCGCTGGCCTTCGTCGTGCGGACGGGCCCGAGGCCGTCGAGTGCGATCGTCATCCGTGGGCTCCCGCCGGTCGGTTGCACCGATCCGATCCCCGCCGAGCCGATGGCTCCACGGTACGCGACTGCGTATGCCCTACGCAGACTGCATCGCCGATGCATGGCGGATGCATGGGTGCGCGTCGCGACGCCGGTCGGTCTCCTGCGGGCGCCGTCGCGTCAGGGACGCGGGCGGATCGGGCTCGGCGCCGGCGCGAGGATCGGGCAGTCGAGCATCGCCGTGGCGTGCAGCCCGAGCGCGGAGTCGTCGCCCAGGGCGAAGACCGTGTGGATCGCTCGCTCGTCGCGCTCGGTGCGCAGCATCGCCGCGACCTCGGTGTTGCACGCACGCGGGGCGAGGTAGAGCGGCGTGTGGCCGTACGCGGCGAGCACGGATGCGGCCATCGCGTCGGGGAAGGACTCGCCCGTCGCGAGCAGCATCGTGCCGTTCCACGTCTGCTGGGAGAACTGATCGTGGATCCGTCGCGCGGTGTCGTACCGGTTCTCGCCCGCGTACCGCCAGACGCCCGCGGCGCCCGTGCCGCGGATCCAGTCCGCCGCCGCCTGCGACACCGACGGCCAACCGCCGGCGATGTTCACGCCGATCCCCTGATAGGCGGGCCGCACGCGATCGATCCATCGGAGCAGATCCGCCTCCGACGAGCCGTGATAGCTCAGCACGATCGCGCCCCGGTTGCGGCCGGCGACGGAGCCTGCGACGAGGGCGTCGGCGAACGACCAGCCCGAGACGACCCAGATCTCGCTCACGGGGCCGCTGCTGCGCAGGCGGTCGAGCAGCCGCATCGACGTGTCGACGCGGTCCACGCCAGCGATCCGGTCGACCTGGTGGCCGGCATCCGCGAGCTGCTGCCGCACCGCATCCGAGATCGATGCCTCGCCGCCGACGAGCACGATCGGGATGGGCGTGACGGGCGAGAGGCGCGCGAGCTCCTCGAGCACGACCTGCGGCACGTGGCCGCGCGCCGTGAGCAGGAGGCGAGCCTGCTCTGCAGCCGCCACGGGGCCGGCGGCCAACGCGTCGGCGAAGCCCTCGCCCGACGCGAGGAAGACCGTGCGCGACTCGTACGGGGTGCGCTGCGAGACCTGCACGGCCGTCGCGTAGCGATTGGAGCCGGCGATGCGCTGCACCTCGTGCGCCTCGGCAGGCTGCGCTGGCGCGAACGGGGCGAGCACGCTCGCGGCGATGGCGACCACGGTCGCGACGACGAGGATGCGAAGGTGAGCGCGCAGCGCCATGGGGATCCGTCTCGATCGAACGACGCCCGCAGCCGAGTGGCTGCGGGCGGGGCGTCGACGACCGGTCCGACGGGGTCATGCAATGGGGTGAGTAACGGGGCTTGAACCCGCGGCCTCCTAGACCACAACCAGGCGCTCTACCAGCTGAGCTATACCCACCATGCGCCGCTCCCTCGCGGGAACAACCAGGACAGTCTACGACAGATCCGAGCCCTTCGATGACAGTGCCTCCGCGAACGACGCGACGACCTCCTCGGAGGCCTGACGAGCCGACTCGCTCGTCACGTCGTCCTGCGTGAACACGGCCTTGCGGTAGTACTGCAGCTCGCGCACCGACTCGAGGATGTCGGCGAGCGCGCGGTGGCCACCCGCCTTCTCGGGCGACTGGAAGTAGGCGCGCGGGTACCAGCGACGCGACAGCTCCTTGATGCTCGACACGTCGATCGAGCGGTAGTGCAGGTGCTTGTCGACGCGCGGCATGTAGCGCGCGAGGAACGTGCGGTCGGTGCCGATGGTGTTGCCGCCGAGCGGGGCCGAGCGCTCGAGCGGCACGAACCGCTGGATGTACTCGAGCACCTGCGTCTCGGCCTCCTCGAGCGCCATGCCGTGCGGGATGAGCTGGTCGAGGCCGCTCGTCGCGTGCATGTTCCGCACGAAGTCGTCCATGTTCGCCATCGCGGCGTCCGACGCCTTGATGACGAGCTCGATGCCCGGGTCGATGACCTCGAGCTCGAAGTCGGTCACGAGGACGGCGACCTCGACGAGCTCGTCGATCGACGGGTCGAGGCCCGTCATCTCGCAGTCGATCCAGACGATGCGGTCAGCGGCAGGCACGTCGACGAGCCTAGTCGCCGCCTGCGAGCCGGAACCGCGTGCAGTCCCTGGGGAAGTCGAACCATGCGAGCGCCCGGTGCGGCGTCACGACGCGCAGGCCACCGCCATCGTCGCCCGACCACGCATCCGCCTCGGGCGCGTAGCCGTCGTCGTGGTACTTCGCGAACGCGGCGGCGAGCCGGGCGCCGACCCCGTCGGCATCGGCGCGCGTCGCCGTCGACCGACCCTCGACGATCACGACCTCGGTGCCCGACTCGAGCGTGAGGGTGACCGCCGGGTTCGCCTCGGCGTTGCGCGCATGCCGCGTCGTCGGCGCTCCGTCGTACCAGAACGCGCCGTCGACCCACACGCCCCAGCGGGGCACGACGTGCGGCGTCGCGTCGGGCCGCACGGTCGCGAGCCAGTAGTGCTTCGACGCGACGAGCCGCTGCTCGACCGCCGACCACGGCAGCACGCCCTCGGTCGTCTCGGGCAGCCCGTAGCCCTCGGGCATCGTCGGGCGATCGGCGGTCGGGCTCGCTGCGCTCATGCGCGCATCGTCGCAGCGACCACCGACAGCGGCGGGGCTGTGCTCAGTCGCGCGCTGCGAACGCCGCGAGCACGTCGTCGACCGTGACCTCGGCGAGCGATGCGACCGAGTGCGTCGGCGCGAACCCCGGATCGGGGGAGTGGCTGCGCACGAACCACAGCGTCATGCCCGCTGCGACCACCGCCGCCGAGCCGGGCCCCGAGTCCTCGACGCCGATCGAGCGCTCGGGGTCGACGCCGAGCAGCGCCGCCGCCGTGAGGTATGCCTCGGGGTGCGGCTTCGGATCGGTCACGTCGTCGCTCGTCACGACCACCTCGAGCGAACCCGCAGGCGCTGCGCGCACGAGCGCGTCGGCGTTCGCGCGCGCGGCGTTCGTCACGAGGGCCGTGGGGATGCCGGCGTCGGCGAGCGCCACGAGCAGCTCGTGCGCGCCGGGCAGCCACGGCACGTCGTCGCCGACCGCATCCGCCACCATGCCCACGGCGCGCGCCCGCAGGTCCGCGTCGCTGCCCGGCATGCCGCGCGAGCGCATGTCGGCCGTCCACCACTCCATGGGCTTGCCCACGTAGCGATCGCAGTCGGCCTGCGTCCACTCCACGCCCTCCGCGGCGCACATCGCCATGAGCGATGCGTGCCACACGGGCTCGGTGTCGACGAGGGTGCCGTCCATGTCGAAGCAGATGCCGCTGCGTGTCATGCGCCCCCGGCGCGACTCGAACGCGCAACCGTCGGATTAGAAGGCCGATGCTCTATCCATTGAGCTACGGGGGCAGTGCCTCGATCCTACGAGTCGCCGATGCACGGTGGCCGCGCGCCGCGCGTGCCCTTCGGCCTGCGCATAGGGCGCTCGCCTAGGGTTGCCGCGTGCTGATCACGACGCTCGCCGCCGCCTCGACCGCCGCATCCGACGAGCTCACGGGCGTCGCCGCGTGGGCGGTGGGTCTCATGGAGACCATCGGTGCGCCCGGCGCGGCGGTCGCGATCGCCGCCGAGAACCTCTTCCCGCCCATCCCCAGCGAGGTCATCCTGCCGCTCGCGGGCTTCACGGCCGCGCAGGGCGGGTTCTCGCTCGCGGAGGCGCTCATCTGGACCACGGTCGGCTCGGTCGTCGGCGCCCTCGCGCTCTACCTCGTCGGTCGCATCCTCGGCCACGACCGCGTCGTGTGGGTCGCCGAGAAGATGCCGCTCGTGCGCGCCGACGACGTGCACAAGACCACGGCGTGGTTCCGCAAGCACGGCGGCAAGGCCGTGCTCCTCGGGCGCGTGCTGCCGATCTTCCGCAGCCTCATCTCGATCCCAGCGGGCATCGAGCGCATGCCGATCTGGAAGTTCCTCGCACTCACGACGATCGGCTCGGGCGTGTGGAACACGATCTTCGTCATGGCGGGCTTCACGCTCGGCCGCAACTGGCACGCGGTCGAGCCGTACGCCGACGTGCTGCAGTGGGTCGTCATCGTCGCCGTCGTCGCCGTGCTCGCCGTGTGGGTGCTGCGCCGCGTGCTCGACGACCGCAGGCGCCGCACGGCCGGCCTCGACCCGGAGACCGGCGAGCCGGTCTGATCGGCGCCGCCGGCGCACCGGTCTGAGTCCGGGCTCGGACACGCCCGGCCACGCGCTCGGAAGTTCTTCGCGCGGATCGGGAATGGATGCGCCGCATCCTGAGTTGTTCGAATTCGAAGCAGATGGCGGCGCGCCCCGCGTTCGCCGCCGCTCCCACCACGAACCCCCTCGAGGAGTCACCATGACCGACACCATCACCGTCGCGCAGATCCCCGGCTACGTCGCAGGCACGTACGCGATCGACGCCAGCCACTCGACCGTGAGCTTCTCGGTGCGCCACGTCGTCGCCAAGGTGCGCGGCGTCATCGAGCACATCGACGGCACCATCGTGCTCGCCGACGACCCGGCCGCCTCGACGGTGACCGCGAACGTCGACCCCGCGACGATCAACACGCGCAACGCCGACCGCGACGCGCACCTGCGCTCGGGCGACTTCTTCGCCACCGACGAGCACCCGCAGTGGACCTTCCGCTCGACGGGCGCCCGCGTCGTCGACGGCGAGTACCTCGTCGACGGCGTCATCCAGCTGCGCGGCATCGAGCGCGAGATCACCCTCGCCCTCGAGCTCGGCGGCTTCGGCATCGACGGCTTCGGCAACCCGCGCGTGGGCGCCACGGCCACGTTCACGATCAGCCGCGACGAGTACGGCATCTCGTTCAACACGACGCTCGAGACCGGTGGCCTCATGCTCGGCGACGACGTCAAGGTCGAGGTCGAGATCTCCGCGGTCAAGCAGTAGCGACCAGCGAGCCGGCGCATCCGGCGACCGACGCCCGGCAGGCTCGCCCTGCCGGGCGTCGTGCTGCCCGAGACGTCAGCCCTGCCCGCGGCGTCAGCCCTGCCCGCGGCGTCAGCCCTGCCCGCGGCGTCAGCCCTGCCGGAAGCAGTCGATCGCGTCGTCGATCGACCAGAACTCGCCCAGCGAGAGGTACCGGTGGCTCCGCGGCAGCAGCCGGCGCGCGCGGAAGCGATCGCCGTCTGCGCCCGGCAGGCGCTCGATGTGGCCGACGACGTCGCCGCTCGCGCGCGACACGCGCCACATCGACTCGTTGACCTGCGCCATGGCGATGCCGAAGCGCGCGGGCAGATACGCGGTGGTGGTGGACATCCCTGCCTCCTTCGTGATCGCCGGCCGGCCCCGGATGCCTCGAACGTAGGTGCGACCACCGACACGCCGAGCGCGACCGTCGCGCGGTGCGGCGCTGACGGACGCCTCGGCGTGCGATGCCGCGCCGGCGCGCGGCGATCGCGGCTCCACAGCCGGCGCCTCTCCACAGCCATCCCGGCGGCGTCGCCCGACCGTCGGCGCCGACCGCGATGGTGCTCGCATGACCGATCGCATCACCATCGAGGGCACCGCCGGCTCGACGCCGCAGCTGCGCACCATCCCGTCCGGACGCCAGGTCGCGAACCTGCGCGTCGCATCCACCCTGCGCAAGCAGGATCCGTCGACGGGCCAGTGGTCCGACGCCGGCACCAACTGGTACTCCATCGCCGTGTGGGGCGACCTCGCCGCGCACGTCGCGCAGTCGATCCGGCAGGGCGACCCCGTGCTCGTCACGGGCAGGCTCCGCATCACGACGTGGGGCGACGACGATCGCCCCGCGACGACCGTCGAGATCGAGGCCGACGCCATCGGCCACTCGCTGAGGTGGGGCACGACGGCGTTCCAGCGCGCGTCGCGCGCGGCGTCGGAGTCCGCGAGCGTCGCCGCGCCAGCGGCCGCCGCCGCGCCGGCCGTCGATGCGCAGGGCTGGGCGACGCCCGGCGCTGCCGCGTCCGCGACCGACGTCGAGCCCGCCGCGCTCCAGCCGGTGCTCGCCGGCGTCGACGACGACGTGCCCTTCTGACCCCCGCGCGCCGACGTGGCAGGCGCGTCGGCGCGCGGGTCCTCCCGGCGCGGCGTCGATAGGCTGGCGCGGGTCGCATCGCGACCGCACGGCCGTCGGGGAGACCGCGCCGTGCCACGGACTCAGGGGGAGCGCGATGCGTCGCCAGGCAGCACTGCTCGCAACCGGGATCGCCGCGGTGCTCGCGCTCGCAGGATGCGGCGGCGACGCTGCACCGGCGCCGTCGCCCAGCGCCTCCGCGGCGCCGAGCGAGTCGGCACCACCCGCCGAGGAGCTCACGGGAGCGGCCGCGCTGCAGCAGCAGTTCGCCGACGTGCTCGCCGCGAACGACGTCGCCGGCCAGCCCGATGGCGAGGCGCTCGTCGCCGCGCTCGTCGCCGCCGGCTTCGACCAGGCCGCCATCGAGCGCAGCGACGACGTCGACGTGCAGGGCAACCCCGTCGCGCTCATGACCGTCGCCGTGCGCGTCGACCAGGAGTGCCTGCTCGGTCAGGTCGGGCACGGCGCACCGACGTCGACGATCGTGCCGGTGCTCGGCACGGGCACGTGCCTCGTCGCACCCTTCACGCCCTGACGCATCCCCGCGCGACCCCGGCCGCGGCATCCGAGCCCCTCGCGGGCCCGTAGACTCGACACCATGGCCGAGTACGTGTTCTCGATGGTGCGCGCCCGCAAGACGGTGGGCGACAAGGTGATCCTCGACGACGTGACCACGGCGATCCTGCCGGGCGCGAAGATCGGCGTCGTGGGTCCCAATGGTGCGGGAAAGTCGACGATCCTCAAGATCATCGCGGGGCTCGACCAGCCCTCGAACGGCGAGGCCAGGCTCTCGGCCGGCTACTCCGTCGGCATCCTCATGCAGGAGCCCGAGCTCGACGAGTCGAAGACCGTGCTCGAGAACGTCCAGGAGGCGTTCGGCGAGATGCGCGGCAAGATCGACCGCTTCAACGAGATCTCCGCCGAGATGGCGAACCCCGACGCCGACTTCGACGCCCTCATGACCGAGATGGGCACGCTGCAGGAGGAGATCGACGCCGCCGACGCGTGGGACCTCGACTCGCAGCTCGAGCAGGCGATGGATGCGCTGCGCTGCCCGCCCGGCGACTGGTCGATCGAGAACCTCTCGGGTGGTGAGCGCCGCCGCGTCGCGCTGTGCAAGCTCCTGCTCGAGAAGCCCGACCTCCTGCTGCTCGACGAGCCCACGAACCACCTCGACGCCGAGAGCGTGCAGTGGCTCGAGCAGCACCTCGCGAAGTACCCCGGCGCCGTCATGGCCGTCACGCACGACCGCTACTTCCTCGACCACGTCGCGACGTGGATCTGCGAGGTCGACCGCGGTCGCCTCTACCCCTACGAGGGCAACTACTCGACGTACCTCGAGAAGAAGCAGGAGCGCCTGCAGGTGCAGGGCAAGAAGGACGCCAAGCTGCAGAAGCGCCTCTCGGAGGAGCTCGAGTGGGTGCGCTCCAACGCCAAGGGCCGCCAGGTCAAGTCGAAGGCGCGTCTCGCGCGCTACGAGGAGATGGCTGCCGAGGCCGAGCGCACGCGCAAGCTCGACTTCGAGGAGATCCAGATCCCCGTCGGCCCGCGACTGGGCTCGCTCGTGCTCGAGGCGAAGGGCCTGCAGAAGGGCTTCGACGACCGCATCCTCATCGACGGCCTGTCGTTCTCGCTGCCGCGCAACGGCATCGTGGGCGTCATCGGCCCGAACGGCGTCGGCAAGTCGACGCTCTTCAAGACGATCGTGGGCCTCGAGCCGCTCGACGGCGGCGACCTGAAGATCGGCGAGACCGTGAAGATCTCGTACGTCGACCAGGGCCGTACGAACCTCGACCCGCAGAAGACGCTGTGGGAGGTCGTGTCCGACGGGCTCGACTTCATCCAGGTCGGCGCGACCGAGATCCCCAGCCGCGCGTACGTGTCGCGCTTCGGCTTCAAGGGCCCCGACCAGCAGAAGAAGGCCGGCGTGCTGTCGGGTGGCGAGCGCAACCGCCTCAACCTCGCGCTCACGCTCAAGCAGGGCGGCAACCTGCTGCTGCTCGACGAGCCGACCAACGACCTCGACGTCGAGACCCTCGGCAGCCTCGAGAACGCGCTGCTCGAGTTCCCTGGCTGCGCGGTCGTCGTGACGCACGACCGGTGGTTCCTCGACCGCACGGCGACGCACATCCTCGCCTACGAGGGCACCGACGACGACCCGTCGAACTGGTACTGGTTCGAGGGCAACTACGAGGCGTACGAGGAGAACAAGATCGAGCGCCTCGGTCCCGACGCTGCGAAGCCGCACCGCTCGACGTACCGCAAGCTCACCCGCGACTGACATGGGCGAGCCCGTCGGTGCGCGCATGCGCGTCGCCGTGCCGATGCGGTGGCGCGACCAGGATGCGTTCCAGCACGTCAACAACTCGACGATGCTCACGATCCTCGAGGAGGCGCGCGTGCGCGCGTTCTTCCGCACGGGCGACGAGGATGCGCCGCCGACGGCGATCCTCGACCCGGGCCTCGACGCGGGCACGCTCACGCTGATCGCGAGCCACCACATCGAGTACCTCGCGCCCGTGCCGTACCGGCGAGCGCCGCTCGAGGTCGAGATGTGGTTCTCGCGCATCGGCGGCTCGAGCGTCGAGCTCTGCTACGAGGTGCGCGACGAGCCCGCGGGCCGCATCGCGGTGCGGGCGGCGTCGACGTTCGTCATGGTCGACGTCGACTCGGGGCGGCCGCGCCGGCTCACCGACGACGAGCGCGCCGCGTGGGCGCCCTTCGTGGGCGAGCCGCTCGCGTTCCGGCGCTGACGCGGCGACGCAGACCCGCTACGCGGCGTCGGTGCGGCCACTACGCTGGCGAGCACCGACGGAAGGATCCGCGATGACCCAGACTGCCGAGCAGGCCGCGTCGACGACGACGATCGAGCCCATCCCGCATTGGATCGGGGGCGAGCCGCGCATCGCCACGGGTGGGCGCACGGCGCCCGTGTTCGATCCGGCGCTCGGCAGGCAGATCCGCGAGGTGCCGCTCGCGTCGGCCGACGAGCTGGGCGAGGCGGTCGCAGTGGCGAAGGCTGCGGCTGCCGAGTGGCGCGACACGTCGGTCGCGAAGCGGCAGCAGGTCATGTTCGCGTTCCGCGAGCTCGTGTCCGCACGTCGCCAGCAGATCGCGGAGCTCATCACGAGCGAGCACGGCAAGGTCGTGTCGGATGCGCTCGGCGAGGTCGCGCGCGGCCTCGAGGTCGTGGAGCTCGCGACGGCGTTCCCGCTGCTGACGAAGGGCGAGTTCACCGAGAACGTGTCGACGGGCGTCGACGTGTACTCGCTGCGCCAGCCGCTCGGCGTCGTCGGCATCATCTCGCCGTTCAACTTCCCGGCCATGGTGCCGCTGTGGTTCGCGCCCGTCGCGATCGCCGCGGGCAACGCCGTCGTGCTGAAGCCGAGCGAGAAGGATCCGTCTGCGGCCGTGCTGATCGCCGAGCTGTACCGCGAGGCGGGGCTGCCTGACGGAGTCTTCAACGTCGTGCACGGCGACAAGGAGGCGGTGGATGCGCTGCTGACGCATCCCGACGTCGCGGCGATCTCGTTCGTCGGCTCGACGCCCATCGCGCAGTACGTCTACGAGACGGCGTCGCGCGAGGGCAAGCGCGTGCAGGCCCTCGGTGGCGCGAAGAACCACATGCTCGTGCTGCCGGACGCCGACCTCGACCTCACGGCCGACGCCGCGGTGAACGCGGGCTTCGGCTCGGCGGGCGAGCGCTGCATGGCGATCTCCGTCGTCGTCGCGGTCGAGTCGATCGCCGACGAGCTCGTCGAGCGCATCGCCGCGAAGATGGCGGGCATCCGCACGGGCGACGGTCGCCGGTCGTGCGACATGGGCCCGCTCATCACGCAGGTGCACCGCGACAAGGTCGCCGGCTACCTCGACGTCGCGACGGCCGACGGCGCGACGCTCGTCGTCGACGGCCGCGAGGCGGAGTTCGACGGCGAGCCCGACGGCTTCTGGCTGGGCCCGACGCTCGTCGACCACGTCGAGCCGTCATCGGCCGTCTACCGCGACGAGATCTTCGGCCCCGTGCTGTCGGTCGTGCGCGTCGCGTCGTACGAGGAGGGCATGGCCCTCATCGCGTCGAACCCCTACGGCAACGGCACCGCGATCTTCACGAACGACGGCGGCGCCGCGCGGCGCTTCCAGCACGAGGTCGAGGTCGGCATGGTCGGCGTCAACGTGCCGATCCCCGTGCCCGTCGGCTACTTCTCGTTCGGCGGCTGGAAGTCGTCGATCTTCGGCCAGGGCAAGGCGTACGGCCCGCACGGCTACCAGTTCTTCACGCGCGAGAAGGTCGTGACGAGCCGCTGGCTCGACCCGAGCCACGGCGGCCTGAACCTGGGCTTCCCGCAGAACTAGCGGGGTCCGCCGGCCGCGGTCGTACGACCGCCGTCGGGGGACGAGGGCGGCCGCGTGCGCAGCCCGCTCTCGACGGCGCCGTACGCCGGTGGCAGGGTGACACCACGCCGGGCGGACCTTCGACGCATCGCGCCGACCGACCCGACATGAGGACGGGCTCATGGTCGAGGACACGCCAACGCACGCACGGCACGAGCCGGCACCGCACGAGGGGCCGCACGACGTCGATGCCCACGCGGTCGCCGTCGACCTCGTCGACGCCGACGACGCCATCCACCTGGAGCTCGAGCGCGAGCTGATGATCGACCCGTCGAACGTCGAGGCCGTCACCCGCCTCCGCAAGCAGACGTTGGCGCTGCTGCGCCCTGCGCCGCTGCGCTCGTATCGGTGGCCGGACTCCTGGTACATCCCGGGCGGGGCCGACTACCGCGAGCATTGGATCCTGCCGCCGGAGCTCGACCACCGATACGCCTGGCAGGCGAAGAACCTCATCGGTGGGCAGTCGGCGGGGAGCTTCGGGGATGCGCAGTCGGGTGCGGTGTTCGGATGGAGCAACGCGTCGAGCCTCGACGCAGACACGATCGGATTCGGCCGGGTCGGCGCCTACGTGCGGCCCGCGACCACCCTCGCGACCTACGAGCTGTCGGCGAGCATCGAGGCCCTGAGCGAGTGGAGGTGGCAGTTCCTGCCGAGCGCGGGCGCGAGCCCGTGGGCGAGCTTCCACTACCGATGCACGGCGTACGTGCTCGCGTGGCTCGTGAGCCCTGTCGACGGCAGCTGGGAGCTGCTGCGACCGTTCGGTGCGCGCACGCTCCTGCGGCAGCAGGCGAGCGGCCAGGGGGAGTTCGCGGTGCAACGTCGGTCGCACGCGTTCTCCGACCTCAGCGTGCGCGTGCAGCTCGAGGGTGGTCGCACCTACGCGGTCGGCGTCTCGTTCGAGGCGCAGGCGACGCCGTCGGTCGTCGATCGGGACGGGAGGCCCTACGTGCGGCGGCCGGAGGACAGGACGCTCGCGTACGCGGGACTGTCGGGCCGCGTGCCGAGGATCGTCGCGCGTCGCGTGGTGACGCACATCGCGTAGCGCTCAGCGCTCGCGCTCGAGCACCGCCCAGATCTCGGTCGAGCCGTACTCGCCCGTGAAGCCGTTGACGCCGTCGTCGACCATGACGGCCTCGCGGCGCATGCCGAGGCGCTCGGCGATGCGCGCCGACGACTGGTTCTCGTGGTCGAGCACCGCGGTGACGCGGTGCGCGCCGATCGCCCACGCGAGCTCGAGCGCCGCGCGCCCGGCCTCGGCGGCGTAGCCGCGGCCGCGGTGCTCGGGCGCGAGGATCCAGCCGATCTCGGCCTGCCTGCCCGCGGCATCGGTCAGCTTCACGACGGTCTCGCCCACCAGGGTGCCGTCGTGCTCGATCGCGATGCCGTACGCGTCGCCGTCCTTCGCGAGCGCTGGCGTCTCCGACATCCGGGCGCCCATCTGCTCGGGCGTGAGGATGGGCCGCCACAGGTACCGCACGGTGTCGGGGTCGGACTGGTACGCGCGGAACGCATCGAGGTCGTCGGTCGTGAACCGGCGCAGCACGAGCCGCTCGGTGCGCAGCGGCAGCGCAGCGTCGATCGTCGCGGTCGCGACGGCGGGGTCGATGGGGGAGACGGGCACGCTCACCCCTCGACGGGCAGGCGCACCATGCCCTCCTGCGCGATCGTCGCGACGTGGGTGCCGTCCTGCGCGTGCACGCGCGCGAGCGTCAGGCCGCGGCCGCCGCCGGTCGACGACACCTCGAGCGACATGAGCAGCCACTCGTCGACGCGCACGGGGCGGTGCCACCACACGGCGTGGTCGAGGCTCGCGACCTTGATGTCGCGCGACGACCAGCCATACCCGTGCAGGCGCAGCACCGGCTCGAGGATCGCGTAGTCCGACAGGTAGGCGAGGGCGGCGCGGTGGATGGCGTCGTCGCCGTCGAGCGGGCCGATCGCCCTGATCCACACGTGCTCGACGCCCGAGCGCGGGCGGTCGCGGTCGTGCAGGTACACGGGGCCCTCGACGTGGCGGATGTCGAACGGGCGCCCGCGCGACCAGTGCTGCGCGACGGGGTGGTCGATGCCGCCGAGCAGCTCGGCCGCCGACGGCAGCGACTCGGGGTCGGGCATGCCCTCCGGCATGGGCGACTGCGACTCGGCGCCGCCGTCGTCGTCCTGGAACGACGCGATCATCGACAGGATCGGCACGCCGCCCTGGTAGGCCTGCGTGCGCCGCGTGGCGAACGAGCGGCCGTCGTGGATGCGGTCGACCGAGAACGTGATCGGCTGTGCGACGTCGCCGGGGCGCAGGAAGTAGCCGTGCACCGAGTGGATGCGACGGTCGTCGGCGACGGTGCGCTGCGCGGCGACGACGGCCTGCGCCATCACCTGCCCGCCGTACACGCGGCCGAGCGGCATCCAGTGGCTGGGACCCGTGAAGATGTCCTCGCTCGTGCGGGCGCCGGTGTCGACGAGGTCGAGCGTCTCGCGCAGCAGGGCCATGGGGTCGGCCGGGGGAGGCGGGGGCATCTCGGGGGCGGCGCTCACGGCTGCCAGCCTAGCCAGCGCGCGGGCGCGCCCAGGACGCGCGCGCGTACGCTGGAGCCATGCCCTCCCTGCTGGCGGTCGACGACCGTGCTCGCGCCGACGTGCGCACGCTGCTGGGCCGCGCCGGCCGCTTCGGCGAGACGAGCGTGCGGCTCACGGCGCACGGCGACGTCGTGCTCGTGACCGTGCCGCTCACGGTGTCGAGCGGCCTGCTCGACGCAGGCCCGACGATCCTCGGCATGCGCGCCGTGCGCATGCGCGACGCGGCGGAGTTCGACGCCGTCGTGCCGGCCGACGCCGTGATGGATGCGCTGGGCGAGGGCGCGGACCTCGACGTGCCGGCCGCGGCGACCCTGCCGGCCTGGGCGTCGCTCTCGGCGCCGCGAACGGGCTGGCAGCCGCTCGGCGACGTCGCGGCCGACGACGTGCGGCTCGGCGCGAGCGCCGCCGCCGCCCGCGTGGAGCGCGAGCTGCCCGCGAGTCCCGGCGACGCCGTGGTGCGCAAGGTGCGCCGCTCGGTGTGGAGCCAGGGCCTCGACGGCCACCCGCTCACGCTCGGCCACTGCGCGGCGCTCGAGGGCCTCGGCTTCCTCGGCACCGACCGCGTCGCCGTCACGGGCGTCGGTGCCTGGACGCGCGCCTCCACGCGCCTCGGCGACGTGCTGGTGCGCTGATGCGCTCGCTGGTGCCCGACCCCACGAATCCGTGGCCGCACGACATGGTGCTGCGCAGCGCGCGCGCCGAGCCGCAGGTGCTCGCGACGCTCGCTGTGGCGGAGGCGTGGCGCATCGACCTCGGCATCCCCGCGCTCGTGCCGGCACCGATCGGGGTGGTCGTGGGGGACCGTCCGCTCGATGCGGCGCCCAGGGCGCTGACGGCCTGGCGCGACGCACTCGTGCCGACGCGGCTGCCGGGCGTCGAGATGCCGTACGGCGTGCGCGGTCTCGGGATCGGTGACGATCGGCTGCGGGCGCTGGGGGTCGACGTCGACGCCCTGCATCGCTGGACGGCGAGCATGCCCGCCGAGCGTGACGACGTGCCGCTCGACGAGCAGCCCGAGCGCCGCGACATCCCCTCGACGGTGCTCGCGTGGGAGGCCGGCCTGGTCGACGTGCTGACGTTCCCGCTGGGTGGCGGCTGGGCGGCGCGCGCCGACTCCACGCTGCTCGTCGACGAGACGACGCGCCGCGACCCGGCCCGCTACGTCGACGTGCTGCTCGCGTTCGCGGGCGACGCGCTGCCGCGCATCAGCTGACGCGAGCCTCCCGCACGATCGCACGCCCGGCCCGCAGGCCCGAGTGCAGGCATCCGCCGAGGAACGTGCCCTCGAGCGAGCGGTAGCCGTGCACGCCGCCGCCGCCGAAGCCCGCGGCCTCGCCGACGGCGTAGAGGCCGGGGATGGGCCCGGTCGTGCCGTCGGCGCGGGCGCTGAGCACGCGCGAGTCGAGGTCGGTGAGGATGCCGCCGAGCGACTTGCGCGTGACGGTGCGCAGGCGGAAGGCGACCATGGGCGCGTGGCCCTCGTCGGTGAGCCGGTGCGGGGGAGCCGTGCGGATGATCCGCTCGCCCACGAGCTCGCGCGCCCGCTCGATCGCCACGATCTGCGGGTCGGTGCCCGGCGCGTCGATGCCGCGGTCGCGCTGCGCGACGGCGCGGCGCACGCGGTCGGCGTCGAGGCCGGGCTCGAGCGCGCGCATGCCGTCGAGCAGCGCGTCGAGGTCGGGCGCGACGACGACGTCCTCGCCGTGGTGCAGGAAGCCCTGCACGCCCACCGACCCGTTGCGGATGCGGTCGAGCACGAGCCGCAGGCTGCGATCCGAGAAGTCGGGGTTCTGCTCGGAGCCCGACAGCGCGATCTCCTTGCGCAGGATGGTCGAGGTGAGCACGAACCACGAGTGCTCGTGGCCGCCGTGCCGCAGGTGCTCGAGCGTCGAGAGCGTGTCGAAGCCGGGATAGAGCGGCGCGGGCAGGCGATCGCCGACCGAGTCGACCCACAGGCTCGACGGGCCGGGCAGGATGCGGATGCCGTGGTGCGGCCACACGGGATCCCAGTTGGCGAGGCCCTCGGTGTAGTGCCACATGCGGTCGCGGTGCACCACGGAGGCGCCGGCCGCCTCGGCCACGTCGAGGCCGCGGCCGTCGACGTGCGCCGGCACGCCGACGAGCGGCGCGGTCGGCATGGCGCCGAGGCGCTCGGGCCAGTCGCGGGCGACGGAGGCGAGCGCGCCGCCCGTGCCGCCCGTCGCGACGACGACGTGGTCGGCCGTGAGCGCGAACTCGCCCACGACGTCGCGGCTCGACGACTCGCCGCGCACGGCGACGTCGGGCGCGAGCACCGCGCCGCGCGCACCCGTCACGCGGCCACCGTCGACGGTGAGCGCATCCACGCGGTGGCGCATGCGGATCGTCACGAGTCCCGCATCCACGCCGTCGCGCACGGCGCGCGTGAACGGCGCGACGACGCCCGGCCCCGAGCCCCACACGATGTGGAAGCGCGGCACGGAGTTGCCGCGTGTGCCGTCGCCGCGCTCCGCGTGCCCGATGACGGGGAAGAACCGCACGCCCAGGCCGTGCAGCCACGGCCGCGCCTCGCCCGCTGCGAACTGCAGGTACGCCTCGGCCCACTGTCGACCCCACTCGTCGCCCGCGTCGTCGAAGCCCGCGGTGCGGAACCAGTCGTCGCGCGCGAGCTCGAGCGAGTCGCGGATGCCGAAGCGCCGTTGCTCTGGCGAGTCGACGAGGAAGACGCCGCCGAACGACCACCACGCCTGCCCGCCGAACGACGCGGCGGGTTCCTGGTCGACGATCGTGACGGTGCGGCCGGCGCGCACGGCCTCGCGCGCGACGACGAGGCCGGCGAGGCCGGCGCCGATGACGAGCACGTCGCTGTGCGGCACGGCAGGCTCCTAGAGGGTCGCGGGCGGGTCGGCGCGGAACGCGGGGTTGCGGTTCACCATCGCGTGGGCCGCACGGTCGAGGTAGTCGAGCAGCTCCTCGCGCAGCAGCGGCGGCGGGCCCGCGACGTCGACGGCCGCACGCATGTGGTGCAGCCAGCGGTCGCGCGCCTCGGGGCCGATGGGGAAGGGCGCGTGGCGCATGCGCAGACGCGGATGCCCGCGCTCCTGCGAGTACGTGCCGGGGCCTCCCCAGTACTGCTCGAGGAAGCCCGTCAGCCGCTCCTTCGCCCCGTCGTAGTCATCCTGCGGGTACATGGGCCGCAGCAGCTCGTCGGTCCACACGCCCTCGTAGAACGCGTCGACGAGTCGCTCGAAGAACGCGCGTCCGCCGACCTGCTCGTAGAACGTCACGTCAGTCCTGCCTCGGCAGCTCGGCGGTGCGCGGCGGGCGGGCGCCCGAGACGCTCGCCGCACCCTCCATGCCCTCGAGCACGACCTGCTCGAGGGAGGGGAGCGGGATGCCGGCGGCGCGCAGGTCGCGCGTGAGACGCGCGCGCAGCTCGCGAGCGACGTCGTCGCGCGACGCCGTCTTCACCTTCATCGTCACGCGCACGACGATGACGTCGGCCGACACCGACTCGATGCCCCACAGCTCGGGGTCGCCGATGACGCTCGCCGTCCACTTCGGCTCCTCGGCGAGGCTCCGCGCCGTGCGCAGGATGCGCTCCTGCGCACCGTCGACGTCAGCCTCGTACGGGATGCCGAGGTCGACGACGACGCGGGCCCAGCCCTGCGACATGTTGCCGACGCGGTTCACCTCGCCGTTGCGCACGTACCAGAGCGTGCCGTTGACGTCGCGCACCTGCGTGACGCGGATGCCCACCTGCTCGACGACGCCCGTCGCCATGCCGAGGTCGACGATGTCGCCGATGCCCAGCTGATCCTCGAGCACCATGAGCAGGCCCGTGAGCACGTCCTTCACGACGTTCTGCGCGCCGATGCCCAGCGCGGCGGCGAAGAGGCCGGCGGCGGTGATGAGCGCGGAGCCCGAGATGCCCAGCAGCGACAGGATCGCGATGATCGTCACGATCACGATGACCCACGCTGCGACGGTGCGCAGCACGCCACCCATGGCCTTCGTGCGCTGCACGATGCGCACGTGGTACAGCGGCGAACGCTGCAGCGCCTCGGTGTCGGCGACCGATGCCTTCCGCTTCGCGCCCGAGACGATGTTCTTCACGACGCGGTCGATCGCGCTCCGCACGATCCACCACGCGAGCGGCGCGAGCAGCAGCACGACGACGATCGCGACGAGCTGCCACCACACGCCGAGCGCCTGCTGGGCGAGGCCCAGCAGGTCGCTCGGCGAGTCGGGGTTCGCGGCCAGCGCGAGCGATGCCGTCATCAGACCCGGTCTCGCTCCTGTACGCGCAGCGCGCGCTCGACGCCGGCGAGCTGCTCCTGCACGAGGCGGCGCAGCGCGGGCACGTCCTGGTGCTCGGCGAGCCACTGGCGCGTGGCGGCGGCGAGCTCCTCGGTCGCGACGACCGACGGGTAGAGGCCCACGATGAGGCCCTCGGCGATCTGGTACGTGCGCGACTCCCAGATCGGGATGAGCGCCGCGTGGTACCGCTCGATGAGCGTCGCGAGATCGGCGGGGTCGTTGACGTGCTGCAGACCCATGCCCGTGTAGCGCACGATGAGGTTCGAGGCGCCCGCGGCGTCGGCGACCGACGCGAACGCGCGCTCCTTGGCCTCGGCCGTGGGGATCGTCGCCCGTGCACGCGCGGCGAACTGGCGACCCGTCGCCGTGTCGTCGGTCGCGAGCAGCGCGTCGATCTCGGCGTCGCCCGCGGCGCCGTTCAGCACGACGCCGTCGAGGATCTGCCAGCGCAGGTCGGCGTCGACCTCGAGGCCCTTGAGCGCGACGGAGCCGTCGAGCAGCCCCTGCAGCGCGGCGACGTGGCTCGCCGACGACGCGAGCCCTGCGAACGCCTGCACGAGCTGCAGCTGCAGGTCGGAGCCGGCCTTCGCGGCGTTCGCGAGCTCCCACAGGCGGTCGCCCGTCGTCTCGATGAGGCCCGCGCGACGCTCGGGGGCGACGTACGTGCGCACCGACTGCGCGAGCTGCGCGAGCGCGAGGCGCACGGTCGTCGACTCGGTCTCGGCGCCGATGTTCGCGAGCACGAGCTCGACGTAGTCGCTCGCCGGCGTCTCGCCGTCACGCGTCGCATCCCACGCGGCACCCCACACGAGGGCGCGCGCCAGCGGGTCCTCGATCTTCGACAGGCCCGCGAGCGCGACCTTCGTCGACTGCTCGTCGAGGCGGATCTTCGCGTACGCGAGGTCGTCGTCGTTGATGAGCACGAGGTCGGGGCGCTGGTGGCCGACGAGCTGCGGCACGGCCGTCGAGGCGCCGTCGATGTCGAGCTCGACGCGGTGCACGCGCTGCAGCTTGCCCTTGCGCTCGGCGTAGAAGCCCACGGCGATGCGGTGCGGGCGCAGCGTCGGGTAGTCGGCCGTCGCGGTCTGCGCGATCGCGAACGACGTGATGATGCCGTCCTGCGTCGTCTCGAGCTCGGGGCGCAGCGTGTTGACGCCCGCCGTCTCGAGCCACTGCGACGCCCAGCCCGACAGCTCGCGGCCGCTCGCCGCCTCGAGCTCGACGAGCAGGTCCGACAGGTCGGTGTTGCCGTACGAGTGCTTGCGGAAGTACTCGGCGAGGCCGCGCATGAACGCTTCCAGGCCCACCCAGGCCACGAGCTGCTTCAGCACCGAGCCGCCCTTGGCGTACGTGATGCCGTCGAAGTTGACCTGCACGTCCTCGAGGTCGCGGATCTCGGCGACGATCGGGTGCGTCGAGGGCAGCTGGTCCTGGCGGTACGCCCAGGTCTTCTCCATGGCCTGGAACGTCGTCCAGGCGTGGGTCCACTCGGTCGCCTCGGCGGTCGCGAGCGTCGACGCCCACTCGGCGAACGACTCGTTGAGCCACAGGTCGTTCCACCAGCGCATCGTCACGAGGTCGCCGAACCACATGTGGGCCAGCTCGTGCAGGATCGTGACGACGCGACGCTCGCGGATGGCGTCGGTCACCTTGGAGCGGAACACGTACGCCTCGGTGAAGGTCACGCAGCCCGCGTTCTCCATGGCGCCGGCGTTGAACTCGGGCACGAAGAGCTGGTCGTACTTGTCGAACGGGTACGGCGTCTGGAAGTGCTCCTCGTAGAACGCGAAGCCCGCCTTCGTCGTCGCGAAGATCGCGTCGGCGTCCATGTGCTCGGCGAGGGAGGCACGGCAGAAGATGCCGAGCGGGATGTCCTGGCCGGATGCGCTCGTGAGCGAGTCGCGCGTGACCCAGTAGGGGCCGGCGACGAGCGCCGTGATGTAGGAGGAGATGCGGGGCGTCGCGCCGAAGCGCCACGTGCCGGTCTCGCCGTCGATCGTCGGCTCGGGCGTCGGCTGGTTCGAGACGACCTGCCAGCGCGCGGGCGCCGTGATCGTGAACGTGAACTCGGCCTTGAGGTCGGGCTGCTCGAACACCGTGAAGACGCGGCGCGAGTCGGGCACCTCGAACTGCGAGTAGAGGTAGACCTCGCCGTCGACGGGGTCGACGAAGCGGTGCAGCCCCTCGCCCGTGTTGACGTAGAGCGCGTCGGAGACGACGGTGAGCTCGTTCTCGGCCTGCAGGTCGGCGAGCGCGATGCGCGGGCCGTCCACCACCGACGCGACGTCGAGCTCGACGCCGTTGAACGTCACCGAGAGCACCTCCCGGGCGATGTGGTCGATGAACGTCGACGCGCCCGGGGTGTGCGCCTGGAAGCGCACGGTGGTCGTCGAGCGGAACACCTCGTCGCCGGTCGTGAGGTCGAGGGCCACGTCGTACGACTGCACGGCGACGAGCGCGGCGCGCTCCTGGGCCTCCTGGCGGGTGAGGTTCTCTCCGGGCACGCTCGTCCTCCATTGCTTCGTGGGCGTGCTTGCCAGCGTAGTCGCGCGGATACGCTTGCCCTGTGACTCAGGTACGCATGTGGTTCGATCCCACGTGCCCGTGGGCGTGGATGACGTCGCGGTGGCTCGGCGAGGTGGCCGGCACGCGAGGATTCGACGTCGACTGGCGCGTCATGTCCCTCGCGATCCTCAACGAGGGTCGTGATCTCCCCGAGGAGTACGCGAGGCGCATGCCGCGCTCGCTGCGCCTCACGCGGCTCGTGATCGCCGCCCGCGAGACCGCGGGCGAGCAGGTCGTGAAGCCCCTCTACGACGCGCTCGGCTCGCGCATCCATCCCGGCGAGCAGCGCGACTTCGACGCGATCGTCGTCGAGGCGCTCGCCGAGGTCGGCCTCGACCCGGCGCTCGCCGAGGAGACGGATGCGTACGACGCGCAGCTGCGCGCGAGCCACCAGGAGGCCATCGACCTCGTGGGCGACGACGTGGGCACCCCCGTCGTGTCGGTCGACGGCGTCGCGTTCTTCGGTCCCGTCGTGAGCCCCGCGCCGACCGGCGACGAGGCGCTGCGCCTCTTCGACGGCATCGTGGCCGCGGCGAGCGTGCCCGGCTTCTTCGAGCTGAAGCGCTCGCGCACCGTCGGCCCGCTTCTGCATGAGGGTGCACGGTGAGGGGGGCGCAGTGAGGATCCACGTCGCCACCGACCACGCGGGATTCGAGTACTCGAAGACCCTCGTCGCCCACCTGCAGGCCGCCGGTCACGAGGTGCTCGACCACGGCCCCACGGCATACGACGGCGACGACGACTACCCGTCGTTCTGCATCGCCGCCGCACAGGCGGTCGTCGCCGACCAGCGCGCGGGCGTCGAGGCGCTCGGCGTCGTCTTCGGCGGCTCGGGCAACGGCGAGCAGATCGCCGCGAACAAGGTCGAGGGCGTGCGCGCTGCGCTCGTGTGGAACGTTCCCACGGCCGAGCTCGCCCGCGAGCACAACGACGCGAACGTCATCGCGATCGGCGCCCGCCAGCACGACGAGGCCGAGATGCTCGCGCTCATCGACCGGTTCATCGCGACGCCCTTCCCGGGCGTCGAGCGGCACGCGCGGCGCATCGCGCAGCTCGCCGAGTACGAGACGACGGGCCGCATCGCCGGCCTGCTCGACTGACGCCGGGCCGCACGCAGCATGCCCGAGGGCCATTCCGTCCACCGCATCGCGCGGCAGTTCGACGCGAACTTCGTCGGCGACGCGTGCGCGCTGTCGTCGCCGCAGGGGCGCTTCGCCGACGGCGCAGCATCGCTCGACGGCCGCACCATGACGGCGTCGCGCGCGATCGGCAAGCACCTGCTGCTCGACTTCGACGGTCGCTGGCTGCACGTGCACCTCGGCATCTACGGCGCGTGGGACTTCGCGGGCCGCATCGCCGAGGACGCCACGCTGCGGTCCGCAGGCGGCCGCGCCGGCCAGACCGGCATGCGCGGCACGGTCGCCGACGGTGGGTTCGAGCACTCGCTCTCGTCGATCGGCGCCCCGCGGCTCGCGAGGCTGCGGATGGGGGAGTCCGAGTCGACGCTCGAGGTCGACGAGTTCCCGCCCCCGCCCGTCGGGGCGGTGCGCGTACGCATCCTCACCGCCACGGCCGTCGCCGACCTGCGCGGCCCGACGGTGTGCGAGGTGCTCGATCCCGACGAGGTCGAGGCCGTCGCCCAGCGCCTCGGCCCCGACCCCGAGGCGCTCTTCGAGACGAAGGCCGCCGCCGAGCGACGCTTCGTCGAGCGCGCCGGCCGCTCGCGCCAGCCCATCGGGCAGCTGCTCATGGACCAGGCGGTCGTCGCCGGCATCGGCAACGTCTACCGCGCCGAGCTGCTCTTCCGCGCCCGCATCTCGCCGCACCGCACCGGGCAGTCGCTCGACGGCGACGAGCTGCGCGGGCTCTGGAAGGACTGGGTGCGGCTGCTGCGCATCGGCGTCGAGACGGGGCAGATGCTCACGATCGACGGCCTGCGCGGCAAGCGCCTCGAGCTCGCGATGGCGAGCCGCGCCGACCGGCACTGGGTCTACAAGCGCGAGGGGCTCCCGTGCCTGCGCTGCGGCACGACCGTCGCGCTCGAGGTCATGCAGCAGCGCAAGCTGTACTGGTGCCCCGGCTGCCAGTCATGACCGCCTGCCAGCTCTAGGCAGCGTCCGCCGGGTCAGCGGAAGCGGTACTCGCTCGTGCCGTCGCCGATGACCCACGAGCCCTCCGGCGCGTTCTCGGGCACCTGCACGACGATCTCGGCCGTCACCGACTCGCCGATGAAGATCTCGGGGTAGTAGCCGAGGTCGTCGGGCGCCGCGATGAGCGCGCCCGAGTTCTGGTCGTACCGGGGCGCGTTGTCGGGCTGGTACGCGAACGCCATGTCGTAGTACGGGTGCGTCGTGACGACGCCGACGTTGCGGATCGTGAGCTCGAGGATCACGGCGCGCTGCCCCTGCGTCGGCTGGTAGCCGTTCGCCTGCACGATCGAGTCGGCGGGGTCGATCGACTGCAGCGGCGTGATCTCCCACGTCGTGCCCTGATCGGTGTGGATCGTGATGGTGTCGCCGTACGTGAACTCGCCGGGCGCGGTCGTGGGCACGGGCGGGATGCTCGGGCCCGCGGTCGTCGGCGGGTTCGTGAGGTTCGGGAACGCGGGCGTCGACGACGCGCCGGGGATGTCGGGGTCGCTCGGCGCGACGACGGGCGCGGGCACGCACGCGACGATGAGGCCCACGGCGACGGCGACGATGCCGAGTCCTGCGAGCCGGCTGCCGGCGGACGGGCGGGTGCTCACGCTCACATGCTCCAGACGTTCGTGGGCCGTCGCGATGCGCGACTGCCCGCCTCCACGATAGGTGGGTAGCCTGAGCGCGTGCGTCAGCTTCCTGAGGACTTCACGCTCGGCGTCGCCACGGCGGCCTATCAGATCGAGGGGGCTGCGACCGAGGGTGGTCGCACCGACTCGATCTGGGATGCGTTCGCCCGCGTGCCGGGCGCCGTGATCGACGGCCACGACGGCGCGGTCGCGTGCGACCACTACCACCGGTACCGCGACGACGTGCGGCTCATGGCCGACATGGGCGTGCAGTCGTACCGCTTCTCGACGAGCTGGTCGCGCGTGCGCCCCGACGGCGGCGACGTCAACGAGGAGGGCCTCGACTTCTACCGCCGCCTCGTCGACGAGCTGCTCGAGCACGACATCGCGCCGTGGCTCACGCTGTACCACTGGGACCTGCCGCAGGCGCTCGAGGCGAAGGGCGGCTGGACCTCGCGCGACACCGTCGAGCGCTTCGTCGAGTACGCGACGAGCGTCGTGGAGGCCGTCGGCGACCGCGTGCCCACCATCACGACGCTCAACGAGCCGTGGTGCTCGTCGTTCCTCTCCTACACGGCGGGGGCGCACGCGCCCGGCCGCCGCAGCGTGCGCGACGGCCTCGTCGCCGGCCACCACCTGCTGCTGGCGCACGGCCTCGGCGTCGACGTCATCCGCGGCTCCGCCCCCGACGCGTGGGTGGGCGTGACGCTCAACCTCACGGTCGCCGATCCCGTCGACCCGTCGAGCGAGCGCGACCGCGACGCGGCCCGCCGCATCGACGGCCAGTTCAACCGGTTCTTCCTCGACCCGATCTTCCGTGGCGCCTACCCCGACGACCTCATGGAGGACGTCGGCCACCTCGGCCTCGCCGACGCGATCCAGCCCAACGATCTCGGCTCGATCTCCGCGCCGATCGATCTGCTGGGCGTGAACTACTACCACGGCGACGCCGTCTCGTACGAGCCGCCTGCCGTGCCGCTCGAGCAGGATGCGCCGACGTCGCGCGAGGTGGGCTCGCCGTATCCGGCGGCGGATGGCGTGCATGCGCATCCGCGCGGCCTGCCCGTGACGTCGATGGGCTGGGAGGTGCAGCCCGAGGGGCTCACGCGCCTGCTGCAGCGCGTGCACGAGGAGTACGCCGGCCCCGCGCTCGTCGACCTGTGGGTCACCGAGAACGGTGCCGCGTACGACGACGTCGTGGCCGAGGACGGCGCGGTGCACGACGGCGAGCGCGTGCAGTTCCTCGAGGCGCACCTCGGCGCGATCCTCGACGCGGTCGACGCCGGCGTGCCCGTCGAGGGCTACTTCTACTGGTCGATGATGGACAACTACGAGTGGGCGTGGGGCTATCACAAGCGCTTCGGCCTCGTGCGGGTCGACTACGAGACGCAGCAGCGCACGCTCAAGGACTCGGCGCTCGCGTTCCAGCGCATCGCGCGCGACCGGGCGCTCTGACGCGATCGAGCCTGCCGTGACGGTCGTGCTCGTCGAGGGCGAGAGCGACCACGTCGCGCTCGAGGCGGCTGCGAGCCTGCTCGGGCGGCCGATGCCGCGCGTCGTCGTGCTGGGTGGCGCGCACGCCGCGCGCCGCGTGACGGCCGAGCTGCGGTCGTCGGCACCCGGCGAGCGGCTCGTCGCGCTCGTCGACGCCAACGAGCATGATGTCGTCGCGCCGTGGGTCGACGTCGTGCACGTGTGCGATCGCGACCTCGAGGACGAGGTCATCCGGGCGCTCGGCGTCGAGCGGGTGCTCGCGGTGCTGGATGCGGCGGGGGAGCGGGAGAGCTTCGGCACGCTGCAGCGGCAGCCCGCGCAGCGCGATCGCTCGACCGTCGACCAGCTGCGCCGCTTCCTCGGTGGACGCAGCGGCAACAAGGCGCGCTACGCGGCGCTGCTCGTCGACGCGCTGGCGCCAGACGAGGTGCCTGCGCCACTGAGCGCGGTGCTCGACGAGCGCTGACGCCCGCGGTCGAAGATCGTTCATCCGCTGCACGCGTCCGTCACGGGATCGACGCATCCGCGGGCTATGGTTCCCCCATGACGTCCCATGCCGCCGCGAGCTCCACCTCGCGCACGCTCGCCATCGTCCTGCGCCTCGGCGGTGCCACCCTCTCGATGTTCGCGATGCTGTACCAGCTCTTCGCGATCCACATCCCGGCCGGCTACAGCGTCGTGAACTTCTTCGTGTACTTCACGAACCTCAGCAACATCATGATCTCGGTGGTGTTCGTCGTGAGCGCCATCCGCCTCATCAACGGACGCACCGACCCGTCGTCGACCGACGTCGCCATCCGCGGCGGCATCGTCGTGTACATCGCGTTCGTCGGGCTCGTCTTCAACACGCTGCTCACCGACGCCGACCTGGGCGACCTGCTGCCGTGGGTCAACGGCATCATGCACTTCCTGCTGCCGGTCCTCGGCATCGTCGACTGGATCCTCTGGCCGCCGCGTCGACGCCTGCCGCTGTCGGTCGTCGGCTGGTGGATGATCTGGCCCGCGTTCTACGCGATCTTCTCGGTCGTGCGTGGCGCCATCGACGGCTTCTACCCGTACCCGTTCTTCAACCCCGCCGCATCGGGCGGCTACGGCGGCGTCGCGCTGCTGTGCCTCGCGATGGTCGTCGGCTTCCTGGTGCTCGCGTTCGGCGTGCGCGCCATCGGCAACTGGCTGAGCGCACGTCGCTGGCAGGACGAGGCCGAGGAGACGCCCGAGGACACGGTGGCGGGTCTCGCTTGAGGCAGGGCCAGCGCGGCACTCGCGCGGCCATTCGGAGGGGGTGACGGGAATCGAACCCGCGCCACCAGTTTGGAAGACTGGAGCTCTACCATTGAGCTACACCCCCGGCGCTGCGCAGCCAGGCTGCGCGACCTCTCAACGGTACACGGTCGGCGGCGCGCCGTGGCCACCGTCGCGCGTCGGCTCACGACGACGCCGCCGGATCGGTCGGGCCGAGTGCTCTGTCGATGCGGCGCACCGCCCAGAGCTTCGCGACGATCCTGCCCGTGAGCGAGGCGGCGACCGCGTACGGTGCCGTGAACGTGAACATGCCGAGGCCGCCGAAGATCGTGCCGAGCAGCCACGCGCCGAGCAGTCCGGCGGCGAGGAACGCTGCGAGATGCACGGGCTCGCAGCGCACCCGTCGCAGCAGCATCGAGAGACCGATCGCGACGGGGATGCCGAAGATCGTGAGCACGCAGCCGCCCGCGACGATCATGATCACCGCCCATGCGACACCCCCGCCAGGATCGCCGCGGACGACCCCGTGCACGAGCGCGACGACGGCGAGCGCCATGAGCGCTGCCACCCAGCCGACGCCGATGTCCGACGGCGTCCATTCGTTGCGGCGCGGATCCGGCCAGCCGTAGCGCTCGGCGAGGTCGGCGTGCGTGGTCTCGGGATGGACGTCGTCGCGGTCGTACGCATCCTCGTGCCACGCGTCGTCGCGCGCGCGGCCGCTCACGGGGCGTCGCCTCGCGCGACGAGGCGCTCGCGCAGCGCGCCGTCGCGAGCGATCGCGAAGCGCTTGCCGGCGAGGCGACCCACGACGGCTGCGACGATCGCGTACGGCAGCACCTCCAGGATCGGCCTGTCGACCAACGACGCCGCTGGCCACGCGACGATGGCGCCGAGCGCTGCGAAGCACGCGAGGTGCACGACCTCCCATCGCATGCGCAGCACCGAGAGCAGCACCGCCAGCGCGACGGCGGCGGGCACGCCGTAGATCGTCAGCGGCACGCCGCCGATGACCACCGCGAACATCGCCGTGAGCCCGGCGCCGCCGAGCGACTCGACGGCGAACTCGCTCGCGACGCCGAGCGGCGCGATCGTCGTGACGATGGCGGTGACCGCGAGCGACATGATCGCGACGACCCAGCCCACCGCGACGTCGAGCACGGTGCACTGGTTCCTGCGCGGGTCGAGGCCGACCGCGAGCCCCAGCAGGGCGAGCGCCGGATCCTCGATCCAACGCAAGCCTCCGTCGTGCTCACGCATCGCCGAGCTCCCTCGCCATGCGCGCGAGCGCCAGCACGCGGCGGGCCTGGCCGCGCAGCACCGGCAGGCGGCTCGCGCGGGCGAGGTCGTCGACGAGCGGCACGACCTCGGCCACGAGGGCCCTGGTGCGGCGCTGGTCGTCGCTGCGATCCATCGACCACGCGAGCATCACGGCCATGACGGCGGCCCAGAGCAGCTCGGGCAGGGCCTCGAGCACCTCGGCGTCGGCGCGCAGGTCGGAGCCGGCGACGACGGTGCCGAGGGCCGCGATCATGCGGTCGCGCGTCTCGGCGCTCGCGTCGCCGAACGGGCTCGTGGGGGAGGCGGGGTCGAGGGATGCGCCGAGCATCTCGACCGCGACGGCGTGGTGCGGAGCGATCTCGTCGAGCACGATCGTCATCGCCGCGTCGAGGCGGCGGGCGAACGCACGCGTCGTGCCGAGCTCGCTGGCGAGCCGCTCGACGATGCGCTCGGTGACGGCGTCGTAGACGAGGTGCACGAGGTGCGCCTTCGAGGGCACGTAGAGGTAGATCGTGCCGGGCGCGACGCCCGCGCGCTGTGCGATGCGCCGCATGGAGGCAGCCGCATATCCGTCCTCCGCGAGCGTCGCGAGCGCTGCCTCGACGACGCGCGCGCGGGTCCGCTCGCCTTTCGTGTCCCGCCCGTCCGGTGTCATGGCATCACCATACCTGAACGTGTTCAGTTGTGACGGAGCACGTGTCGCGAGCACCCAGGGCCGGCGCCGAGGTGCACGATGGCCGCATCCGTTCGTCGCGCGGCTCCGAACCCTTCGAAGGGCCGACAGCGGCAGGGAGGCGGCACATCATGGCGAGGCACGGCAGCGGCATCGAGGGCAAGCGCTTCATCGCCTGGGCGGCACTCATGGGCGTCGCGAGCGGCGCGGTCTTCCTCGGCGTCGCCGAGCTGATCGCGTGCCTGTTCGCGCGCACGGCGAGCCCGATCCTCGCGGTGGGCTCGTTCGTCATCGACATCGTGCCGCAGCCCCTCAAGGAGTTCGCGATCGCGACGTTCGGCGAGGACGACAAGGTCGTGCTGCTCGGCAGCCTCGGCCTCGCGGTCGTCATCGCCTCCGCGCTCGGCGGCGGGCTGCAGCTCATCCGGCCTCCGCTCGGCGTCGCCGTCGTGCTGCTGGCGGGCGCCCTCGCGACGGCGGCCACCGTGACACGCACGGGCGGCTCGCCGCTCGGCTTCCTTCCACCGGTCGTCGGCGCGATCGCGGGTGCCGTCCTGCTCCTCATCCTCGCTCGTCGCCTGCGCGCATGGCGCGACGGCGCGGGCACCGGATCGCAGCGTTCGACGCCCGGCTCCGCGGTCGACCGTCGCCAGTTCTTCCTCATCGCCGGCATCTCGAGCGTCGCGGCCATCGCGGTCGGCGTCGGCGCGCGCGTCACGTCCGCGGCGACGGCGTCGCTCGAGGCCATCCGCGACGCGCTGCAGCTGCCGACGCCGAACAGCACCGTCACGATCCCCGACGGCGCAGAGCTCGACGTCGAGGGCGTGTCGCCGCTCTTCACCCCCAACGAGGACTTCTACCGCGTCGACACGGCGCTCACGGTGCCCGAGGTCGACCCCGAGACGTGGACGCTCGTGATCGACGGCATGGTCGATGAGCGCGTCGAGCTGACGTTCCAGGACCTCCTCGACATGGGGGTCGACGAGTACGCCATCACGCTCACGTGCGTGTCGAACGAGGTCGGCGGCGGCCTCGTCGGCAACGCGAAGTGGCTCGGCGTGCCCATCCGCGACGTGCTCGCGATGGCGGGCGTGCAGGACGGCGCCGACATGGTGCTGTCGACGAGCGTCGACGGCTACACGGCCAGCACGCCGCTCGAGGCCGTGACCGACGAGAACCGCGACGCGATCCTCGCGATCGCCATGAACGGAGAGCCGCTGCCGCTCGAGCACGGCTTCCCCGTGCGCATGGTCGTGCCCGGCCTCTACGGCTACGTCTCGGCCACGAAGTGGGTCACCGAGCTCACGGTCACGACGTTCGCCGACGATGAGGCGTACTGGACGCCGCGCGGCTACAGCGCCGAGGCGCCCATCAAGTTCTCGTCGCGCGTCGACACCCCGAAGTCGGGCACGCCCGTCACGGCCGGCACGGTGCCGATCGCGGGCATGGCGTGGGCGCAGACGGTGGGCATCGACCGCGTCGAGGTGAGCATCGACGACGGCGACTGGCAGCAGGCGACGCTCTCGACGGCCGTCAACGACGACACGTGGGTGCAGTGGTTCCTCGAGTGGCAGGCGGAGCCCGGCACGCACTACATCGCCGTGCGCGCCGTGAACAAGGCGGGCGAGACGCAGATCGAGGAGCGCGCACCCATCGCGCCCGACGGCTCGGCCGGCTGGCACCGTCCGCTCATCACGGTCACCGGATGACCGGCGCGCCCCGCGCCGTCGCCGCGTAGGGTGAGCGCATGCCGACCACCGTCGCCGTCATCACCGTCTCCGACCGCTCCGCGAGCGGCGCTCGCCGCGACGCGGGCGGCCCGATCGCCGTCGAGGCGTTCCGCGCGGCCGGCTTCGACTGCCCCGACGCCACGATCGTGCCCGACGGCGCCGAGAGCGTGGCGGATGCGCTGCGCACGGCGATCGCCGCGGGCGCTCGCGTCGTCGTGACGACGGGTGGCACGGGGCTCGCGCCGCGCGACGAGACGCCGGAGGGCACGGCGCTCGTGCTCGAGACGCACGTGCCGGGGATCGCCGAGGAGCTGCGCCGCATCGGCACCGCCGAGCTGCCGCAGGGCATGCTCTCGCGCGGCCTCGCGGGCATCGCGCAGGGCGCCCTCGTCGTCAACCTGCCGGGGTCGCCGAACGCCGTGACCACGGGCATGCCCGTCGTGCTGTCGGTCGCGGCGCACGTCGTGCACCAGCTCGACGGCGCCGACCACCCGTGAGCGTGCCCGTCGCCCGCGTCGTCGACGCGCCGCTCGACGTCGCGGCCCACCTCGACGCCGTCGACCAGCCCACCGCGGGCGCGACGACGTCGTTCGTCGGTCGCGTGCGCGACCACGACCCCGATGCCGCAGGTGCCGTCGTCGGCCTCGAGTACTCGGCGCATCCCGACGCTGAGGCGACGCTGCGGGCCATCGCCGAGCGTGCGATCGGCGACACGCAGGCGAGCGTCGCCGTGAGCCACCGCATCGGCAGGCTCGGCGTGGGCGACGTCGCCGTCGTCATCGCCGTGTCGTCGCCGCACCGCGCGGAGGCCTTCGAGGTGTGCCGTGCCGTGATCGAGACGATCAAGACCGACCTGCCGGTGTGGAAGCGCCAGATCGAGGCCGATGGCACGACGGCGTGGAAGGGCATCGGCGGCTGAGTCGACCCGGGCGTCAGCGCCGGGCCGTCACCCGCCCGCGAAGGGCGGCAGCACGTCGACGAGCACGTCGTCGGCGAGCGGCGTCTCGTCGCCGACGCGCGCGCCATCCACCAGCACGGCGCAGCGCGGCAGGATGCCGCCGAGGCCGGGACGCTCGGACGCCAGCGCTGCGCGCAGCGCCCCGAGCGTCGGCTCGTGCCGCTGCTCGCTCGCGGTGCCGGCGAGCTCCTCGGCCGCGGCGAAGTAGCGCACGCGCGCCATCAGGCCTCGTCGTCCTCGCGCGTCCACGAGCCGGAGCGGCCGCCCTCCTTGGCGGTGATGCGCAGACGCTCGATCGACGTCGAGCGATCCATGCCCTTCACCATGTCGACGATCGCGAGGGCCGCGACCGACACGGCCGTGAGCGCCTCCATCTCGACGCCCGTGCGGTCGGCCGTGCGCACCGTCGCCGCGACCTCGACGCCCTCGTCGACGATCTCGAGGTCGACGACGGCGCCGTGCACGCCGATCACGTGCGCGAGCGGCAGCAGCGTCGCCGTGTGCTTCGCGGCCTGGATGCCGGCGATGCGCGCGACGGCGAGCACGTCGCCCTTCGGCGCGGTGCCGTCGCGCAGCGTCGCGATGACGGCGGGGGAGCAGCGTACGAAGCCGCGTGCGGTCGCCGAGCGCACGGTGGGCTGCTTCGCCGTGACGTCGACCATGCGGGCGTGGCCCGCGGCATCGAGGTGCGTGAGGCTCATGCGACCAGCATGACATCGACGAGGTCGCCGACCGCGACGGCCTCGACATCTGCGGGCACGATCGCGTACGCCTCCGCACGTCCGAGCCCGCCGGCCATGTGCGAGCCGGATCCGCCTGCCGTCGCGGGCGCGACCGTCCAGCGTGCGGGATCCGAGCGGTCGATCGCCGCAGGCAGGTATTGACGGCGTCCGGGAGGCGTCCGCCACGCGGCGGATGCGGGGAGCACGATGCGCGCGCGCTCGCCGCCGACGCGGCCCTGCATCGCCAGGAGCGCCGGTCGCACGAACGTCTCGAACGACACGGCCGAGCTCACGGGGTTGCCCGGCAGCCCGAAGAGCAGCGTCCCGTCGGGCAGGCGCCCGAAGCCCTGCGGCTTGCCGGGCTGCATCGCGACGCGCACGAACGCCATCGCTGCGGCGAGCTCGGTGCGCACGACCTCGTACGCGCCCGCGCTGACGCCGCCCGAGAAGACGATCGCGTCGACGGACTCGAGGTCGGCGAGCAGCGCATGCAGCGACGACCCCTCGTCGTCGATCGACCCCCGGTGCACGACGATCGCGCCCGCGTCGGTCGCGAGGGCAGCGAGCAGGATGCCGTTGGAGTCGGGGATCTGCCCGCGGCGCAGCGGCGTGCCGGGCTCGACGAGCTCGGAGCCGGTCGAGACGATCGCGACGCGCGGCGCCCGCGAGACGACGACGACGTCGACGCCCGAGGCCGCAGCGGCGGAGCACTGCAGCGGGCCCATCCATGTGCCCGCCGCGAGCACCTCGTCGCCGCGGCGCGCATCCTGGCCGCCGCGGCGCACGAAGACGCCGGCCGCGGCGGGAGCCGCGACGACGGTCGTCGTGCCGAGCGAGTCGGCGAGCCCGCCGACGGTGTCCTCGAAGGGCACGATGGCGTCGGCGTCGGCGGGCACGGCGGAGCCCGTCATGATGCGCGCCGCCTGCCCGGCCGCGAGCCGCGGGTCGTCGGGGCTGCCCGCGGGGAGGTCGGCGACGACGGCGAGCGTCACGGGCGCATCCTGGCTCGCCGTCGCGACGTCGGCGAAGCGCACGGCGAAGCCGTCCATCGCGGAGTTGTCGAACGCGGGGATGTCGTTGGCGGCGAGCACGGGTGCGTGCAGCACGCGGCCGTGCGCCTCCGCGATCGCGACCGTCTCGGCGGGGAGCGGTGCGACGGCGGCGAGCACCTCGGCGAGCTGCTCCTCCACGGAACGCATCGCGCTCATGCCGGGTCCTCCTCGGGTCGCAGGGCGTCGTCGGGCCGCAGTGCTTCGATGCCGCCCGCGAGCACGGATGCCTCGACGCCGAGGTCGCGCAGCGCGCGCGCCGCCTGCAGCGCCCTCGCGCCGCGCTGGCACACGACGACGACCGGGCCGTCGCCGACGGCGGCGGGGTCGGCGAGCAGGGTGTCGAGCGGCAGCAGCACGGAGCCGGGGATGCTGCCCGCGGCGGTCTCGTGCGGCTCGCGCACGTCGAGGATCGTGGCGCCCGCGGCGCGCGCCGTCGCCGCGTCGGCGGGCGTGAGGTGCGGCACGGGCGCGGGCGTCGTCGGCGTCGCCGCGGGCGTGGCGCCGGCCGCGCGCAGCGGCACCTCGGTCTGGCGTGCACGCAGCGCGTCGATCACGGCGACGCGGCCCAGCAGCGGCTCGCCGATGCCCGTCACGAGCTTGACGGCCTCGAGCGCCATGAGGCCGCCCACCTGCAGGCACAGCGCGCCGAGCACGCCCACCTGCGCGCACGTCGGCACCTCGCCCACGGTGTCCGGCGGGTAGAGGTCGGCGAGCGTCACGGGCGACGCGTCGACGGGCGGGGCGGACCACAGCACGGTGACCTGCGCGTGGAACTCCTGCACGACGCCCCAGACGAGCGGCACGCCCAGCCGCTCGCACGCGGCGGCGACCGCCGCGCGCGTCGCGAACGTGTCGGTGCCGTCGACCACGACGTCGGCGCCGGCGAGCAGCGTCGCGGCCGAGTCGGCGTCGACGCGGCGGCGCACGGCCTCCACCCGCGTCTCGGGCGAGAGGTCGGCGGCGGCGCGCACGGCGGAGTCGACCTTCGGCCGGCCGACGTCGGCGAGTCGGTGCAGCACCTGGCGCTGCAGGTTCGACGCCTCGACGACGTCGTCGTCGAGGATCGTGATCGTGCCCACGCCTGCGGCGGCGAGCGCGAGGACGACGGGGGAGCCGAGCCCGCCGGCGCCGACGACCGCCACGTGCGCCGCGGCGAGCCTGCGCTGCCCGACCTCGCCGAACCCGGCGAGCACGGCGTGCCTGGCCGTGCGCAGCTGCTCCTCGGCGCTGAGGTGCTCGACCGGCTCGACCAACGGGGGGAACGGCATGCTGCCCAGGCTAGGCCGCGGTCGCTGCGGGCCGAGGGACGCGCCGGAGATCGCCGCAATCGCGGAGTTCGACGGCTCCGAACCCCGTGCATGCGGATACGCTCACGAACCATGGACACGTTCCGCGTCGCCGAGGCCGCCCGACTGCTCGGCGTGAGCGACGACACCGTGCGCCGTTGGATCGACCACGGCACGCTGCCGACGACCGGCGACAGCCCCGCGCGCATCCCCGGCGCGGCGCTCGCGGCGCACGCCGTCGAGCTCGCGAAGGCCGCCGACGATCCGTCGTCGACGCTCTCGAGCGCCCGCAATCGGTTCGTGGGCCTCGTGACGCGCGTGCAGCGCGACGGCGTCATGGCGCAGGTCGACATCCAGGCCGGCCCGCACCGCGTGGTGTCGCTCATGTCGGCGGAGGCCGTCGACGAGCTCGCGCTCGCCCCAGGATCCCTGGCCGTCGCAATCGTGAAGGCCACCACCGTCATCGTCGAAGCACCGAAGGGCTGACCCATGCGCATCTCCCGACTCTCCTCGGCAGGCATCGCCCTCGCTGCCCTCGTGCTCGCCGGCTGCGCCAGCGGCGACGCGGCGCCCGACGGCTCCACCGAGCCGGCCGCATCCGACGATGGCCTCTCTGGCGAGCTCACGATCTTCGCCGCCGCGTCGCTCACCGCCGCGTTCGACGAGCTCGCCGTCGAGTTCGAGGCGCTGCACCCCGGCGTCGACGTGCAGCCCATCACCTACGACGGGTCGTCGACGCTCGCGACCCAGATCGAGGAGGGCGCGCCCGTCGACGTGTTCGCCTCGGCCGACGAGGCGAACATGCAGCGCGTCGTCGACGCGGGCCTCGCCGCCGACCCGCAGGCGTTCGCGACGAACACGCTCGTGCTCGTCGTGCCCGCGGGCAACCCCGGCGGTGTGGAGGGGCTCGAGGACCTCGCCGACCCCGACCTCACGGTCGTGCTCTGCGCGCCCGAGGTGCCCTGCGGCGCCGCCTCCGAGCGCCTGCTCGAGGCCGCGGGCGTCACGGCGGCCATCGACAGCGCCGAGCAGAACGTCACGGCCGTGCTCACGAAGGTCGCGACGGGCGAGGCCGACGCGGGCCTCGTCTACGTGACCGACGCCGCCACGACCGACGACGTCGAGACCGTCGAGACGGAGGGCGCCGACGCCGTCGTGAACACCTACCCGCTCGTCGCGCTCGACGACGCGGCCAACCCGGATGCGGCTGCCGCGTTCGTCGAGTTCGTGCGCAGCGACGAGGGCCAGGCCGTGCTCGCCGAGCTCGGCTTCGGCGCACCGTGAGTCGCGCCGAGCGCGACGCGAGCGTGCCGCGCGGCTTCGTGCCGCAGGTGCTGCTCGTCCCGGCCGCGCTCGGCCTCGCCCTGCTCGTCGTGCCGCTGCTCGCGCTCGTCGGACGCGTCGAGTGGTCGACGCTCGTCGCCGACGTCACGGCGCCCGCCGCGCTCTCGGCGCTCGGGCTCTCGCTGCAGACCGGGCTCGTCGCGACGCTGCTGTGCGTCGTGCTGGGCGTGCCCATCGCCCTCTGCATCGCACGATCCGGCGACCGCGTGGCGGCGCTGCTGCGCGCGGTCGTGACGGTGCCGCTCGTGCTGCCACCCATGGTCGGCGGCGTCGCGCTGCTCTTCCTGTTCGGCCGCACGGGCTGGCTCGGCCCGCTGCTCGCCGAGTGGGGCATCCGCATCCCGTTCTCGACGCCCGCCGTCGTGCTCGCGCAGACGTTCGTCGCGCTGCCCTTCCTCGTGCTCGCGGTCGAGGGGTCGCTGCGGTCGGTCGGCGTCGGCTACGAGCAGGCGGCGGCGGCGCTCGGTGCTGGTCGCTGGCGCATCCTGCTGCGCATCACCCTGCCGCTCGCGGCGCCCGGCCTCGTCGCCGGCGTCATCCTCTGCTTCGCCCGCGCGATCGGCGAGTTCGGCGCGACGGCGCTCTTCGCAGGCAACGCACCGGGCACGACGCAGACGATGCCGCTCGCCATCTACACGGCGTTCAACGGCGCGGGCGTCTCGCAGGGCACGGCGGTCGCGCTGTCGCTGCTGCTGCTCGCCACCTCGGTCGCGGTGCTGCTGCTCGTGCGCGCGTGGCGTCCGGGAGCCGCGCGATGACGGCGGCGGCGCTCGACGCGCACGTCGTCGTGGCGCGGCGCGAGTTCACGCTCGACGCGGCGATCCGCGTCGACGCGGGCGAGGTCGTCGCGGTCATGGGACCGAGCGGCGCAGGCAAGTCGACGCTGCTCGGCGCGCTCGCGGGGCTCGTGCGCCCGACGGGCGGTCGCATCCGCCTGGGCGACGCGGTGCTCGACGACGGGACGCGGCGCGGGCACGTCGCGCCCATGCACCGCGGCGTCGTGCTGCTCGGCCAGGACCCGCGGCTCTTCCCGCACCTCACGGCGCTCGAGAACGTGGCGTTCGCGCTGCACGTCGGCGGCAGTCGCGGCGCACGGGCGAGGGCGGATGCCGCGACGTGGCTCGAGCGCGTCGGGCTCGGAGGGGCTGGAGACCGACGGCCCGATCGGCTGTCCGGCGGGCAGCAGCAGCGCGTCGCGCTCGCTCGCGCCCTCGCGGCGGCGCCGCAGGCGCTGCTGCTCGACGAGCCGCTGACGTCGCTCGACCCCGAGACGGCCGCCGACATCCGCTCGGTGCTCGCCGAGCAGGTGCGTGCGACGGGCAGCACGACCGTCGTCGTGACGCACGACGCGATCGACGCCGTGACGCTCGCCGACCGGCTCGTCGTCGTGGAGGGCGGGCGGATCGTGCAGCAAGGCGCGGTGCGAGTGGTCCTCGGGGCACCCGCGACGCGCTTCGCCGCCGCGATCGCCGGCGTGAACCGCCTCGAGGGCGTCGCGCGCGGCGGAGGATGGGCGTCGGCCGCGGGCGACGTCGCGCTGCCCGCGGTCGACGGGGCGCGCGTCGACGCTGCCGTGCAGGAGGGGCAGCCGCTCGTGGCGGTGTTCGCGCCCTCGGCAGTGGACGTGCGGACGAGGGTCGACGCCTCCGCCGACGATGCGTCCGCGTGGCCTGCGCGCGTCGCGCGGCTCGAGGCGACGCTCGGCGGCGTCCGCGTCGTGGCGGATGCCCACGGCCAGCTCGTGTCGGCCGAGCTCGCCGTCTCGCACGCTGCCGACCTGGGTCTCGCGCCCGGCGTCGCCGTGACGTTGTCGGTCGACCCGCGGGCGGTGCGGCTCCTCGCGGCGTGACGCGCTGCGGAACGACCGGGCGACCGGATTGCCGGTTCTGCCATCGGCGGAAGCCCCGCCAGCCTCTCGTCGCCATGCGACTCGGCCAGTAGCGTCGGAGGATGCAACAGGAGCGCCGCCCGTGACGGCGACGCCGGTCTCGATCGGGCGTCGCCCCAGCATCCTGCCCGGCGACGAGGGCGCCTCCGGACCGCTCGTCGACGGCTTCGGCCGCGTGCACCGCGACCTGCGCATCTCGCTCACCGACCGCTGCTCGCTGCGCTGCACCTACTGCATGCCCGAGCAGGGCATGGAGTGGCTCGCCCGTACGAGCATCCTCACGCTCGACGAGATCGAGCGCGTCGCGCGCGTCGCGGCCGCCGCGGGCATCACGACGCTGCGGCTCACGGGCGGCGAGCCGCTGCTGCGCCCCGACATCGTCGAGGTCGTCGACCGGCTCGCGCGCATCCGCGGCGTCGACGGCGAGCCGCTGCACGTGGCGATGACGACGAACGGCATCCGCCTCAAGGAGCTGCTGCCGTCGCTCGTCGACGCGGGGCTGCGCCGCCTCAACATCTCGATCGACACCATCGATCGCGAGCGGTTCGCGACGCTCACGCGACGCGATCGGCTCGACGACGTGCTCGAGGGCATCGAGGCCGCGCGCGCGTCGGGACTGCGTCCGCTCAAGCTCAACGCCGTCGCCATGCGCGGCGTCAACGACGACGAGCTCGTCGACCTCGTCGCGTTCGCGATCGCGCACGACGCGCAGCTGCGCTTCATCGAGCAGATGCCGCTCGACGCCGGCCACACGTGGGATCGCGCGACGATGGTGACGCGCGAGGAGATCCTCGAGACGCTCTCGGCGCGCTGGGACCTCGAGCCCGTGCCCGGCCGCGGCGGTGCTCCCGCGGAGCGCTGGACGCTCGCGGGGGAGACGACGAGCGACGGCGAGCCCTGCACCGTTGGCGTCATCGCCTCGGTCACGGCCCCGTTCTGCGGTGACTGCGACCGTCTGCGTCTCACGGCCGACGGCCAGCTGCGCAACTGCCTGTTCTCGACGAGCGAGTACGACCTGCTGCCGGTGCTGCGCGGCGACGCGTCCACCGACGCGGCGATCGACGCCGTGCTGCGCGCCTGCATCCGCGGCAAGCTGCCCGGCCATGCCATCGACGACCCGGGCTTCCTGCAGCCCGCGCGTGGCATGAACGCCATCGGCGGCTGAGCCGCGCGCATCCCCGCCCGTCCTTGCCACGCGAGGACGGCATCCGCCTGCCCTTCGGCCGCCCGCGGATGCCGCCGCACGCACGAACGACGGGGCCGGCCCGAAGGCCGACCCCGTCGCATCTCCCGTGTCGATCTGACGATCGATCCGAACCGATCCGAGGATCGGGTGCCCGATCACATCGGGGGCATCAGCACCGAGTCGATGAGGTAGACGGTCGCGTTCGCCGTCTGGACGCCGCCGCAGATGACTGCCGCGGTGCCGTTCACCGTGATGTTGTCGCCCGAGCCCTCGACCGTGAGGGTCGCGCCGTTGACCGTGGTGTGCTCGCCGTCGATGTCGTCGGGAGCGATCTGGCCGGGGATGACGTGGTACGTCAGCACCGAGGTCAGCGTCGCAGCACCCTCGGGCGTCTGCAGCGCAGCGACCGTGTCAGCCGGCAGCGCCGCGAAGGCGTCGTCGACCGGAGCGAAGACGGTGAACTCGTCGCCGTTGAGCGTGTCCACGAGGTTGACGTCGGGGTTCAGGCCACCCGACACGGCCGCCGTGAGCGTCGTGAGGAGCGGGTTGTTGGAGGCCGCGACCGCGACCGGGTCCTGGGCCATGCCCTCGACCGAGCCGGAGCCGTCCGGCACTGCCTCCGCGTACGCGGCGCAGCCGGAGCCGACGAGGTTCGCTGCGGGGTCGGCCGCGGCCGACGTCTCAGGAGCCTCCGAGGCCGAGGTCTCGGGGGCCGACGACTCGGACGAGCCGCTGTCGGAGGTGCCGGTCGAGCAGCCGACGAGCGCGAACGTCGCGACGCCTGCCAGCACGAGTCCTGCGGTGAGCGGGTTCCTACGGGTGAGCATCACAGCTCTCCTTCCACTGTCCATCACTGGAACGGTCTCCCGACGTTCGCCGGGGCTGTGAAGGCTTCGTCACGCACGGCGACATGGATTGGAATGATCCGGGGTCCGTCTGCGTTCGCGCGCGGGATCCATCCTCGGTGCGTCGGGCTCCGAAGGACTGATGCACGGCGGGGATGCCTCCTGTCCTCGCGTCCCCGTCGTGCTTGGCCTATGCGTCCTCGCCTCCCGAGTGCCGGCTCCATCGCGTTCTCCACACCCGCCAGATGCTTCGAACATATGTTCGAATCGATGGTATCCTGGATGCATCGGAAGGCGGTGACGGGATGCGCGATCAGGGGCAGGTCGAGACGGGAGTCGTCGATGGCCTGATCGCCCGCGAGATCGCCTTCTCGTCGCTGCCGGATGCCGAGCTGCTCGTCTCGATCGACGAGCTCGCCGCTCGCATTCGCGCGCTGGATGCCGCGATGGTGCGGGCTGCTGCGGAGGCCGCCGCGAGGTCGGAGCACCGCCCGGCGGACGAGTCGTTGGTGCGTCGTGCCGGCTACGGGTCGGTCGAGCGGATGCTGCAGTCGAAGATCGGCGTCCGTTGGTCGGAGGCGAAGCGGCTCTGCGCCGTCGCTGCCGCCACGAGCGAGGCCGTCGCGATCTCGGGTGGATCGATCCCGGTCCGGTACCCGTCGGTCGCCGATGCGCTCGCGCAGGGGTGGCTGTCCGTGCCGCAGGCGCACGCGATCACGTCGGGCCTGGACCGCGATGGCGGTCGTGCGTCGGTGGAGGACGTCGAGGAGGCCGAGCGGCTCCTCGTCGCGGTCGGCTGCGGCACGCACGTCGACGACGTCGAGCCGGCCGTGCCTGAGACGCTCGCGCTGCTCGCGAAGCGGTGCCTCGACCACATCGACCCGGACGGCGACGAGCCGCGGTTCGAGCAGCAGCTCGCCGACCGCTTCCTGCGCATGGGGCGGCGACGCGATGGCATGTGGAAGGGCGAGTTCCTGGCCACCGCCGAGCAGGGCGAGGTGATCGCGGCGTGCTTCGACGCCGAGGTCAAGCCTCGCCGCGTCACCTTCGACGACGCCTGCGGCGCGACCGACGAGCCCACGGCAGACGTGCCCGCGCTCGACGCCGACGGCAGCCCCGTCGAGCAGCCCGTCGACGACCGCAGCATGGGCCAGAAGCGCCTCGACGCGTTCGTGGCGATCGTCAGCCGCCACGCCGAGTCGTCGGCACCGCGCGTCTGCGGCGAGGCTCCGACGCTCACCATCACGGTCGCGGCCGGCGTGCTCCGCGGTGAGCCCGCGACGACGCTCGACGACCTCCCGACCCTGTCCCGCACCGGCGACACCGTGCCCGTGTCGATCGCTGCCCGGTACCTGTGCGATGCGTTCGTGCAGACGGTCGTGCAGGACGAGCAGGGGCATCCGCTGCGCATGGGACGCAGGCAACGACTCTTCACGAAGTCGCAGCGTCGCGCGATCGTCGCGCGCGACCGCCACTGCCGAGCCCCGGGCTGCACCGCCCCACCCGGCTGGTGCGAGACGCATCACATCGCTCTCTGGTCCCACGGCGGCCATACCGACGTCGACAACGGCATCCTGCTCTGCCAGCACCACCACACCGAGGTGCACCGTGGTGCGCTCACGATCGAGCCCGCACCGGATGCCGACGCGCACGAGCCGCCCGCGCCACCGCGCCAGCGATGTCCCCGCACCCGTCAGCGCCGGTGGCGCGTCACCTCCTCGTACCCGCGCCGTCCCCGCACGAGAGCACCGATGCGCACATGACCGCCGCGGTCGCGGTCGATCACACCGCCGAGTCGCTCCCAACCGTGCGAGGAGGCCACGGCAGCCACCGATCGCCGGCGCGTGCTGCGAGGCGCGCCCGAGCCGCGCGCCGTCGAGCCACGTCAGGGCCCGTCGCCGAGCCCCAGCCGCTCGCGACCTCGGCGCCCGTGGCGTCCTCGATCGCGTACCCGATGCCGCGATCCATCGACTCCTGCAGTCGACCCTCGGCGACGGCGAGCACGAGCTGCTCGAGGTCGTCGGCGGCTCGCTCCCACGGCTCGTCACACGCCTCGCACCCGCACACCGGGTAGTGCCCGCCGTGCGCTGCACCCGCGCGCACGAGGATGCCGGGGTAGTCGCTCCACGCGATCGCGATCGGCGCCGCATCGCGTGCGGCCGGCTCGAGGTGCACCGCTCGAAGCACATCCGGCCCGCCGCCCGCGAACCACGACCGTGCGTCGTCGAGCGCATCCACGACGCTCGCTTCGTACGTCGCGGCGAGGTGCACGACGAGCGCGTCGGCGATCGCATGCAGCGGAGCGAACCGCTCGGGGTGCGCATCGACCGAGTACGCGTCCTCCGGCGGCGCATCCATGCCCCAGCGCTCGCCGAACGGGATGGGCACGCCCTCGGCGTCCACGATCCGCGGCACGTCGAGGGCAGGGCGGGCGTAGGGCATGTCACATGGTCGCAGTCGAGGCTCCACTCCTGCACGACGACGCCCCCGGTCGGCGAGGACCGGGGGCGTCGGATCTGTGCGTCGCTGAGCGCGGCTGCTAGGTGAGCATCACGAGCAGCGGCTGCGTGGTCGGCTGCTCCGAGCCGCCCTCGGGCTCGACGGTGATGGCGACGCCGTCGCCCTCCTCGAGCGTGCCGTCGAGCGCGTGCACGACGCTGCCGTCGCCGCCCGCGAACGTGCCGGCCGGGATCGGGTCGCCGTCGGCGGGCATGAACCACGCCTGGTAGACCTGCTCGGCCTCGAGTTGCGACAGCCCCTGGAAGACGAACGCCGCCTCACCCTGCTCGTCGGACCACATGAGCGTGGCGCGCGACCCGTCGGCGAGCGACGCCGTCTGCGTGCGCACGTCGGCGGCGTGCACGAGCGCCGACACCGGGTCGGGCGTGCGGATGGCCTGGCCGATGCCGATGCCGCCCACGAGCAGCACGACCGCTGCCGCGGCAGCGCCCAGCAGCGAGCCGGGACGCTGGAACCAGCGACGGCGCGCCGCGAGCTCGCGCGGACCGGCGACCGTCGAGCCGCCGCCAACGAGCGCGGGCTCGCGGTCGTCGAGCGTCTCGGCGTCGACCGTGTCGTCCGACTCGACGGCGGCCAGCACGGGCGTCGTCTCCTCGGCCGTCAGCTGCTCGGTCGCAGCGACCTGCTCGAAGATGCGGGCACGCAGATCCGCAGGCGGCGCCACGGCGACCGCATCGGCGAGTGCCGCCGCGGTCTGCTGCATGTCGGCCAGCTCGGCGAGCGTCGCCTCGTCCGCCTCTGCGTCGAATCGTCGACGCTCCTCGGTCTCGAGCGCATCGAGCGCCCGAGCCGCGATGTCTTCACGGTGCTTCATCATCACGACACCCCCAATGCCGCGCGGAGACGGATCATGCCGTCTCGCAGTCTCGTCTTCACGGTCCCGAGCGGCGTCTCCAGCCGCTCGGCGATCTCGGTCTGCGTGAGCCCGCCGTAGTAGGCGAGCACGATCGCCTCGCGATGCGCCTCGGTCAGCGTCGCGAGCGCCTCGCGAACGCGAGCACCCTCGACCTTCACGTCTGCGGACTCGCTGACGACGTCGAACGGCGCCACGGAGTCGCGGATGCCGATGCGCTCGTCGCGGTCGCGCTGCGCCTGCGACGACCGCACGCGGTCGACCGCCTTCGAATGCGCGAGCGCGAGCGCCCACCCGACCGAGGAGCCCCGGGCAGGGTCGAACGTCTTGGCCTTGCGCCACATGTCCACGAACACCTCCTGGGTCACCTCCTCCGCCTGCGAGCGATCGACGAGCACGCGCAGCACGAGTCCGAAGACTCGTGCCGACAGCGCGTCGTACACGACCGCAAATGCCTCGCGATCGCCGCCGGCGACGCGCACGAGCGCATCGTCGACGTCGGTCGCACGCCTCGTAGGCGTCACAGGGCTCGACTCAGGGACTGCTGGCACATGTACCAGCATCCCACGTGGGCTCCGAGACACCGGTCGGTGCCACGGCGTTGCGATCGTCGTCACGAGTGTGCTTCGGAACCCCTCCCGAGACGGATTGCCAGTCTCCAACGGGGGACACGCCCGGTTGGGCTAGACTCGCTCGGTGCGCCTCTGCCAGGGCTGGGCGCCCACGGGGCGTAGCTCAGCCTGGCTAGAGCACCCGCTTTGGGAGCGGGAGGCCGCGGGTTCGAATCCCGCCGCCCCGACCCCCACAAGAACCACCCGAATCCGAATCCAGGAGACGACCACGTGAAGACCACGGTCGAGCAGCTCGAGCCCACGCGCGCGAAGCTCACCATCGCGGTGACGCCCGAGGAGCTGCGTCCCGCCATCGACGCCGCCTACAAGGAGATCGCGGAGCAGATCCAGATCCCCGGCTTCCGCAAGGGCAAGGTCCCCGCGGCGATCATCGACCAGCGCATCGGTCGCGACCAGGTGCTGAGCCAGGCCGTGTCCGAGTCGATCGACGAGCACTACCGCGCCGGCGTCGCCGAGTCGGGCATCAAGCCCCTCGGTCGCCCGAGCGCCGACATCGCCACGTGGCCCGAGGCCAAGGACTACTCCGGCGACCTCGTGCTCGAGATCGAGGTCGACGTGCGCCCCGAGTTCGACATGCCCGCCCTCGAGGGCCGCACGGTCGAGGTCTCGCCCGTCGCGATCGGCGACGAGGCGATCGACGCCGAGCTCGACACGCTGCGCTCGCGCTTCGGCACGCTCGTGACGGTCGACCGTCCCGCTGCCAAGGGCGACTTCGTGACCCTCGACCTCGTCGCCACCATCGACGGTGCAGAGGTCGACCGCGCCGCGGGCGTGTCGTACGAGGTCGGCTCGGGCGAGCTGCTCGACGGCATCGACGACGCCGTCGAGACCCTGACGGCCGGCGAGGACACCACGTTCACGTCGACGCTCGTCGGCGGCGAGCACGCAGGTGCCGACGCCGAGGTCGCCGTGTCGGTCACGGCCGTCAAGGAGCGCGAGCTGCCGGCCGCCGACGACGACTTCGCCCAGATGGCGAGCCAGTTCGACACCATCGCCGAGCTGCGCGACGACCTGTCGACGAACGTCGCCCGTCGCGAGACGCTGCGCCAGGCGCAGGACGCTCGTGCGGCGCTGCAGGAGGCCCTCGTGGCCGACGCCGAGATCCCCGTGCCGACGCAGGCCGTCGAGGACGAGGTGCACCGCCACCTCGAGGGCGAGAACCGCCTCGAGGACGACGTGCACCGCGCCGAGGTGACCGAGGAGACGCAGAAGCAGATCCGCTCGGGCATCCTCTTCGACCGCATCGCCGAGGAGCAGGACCTGCAGGTCTCGCAGACCGAGCTCTCGCAGTACGTCATGCAGATGGCGCAGCAGTACCAGATGGCGCCGCAGGAGCTCGTCGAGATCCTGCAGCAGAACGGCCAGCTGCCGACGATCCTCGCCGACCTGCTGCGCGGCAAGGCACTCACCTGGGCCCTCGGCCAGGTCGAGGTCAAGGACACCGACGGCGCCGTCGTCGACCTGTCCGAGTTCACGCAGACGGAGCCCGAGACGACCGAGAGCGACGTCGAGGCCGCCATCCGTCAGGCCGAGGCGCGCATCGCCGCCGAGGCGCAGGACTGATCCGATCGAAGGGGCCCGACCGCATGCGGTCGGGCCCCTTCGTCGTCCCCGCACGCCTGCGGCGAACAGGGCCCGGCGCGTGCGTTGCACCCCCATAGGGTTGATCCCGACCGAAGGAGCATGACGTGGCTGAAACCGGCTTCCCGCCCACTGTCTTCGACCGGCTGCTGCGCGATCGCATCATCTGGCTCGGCGAGGACGTGCGCGACGACAACGCGAACGAGATCTGCGCGAAGATCCTGCTGCTCGCAGCCGAGGATCCGAACAAGGACATCTACCTCTACATCAACTCGCCCGGCGGCTCGGTCACCGCGGGCATGGCGATCTACGACACGATGCAGTTCGTGCCGAACGACATCGTCACCGTCGGCATCGGCATGGCCGCCTCGATGGGGCAGCTGCTGCTCACGTCCGGCACGATCGGCAAGCGCTACATCACGCCGAACGCGCGCGTGCTGCTGCACCAGCCGCACGGCGGCTTCGGCGGCACCTCGTCCGACATCCAGACGCAGGCGCAGCTCATCCTCGACATGAAGCGCCGCCTCGCCGAGATCACGGCCGAGCGCACCGGCAAGACGGTCGAGCAGGTCAACGCCGACGGCGACCGCGACCGCTGGTTCACGGCGCAGGAGGCGCTGGAGTACGGCTTCGTCGACCACCTCCGCGAGTCGGCGACCGACGTCGCGGGCGGCGGCGGCACCGATCAGGAGGAGAACCGATGACCCCGACCTTCGAGGCGGGCGGGCAGTCGCTCGCGCTGCCGCAGTCGCGCTACATCCTGCCGCAGTTCGAGGAGCGCACGCCCTACGGCTTCAAGCGCCAGGACCCGTACAACAAGCTGTTCGAGGACCGCATCATCTTCCTCGGCGTGCAGGTCGACGACGCGTCTGCCGACGACATCATGGCGCAGCTGCTCGTGCTGGAGTCGCAGGACCCCGAGCGCGACATCGTCATGTACATCAACTCGCCCGGCGGCTCGTTCACGGCCATGACGGCGATCTACGACACGATGCAGTACATCCGTCCGCAGGTGCAGACGGTGTGCCTCGGCCAGGCGGCGTCCGCCGCCGCCGTGCTGCTCGGCGCCGGCGAGCCCGGCAAGCGCCTCGCGCTGCCGAACGCGCGCATCCTCATCCACCAGCCGTCGACGTCGGATGCGTCGCGCGGCCAGGCCTCGGACATCGAGATCCAGGCCCGCGAGGTGCTGCGGATGCGCTCGTGGCTCGAGCAGACGCTCGCGTCGCACACGAAGAAGGACGTCGAGCAGGTGTCGAAGGACATCGAGCGCGACACGTTCCTCTCGGCCGAGGAGGCGCTGGAGTACGGCCTCATCGACCAGGTGCTGACGTCGCGCAAGACGCAGCCCGCGCTGCTGGGCTGAGCCGAAGGCCACGCACGAAGGCCCCCACCCGATCGGGTGGGGGCCTTCGTCATGCGCGGCGCGACGGGCGCAGCGGGTCAGCGCGCGTCGGGGTCCCGGGGCTCGTCGGGATCCTGCGGCTCGTCGCGGTCGCTGAGCTCCTTGCGCAGCCCACGGCGGTACGTGGCGATGATGACGCCGGCGACGGCGGCGAGCAGGGCGATGCCGATGCCGACGTACGCGAGCGCGGGCAGGCCGCCCTCGCCGTCGCCCTCCTCGGGAGCGCCCGTCGGGGCCGTCGACGGCGCGGTGCTCGACGACGGCGGCTCGGAGCTCGCGGTCGGCTCCGCGGACTCGGTGGGCTCGGCCGTCGGCTCGGGCGTCGGCGTCTCGCTGGGCGTCGTCGCCCCGCACGTCGGCGCGGAGGACTGGCCGGGCACGGCTGCGGCGTCGTCGCCGGGCTGCCACGCGAAGTCGACGACGCCCTCGATCGGGTGGCCGTCGGCCGAGACGAGGCCGTAGCGCATCGTGTAGACGCCCGCCTCGCCGAGCGTGGCTGCCGTCGAGAGCGTCGGGCCCGAGGCGGTGGTGCAGCCGTCGCCGTAGTAGAGGCCGGCCTGGTCGGTGATGAGGATGACGTTCGACGTCGAGCCCTCGACGGCGAGCACGTCCTCGCTCGCCGTCACGGTGAACGTCTCCGGCAGCGTCGTGATCGTCGCGCCGTCCTGCGGGTTCGTGTCGACGATCGAGGCGTGGGCGGGCAGCGGCAGCACGAGGGATGCGGCGGCGGCCGCGAGCGCGAGGGTCTGGATCACGCCTCCACGGTAGCCGCGCGGATGCACCGGTTCTCGACGCCACGCGTCACGCTGCACGTTCCTGTCAGCGCGCGACGCTAGGCTCTGTGGCACCGATGGGGAAGGAGCGGTGCCATGGCACGACTCGGAGAGAGCGGTGACCTGCTCAAGTGCTCCTTCTGCGGCAAGAGCCAGAAGCAGGTGCAGCAGCTCATCGCCGGCCCTGCCGTGTACATCTGCGACGAGTGCGTCGAGCTGTGCAACGAGATCATCGAGGAGCGGCTCGCCGAGGCAGGCGAGACGGCACCCGAGAACGACATGCCGCTGCCGAAGCCGAAGGAGATCTTCGACTTCCTCGAGGAGTACGTCGTCGGCCAGCGGCCCGCGAAGCGCTCGCTGTCGGTCGCGGTCTACAACCACTACAAGCGCGTGCAGGCCATGCAGTCGCTGTCGAGCGCCGAGGTGGCGCGCGAGCAGGTCGAGCTGCAGAAGTCGAACATCCTCATGGTGGGCCCCACCGGCTGCGGCAAGTCGTACCTCGCGTCGACGCTCGCCCGCAGGCTCGACGTGCCGTTCGCCGTCGCCGACGCGACGGCGCTCACCGAGGCCGGCTACGTCGGCGAGGACGTCGAGAACATCCTCCTGAAGCTCATCCAGGCAGCCGACTACGACGTGAAGCGCGCCGAGACCGGCATCATCTTCATCGACGAGATCGACAAGGTCGCCCGCAAGGCCGAGAACCCGTCGATCACGCGCGACGTGTCGGGCGAGGGCGTGCAGCAGGCGCTGCTGAAGATCCTCGAGGGCACGGTCGCGTCGGTGCCGCCGCAGGGCGGCCGCAAGCACCCGAACTCTGAGTTCATCCAGATCGACACGTCGAACGTGCTGTTCATCGTCGCCGGTGCGTTCGCGGGCCTCGAGGACATCATCGCGGGGCGCGCCGGCAAGCGCGGCATCGGCTTCGGCGCCGAGATCTCGTCGGCGAAGGCGGACCTCGACATCTTCAGCGAGGTGCTGCCCGAGGATCTCCACAAGTTCGGGCTCATCCCCGAGTTCATCGGTCGACTGCCCGTCATCGCCACGGTCTCGCCGCTCGACCGGGCTGCGCTCGTCGACATCCTCAGCGAGCCGAAGAACGCGCTCGTGAAGCAGTACCAGCGCATGTTCGAGCTCGACGGCGTGCGCCTCGACTTCGAGCCCGCCGCGCTCGACGCGATCGCCGACCTCGCGGTGCTGCGCAAGACGGGTGCGCGCGGCCTGCGCGCGATCCTCGAGGACATCCTCGCGCCCGTCATGTTCGAGGTGCCGTCGCACGAGGGCGTCGCTCGGGTGATCGTGACCGAGGAGTCGGTGACGGCGGGGGAGATGCCCGTCATGCTCACGGCCGACGACATCGAGCAGCTCTCGGCCTGACTCGTGAGGCGGGCGTGGTCGCGCCCGGCATGCAGGTGAGGGTAGCCTTACCTCTCGTGACGGATCCGCAGCGCCTCTCCGCGACCGACCTCCGCCTCGCCTACGGCAGGCAGGACGTCGTGCACGACGCGTCCATCACGCTCGAGCCCGGCCGCGTGACGGTGCTCGTCGGCCCGAACGGCAGCGGCAAGTCCACGCTGCTGCGCGGCCTCACGAGCCTGCACCGCCCCTCCGACGGCGCGATCGTCTACGGCGACGGCATCATGGCCGCCGACCTCAGCGAGCGGCAGCTCGCGCAGCGCGTCGCGATGCTGTCGCAGTCGCGCCCGACCCCGTCGGGCGTGACGGTGCGCGAGGTCGTCGAGTACGGCCGCTTCCCGCATCGCGGCCGCCTGCGCCGCCGCGACCCCGAGGGCCCCGGCGTCGTCGACCGTGCGCTCGCCGCGACGGGCGTCGTCGAGCTCGCCGACCGCCCGGTCGCCGAGCTCTCGGGCGGCCAGCGCCAGCGCGTGTGGCTCGCCTCGTGCCTCGCGCAGCAGACGGGCATCGTGCTGCTCGACGAGCCCACGACGTACCTCGACCTGCGCTTCCAGGTCGAGATCCTCGACATCGTGCGCGACCTCGCCGACGACGGCGTCGCCGTGGGCGTCGTGCTGCACGACCTCGACCAGGCCGCCGACGTCGCCGACGACGCCGTGCTGCTCGTCGACGGCCGCATCGTCGCCGCGGGCGCGCCCGCAGACGTGCTCACGGCCGAGCGGCTCAGCGCCGCCTACGGCGTCGCGATCGACGTCGTCACCGACGAGGACGGGCATCTGCACGTCCGCCCTGCGCGCCGCTCGCGGCGCACCCCTGCCGCCGCCTGATCGGGCGACGACACCGACTGGGTGCGCTGTCGCGCGCCCGCAGAGAGGATCCGACATGCGTCGAACCCTGGCCGTCACGGCGATCGCCGCCGCAGCCGCCATCGCGCTCGCAGGCTGCGGCACGACCGAGGCCCCCGAGGAGGAGGGCGCGGCATCGGGAGAGTCCATCACCGTGACCGACGCTCGCGGCGTCGAGGTCACGATCGAGGGCCCTGTCGAGTCCGTCGTCGCCCTCGAGTGGGTCGCCGTCGAGCACGTGCAGACCGTGGGTCTCGAGCTCGCGGGCGTCGCCGACGTCTCGGGCTACGAGGACTGGTCGGGCACGGGCGCGCCGCTCGAGGGCGACCCGGTCGACGTCGGCACGCGCGGCGAGTCGAGCGTCGACGCCGTCGCCGAGATCGCCCCCGACCTCATCATCGGCGTCGCAGGCGGCACCGACGAGCAGGTCGAGCAGATGGAGGCCATCGCGCCCGTCGTGATCCTGCAGGCGGCCGACGCGTCGGCGCCGCTCGACACGATGCTCGCCGACCTGCGCCTCGTGGGCGAGGCGACGGGTCGCGAGGATGCGGCCGAGACGGCGATCGCCGAGTTCGAGACGCACCTCGACGAGCTGACGTCGACGGTCGAGGAGGCGGGTCTCGCCGGCACGCCCATCGGCCACCTCGACGGCTACGAGAACGGCGGCCAGGTCGAGATCCGCACCTACGAGCGCGGCTCGCTGCTCGCTGCCGCCGCGGAGCGCATCGGCTTCACGACCGCCTTCACGGGCGAGGGCGACGAGCAGTACGGCCTCGGCATCACCGACGTCGAGGGCCTCACCGACCTGCCCGACGATGCACGCCTCGTCTACATGACCGTCGGCGACGACGACGTCTTCGCGGGTGCGCTGCAGTCGAACGCCATCTACACGGGCCTCGCAGCCGTGCAGCAGGGGCACGTCACGCGCCTGTCCGACGGCATCTGGCTGTTCGGCGGCGTGCACTCGGTGTCGTCGTACCTCGACGAGCTCGTCGCGGCAGTCCAGGCATGACCCTCGCGACCGCGAGCACGCCGACGCCGGCCGCGACGCCCGCGCGTCGCACCGGCGCGGGCGTCGTCGTGCTCGCGGTCGCGCTCGTCGTGCTCATCGCGCCGCTGTCGATCTGGCATCTGTCGCAGGGCACGACCTCCCTCGGCCTCGCCGACGTCGTCGCGTGGGCGCTCGGCGACGCGCGCCACGACGCGATCCTGCAGGACGGCCGTGTACCGCGCCTCGCCGCCGCGCTCGTCGTGGGCGTCGCCCTCGGCGTCGCCGGATACGCGATGCAGTCGCTCGTGCGCAACCCGCTCGCGTCGCCCGACACCCTCGCTGTCAACGCGGGCGCCGCAGCGGCGCTCGGGCTCACGGCGGCGTTCGGCATCACGCTGCCCTTCCTCGGCGGCGCTGCGCTCGCGTTCGTCGGCGGCATCGCCGCAGCCGCCATCGTCGTGGCGATCGGCCGCGGCAAGGGCCAGAGCACGCGGATGATCCTCGTCGGCACCGCCCTCGCGCTCGCGCTGCAGAGCGTCGTGACCGTGACGATCCTGCTCGCCGAGCAGCAGACGCGCGGCCTCTTCGCCTGGGGCGTCGGGCAGCTGTCGCAGAACGGCATCGGCACCGTCGTGCAGGCGCTGCCGATCGTCGTCGGCGGCATCGCCGTGCTGCTCGTGCTCGCCAGGCGCCTCGACCTCCTCGCGCTCGGCGAGGACACCGCCTCGCTGCTCGGCGTCGGCGTGCGCTCCCTGCGCCTCACGACCCTCGTCGCCTCGGTGCTGCTGGCAGCGAGCGCCGTCGCGATCGCCGGCCCCATCGGCTTCGTCGGCCTCGCAGCCCCGGCGGCGATCCGCCTCGCGGGCTCGCGCATCGCCGGCCTCCACCGCCACATCCTCGCGCTGCCCATCGCGGGGCTCGCGGGCGCGGCGCTCGTGCTCGTCGCCGACGTGCTGCTGCGCGCCGTGCTGCAGGGCCGGGCGTCGCTCGACGTGCCGACGGGCGTCGTCACGAGCATCGTCGGCGCCGTCTTCCTCGTCGTGCTCGCTCGCACGCTGCCGGGCGCGAACCAGGCGGAGCCGATGTCGGCGCTCGGCGAGCGCTCGACGTTCCGCCGGGCGTGGATCCCGATCGCCGTCGCGGCCGTCGCGCTGCTCGCCGTCGTGATCACGGGGCTGCTCGTCGGCGGCCGACCGATGCTGCTCGGCGACGTCATGAACTGGCTGCAGGGGCAGGCGGGCAGGCAGGTCTCGATCGCGCTCGACGCCGGCGCGCCGCGCGTCGTCGCGGGCGTGCTCGCCGGCGCTGCCCTCGCCCTCGCGGGCTCGCTCGTGCAGACCGTCGCCCGCAACCCGCTCGCCGACCCGTACCTGCTCGGCGTCGCGAACGGCGCAGGATTCGGCGCCATCACCGTCATCACGCTGTCATCGGCGGCATCCGGCTGGCTCATCGCCGGCGGGGCGCTCGCCGGCGGCATCGTCGCGGCGGGCATCGTGCTCGCCGTCGTCGGCTGGCGCATGCTCGGCGCGCTGCGGCTCGTGCTCACCGGCATCGGCGTGAGCGCGGCGTTCGGCGCGCTCACGAGCATGCTCATCACGACGACCGACCCGTGGAACGCCGCGAAGGCCATCACGTGGCTCGGCGGCAGCACCTACGGCCGCGGCTTCGAGGACTCGCTGCCCGTGCTGGGCGCGCTCGTCGTCTGCGGCGTCGTCGCCTGGGGCATGCGCCACGACCTCGACCTCGTGCAGCTCGACCAGGACACCCCGCGCCTGCTGGGGGTGCGCCTGTCGCACGTGCAGCTGCTCGCGCTCGTGCTCGCGGTGCTGCTCACGGGCACCGCCGTCGCCGCCGTCGGCGTCGTCGCGTTCGTCGGCCTCATCGCGCCGCATGCGGCCCGCGCGCTCGTCGGGTCGGCGCACCACCGCTTCGTGCCGCTCGCGATCCTGCTCGGCGCGACGCTCGTGGGGGTCGCCGACCTGCTCGGCCGTCGCCTCATCTACCCCGAGCAGCTTCCCGCGGGCATCATGACGTCGCTCGTCGGCGTGCCGTACTTCATCCTGCTCGTCCTGCAGTCGCGGCGCCGCGCCCAGTAGGCCGCGTCAACCGGCGAGCGCCCGCAGCGACCGCACGTAGGCGGCGGGCGTCACGCCCGCGACGGTGCGCAGGTCATTCGTGAGGTGCGCCTGGTCGGCGTAGCCGAGCGCCGACGCGACGTCGGCAGGCGTCGCGTCGGGGAGCGCGAGCAGCCGCGCGGCCTCCTGCAGGCGGATGCGGCGAGCGACGGCCTTCGGTCCCATGCCGACCGTCGATGCGAGGGCACGCTGCACCGCGCGATCGCTGCTGCCGGCGAGCACGCCCGACGAGCGTGCGCGCACCGCATGGGACATCGCGGCGACGGCGGCGTTCGCCGTCAGGCCCTCGCGCGTCGGCACACGGTCGGCAGTCGCGGCGAGCAGCGCCGCATCGGCGGCGCGGAGGCGCCCGTCGAGCGAGTCCGCCGCGGCGACGGTCGCGAGGATCGCGTGCAGTCGGGCGTCGGCCTCCGCGTCGACGGCGGTCGTGCCCGGGGCGCCGATCGGCACGTCGGAGACGACCGCGAGCCCCGCGGGCCGCAGGCGGATGCCCAGCACCTCGCCGGCGCCGCGGATCGTGCGCGTCCACGCTCGCGGCCCCGGCGTCGTGCGCACGAGCGGCCACGGCACGTCGCCGTGCTCGACGGACACGGTCACGGCCGGCGCCTCGATGATCCGCTGCTCGACGACCTCGTCGCCGAGCGACCACGCGACGTGCCAGTACGTCTCGACGACGTTCGCGAGTCCGGGATGCGGCGCGTGCCAGGTCGCGGCGAACCGGGCAAGGTTCGCGGGCTCGAGCACGCCCGACCGCTCCTCGGGATCGATGGGCTCGGCCATGTCGCGATTCTGCAAGACGGATGCTGGACATCGCGCGAGGATCGCAGCATGACGACGAACTACGCAGGCGCCTTCATCGAGGTCGCGCCCGACTCGACCGCCGCAGGCCCAGAGGTGCCGCCGGCACGCGCGACCCCGAGCGTCGCCGAGCTGCAGCACGCGCTGCTCGCCGAGCATCCGTACCGGTACACGTCCGACGAGCTGCTCTTCGAGGTCCACGCCATCCGCTCGAGCATTGCGGACGCCGACCGCGACGCCGCGCGCGCGGCGTTCCTCGCGAAGGACCAGGCGTGCCTGCGCGCGTCGCCGCTGAGCAAGCGCTACGGCTGGGGCACGCACCACGACTCCGACGGTCGCGTCGCCCTCGTCGGCGTCGGCACCGCGGAGTACGCGGCGCTCGCCGCCGACCCGACGCTCGAGCACCGCCAGGCGATGCGGTCGTCGCGCGCCTGTCCGGGGTCGACCAGGCGCGCGACGCCGCGGGTCACTCCAGGCCGCGGCGCGTGAGGAGGGGAGCGAGGTCGGCGTCGCGTCCGCGGAAGTCGCGGTACGCCTCCAGCGGGTCCTTCGAGCCGCCGACGCCCAGCAGCCGCTCGCGGAAGCGCTGGCCGGACTCGCGCGTCGCGCCGTGCTCCTGGAACCACTGCACGGTGTCGGCGTCGAGCACCTCCGACCAGATGTACGAGTAGTAGGCGGCGGAGTAGCCACCCGAGAACACGTGCTGGAAGTAGCCGGACGAGTAGCGCGTCGGCACGGTGTCGAGCAGCAGCCCGACGCGCTCGAGCGCCGCACGCTCGAACGCCGCGACGTCGTCGACGGACTCGCCGGGCGCGAGCGTGTGCCACGCCTGGTCGAGCAGCGCCGCCGCGAGGTACTCGCTCGTCGCGTGCCCCTGGTCGAACGTCTCCGTCGCGCGGATGCGCTCGAGCACGTCGGCGGGGATGGGCTCGCCGGTCTCGACGTGGCGCGCGTACTGCTCGACGATGCCGGGCCACAGCATCCACATCTCGTTCACCTGGCTCGGGAACTCGACGAAGTCGCGCGGCACGTTCGTGCCGGCGACGCTCGGGTAGCCGACGATGGCGAAGAGGCCGTGCAGCGCGTGGCCGAACTCGTGGAAGAGCGTGTTCGTCTCGTCGAACGTCAGCAGCGTGGGGGAGCCGGCGGGCGGCTTCGGCACGTTGAGGTTGTTCATGACGACGGTCGGCTGGTCGAGCAGGCGGTTCTGCGAGATGAGCGGATTCATCCAGGCGCCGCCGCGCTTCGAGTCGCGCGTGTAGAGGTCGAGCAGGTACAGGCCGACCTCGCTGCCGTCGGCGTCGTGCACCTCGAAGACGCGCACGTCGGGGTGGTAGCCGTGCAGGTCGTCGCGCTCGGCGAACGTCACGCCGTAGATCTGCGTCGCGGCGGCGAAGACGCCGTCCTGCAGCACGCGCTCGGCGGGGAAGTACGGCTTGAGCGCCTGCGTGTCGACGTCGTAGCGGGCCGTACGCAGCCGCTCGGTCCAGAACGCCCAGTCCCACGACGCGAGCGCGTAGTCCTCGCCCGCCTCGTCGACGAGCGCCTGCAGGTCGGCGGCCTCGGCCTGCGCGTTGCGCGCGGCAGCCGGTGCGAGTCGCGACAGCATGGCGTCGACCGCCTCGGGCGTCTTCGCCGTCGCATCCGCCGTCACGACGTGCGCGTGCGTCGGGAAGCCCAGCAGCGCGGCGCGCTCGGCACGCAGCGCCACGATCTCGAGGATGACTGCGCGGTTGTCGTGCGCGTTGCCGCGCGTGCCGCGCGCGAGCGACGCCTCCATGACCCGCTGGCGCAGGGCACGGTTCGTGAGCTGCGAGAGCCACGGGTGACCAGAGAAGAGCGGCAGCGTGATGAGGTGCTTGTCGTCGAGCCCGCGGTCGGCCGCAGCCTGCGCGGCCGAGGCGATGTCGCCTGCCGAGAGGCCGTCGAGCTCCTCGGCGGTGTCGACGACGACGGCGAGGTCGTTCGTGTCGGCCTGCAGCTGCTGGTCGAACGTCGTCGTGAGCGTGGCGAGGCGCTGGTTGAGCGCCTTGAGGCGGGTCGTGCTCGCCTCGTCGAGCGCCGCGCCCGCGAGCGTCATGCGCAGGTGCCACTGCTCGACGACCCACGACTGCTCGGGCGTCCACGACGCGTCCGGGTGCTCGTGCAGGTGGGCGATGCGCGCGTAGAGCGCCGGATCGAGCTCGATGGCGTCCGAGTGCGCCGCCCAGCGCGGCGCGATCTCGGCCTCGAGCTCGTCGAGGAACGGCGTCGTGTCCGACGACGACAAGGCGAAGAACACGTGGCCGACGCGGCCGAGGATGGCGCCGGATGCCTCGAGCGGCGCGATCGTGTCGTCGAACGTCGGCGTGCCCGGCTGCGCCGTGATGGCGGCGATCTCCTCGAGCTGCTGCGCGAAGCCCGCGTCGAACGCGGGGCGGTAGTGCTCATCGCGCACGTCGGCGAACGGCGGCAGCTGGTAGGGCAGGGAGGACGGCTCGAAGAACGGGTTCTGCATGTCGCCAGCCTAGGTGCGTCGCACGGGTCGCGGGCTGGCTAGGCTCGGCTGTCGTGAGCGACGTCGTCTACTCCCACGGCCACCACGAGTCCGTCACGCGCGCGCACGCCGCGCGCACGGTCGAGAACTCGGCCGCGTACCTCGTGCCGTACCTCGAGCGCGGCCAGCGCATCCTCGACGTGGGCTGCGGGCCTGGCTCGATCACGATCGACCTCGCGCGCCGCGTCGGCGACGGCGAGGTCGTGGGCATCGACGCGAGCGCGCAGGTCGTCGAGCAGGCGCGGGCGCTCGCCGAGGCGTCGGGCGTCACGAACGTGCGCTTCGAGGTCGGCGACGCGTACGCGGTCGACGCGGCCGACGGGTCGTTCGACGTCGTGCACGCCCACCAGGTGCTGCAGCACCTCGGCGAGCCCGTCGCGGCGCTCGCCGAGTGGCGGCGCGCATCGCGCGGCATCGTCGCGGCGCGCGACGTCGTCTACTCGGCGACGGCGATCCACCCCTTCAGCGAGGGGCTGCGCGAGTGGCGCCGCATCATCGTTGCGCTGCAGGATGCGAACGGCGGCGAGGCCGACGCGGGCTCGCACCTCAAGGCATGGGCGCGAGCCGCGGGCTTCACGGACATCGCGACCGACGTCGAGACCTGGTGCTTCGAGTCCGACCAGGCGCGCACGTGGTGGGGCCACCAGTGGGCCGAGCGGGCGATCGCGTCGAGCTTCGCGACCGGCACCGATGAGCACGGGCTCGCGACGCCCGCGGACCGCGAGGCGATCGCGGAGGCGTGGACCGCGTGGGCGGCCGATCCCGACGGCTGGATGTCGATGATCCACGGCTGGATCGTCGCGCGCGCCTGAGCCGGTCGTGGCTGCGCGGGGCAGCGAGCACGCTCGGCGCGAACACGCCGAGGATCCTTTGCAAAGACATCTTTGCATTCGGTAGGCTGACGGCATGCCCGTCGCCGACGATGGTCGGCGCGCATCCGTCGACCTGCCCTCGCTCAAGGCCCTCGCGCACCCGCTGAGGGTCGCGCTGCTGCACGCGCTCACGACGCACGGGGCCCAGACCGCCTCCGCGCTCGGCGCCAGGCTGGGGGAGTCGAGCGGCTCGACGAGCTACCACCTGCGCCAGCTCGAGCGCGCCGGCTTCGTGCGCGAGGTCGAGGGTCGCGGCACGGCGCGCGAGCGTTGGTGGGAGCGCGCCGTCGGCGACGTCGACGTGTGGACGCCCGAGCTCGCCGCGATGCAGGAGGGCCGTGCCGCCGCCGCGGCCGTGCTCGGTGCCTGGAGCGCCGAGGGTACGCGCCTGCTGCAGGAGTTCATCGACCACGGCGAGGACGACTTCGCCCCCGAGGTCAACGACGCCGCGCGCGTCGCCACGCTGCACGGCCACCTCGCCGTCGACGAGCTGCGCGCACTGACTCGCGACGTGGAGGCGCTCATCGCCGAGCGCCTCGCCGCGTCGCGCACGCACGAGGGCGACGAGGACGCGTTGCGCGTGCTCGTGCAGCTCCACGCCTTCCCGGTGGCCGACCGGGCGCCAGCCGCGTCTCCTGCCAGGGACGCACCTACGAGAGGAGCTCCATGAGCAAGCACGAGCAGCCGGTGACGCGACCCATCGCGATCGTCAACGACACGTTCGTCGTCGCGCAGATGGTCATGCGCCCCATGCGCTGATCCGAGGAACGAGGAAGGCCCCCGCTCGCGCGGGGGCCTTCGTCATGTCCGGAGCGATGCGGATGCGTCGCGTCAGTCGCGCTCCACGAGCACGCCGTCGCCCGCGAGGGTGATGCGCGTGCCGTCGTCGCACTCGACGATCGGCGCGCCCTCGAGGTACGTGAGCGTCCAGCCCCAGCCCGTCGTGTCGGCGCCGAGGTCGACGAGCGCTCGCTCCTCGGCGGCGATCGCCTCGCGCACGACGGGCGGCAGCGACGCGGGAGCGTCGCCGCCGACCGGCCAGCGCGAGCCGATGTTCATCGACGGCCCGCGTTCACGCCTGCTGCTCGCCTTCGGGCGCGAGCTCGATCGAACGCACCTCGAGGGCGTCGCCCGCGACGAGCTCGAGCCGCTCGATGCGGCCCACGTCGGCGAGGTCGCGCGCCGCCTGCTCGAGCAGGCCGAGCTGCGTCGACGGCGCCGCGAGCACCGCGTGCGTCACGGGCGTGCGCTGGCTGGCCTTCGCATCCGACTTCGCACGGCGGATGCCGATGAGCGCCTCCGACACCGCGGGCAGCAGGCCCGTGGGGCCGGCGCTCGTGGGCAGGTCGCTGCGCGTCGGCCAGGCGGCGACGTGGATCGAGCCCTCGTGCGTCCACGACCACACCTCCTCGGTCGCGAACGGCAGCACCGGCGCGAGGAGGCGCAGCAGCACGTCGATCGCGGCGCGCAGCGCGCCGATGGCCGACGCACGGCCGATCTCGTCGCCCTGGTACGCGCGCTGCTTCACGACCTCGAGGTAGTCGTCGCAGAACGTCCAGAAGAACGTCTCGGTGAGCTCCAGCGCACGCGCGTGGTCGTAGCGCTCGAGGGCCGCGGTGGCCTGGTCGATGACCTGGCCGAGCTCCGCGAGCATGTCGATGTCGATCGGGTTCGCGATCTCGCCGGGCTCGCCCTCCATCTGGTACACGAAGCGCGCCGCGTTGAGCACCTTCATCGCCAGGCGACGACCGATCTTGATCATCTTCGGGTTCTGCGGGTCGAGCGTCGCGTCGACGCCGAGGCGCGACGAGAGCGCCCAGTAGCGCACGCCGTCGGCGCCGTGCTCCTCGAGCATGCCGAGCGGCGTGACGACGTTGCCCTTCGACTTCGACATCTTCTTGCGGTCGGGGTCGAGGATCCAGCCCGAGATCGCCGCGTGGCGCCACGGAGCCTTGCCGCCCTCGAAGAGCGCGCGCAGCGCCGTCGAGAACAGCCAGGTGCGGATGATGTCCTGGCCCTGCGGGCGCAGGTCGAACGGCGCCACGAGGTCCCAGAGCTCGTCGTCGACGCCGCCCCAGCCGCCTGCGAGCTGCGGGGTGAGCGACGACGTCGCCCACGTGTCCATGATGTCGACCTCGCCGACGAAGCCGCCGGCCACGCCGCGCTGGTCGGCCTCGAAGCCGTCGGGCACGTCGGTCGACGGGTCGACCGGCAGCTGCGACGGGTTCGGCAGCAGCACGTCGTCGAAGAGGGTCTCGCCGTCCTCGCCCACGCGGTACCAGACGGGGATGGGCACGCCGAAGTAGCGCTGGCGCGAGATGAGCCAGTCGCCCGCGAGGCCCTGCACCCAGTTCTCGTAGCGCACGCGCATGTGGTCGGGGTGCCACTCGATGCCGCGGCCGAGCTCGAGCAGGCGCTCGCGCAGCTCTGCGTCACGGCCGCCGTTGCGCACGTACCACTGGCGCGTCGTGACGATCTCGAGCGGCTTGTCGCCCTTCTCGTAGAACTTCACGGGATGCGTGATGCGGCGCGGCTCGCCGACGGTGCGCTCGGCGGCCGTGAGCGCGGCCACGAGGGCCTCCTTGGCGCTGAACACCGTCTTGCCGGCGAGCTCGGCGTAGAGGGCCGTGCCCGCTGCCGAGGCGATGGCGGCAGGCGCGTCCGGCAGGAAGCGACCGTCGAAGCCGATGACCGGGCGAGCGGGCAGGTCGAGCTCGCGCCACCAGATCACGTCGGTCATGTCGCCGAACGTGCAGACCATCGCCACGCCGGTGCCCTTGTCGGGCTGGGCGAGGTGGTGCGCCAGGAACGGCACCTCGACGTCGAAGACGGGCGTGCGCACCGTCGTGCCGAAGAGGTGCTGGTAGCGGGCGTCGTCGGGGTGCGCCACGACGGCCACGCACGCCGGCAGCAGCTCGGGGCGCGTCGTGTCGATGCGCAGGTCGCCGTCGCCGCTCGTGAAGAGCAGCGTGTGGAACGTGCCGGGCTGCTCGCGGTCCTCGAGCTCGGCCTGCGCGACGGCCGAGCGGAACGTCACGTCCCACAGCGTCGGCGCGTCGGACTGGTACGCCTCGCCGCGCTCGAGGTTGCGCAGGAAGGCGCGCTGGCTCGTGGCCCGTGCGTGGTTCGAGATCGTGCGGTACGTCTGCGACCAGTCGACCGAGAGGCCGAGCGTGCGCCAGAGCTCCTCGAACTTGCGCTCGTCCTCCTCGGTGAGGCGCTCGCAGAGCTCGATGAAGTTCTGGCGCGAGACGGGCTGCTGCTGGGCCTTGGCCGGGGCGTCGCCGTCGAACGGCGGCGTGAAGTCGGCGTCGTAGGGCAGCGTCGGGTCGACGCGCACGCCGTAGTAGTTCTGGACGCGGCGCTCGGTCGGCAGGCCGTTGTCGTCCCAGCCCATCGGGTAGAAGACCGTGCGGCCGCGCATGCGCTGGAAGCGCGCGATGACGTCGGTGTGCGAGTACGAGAAGACGTGCCCGACGTGGAGCGATCCGGAGGCGGTGGGCGGCGGCGTGTCGATCGAGTAGATCGTGTCGCGGCTCTGGCCCGTGCGGTCGAACCGGTACGTGCCCTCCTGCTCCCAGTGGGCGTCCCACTTCGTCTCGAGTCCCTCGAGGGCGGGCTTCTCCGGCATGGCGCTCATGGCGTCCCCTTCTCGCTCTGCGCGGCATCGTGTCCGTGGATGCCTGGTTGTGCAGTCGAGTCTATCGATCCCTGATGGATCCGACGATCGTGCTCAGGGCGCGTCGTCGCTCGCAGGCGGGTCGGGGTAGCGCCGCTCGCGGCTGGGCTTGATGACGAGGAGGAACGCGAGCACGAGGGTGCCGATCGACGCCATGAGCAGGATGTCGCGCACGAGCATGTGCTCCATCGTCATGCCGACGAGGCCGAGCACGGCGGCGAAGGCCACGAGGATCCAGGTGGCGCGGGGGATGCGGCGCAGCATGCTCCGAGCGTAGCCAGCGATCCGTCGGTCCGGCGCGCGTCAGGGTGCGAGCGGCAGCGCCAGCACCGCGCGACCGGCGGCGACGTCGCCCGACCAGCGCAGCCGATCGTCGTCGGCGGGGATGCGGTGCCACAGCGCGAGCGCGAGCGCCGCGGGCTCGCCCTCGAGCGTCGCGGCCGCCTCGCTGCCGAGCAGCCACGCGCCACCGCCGTCGGCGACGAGCGCGAGACCCGCGGTCGGCTCCTCGACGCGGCCGAGCCGCAGCTGCCTCGGCCACATGGTGCCGACGATCTCGTCGATGCCGTCGGCGGCGAGCTCCGCGTCGAGCGCAGGCACGTCGCCGAGCGCCGCCGCGGCATCCCACGCGTGGATCGCGTGCTCGTGCGCCTGCCTGCGGATCCAGAACCCGACGGTGCGGGGCGGCGCGATGGTCCACGCGTGCGTCGCCGCGTCGACGGCGAGGGCCTCGAGCAGCGCCTGCGCCGAGTCGGCGAGCCAGGCGGCGAGCCCGGCGTCGTCGGGCACGCGCGGCGCGGGCGCGTCGCCGTCGCCGTGCGCGAGCGCGTGCAGCACCCAACGCTCGATCTCGCCGACGTGCGCGACGAGGTCGCGCAGCGTCCAGCCGGGGCACGACGGCACGGGCGCGGACCACGCGCCCTCGTCGACGGCGCGGCGGGCGAGTGCGACCATCGTCCGCACCTCGCGGGCGAGGTGGATGCGCAGGTCGGTCGTCTCGAGGGTCATCGTGCCGCCCAGCGTACGAGCGCGCGCTCGACGGCTGCGCGCACGCGCGGCACGGCGTCGTCGCGCAGCGCCTCGACCGCGGGCAGCGCCTCGTCGACGCCGCGCGCGACCGCGACGGCGACGGCCATGGCGCGCACGCGGCCGTGCTCGTCGTGCAGCGCGAGCAGCACGGTGGCGTCGGCGCCGTCGCCCCACGCGTAGCGCAGGCCGCGCACGCCCCACTCGCGCTGCCAGTGCGCGGGCCAGTCCTCGGTGCCGCCGAGGAACGCGAGCGGGTGCCGCGACTCGGCGCCGGCCACGAGCTCGCCGCACCAGTCGACGACCGCCTGCTCGCCGAGCGCACGCACGGCCGCGGCCACGGCATCCCTCGGATGCGCGTCGGGCAGCGGGAGGCTCACGCTCTGCATCGTGCCACCCGCCGCCGACGAGACGCGAGGCCCCGATCAGACGGTCGCGGGCTCCCGCGCGGGCGCGGCCTGCGCCGCATCCGCCTCCTCGTCGCCGAGCTTGCGCATCGAGCGCGCAGCGAGCGAGCCGACGAGCGTCGCGACCGACAGCACGGCGAGCACGATGCCCGGGTGCCACCACGCGTTCGCCGTCGCGTCGCCGAGCGCGTCGGTCACGAGCGGGATGAAGCCCGAGATCACGGCGGCGATCGCGTACGCCATCGACAGCGCCGAGTATGCGTGGCGACCGCGGAACAGCTCGCTCATCGTGCCGCCGAGCGCCGCCCACGACGCCGTGGGCAGCACGCCGCCGACGAGCATCATCGTCACGAGGAACCCGAACGTCGCGCTCGAGAGCAGCCAGTACATGGGGAAGGCGATGAGCAGCGTGCCGATCGCACCGATCGCGACGACGGTCGGCGAGCCGATGCGGGTCGCGAGCCAGCCGAAGGCCGGCACCGTCACGAACTGGAGCAGGCCGCCGATCGTCGCGGCGAGCAGCAGCTGCATGGGGTCGAAGCCGAGCGACTCGGCGCCGTAGTCCATCGTGTACGTGTTCATCAGCGAGTACGAGCCGATGCCCAGCAGCGCCGTGAGGATCGCGACGACGAACGCAGCGGGCTGGCTCGCGATCGCGGCGAGCGCGGGCACGCGCTGGCGCTCGCCGCGCTGCTCGAGCGCCTTGAAGACGGGCGTCTCGTCGACCGACGCGCGCAGGTACAGCGAGACGGCGATGAGCGGGATCGCGACGAGGAACGGGATGCGCCAGCCCCACGCCGAGACGGCCTCGGGGCCGAGGCCGAAGAACAGCGCGAGCATGAACCCGCCGGCGGCGACGGAGCCGATGGGGGAGCCGAGCTGCGGCAGCGACGCGAAGAACGGGCGACGGCGGGCGTCGGCGTGCTCGGTCGCGAGCAGGATCGCGCCGCCCCACTCGCCGCCGAGCGAGAGGCCCTGCACGACGCGCAGCAGCACGAGCACGACGGCGCTCATCGCGGCCCACTCGGTGCCGGTGGGCAGCAGGCCGACGAGGCCGGTCGCGACGCCCATGAGCGTGACGGTGAGGATGAGCGTGCGACGGCGGCCGAGGCGGTCGCCCAGGTGGCCGAAGATCACGGCGCCGATGGGGCGCACGACGAAGGCGATGCCGATCGTCGCGAACGCGGCGAGCTGCGCCCCGGCGGCGCCGAGCGCGGAGAAGAAGAAGGGGCCCGCGAAGAACGCGGCGAAGTACGAGTAGACGTAGAAGTCGTACGACTCGAGCGCGGTGCCGATCGTGGCGGCCGCGGCGACGCGGCGGGGGCTCGAGGTGCGCGAGGTGCTGCTCACGGATGCTCCAAGGAATGATGGATCGGGTCCAGGAACGCCTGCGACCCTCGCATACTGTAGTCCCATGGCAGCAGGCGTCCGCGGCAGACCGCGCTCCTCGTCGGTCGCGGACCTCGAGGAGGCCGCGGTCGAGCTCTTCCTCGAGCAGGGCTACGAGTCGACGTCGATCGACGACATCGCCCGCCGCGCCGGCATCTCGCGCAGCGCGTTCTTCGGCTACGTGGGCGCGAAGTCCGACCTGCTGTGGCACGACGTCGACCAGGTGGTCGTGCGCGTGCGCCTCGTCGACGGCATGCAGCGCGCCGCGGTCGTGGAGTCGATCGCGGTCGCGCTCGAGCCGTGGGCCGATCGTGTGCCGTGGATGCTGCGCGAGACGGCGATCATGGGCACGGATGCCGTGCTGCGGCAGTCGGCGTTCGAGCGCCTCGAGCCGCTCGTCGCCCGCGTCGAGCGGGCGCTGCGCGGCAGCGAGGGGCGGGCGGCGCTGCCCGCTGCGGCCGGTCTCGTCGCGGCCATCGCGACGGGCATCGTCGAGTGGAGCCACGACGGCCGCTCGCGAGGCTCGGCGGCCGACGCCGCGAGACGTGCCGCTCGCTGCATGGACGGCTGAGCGCCGCGCGAGCGCTGCGATCGACCCGGGATCGTCACGATCCGATCACGACGACCGGATGCACGGTGGGCGCAGGGCGTTCCCACAGCATGCCTCCATGAGCATGGACTCGTGCGCATCCCCGCCCTCCTCGCAGCCGCTGCTGCCGTCGTCGTCCTCACCGCCTGCGCTCCGAGCGCGCCCGTCGTCGAGACGGAGACCGTCGGCGCCGATGCGCCCACGACGCCCGTGCCGACGTCGGTCGTCGTCGCCGAGCCCGCAGACGAGGCGGGCGATGCAAGCATCGTGCGCGACGACGTCGTGGTGACGCAGCCCGCGTCCACGCCGACCGCGAGCCCGAGCGCAGCGCCGACCGACGGGGTGTGGGACGACGTGAGCCCCGCCGAGCCCACCGTCTGGGCGGAGGACCTCTCGAGCCTCTTCGTGACGGCCGACGACGTCGCGGCGGTCGAGTGGGTCGATGCGTTCCAGCAGCAGCGCTCCAGCCCCTGGGTCACGGCCTGGGCACCAGCGTCCACCGAGCTGTTCTCGCTGCGCTGGTCGCTCGACTCCGCCGCCGGCTCCGGCCAGGCGTGCTCGCCGCTCTTCGCCGAGGCCGCGCAGATCCCCGTCGTCGCCGCGTACTCCACCGGGCTCCAGACGCCCGACTACGCGCTCGACTACGTCTACGAGCTCTCGCTCACGCGCATGCAGAGCGCCGCCGACGCGCAGCGGATGACCGACCTCTACGCGCAGGGCTCCGCGCTGTGCCCGCTCGCGAGCTCGCTGCCGACCGACGTCGTCGTGACGGGCCGCAGCCCCGACGTTCCCGGAGGCGCGGCGTTCCAGTACTACGTCGGCCACACGGCGTGGGAGACGCAGGCCGTCGCCGTCGGCGACCTGCTCGTCGAGCTGCGCTACATCCAGGAGGTCACGTACCTCGGCAGCCCGCCCGTGCTCCAGGCGCAGCTCGCGGCGCTCGGCGCCTGACGCGCAGCGCCGTCAGGACGCGCGCACCTCGAGCACCGTGAACAGCGCGTCGTGCAGCGGCGACGCCGGGTAGGCGACGCCGTCGATCGACGTGATGGCCGACGCGAGCCTGCCCGACGAGATGAGCCAGCCGCCGCGCGCTCGTGCGAGGTCGTCGCGCGTGAGCGGCGCGTGCCGCACCGTGAGCCCGTGGGCGGGCGCGTCGCGCTCGAGCTGCTCGAGCGTGATCGACGCGAGGATGCCGTCCTGCTCTGGCGTGAGCAGCTCGCCGTCGACGTCGAGCACGAGCGTCGACGTCGGTCCCTCGAGCAGGCGCCCGGACGGCGCGACGAACAGCACGTCGTCGGCGCCGTGCTCGTGCGCGTACCGCTTCGCCGCCATGTTGATCGAGTACGACAGGCTCTTCGCGCCGGGCAGCAGCCACGGCATCGCCGCGACGACCTCGCCGTCGAAGCCGCGGTCGAGCAGCAGCACGCGCACGCCCGTCGTGCGCTCCGCGATCACCGCCTCCGAGAGGGCCTGCAGCAGCACGTACGCCGTCGGCGGGTGCCCGCCGCCCTCCGGGCCGCGCGTCAGCACGAGCCTCGCGACGGCCTCGGGCGCCGCATCCCAATCCCACGCCTCGACGAGCGCGGCGATCGCACGCCGGTAGCCGTCGCGGTCGGGAGCGGGCAGCGCGAGGATCTCGGCCGACCGCGCGAGGCGGTCGAGGTGCGCGTCGGTGTCGCGCAGCTCGCCGTGGCGCACGAGCGTGGCGTCGAAGACGCCGTCGCCGCGCACGACGCCCAGGTCGTCGGCTCGGATGATGGGGGTCGCGACGTCGACGATCGAGCCGTCGAGCAGCGCGAGCAGGGGAGCGCTCATGCCGCCAGGCTACGAGCGATCCCGCGCGGGGTCACTGCGCCGCGCAGTACTCCTGCAATGCCGTGACGGCGGGCTGCACGTCGGTCGCCGCCTGCGACAGCGCGTCGATGGCGCCCTGCGTGTCGCCTTGCGCGATCGCCGACTGCGCATCCTCGACCGCGGTCGTCGCGACCGACGTGATCGAGTCGACGTGCGCGGCGAGCTCGGGGTCCGTCACCTGGTCGCCGAGCGTCGTGACGCGGTCGACGATGCCGGGCACCGAGGCGAGCGCGCCCAGCGGGTCGCTGCCGAAGCGCGTCGCGAGCTCCGACACGTCGGCCATGAGCTGCTCGGCGTCGGAGAGCACCTGCTCGCACTGCGACGCGGTCGACGCCTCGGCCGTCGGCGACGGCGAGGCGGAGGCCGAGGGATCGGTCTGGCCGCCGCCGGAGCATGCGGTCAGCATCGCGATCGCCGCGAGGGCGAGGGGGAGTCCGGTGCGGATGCGCATGATCGCCAGGATAGGACGCGTTCCCATGCGTCGCCTTTGACGGGAACAGCGTCAGCCGACGTCGCAGGTCAGCCGAGGTCGCAGGGCAGCACGACGCCCGCGGCGGCGTAGAGGATGTCGAGCGAGTACGGGATCGTGCCGAGCAGCGACACCTCGTCGTCGTCGCGCCTCGCCACGACGCCCGCCGCATCCGTGATCGCCGTGTCGAGCGCGGGCGCGGCCGAGAGCAGCACGGGATCGGTGGTCGCGGCGAGCCACGCGTCGTACTGGGCGCGGATGTCGGCGATCACGACGTCGGCCGTGGCCCAGTCGTTGACGTCGTCGCCGGGCACCGCGGCGTCGAGCGCGCCCGTCGTCTCGATGATGCGCGCCATCGCGGCGTCCGACGCCTGGCACTGGGCGGCGTCGGGCTCGGGCTGCACCTCGGGCGTCGCCGAGGGCGTCGTCGTCGGGGTCGCGCTCGGCGTGGGTGCCGCGCTCGGCGTCGGGGTGGCCGAGGGGAGCGGCTCGGCCGGCGTCGTCGCCGCCGGCATCGCGGGCGGCAGCACGACGCAGCCGGCGAGCACCGCCGTCGCCAGCACCGTCAGCAGCGTCGACCGCATCGCTCGTGCTCGCGTGGTGCGCATCGCGGACCTCCCCGTCGAGCGTCGACGCTAGACGTGTCGCCTGGACGCGGCATGCGCGGGCCGCGGCGAGCGCGTACGATGGCAGGCACAGACGTCGATCCGGCCATCACCGGGGAGTCCTCGGCAGAACCGTCGAAGCCCGCGAGGGTGGAGGCGCAGTAGATCCGAGCGGGTCCGGCCCGTCACAGCCGAAGAGCGAGCGGCAGCCTCCACGAGGCTGCAAGCCGGGTGGTACCGCGCGAGAGCGTCCCGGCTCTTCAGAAGCAGCAGCAGCTGGATAGAGGAGTCGAGTGGACGAGCAGCGCTACCCGAGGCACGGCGGCACCGTCGTGCCCAATCCGTCGTTCCCCGCGGTCGAGGAGGGCATCCTCGCGTTCTGGAAGGGCGACGACACCTTCCAGGCGTCGATCGACCAGCGCGACGGCTGCGAGGAGTGGGTCTTCTACGACGGGCCGCCGTTCGCGAACGGCCTGCCGCACTACGGCCACCTGCTCACGGGCTACGCGAAGGACGTGTTCCCGCGCTACCAGACGATGCGCGGCAAGCAGGTGCAGCGCCGCTTCGGCTGGGACACGCACGGCCTGCCCGCCGAGCTCGAGGCGATGAAGCAGCTCGGCATCACCGAGAAGGCCGAGATCGAGGCCATGGGCGTCGACGTCTTCAACGCGAAGGCGCGCGAGTCGGTGCTCGAGTACACGCGCGAGTGGCAGGACTACGTCACGCGGCAGGCGCGCTGGGTCGACTTCGAGCACGACTACAAGACGCTCGACGTCGGCTACATGGAGTCGGTCATCTGGGCGTTCTCCGAGCTCTACGCCAAGGGCCTCGCCTACGAGGGCTACCGCGTGCTGCCGTACTGCTGGCGCGACGAGACGCCGCTGTCGGCGCACGAGCTGCGCATGGACGACGACGTGTACCAGGAGCGCCAGGACCCGTCGGTGACCGTGACGTTCCCGCTCGAGGGCGACGCGGCGGATGCCGCGGGGCTCGCGGGCGTGCGGATGCTCGCCTGGACGACGACGCCGTGGACGCTGCCCACGAACATGGCCCTCGCGGTCGGACCCGGCATCGCGTACGTCGTCGTGGCCGCAGGCCCCGCCGGCGCGGCCGACGGCGGCGTCGCGGGGGAGACGCGATACCTGCTCGCCGCCGACACGCTCGGCGCGCACGCCAAGGTGCTCGGCTACGACGAGGGCGCGCCCGAGGTGCTGCGCACCGTCACGGGCGCCGACCTGGGCGGCCTTGCCTACCGGCGCCTGTTCGACGACTTCGCCGACGCCGACGAGTGGGGCACCGGCACCGCCTGGCGCGTGCTCGTCGACGACTACGTCGCGACGGGCGAGGGCACGGGCATCGTGCACCAGGCGCCCGCGTACGGCGAGGACGACCAGCGCGTCACGGCCGCCGCCGGCATCCCCACGATCCTGTCCGTCGACGACGGCGGCCGCTTCCTGCAGCTCTTCGCGACCGGCGAGCTCGCCGAGATCGCCGGCGTGCAGGTGTTCGAGGCGAACCGCACGATCATCCGCGCCCTGCAGGCGAAGGGTCGTCTGCTGCGCGAGGCGTCGTACCTGCACCCGTACCCGCACTGCTGGCGCTGCCGCAATCCGCTCATCTACAAGGCGGTCTCGTCGTGGTTCGTGCGCGTCACGGACATCAAGGACGACCTGATCGCGGCGAACGAGCGCATCAACTGGGTGCCCGAGAACGTGAAGCACGGCCAGTTCGGCAAGTGGCTCGAGGGTGCGCGCGACTGGTCGATCAGCCGCAACCGGTACTGGGGCAGCCCCATCCCGGTGTGGAAGAGCGACGACCCGAACTTCCCCCGCATCGACGTGTACGGCTCGCTCGACGAGCTCGAGCGCGACTTCGGCGTGCGGCCCGCCGACCTGCACCGCCCGTACATCGACGAGCTCACGCGGCCGAACCCCGACGACCCGACCGGGCGGTCGACGATGCGCCGCATCCCCGACGTGCTCGACGTGTGGTTCGACTCGGGCTCGATGCCGTTCGCGCAGGTGCACTACCCGTTCGAGCAGCAGGAGTGGTTCGACACCCACAGCCCCGCCGACTACATCGTCGAGTACATCGGGCAGACGCGCGGCTGGTTCTACGTGCTGCACGTGCTCTCGGTGGCGCTCTTCGGTCGCGAGGCGTTCCGCAACGTCATCAGCCACGGCATCATCCTCGGCGACGATGGCTTCAAGGCCTCGAAGTCGCGGCGCAACTACCCCGACGTCAACGAGTCGTTCGACGCGTACGGCTCGGATGCCGTGCGGTGGAACCTGCTGCAGGGCTCGATCCTGCGCGGCGGCAACTTCATCGTGTCCGAGGAGGGCATCCGCGAGGCGCTGCGGCAGTTCCACCTGCCGCTGTGGTCGACGTGGTACTTCCTCACGACGTACGCGAACCGTGCGAAGGACGGGCAGCCGTACGTCGCGACGCCGCGCGCCGACTCGACCGACGTGCTCGACCGCTACGTGCTCGCGAAGCTGCGCGAGACCGTCGAGGCCGTGACGAGCGCGATGGATGCGCTCGACGCGACGGGCGCCACGCTCGCGCTGCGCGAGTTCACCGACACGCTCACCAACTGGTACGTGCGTCGCTCGCGCGACCGCTTCTGGGCCGGCGTGACCGACGATCCGCGCTCGACGGAGGCGTTCGACACGCTCGCGCTGGTGCTCGAGACGCTCACGACGATCGCGGCGCCCCTCGCGCCGCTCGTCGCGGAGGAGGTCTGGCGCGGGCTCACGGGCGGTCGCTCGGTGCATCTCACCGACTGGCCCGACGCATCCGCGCTGCCCGCCGACCCGGCGCTCGTCGCGCAGATGGACGAGGCACGCGCCGTCGTCAACGCACTGCACGGCATGCGCAAGCAGCGCAGGCTGCGGGTGCGCCTGCCGCTCGCCGAGGCGACGATCACGAGCCGCGTCGACCTGTCGGCGTTCGCCGATCTCGTGCGCGACGAGGTCAACCTCAAGGCCGTGCACGTCGTGCACGTCGCCGACGACGAGGAGCTGCCGGGCCTGTCGAAGACGGCGCAGATCGTCTCGAAGGTCGCCGCGCCGCGCCTGAAGGGCGACTTCAAGCGGGTCTTCGCGGCGATCCGCGCGGGCGAGTGGACCGTCGACGGCGAGCGCCTGCTCGTCGACGGCGTCGTGCTCGAGCCCGGCGAGTTCGCGCTGCTCGACGAGCCGACCGAGTCGGCGTACGAGGGCGGCGAGACGACGCTGCTGGGCCACACGCACCTCGACCTCGACACGGCCACGACGTCCGCGCTCGAGGCCGAGGGCCTCGCGCGCGACGCCGTGCGCGCGATCCAGGATGCGCGCAAGCAGGCCGACCTCGACGTCTCCGACCGCATCGTGCTCGTGCTCGGCAGCGACGCGCACGGCGTCGCGGCGCTCGAGACGCACCGCGACCTCGTGGCGGGCGAGACCCTCGCGACGACGCTGACGATCGAGCGCGTCGACGACACGGCAGGCGAGGCGGCCGACGCCGCCGACGTGCGCGTCGGCGACGGCTCCCCGCTGACGATCCGACTGGAGCGCGCATGAGCGACGACCGCGACCCGCGGCACCCCGAGCCGACCCGGCGCAACGCCGACGGCGACGAGATGAACGCGTGGGACGACGCGTACGAGGAGGAGGTCGACGTCGACGGCGAGGCCATCGACCTCGACGACCTCGAGTCGGGTGGGGGCATCCCGTTCCCGTCGGCCGACGCCGACGAGGATGACGAGGGCGCCGAGCAGGACGCGACCGACGAGCGCATCCTCGACTCGCTCGAGGACCGCGAGGCCGCCGACGCCGCGTACGCGCAGCTGCTCGAGCGCGCGGGGGAGACGGCGATCGAGCCGCGCCTCGCCGCGACGGCGCGCGCCGTGGAGCTGCTCGGCGACCCGCAGCGCTCGTACGGCGTCGTGCACGTGACGGGCACGAACGGCAAGGGCTCCACGGCCCGCATCGCCGAGTCGCTGCTGCGCGCCCACGGGCTGCGCACGGGCCTGCTCACGAGCCCGCACCTCGAGCGCGTGACCGAGCGCATCCTCATCGACGGCGAGCCCGTGTCGGATGCGGTGTTCGCGCGCGTGTGGGACGAGATCGCGCCGTTCCTCGACCTCGTCGACGGCGAGCTCGAGCAGGGCGGGCAGCGTCGACTCACGTTCTTCGAGGCCATCACGGTGCTCGCCTACGCGATCTTCGCCGACGCGCCCGTCGAGGTCGCGGTCGTCGAGGTCGGCATGGGCGGCACGTGGGACTCGACCAACGTCGCCGACGGCGACGTCGCCGTGCTGACCCCCATCGCGCTCGACCACACGAACCGGCTCGGCTCGACCGTCGAGGCGATCGCGACCGAGAAGGCGGGCATCGTGAAGCCCGGCGCCATCGTCGTCACCGCGGAGCAGGAGCCCGGCGTCCTCGCGATCATCGAGGCGCGTGCCGCCGAGGTCGGCGCGTCGCGCGTGCTCGTCGAGGGCCGCGACTTCGAGCGCGAGAGCACCCTCGCGGTCGGCGGCCAGCTCGTGACGATCCGCGGCCTCGCCGCCGCGTACGAGGACCAGCCGCTGCCGCTGCTCGGTCGTCACCAGGGCCAGAACGCCGCGCTCGCGCTCGTCGCGGTCGAGGCCTTCCTCGGCGGCGGCACGCGACCGATCGCGCAGGACGTGCTGTCGACGGCGTTCGGCGCCGTCACGTCGCCCGGCCGGCTCGAGGTCATCGGCACCGACCCCAGCGTCGTCGTCGACGCCGCGCACAACCCACACGGCGCGCAGGCGCTTGGCGTGGCGCTGCAGGAGGTGTTCGCGTTCGAGCACGTGCAGCTCGTCGTCGGCATGGTCGAGGGCAAGGACGTCGCAGGCGTGCTGCGCATCCTCGAGCCGCACGTCGAGGAGGTCGTCGTGACGCAGTCCGACTCCGAGCGCGCCGTGCCCGCCGACGACCTCGCCCGCGTGGCCGTCGAGGTGTTCGGCGCCGAGCGCGTGTCGGTCGAGCCGGTGCTCGAGCGCGCCGTCGAGGCGGCGCGCGAGCAGGCGGAGGATCGCGGCGGCGCCGTGGTCGTGACCGGCTCGATCACGCTGCTCGGCGCCGTGCAGGCGAAGGCGCGCGCCGAGCGCTGGATGCACCGATGACCGCCGCAGCTCGCCGCGAGCGCGGCCTGCTCGAGAAGCTCCTCACGATCGTGCACGGCCTCGAGGTGCTCGCCCTCGCGTTCGGCGCCCTCGCGGTGTGGGGCGTCACGCGCGACTGGCCGGCGCCGACGGCGTTCGCGGTCGTCGCCGTCGTCCTCGTGCTCAGCCTCAAGGTGCTGCGCTACCGGTGGGGATGGGTGGCCAGCCTCGTCGCGCAGGCGCTCATGGCGTGCCTCGCGCTCGTCGAGCCGGTGACGATCGGCGTCTCCCTGGCGTTCATCGCGATGTGGATATTCTGCTTCGTGCGCGCGCGCCAGATCGAGCGCGGCGCGCAGCAGTGAAGCAGTACAGCGAAGGAAGTCATTCGATGCAGCAGACCCTCGTCCTCGTGAAGCCCGACGGCGTCGCCCGTGGACTCACCGGCCAGATCCTCAGCCGGATCGAGGCGAAGGGGTACCGCATCGCCGACCTCCGGCTCGTGCAGCCCGAGCGCGCGCTGCTCGAGGAGCACTACGCCGAGCACGACGGCAAGCCGTTCTTCGAGCCGCTCGTCGAGTTCATGCTCTCGGGCCCGTCGGTCGCGGTGCGCCTCGAGGGCGACCGCGTCATCGAGGGCTTCCGCTCGCTCGCGGGCACGACCGACCCGACGACGGCGGCGCCCGGCACGATCCGCGGCGACCTCGGCCGCGACTGGGGCCTCAAGGTGCAGCAGAACCTCGTGCACGGCTCGGACTCCGAGGAGTCGTCGGCGCGCGAGCTCGCGCTCTGGTTCGCCTGAGCCGCATCCACCCAGACGACGACGCCCCCGGCCATGCGGCCGGGGGCGTCGTCGCGTCTGCGGGTCGTCGGTGGGGTCAGTAGCCCAGCAGCAGGTACCGGGGGATGTCGGGCAGGCGCACGACGATGACGAGCACGACGACGAGCGCGAGCACGATGCTCAGCACCCACGACCACTCGCCCCAGCGCGCGGCGAACGCGCGCAGGCCGGCCGGCGCCACCATGGCGCCCGAGCCGATCGACCACGTCACGAACGTCGGGGCCATCGCCGACATCGCCATGTAGACGAGGAAGCACCAGGGGCACACGAGGCCGAGCTCGAACACGCTCTGCTGCCAGAGCCACAGCGCGAACGCCAGGCCGCCGAGCACGCCGACCGTGAACGTCGACCACACCCAGCGCGGCATGCGCACGAGCGCGAGGGCGAGCACGCCCATCACGATGACGATGGGGAAGGCCATGAGGCCGATGAAGGGGTTCGGGAAGCCCAGGAGGCTGCCCTGCCACGACTCCATCGCGCCGGAGCAGCTGACGAACGGGCTGATGTCGCAGCCGAGACCCTCGTCGGGGAACTGCAGCAGGTGGATCCGCTCGATCGACAGCGTGAGCGCTGCCGTGAGTCCTGCGGCACCCGTCACGATGAGCAGGATGCCGAGCCACCGCGGCGGCGTGAACCCGGCGGGCGCCGGCACGGCGTCGTCCTTCGCGGGCGCTGCGCGCTCGGTCTGCTTCGTGGCCATGTCCACCCCTCGGCTGCGGGCATCGCGGTCGCGCATGCCTCGGCATGAGCATCCCACCAGCAGACCCTATGCATCGGCCGACCGGTCAGCGGACGCGGCGACCAGGTCGTGCGTGGTCGTGAGCGCCGCTCACGGACGACACGCCGACCGTGGGGTATCGTGGGTGACGGCGCACCAGCGCCGCAGATTTGACCGGGCACACCGGGCCGCTCCCGCGAGGGGGTGTCGGATCGCCAGCTCCGAGCAGACGAACAGGTGCCGTGCGACACCGCACGCACCCACAGGGATTCGCGGCGGGCACTGCCAGCCGCGCGAGAGTCGCCCGGCGATGCCGGGCCTGAGGAGTACGCCAGCGATGGTGGATGCACACGACGCGTCGGCAGACGCGAACCACGACGAGACCAGCACCGAGATCGCGACGCCCGTCGCCGAGATCGAGACGACCGGGCAGGCCGAGGTGGCCGAGCAGGCTGCCGAGCAGCCCGCCGTCGAGCAGGAGCAGCCCGCCGAGGCGCCCGTCGCCTCCGACGGCGAGCCCGAGCCCGGCCACGAGCCGGGTCTCGAGGGTCCTGCCGAGCTCGCGCTGCCCGAGCGCGGCGAGGATGCGCTGCCGTTCGCGATCCAGTTCTTCGCGCCCGACATCGCGAGCCTCGCACCGCTGCCGCCGCTGCCCTCGCAGCGCCGCGACCCGGTCGACGACGACGAGGACGACGACGAGCCCCGATCGAACCGCCGTCGCCGGCGCAGCGGCCGCAGCCGCGAGGAGCGTCAGGCCGAGCGTCCGCTCATCACGGAGCCGCAGAAGGTGCAGGGCTCCACGCGCCTCGAGGCGAAGAAGCAGCGCCGCCGCGAGGGCCGCGACGCGGGTCGTCGTCGCGCCGTCGTCACCGAGAGCGAGTTCCTCGCCCGCCGCGAGGCCGTCGAGCGCACCATGGTCGTGCGCTCGCGCCACGACCGCGTGCAGCTCGCGGTGCTCGAGGACGGCATCCTCGTCGAGCACTACGTCGCCAAGTCGTCGGAGACGAGCCTCATCGGCAACGTCTACCTCGGCAAGGTGCAGAACGTGCTGCCCAGCATGGAGGCGGCGTTCGTCGACATCGGGCGCGGCCGCAACGCCGTGCTCTACTCGGGCGAGATCGACTGGGAGGCCGCGGGCCTCGAGAACCAGCCGCGCAAGATCGAGCTCGCGCTCAAGCCGGGCGACACCGTGCTCGTGCAGGTCACGAAGGACCCGATCGGTCACAAGGGCGCTCGCCTGACGAGCCAGATCTCGCTGCCCGGTCGCTACCTGGTCTCGGTGCCCGGTGGCTCGATGAGCGGCATCTCGCGCAAGCTGCCCGACACCGAGCGCGCGCGCCTGAAGAAGATCCTCAAGGAGGTGCTCCCCGAGGGCATGGGCGTCATCGTGCGCACCGCCGCCGAGGGCGCCACGCAGGACCAGCTCACGCGCGACGTCGAGCGCCTCGGCCGCCAGTGGCAGTCGATCCAGGACCAGACGGCGAAGGGCAGCGCACCCGCGCGCCTGCACGCCGAGCCCGACCTGCTCGTCAAGATCGTGCGCGACGTCTTCAACGAGGACTTCCAGCGCATGGTCATCCAGGGCGACGAGGCGCTGTCGACCATCCGCGAGTACCTCGGCGCCATCGCGCCCGACCTGCTCGAGCGCATCGAGCCGTTCGAGCTCGAGGTCGACCCGTTCGAGCACTTCCGCGTCTCCGAGCAGATCGACAAGGCGCTCGACCGCAAGGTCTGGCTGCCGTCGGGCGGCTCGCTCGTCATCGACCGCACCGAGGCCATGACGGTCATCGACGTCAACACCGGCCGCTTCGTCGGCCAGGGCGGCAACCTCGAGGAGACCGTCACGAAGAACAACCTCGAGGCTGCGGAGGAGGTCGTGCGACAGCTGCGCCTGCGCGACCTCGGCGGCATCGTGGTGATCGACTTCATCGACATGGTGCTCGAGTCGAACCGCGACCTCGTGCAGCGACGCCTCATCGAGTGCCTGTCGCGCGACCGCACGAAGCACCAGGTGGCGGAGGTCACGAGCCTCGGCCTCGTGCAGATGACGCGCAAGCGCCTGGGCCTCGGCCTGCTCGAGGCGTACTCGGAGACGTGCGAGGTGTGCGCGGGCCGCGGCCTGATCGTGCACCACGAGCCCGTGTCGCGCTCGTCGCGCGGCGGCGGCAACGGCGGCTCCGAGGGCGGCCGTCGCCGCGGCGGCAAGCGCCAGGAGCCCGCGGCGAGCGCCGGCGGCAACCAGGGCGGCCAGCAGCACTCGCAGCAGCAGGGCACGCACGGCATCACCGACGACGCCCGCAAGGGCCTGTCGCAGATGGCGGCGGCATCGAAGGGTCGCGAGCACGGCCACGACGACGAGCACGGCCACGAGCACGGCGAGGAGTCGGCTGCCCCCGAGCAGGCGGCCCCCGCGGCGCAGCGTCAGCAGCAGCAGCCCGCGCGCGAGCAGCAGCCGCGTCGCAGCCGCCGAGCCTCGAGCCGCGGTGCTCGCGACGGCCAGCAGCAGCAGACGCAGCAGTCGCAGGGTGCACCCGCTCGCCAGCAGGAGTCCGCGCCCGCGCGCCAGCAGGAGCCGGCGGCCGACGCCGTCACGATCCTCGACATCCCCGTCGCGGCGAAGCGCGACGAGCCCACGGCACCCGCACGCTCGAACGACGTCGAGGGTCTGCTCTCGGGCGCGCTCGACGCCCTCGCGGCACCTGCGGCCGGCACAGGCAAGGCGGCGCGCCGCAGCCGTCGTGCGTCGAGCGGCGGCATCGTCACGGCGCAGCCCGACGCCCAGTAGGCATCCACGCACGAGGCCCCGCGACCATCCGGTCGCGGGGCCTCCTGCGTGCGCGGCGTCTCAGCGGTCGCGCGGTTTGACGCGCAGCCCGCTCGCGAGCAGCCGGCGCACGAGCTCGCGGCCAGGCACGGCCTCGGCGCCGAGCGCCACGAGCTCGTCGATGCGCTCGGCGGGCACGTCGTAGTGGTCGCGGTCGAAGCCCCGCTCCGGCAGTCCGGCGCGGCGTGCGAACGCGTGGAGCTCGTCGAGCGACGCGTCGCTCACGAGATGCGCCCACGTCGTGCCGTGCTTCGGCCACCGGGGCTCGTCGACGAGGATCGCCATGCCAGCGACGCTACTCCCGATCAGCGCAGCCCGTGCCTCAGGGCAGCCCGTGCCTCATGGGAGCTCCGTGCGCACGCCGAGGAACGCCGCCATGCCCGCGAGCTCGTCGGCGACGGCGTCGCGCAGGCGCGCGTCGGGCTCGACGTCCCAGTGGATGGCCGCGACGCGCAGCGCCCCGGCGTCGCGGTCGCGCCGCGCGTCGACCTTGGCCACGAGCGCGTCGCCGTCGAGCACGGGCAGCGCGAACGCGCCCCAACGCCGCTTCGCGGCCGGCGTGTACTGCTCGAGCGCGTAGTCGAACGCGAAGAGGTCGCGCATGCGCTTCCGGTCGAAGATGAGGCGGTCGAGCGGCGACAGCACCGCGACGCGGCCCGCGAACCCCTCCGCCGACGCGTCGGCGGCCAGGCGCCACTCGCCGCGCGTGCCCTCGACGCGCACGGGCTCGCCGACGCCACCCACGGCGCGCGGACGTGCGAGCCCCAGCGATCCCAGCACGCGCTCTTGCCGGCGTCGCTCCGCGTCGTCGGCCGGCAGCGGCTCGGCGGGCGGCAGCACGCGCTCGGCGAGATCCCACACGCGCTCCGAGCCCACCCGCTCGACGACCGCGACGACGCCCGAGCACTGCAGGAACTCGAGCAGCATCGCGACGTTCCTGTTGGCGTTCCAGCCGCTCGAGTCCCACGGCCACTCGGCGGTGTCGGGCACGTCGCGCTGGGGGAGCGGCCCGTCGTCGCGCAGCAGCGCGAGCACACGGACGTGGAAGCCCCGATTGTCGGAGACCCACTCCGCGACCCGCGGGTGCTCGTCGGCCCACGCGAGCATGGGCGGCAGCAGCTCGGGCAGCAGCGACGTCGGCCGCAGCGAGATCGCGAGCGGCTCGATGGGCGTCGGCTGCCCCAGGTGCTCGAAGAGCCGCTGCTCGACCTCGACGGCGCGCCGCACGTCGCCGTACGCGAGCTCGTCGCCGAGCCGCGTCCACGCCACGTGCTCCGCCGACGGCATGACGATGTCGGTCACGTTCGCCTGCAGCATCCCCAGGTGCTCGACGACCGTGAGCAGGTCGGATGCGCCGCGCGCGTCGAGCAGCTGCGCCCGCACCGCGATGCGCCGCGCGTCGACGATCGAGAGCTCGCGGAGCGTCGCTGCACGGGTGGCCATGCAGCAGACCCTAGACTGGGGGTCGGACGCGATGGCTCGCGGCGCGTGTCGCCGTTTGACCGGGTGCCTGGTCACCCTGTATCGTCGTCCGTTGGCGCGGTCGCGAACGCATTCGTGCGCGCCAGAGACTTTCCATCCATACCGAGTGAGGGATTCACGTGGTCTACGCAGTTGTGCGCGCCGGCGGGCGTCAGGAGAAGGTCGAGGTGGGCTCGGTGCTCGTCGTCGACCGCATCGCCCCCTCCGAGGACGGCACGGTCGAGCTCGCTCCCGTGCTCCTCGTCGACGGTGACACCGTCACGTCCGACGCGAAGAGCCTCGCGAAGGTCACGGTCACGGCCGAGTTCGTGAACGACCTCCGCGGCCCGAAGATCGTCATCCAGAAGTTCAAGAACAAGACCGGGTACAAGAAGCGCCAGGGCCACCGCCAGGACCTGACGCGCCTCAAGGTCACCTCGATCAAGTAGGAGCGCAGCAATGGCACATAAGAAGGGCGCATCGTCCACCCGCAACGGTCGTGACTCGAACGCGCAGCGCCTCGGCGTGAAGCGCTTCGGCGGCCAGGTCGTCAAGGCCGGCGAGATCATCGTCCGCCAGCGCGGCACCCACTTCCACCCCGGCGCCGGCGTCGGCCGCGGCGGCGACGACACCCTGTTCGCCCTGCAGGCGGGCTCGGTCGAGTTCGGCCAGAAGGGCGGCCGCAAGGTCGTCAACATCGTCGAGGTCGCTGCGTAGTCCTCGAGGACTCGCACACGAACCACTTCACGCGAGGGGGCGGGCTGATGCCCGCCCCCTCGCTGCATCCCAGGAGGACCCGATGGCGACGTTCGTCGACCGCGTGACGCTGCATCTGACGGCGGGCAACGGCGGACACGGCTGCGTGTCGGTGCGCCGCGAGAAGTTCAAGCCGCTCGCAGGCCCCGACGGCGGCGACGGCGGCGACGGCGGCGACATCGTGCTCGTCGCCGACACGCAGGCCACGACGCTGCTCGAGTACCACCGTCGCCCGCACCGCTCGAGCGCCAACGGCGGCCCGGGCATGGGCGACCACCGCACCGGCTTCACGGGCGGCGAGCTCGTGCTGCCCGTGCCGGTCGGCACCGTCGTGACCGACGCCGACGGCGAGCTGCTCGCCGACCTCGCGTACGCGGGCATGCGCCTCGTCGTCGCGGAGGGCGGTCAGGGCGGCCTCGGCAACGCACGCCTCGCGTCGTCGAAGCGCAAGGCGCCCGGCTTCGCGCTGCTCGGCACCGAGGGCCAGGCGCACGACGTGCAGCTCGAGCTCAAGACCGTCGCCGACGTCGCGCTCGTGGGCTTCCCGTCGGCGGGCAAGTCGAGCCTCATCGCCGCGATGAGCGCCGCGCGCCCCAAGATCGCCGACTACCCCTTCACGACGCTGCACCCGAACCTCGGCGTCGTCGAGGCGGGCCAGACGCGCTACACGATCGCCGACGTGCCCGGCCTCATCGAGGGCGCGAGCGAGGGCAAGGGCCTCGGCCTCGAGTTCCTGCGCCACGTCGAGCGCTGCAGCGCGCTGCTGCACGTCGTCGACTGCGCCACGCTCGAGCCCGGCCGCGACCCGCTCACCGACCTCGACGTCATCCTGCGCGAGCTCGGCGCCTACCCGGTGCCCGAGGGGCAGACGCCCCTGCTCGAGCGTCCGCAGCTCGTCGCGCTCAACAAGGTCGACGTGCCCGACGCCGCCGAGCTCGCCGCGTTCGTGCGCGCCGACCTCGAGGCGCGCGGCTATCGCGTGCTCGAGATCTCGACCGTCGCCCGCACGGGCCTGCGCGAGCTGTCGTTCGCGCTCGCCGAGCTCGTCGAGGCCGACCGCGCGCAGCGCGCCGCCGTGCCCGAGCCCGAGCGCATCGTGCTGCGGCCGCGCGCGATCGACGACGCCGGCTTCACCGTCAAGACCGAGGGCGGCACGCACGGCACGCTCTACCGCATCCGCGGCGCGAAGCCCGAGCGCTGGATCCAGCAGACCGACTTCCGCAACGACGAGGCCGTGGGCTACCTCGCCGACCGCCTCGCGCGCCTCGGCATCGAGGATGCGCTCGTGAAGGCGGGTGCCGTGCCCGGCTCGACCGTCGTGATCGGCCCCGGCGACGGCATGGTCTTCGACTGGGAGCCCACGATGACGTCGATGGCCGAGCTCGGCGACCGCGGCACCGACGCGCGCCTCTACGGCGCGGGTCGGCAGACGACGGCCGAGCGACGCGCCGGCTACCACGAGCGGATGAACGCCAAGCAGGCCGCGCGCGACGAGCTCGCGCGCGAGCGCGCGGCAGGCCTGTGGGTCGACGACGAGGGCTTCGAGATCGAGCAGTCGCGCCGCGAGCGGCTCGCCGAGGAGGCCGTGGACGCCGCCCAGCGCACCGACGAGGACGACGCGTGACCGACGTCGCGCACGTCGACGAGGTCGCCGTGCCCGAGCGCATCGTCGTGAAGGTCGGCTCGTCGTCGATCTCGGGCGACAACCGCGGGCAGATCGAGACGCTCGTCGACGACATCGCCGCACTGCGCGCGCGTGCCGACGTCATCCTCGTGTCGTCGGGATCGATCGCGACGGGCCTGCCGTTCCTGGGCCTCGAGCAGCGTCCCGCCGACCTGCCGACGGTGCAGGCGGCCGCGGCGATCGGGCAGAACGTGCTCATGAACCGCTACCAGCGCAGCCTCAACCGCTTCGAGATCGTCGCGGCGCAGGTGCTGCTGTCGGCGAGCGACATGAGCGTCGACCAGCACCGCGTCAACGCGTTCAACGCGCTCGAGCGCCTGCTGGAGCTCGGCATGCTGCCGATCGTCAACGAGAACGACACCGTCGCGACCCACGAGATCAACTTCGGCGACAACGACCAGCTCGCGGCGCTCGTCGCGCGCCTCGTGCACGCCGACCGCCTCGTGCTGCTCAGCGACGTCGACGCGCTCTACACGGCCCCTCCCGGCACGCCCGGCGCCGAGCGCATCGCGCACGTCGCGCACGGCGACGCCCTCGACGGCGTCACGTTGGGCGTCTCGCAGAGCCTCGTGGGCACCGGGGGAGCGGGCACGAAGGTCGACGCCGCCCGCCTCGCTGCCGACGCGGGCGTCGAGGTGCTGCTCACGGCCACCCGACTGTTCGCCGGGGCCCTCGCGGGCGAGGACCACGGCACGGTGTTCGCGCCGCGCGCGCAGGCTGCGATTCGCACGGCATGAGCGCAGCCGACGCGGTGCCCGACGTGCGCGAGCTCGTCGCCACCGACGTCGACGCCATCGTGGCGCTGTGGCACGAGGCGGGCCTCACACGGCCGTGGAACCCGCCGCACGACGACGTGGCCCTCGCGCTCGCCGGGCCCTCGTCGACGATCCTCGGCATCGACGTCGACGGCGTGCTCGCCGCGACGGCGCTCGCCGGGCACGACGGCCACCGCGGCTGGCTGTACTACGTGGCCGTGGCGGATGCGCACCGCGGCACGGGCCTCGGACGCGCGGTCGTGACGGCGGCGGAGGCGTGGCTGTCGCGCCGCGACATCCGCAAGGTGCAGCTCATGGTGCGCGCGGGCAATCCCGCTGCCGGGCTCTACGAGCACCTGGGCTACGAGCGCCAGGACGTCACGGTGCTGGGGCGCTGGCTCGACGCCTAGGATCGGATCGTGACCGACCTCGCGACGCTGCTGCACGCCTCTCGACGCGCCGCGAGGGTGCTCGCCGTGGCGGGCACCGAGCCGCGGAAGGCGGCGATCCTCGCGATCGCCGACGCGATCGACGCCTCCGTCGACGCGATCGTCGCCGCGAACGCCGAGGACCTCGAGCGGGGCCGCGGCACGCTCGCCGACGGTCTGCTCGATCGCCTCGCGCTCGACGCGACGCGCGTCGCCGCCCTCGCCGCCGCCGCCCGCGAGCTCGCCGACCTGCCGGACCCCGTCGGGGAGGTGACGCGCACGCGCACGCTCGAGAACGGCCTCGAGCTCACCGAGGTGCGCGTGCCGTTCGGCGTCGTCGGCGCCATCTACGAGGCGCGCCCCAACGTCACGGTCGACCTCGCGTGCATCGCGCTCGGCTCGGGCAACGCCATCGTGCTGCGCGGCGGCAGCGCCGCCGAGCAGACGAACGCCGTGCTCGTCGAGACGATGCAGCGCGCCATCGCCTCCGTGGGCCTGCCCGCGGAGTCCGTGCAGACGATCGACCGGTTCGGCCGCGCGGGCGCCACCGAGCTCATGCGCGCCCGCGGCCTCGTCGACCTGCTCGTGCCGCGCGGCAGCGCCTCGCTCATCGAGACCGTCGTGCGCGAGTCGCAGGTGCCCGTCATCGAGACGGGCGCTGGCGTCGTGCACGCGTTCGTCGACGCCGCCGCCGACCTCGAGCAGGCCATCCCGCTGCTGCTCAACGCCAAGACGCAGCGCACGAGCGTGTGCAACTCGCTCGAGACCGTGCTCGTGCACCGTGCGATCGCCGACGAGGCCGTGCCCGTCGTCGTCGACGCCATGCGCGCCGCCGGCGTCACGGTGCACGCCGACGGCGACGTCGAGGGTGCCGCGCCGCTGGGGCCCGAGGGCTGGGCGACCGAGCATCTCTCGATGGACGTCGCCGTGCGCGTCGTCGACGACCTCGATGCCGCGATCGACCACATCGAGCGCTTCGGCACGCACCACACCGACGTCATCCTCACCGAGGATGCGGCGGCAGCCGAGCGCTTCCTCGCCGAGGTCGACTCGGCCGTCGTCATGGTGAACGCGTCGACGCGCTTCACCGACGGCGGGCAGTTCGGCTTCGGCGCCGAGGTGGGCATCTCGACGCAGAAGGCGCACGCGCGCGGGCCCATGGGCCTGCCGGAGCTCACGAGCACGAAGTGGCTCGTGCGCGGCACCGGCCAGGTGCGCGCCTGAACCTCGATCCCACGGGTAGGATCGGAGGCATGGACCTCCTCCTCGCGGCGACCGAGCACCACAGCGATCCCGGCATCATGCCGTACATCGTCGGCGGCATCGCCGCGGCGGTCTTCGTGATCCTCGGCATCGTGACGCACTCGTACCGCGACGTCGCGAACCGGCACAGCCACAAGTTCGACCAGAGCACGCAGAACACCTCCGGTCACCACTAGGCCGACGCCGCATGGCACCTCGCCGTCGCCGCCTCGGCATCATGGGCGGCACGTTCGACCCCATCCATCACGGCCACCTCGTGGCCGCGAGCGAGGTCGCGCAGCACTTCGAGCTCGACGAGGTCGTGTTCGTGCCCACGGGCACGCCGTACCTGAAGTCGGATGCGAGCCCCGCCGAGCACCGATATCTCATGACGGTCGTCGCGACCGCCTCGAACCCGCGGTTCACCGTGTCGCGCGTCGACGTCGACCGCGACGGTCCGACGTACACGATCGACACGCTGCGCGACATGCGCGCGCTGCATCCCGACGCCGACCTCTTCTTCATCACGGGGGCCGACGCGTTCCAGTCGATCGTGGGCTGGAAGGACGTCGGCGAGCTCTGGGATCTCGCCCACTTCGTCGCCGTGTCGCGGCCCGGGCACCAGCTCTCGGTGCGGGGGTACCCCGATGACGCGGTATCCTCGTTGGAGGTTCCCGCGCTCGCCATCTCGTCCACCGACTGCCGAGCCCGTGTGGCAGCCGACTACCCGGTGTGGTATCTGGTCCCCGATGGGGTGGTTCAATACATCACCAAGCACGCTCTGTACAGGATGATCGACGCATGACCGACTACGACGGCCCGCCGCTGACGCGCCGCGAACGCAAGGAGCGCGAGCGCCTCCTTGCCGAGACGACCGGCCAGACGCCGGCCGTCGATGCGCCGATCGCGGACGGAGCGGCCGTCGAGGCGGAGCCGGTCGAGTCCCAGGTCGTCGAGCCCGAGGCCGTCGAGCCCGAGCAGAGCGCGACGCCCGTCGAGGCCACGGTCGTGGACGAGGAGCCCGTCGACGAGGCGCCCGCCGAGCGTGCGCCCGAGCCCGACGAGACGCAGGCGATCGACGTCTCCGAGCTCATCGCAGACCTCAAGCCCCAGTCGACGCCGGCCCCCGACGCCGCCGTCGCAGGCGTGCCCGCCGCCGGCGAGGCGCGCGTGCAGGAGGCCATCGGGGCCGACGCCGCCGCCGAGGAGGCGCCTGCCGATGTGCCCGCGCCGTCGGGCTTCGGCCGATTCTTCGGTCGCCGTGGCCCCGCGCAGGAGGCGCAGGCCGAGCCCGCCGCCGAGCAGTCGGCGCCCGAGTCGATCGCCGACGTGCTCGCCGACCTCCAGGGCGACCGTGACGAGGCTGCAGCACCGAGCCAGCCCATGCAGCGCATCGAGGTCGACGACCTCGACCCGGTCGACGACGCCGAGATCGATCGCCTCGAGATCGACGAGGTCGATGTGCCGTCGGCACGCGTCTCGTCGCGACGCATCGCCGACTCGACGCCCGCAGAGCTCGAGGACCGCCGCGCGCTGCTCGAGGATGCCGACGACGAGACCGACGACGAGGTCGAGGTGCAGGCGGGTCCGTCGCGCGCCACCGGCCGCATCCCCGTCATCGTCAACGTGGTCGAGGACACCTCGCGCCACCACATCGCGGACCTGCGCGAGGACACGAGCGCCATCAGCGCGTCGAGCGTCGGCACCGGCACCTCCACGATCACGGCCAACGCGCTCGTGCTGCCCCTCTCGGGCGCCAACGAGCCGATCACGGTCGAGACCGCCGACGGCGTCATCGTCACGGGATCGATCGACCTGCCGGAGGGCTTCGCATCGTCGGGCCGCAGCCGCGGCACGATCGACACGGCCGAGGTCGACGCCGTCGACGACGCCGGCGAGGTGCGCAGCCCCGAGACGCAGCCCGTGCGCGCGAGCCGCGCCGTGTCGTCCTACGCCAACGCTCGCGTGCGCATCGCACCGCAGCGCCGGTCGCGCAACGCGACCCCCATCGTCATCGGCGTCGCGGGAGGCATCGGCATCGTCGCCGTCGGTGCGACCGTCGTCGCCTTCATCGCCGGCTGGATCTAGATCACTTGACTGCAACCGCACGTACCATCGAGCTCGTCCAGGCAGCGGCCAAGGCCGCCGACGGCGTCATGGGCACCGACCTCGTCGGCCTCGACGTCTCGGAGCGCCTGCCGCTCACCGACGCGTTCCTGCTCGCGACCGGCTCGTCCGAGCGCCAGGTCTCGGCCATCGCCCGCGCGATCGAGGACGACCTCTTCGAGCTCGGCGCGAAGCCGCTGCGCCGCGAGGGGCGTGCCGACGGTCGCTGGGTGCTCATCGACCTGGGCGACCTCGTCGTGCACGTCTTCCACGAGGACGAGCGCCAGTACTACCAGCTCGAGCGGCTCTGGCGGGACTGCCCGGCCATCGCGCTCGACCTGCCCGCCGCGGACTGACCTCCGGCTCGCCGCACCGCTTGCGAGCGGTGCGGTTCTCGGCTACCGTCGTGCTGTAAACGTTTCCAGTTCGGTTGCAGATCGGACGGATGGAGACGCCGACGAGGTGCGAGGGAGCACGCGATGGCCGAGGGATCGACGCTCGCCGCCGTCGCCGCACGCGCAGGCGTCTCGATCGCCAGCGCCTCACGCGCCCTGAACGGCGGCATCGCCTCGACCTCGACGATCGCCCGCGTGCAGCAGGCCGCCGACGACCTCGGCTACCGGCCCAACCTCATGGCGCGCGGCCTGCAGTCGGGCCGCACCGGCCAGGTCGCGATGCTCGTGCCCGACGCCGCCAACCCCGTCTACGCGCGCATGATGAGCGCGCTGCAGTCCGAGCTCGACGCCCACGGCATCCGCCTGCTCATGCAGCAGGTGCCCGCGGCGCCCGTCGACGCCGTCGCCGCGCTGAGCGCCGGGCTCGTCGACGGCGCGATCGTCGTGGCCCTGCGCGTCACCGACGACGTGGTCGCCGCCGTGCGCACCGCCGCCGTGCCCGTCGTCGTGCTCGGCCTCGTCGAGACGGCGGGCGTCGACAGCGTGCGCGCCGACTCCCACGCCGGCATGGGCCTGCTCGTCGACCACCTCGTCGCGCAGGGTGCGCGCCGCATCGGCCTCATCGTCGGCCCCGTCGACACGACCCCTGGTCGCACGCGCCTCGACGGCTTCGTCGCCGCGTGCGAGCGCCAGGGGATCGCGGCCGACCTCGTCGAGGTCGCCGACGACTTCACCCACGCCGCCGCGCGCCCGGCCGCTCGCGCGATGCTCGACGGCGGCGTGCCCGACGCCATCGTCGCCGCCAACGACGCCATGGCCCTCGCGACGCTGCGCGAGTGCGCGACCCGCGGCCTGCGCGTGCCGCACGACCTGCTGCTCGCCGGTCTCGACGACACCGAGCCCGCCGAGCTCTCGGTGCCGAGCCTCACGAGCATCGACCTCGGCGCCCACGACCGTGCCCGCATCGCCGCGCGCACGCTGCTGTCGCGCATCGACGGCGCCGCGCCGACCGGCCAGCAGGCCGTCGCGCCCCGCCTCGTCGTGCGCGAGTCGACCACGAAGGAGACCGCATGACCGCCGTCGCCACGCGGCCGGAGGCACCGACGCCTCCCCGGCCGCAGCGCCGAGGTCGTCGCGGGCGACAGGACTGGAGCGCCTACCTCCTGTTCGTGCCCGCGATGATCCCGATCCTCGCCTTCAGCGTGTACCCGCTGCTGCAGGGCATCCTGCTGGGCTTCACCGACTCGCAGTCGGGGCTCAACGCCGTCACCTCGTTCACGGGCATCGACAACTACGTGCGGCTGCTCGACTACGGGCTGTTCTGGCAGTCGTTCGGCATCGGCCTCATCTGGGCGTTCTCGGTCACGATCATCCAGTTCGTCGCCTCGCTGTGCCTTGCGCTGCTGCTCAACGCCAACCTCTGGGGCCAGGGGATCGCGCGCACGATCGCGCTCATCCCGTGGGCCATGCCGCCCGTGATCATCGCCATCATGTGGCGCTTCATGCTGCACCCCACCTACGGCGCCATCAACGGCGGCCTCGGCGCGCTCGGCCTGCCCGACGACACGAACTGGCTCGGCACGGCGCAGTGGGCGCTGCCCGCCGTCATCGTCGTGGGCGTCTGGGCGGGCATGCCGCAGACCACCATCACGCTGCTCGCGGGCCTGCAGGGCATCGACGACCAGCTGCACGAGGCCGCGCAGCTCGACGGCGCCGGCGTGTGGCAGCGGTTCTGGAACATCACCATCCCGGGCCTGCGTCCCGTGATCGTCGCGATCACGACGCTCGACTTCATCAACAACTTCAACTCGTTCGCACTGGTCTACGTGCTCACGGCGGGCGCCTACGGCACGATGCTGCCGATGCTGTTCGCCTACAACGAGGCGTTCCGGTACGGCAACTTCGGGCTCGCGAGCGCGATGGGCAACGTCATCGTCATCGTCATCGCGGCGTTCCTCTTCGTGTACCTCCGCGCGCAGGCGAAGGCGAGGACCGCATGACCCGTCGTGTCTGGCGCGTGCTGCAGTACGTCGCCCTCGTGCTCTTCGTCGTCTTCCTCGGCTTCCCGCTGCTCTTCCTCGTCACGGCGGCGTTCAAGACGCAGCAGGAGCTGCAGTCGCCCGACCCGCAGCTGCTGCCCGCGCAGTGGAACCTCGACAACTTCGTCGGCGCGATCGAGCGCGCCGGGCTCGGGCAGGCGGCGCTCAACAGCCTCGTCGTCGCCCTCGCCACGACGGTCATCGTCGTGCTCGTGGCGCTGCCGGCCGCCTACGCGCTCGCGCGGTTCCAGACGCGGCTGCGGGGGCTCGCGACGGGCTGGATCCTGCTGAGCCAGGTCTTCCCGTTCATCCTCATCATCATCCCGCTGTTCCTCATGCTGCGGCCGATCGGCCTCAACAACACGCTCGCGGGGCTCGTCGTCGTGTACGTCGTCTGGTCGTTGCCGTTCGCGCTGTGGATGCTGCGCGGCTACGTCGCCGCCATCCCCGGCGAGCTCGAGGAGGCGGGCGCCATGGACGGCGCGTCGCGGTTCCGCGTGCTGCGGTCGATCATCATGCCGCTGCTCGGCCCCGGTCTCGTCGCCACGAGCCTCTTCGCCTTCATCGGGTCGTGGAACGAGTTCTTCTTCGCGCTCGTGCTCATCAAGGACGAGGCGCTGCAGACCCTGCCGCAGCGGCTCGCGCTCTTCGTGGGATCCGAGGGGCAGGTGGCGCTGGGGCAGCTCGCCGCCGGCAGCCTGCTCGCGTGCATCCCCTCGCTCGTCTTCTTCGCCATCATCCAACGTCGTCTCACGTCGGGCCTGCTCTCGGGCGCCGTCAAGGGATGACCCCTCATCGAAAGCGGGACACCATGCACCGTTCCATCCGCGCGATCGCAGGCATCGGCGCCTGCGCAGCGCTGCTCACCGGCTGCGCCTTCGGCGGCGGCGGCGCCACCGAGGCGACGACCGACCCCGACGAGGACGTCACGCTGACGTTCCAGTCGCTCGCGTTCCAGGACGCGACCATCCAGGCCACGCAGGACATCGTCGACGCGTGGAACGCCGAGCACCCCGAGACGCAGGTCGACGTCGTGCAGGGCTCGTGGGACAACGTGCACGACCAGCTCGTGACCCAGTTCCAGGGTGGCGAGGCGCCCGACATCATCCACAACGAGGCCTCCGACATGACGGGCTTCGCGCAGGACGGCTACCTCGCCGACCTCTCGCCCTACCTCTCCGACGACGTCGTCGACTCGGTGGGCCAGGGCATCTGGGACTCCGTGAGCATCGGCGACGAGGTCTTCGCGGCCCCCACCGTCATGCAGTCGTACGTCGTCTTCGCGAACACGGCCGCCTTCGACGCCGCGGGCGTCGCAGTGCCGACGGGCGACGAGCTGTCGTGGGATGCGCTGCGCGAGACCGCGCAGCAGCTCACGACCGACGGTGCCTTCGGCCTCGGCTGGGGCCTGCGGCAGCCGACGGCGCCGTTCATGAACCTCGCGCTCGGCTTCGACGGCACGTTCTTCGACGTCGCCGACGACGGCAGCGCCACGATCGACGTGGGCGAGGGGGAGCTCGCCGTGCCCGAGGCCGTGCACGCCATGGCGTACGACGACGCGTCGCTCGACCCCATCACGCTCACGCAGTCGGGCGGCGACGTGCTGCCGGGCTTCCTCGGCGGCCAGTACGCCATGTACGTCGGCGGCTCGTACCTCGCGCAGCAGATCGCCGACTCGGCGCCCGAGGGCTTCGAGTGGACGGTGCTGCCGCCTCTCGCCGGGTCGAACGGCAGCGCGCAGGGCACGAGCCCGCAGACGCTCTCGGTGCCTGCGGAGTCCGAGCACGTCGATCGCGCCGCGGCGTTCATCGACTACTTCATGCAGGCCGACAACCTCGCCGCGATCGGCGAGGGCGACTGCCTCATCCCCGCGAGCGAGGCCGCGCGTGCCGAGCTCGAGACCGCGACGGAGGGGCAGACGGGCTGGGCCGAGATGCTCGCGTCGGGCGCGACGCTCGAGGCTGCGCCGTTCCAGCTCGCGGCGGACTACCCGCAGTGGAAGGACCAGTACGCGACGCCCGCGTTCCAGGAGTACCTCGCGGGCACCATCACGCTCGAGCAGCTCGAGCAGCGACTCGCGGACGGCTGGGACCAGGTCGGCTGACCTGCCTGACGCATCCATCACGCACGACACGACAGGAGCAGGACGCAGTGGCACGATCGATCGAGGACGCCGCGACGGGCGCGCTCGCAGGCTCGGCGGTGGGCGACGCCCTCGGCGGCGCCGCCGAGGGCAACACGCCGGAGGTCATCCAGGAGCGCTACGCCGGCACGATCGAGGGCATCGTGCCCCCGTTCCACGCCGACTGGCGCACCGCGAGGCCCATCGCGCCGTACCACAAGGGCGACGGGCACGTCACCGACGACACCCTCATGACGAGCCTGCTCGTCGACGTGTACGCCGAGGTGCGCAGGCACCTCACGGCGCACGACGTCGCCGAGCACCTCGTGCCGCGCATGATCGGCGAGGTGCGGTGGATCCCCGAGCTCGAGGCGGAGGCGCTGCCGCTGCAGCGCGTGTTCCTCGCCGAGAAGTGGCTCGTGGCACGCCTGCACTACGGCCACGTGGATCCGCGCGAGGCAGGCGTCGGCAACGTCGTGAACTGCGGCGCGACGATGTACGTCGCGCCCATCGGCCTCGTGAACGCCGGCGATCCGGCCGGGGCGTACGCGGAGGCGATCGACGTCGCCGGTGCGCACCAGTCGAGCTACGGCCGCGAGGCGGCGGGCGTGTTCGCCGCAGCGGTCGCGGCGGCGACGGTGCCGGGCGCGTCGGTCTCCGACGTCGTCGACGCCTCCCTCGCCCTCGCGAAGGACGGCACGCGCGCTGCGATCGAGGCGGTCGTCGACGCCGCGTCGCGGCTCGACGGCTGGCGCGACGGCGGCCTCGCGGTGCTGCGCGACGCCGTGCGCCCGTTCGACACCGTCGGCGACACGTACCGGCAGCCGGCGATGGATGCGCGGCTGCCGAGCCGCACGAAGGCCATCGAGGAGCTGCCGATCGCGTTCGGCATGCTCGTGGCGTGCGGCGGCGACTATCGCGAGGCCGTGCTGGGCGCCGTGAACTACGGCCGCGACTCCGACTCGATCGCCGTCATGGCCGGCTCGGTCGCAGGCGCGCTCGGCGGCGAGGATGCCGTGCCGGCCGAGTGGATCGACGCCGTGGGCGAGGCGTCGCGGCTCGACCTGCGGGCGCCCGGAGCCGTCATGGCCGAGGTGGCGCGCGAGGTGCTCGTCGCCGACGAGGCGCGGCTCGCGTCGCGTCGTACCGTGGCGGAGCGCCTCGGGATCGCCGCCTGATGCTGCGGCTCACCTGGACGCAGCCCGAGGACCTCGCCGCCCACGCCCTCGCGGCCGCGCGACTCGACGGCGTCGACGTCGCCGACCTCGAGGCCGAGCTCGTCGCCGCGGGCGGCTCGCTCGAGGCCCCGGCGTCGGGGGCGACGCCGGAGCGCGGCTCGGACGCGCTGCGGGCCGTCGCGACGCGCGTGACGGCCGAGGCGTGCGCGCGGCCGCGACCGCGGGCGCTGCTCGACGCCGAGCCCGACGACTGGGAGGCGATGGCGCTCGCGCCGGCATCGCTGCCCGTCGCACCGGGCCTCGACGACCGCCTGCGCGGCGCCTGGCTCGGCCGTGCGGTCGGCTGCCTCGTCGGCAAGCCCGTCGAGAAGATCCCGCGCGCCGGCATCCGCGCCATCGCCGAGGCGACGGGCCGCTGGCCCGTGCGCGGCTACTTCACCGAGGCGGGCCTGCCCGCCGACGTCGCCGCGGCCTGGCCGTGGAATCGACGATCGCGACCCACGAGCCTCGACGGCGTCATCGACGGCATGCCCGAGGACGACGACCTGAACTTCGCCGTGCTCGCCCTCGTCGCGCAGGAGCGGCATGGCGACGCGCTCACGACCGACGACGTCGCACGCCTGTGGCTCGAGCAGCTGCCCGCCGGCCGCATCTTCACCGCCGAGCGCATCGCGCTGCGCAACCTGCTCGCGGGCGAGGAGCCCGACGTCGCCGGCGAGGTCGCGAACCCGTTCGTCGACTGGATCGGCGCGCTCATCCGCGCCGACGCGTACGGCTGGGCGCACGCGGGCGACCCCGCGACGGCCGCGCATCTCGCCGTCGTGGATGCGCGCCTCACGCACCGCCGCGCCGGCGTGCACGGCGCCGCCTGCATGGCGGGCGCCGCCGCGGCGGCCGTCGCGGGTGCGACGCCCGCCGAGGCCATCGAGGCCGGGCTCGCGTGCGTGCCCGAGGGCTCGCGGCTCGCGGAGGCCGTGCGCCTCGGCCGCGACCTCGCCGCATCCGACCTCGACGACGAGGCCGCGATCGACGCGCTGCACGAACGGTACGGCCACCTGCACTGGGTGCACGTGCTGCACAATGCCGCCGTCATCGCCTTCGCGGCGATCCGCGGCGCCGACGACCTCGGCCGCGCCGTGGGCCTCGCCGTCTCGGCGGGCTGGGACACCGACTCCGCCGGCGCCACCGTCGGCGGCCTCGTGGGGGCGCAGGGCACCGTTGCGATCCCCGCGCACCTCGCCGAGCCCATCCACGGCGTCTACCGCACGACGCTCGCGGGCTTCGACGGCGTCGCGTTCGACGACCTCGCCGACCGCACGCTCGCGCTCGTGCAGGTGCCCGCATGACCGTGCAGCTCGCCGGCCACGACCCCGACGAGGCGGCCACGAACACGCTCGACCCGCTCGTGCCGCGGCCCATCGACCGCGCCACGATCGTGCCGGCCGACGGCGTCGTCGACGCCGCGACGTTCGACGTCGCGAAGATCCTCGCGGCTCCCGACGACCCCGCGGACTGGCCCGCGTGGCGCGACGCCATCCGTGCGCTCGCCGCCGACGCCCGCGAGCGCCTCGACCACGACGACGCCGCCTACGACGCCGTGCCGTGGGCCTCGCGCTGCCGCACGGCCGCGCAGATCTGGCTGTGGGACGAGCGCCTCTACGACTGGCACGCGCGCCGCTTCACGCCCGATCGCCTGCTCGCCGCCTACGACGACGTCGGCGGGCTCGACGGCCTCGTGCTGTGGCACGCGTACCCGTGCATCGGCATCGACGGCCGCAACCAGTTCGACTGGTACCGCGACGTGCCCGGGCTGCGCGAGCTCGTCGCCGACCTGCAGGCCCGCGGCGTGCGCGTGTTCGTCGACTACAACCCGTGGGACACGGGCACGCGCCGCGAGACGGATGCCGCCGGTCGCGCCCTGTCCGACGGCGAGGCGCTGCGCCGCACGGCCGACGCGCTGGGCGTCGACGGCGTCTTCCTCGACACGCTCAAGCACGCCGACGCGGACTTCCTGCGGTGGATGGGCGCGACCGACGAGCAGCGGCCGCTCGCGCTCGAGGGGGAGTCGCGTGCGCCGAACGAGCGCCTGCGCGACCACGTCGTGTCGTGGGCGCAGTGGTTCGCCGACTCCGAGGCCCCGGGCGTCATGCGCGCGCGGCTCGTCGAGCGGCGCCACATGCTGCACTCGGTGCGGCGCTGGAACCGGCAGCACGCCGAGGAGCTGCAGTCGAGCTGGATGAACGGCGTCGGCGTGCTCGTGTGGGATGCGGTGTTCGGCGTCTGGGTGGGCTGGAACGCCCGCGATCGCTCGACGCTGCGGCGCATGGCGCGCGTGCAGCGCGCTGCCCACGACGTGCTGGAGTCGGGGGAGTGGACGCCGCTCGCCGGTGCCACGTCCACTGCTGCGGCCGACGGCGTGTACGGCTCGACCTTCCGGCTCGGCGACGTGACGCTCGTCACGCTCGTGAACCGTGCCGACGTCGATGGGGAGGGCGCGTACCTCGCGCCGGAGCTCGCGGGCCCCATCGGAACGGACGCCGCCGCCGCGTGGGACGTCACCGCCGGCACGCGCCTCGACGGCACGACCGTGCGCATCCCCGCGCACGGCATCGCCGGCGTCGTCGTCGTGCACGGCGACGAGCCCGCGTGGCTCGCGCCGCTCGTCGCCGCCGCGGCCGCGGATCCGCACGAGGCCGACGCGACGTTCCCGGCACGCGACGCGGCGCTCGTGCCGCACGCGCGCTCGACCGGAGCAGCGCCGGCCGACGCCATCCGCATCCGCCCCGGCACGCGCACGCACACGATCGAGTGGCGACGTCGCGAGACGGGGCTCGAGGGCGAGGCGCCGTACGTCGAGGAGTGGAAGCCGCTGCCGCCGCGCCTGCACGACGTGCAGCGGCACGAGCGCACCGTCACGCTCGGCGCCGTCGCCGTCGCGGCGCAGCCCGTGACGGCCGGCGAGCTCGCCGACTGGCGCGGCGAGCCTGCGCCCGCCGAACCGCACGCGGCCGCGACGCGCATCGACCTCGATGAGGCCCGCGCCTTCGCCCGCGATCGCGGCGCCCGACTGCCGACCGACGCCGAGTGGCGCGAGGCTGCGGCCGACGCGACGTTCGCGCGCCCCGCGCCGAGCCCGTGGGAGTGGACGGAGACCGAGCGCACCGACGGCGTGACGCGGCGCGTGCTGCTCGTCGGCGGCAGCGGCGTCGTCGTGGAGGGCTCCGACTGGTACGCCGACGGCGGCCCCCAGCCGCCCGAGCGCGTGCTGTCGTGGCTGCGCACGGGGCTCGACCGCTCCGACGCCATCGGGCTGCGGCTCGCCTGGGATCTGCCGACAGAGGAGACGATCCGATGACCGGTCCGCTCGACGGCGTGCGCGTCCTCGACGCGTCGACGCTCTTCGCCGGCCCGCTGGCCGCGACGTTCCTCGGCGACTTCGGCGCCGACGTGACGAAGATCGAGCATCCGCGCCGCCCTGACGCCGCTCGCGGCCACGGGCAGGCGAAGGACGGCGTGAACCTGTGGTGGAAGACGCTCGGCCGCAACAAGCGCGCCGCGACGATCGACCTGTCGAGCGACGACGGCGGCGACCTGCTCGTCGACCTCGCGACCGATGCCGACGTGCTCATCGAGAACTTCCGGCCCGGCACGCTCGAGCGCTGGGGCATCGGTCCCGAGCGGCTGCTCGAGGCCAACCCGCGCCTCGTCATCGCCCGCGTCACGGCGTTCGGGCAGACGGGTCCGCTCGCGAGGCAGCCCGGGTTCGGCTCGATCGCCGAGGCCATGAGCGGCTTCGCGGCGCTCACGGGCGACCCCGACGGCCCGCCCATCCTGCCGCCGTTCGGGCTCGCCGACGGCATCACGGCCCTCGCGACCGCGTACGCGTGCAGCATCGCCCTGCGGCATGCGGAGCGCACGGGCGAGGGGCAGGTGATCGACATGGCGATCATCGAGCCCATCCTCATGCTGCTCGGCGGCGGCATCACCGCCTACGACCAGCTGGGCTACCTGCAGCCGCGCACCGGAAACCGCTCGGTGAACAACGCGCCCCGCAACGTCTACCGCACGCGCGACGGACGCTGGGTGGCGGTGTCGACGTCGTCGCAGTCGATCGCCGAGCGCGTCATGACGCTCGTCGGCCGCCCCGACGTCGTCGCCGAGCCGTGGTTCGCGACGGGGCGGGAGCGCGCGGCGCACGGCGACGAGCTCGACGCCGCCGTGGGCGCGTGGATCGCCGAGCGCGATCTCGCGGAGGTCGAGGCGGCCTTCGCGCGCGTCGAGGCGGCGATCGGCGTCGTCGACGACGTCGCGGGCGTCATGGCGAACCCGCAGTACGACGCGCTCGGCACGATCCTCGAGATCGACGACGACGAGCTGGGCCGCATGCGCATGCAGAACGTGCTCTTCCGGCTGTCGGCGACGCCCGGGGCCGTGCGGCACACGGGCAGGCAGCACGGCGCCGACACCGCCGCGGTGCTCGCCGAGGTGGGCGTGACGCCCGAGCAGCTCGCGGCGCTGCGTGCGCGGGGCGTCGCATGACCGTCGCGCTGTACGTGCCCGGCGACCGCGCCGACCGCTTCGCGAAGGCCGTCGCGACGGGTGCCGACGTCGTGATCCTCGACCTCGAGGACGCCGTCGCCGCCGACGCCAAGGATGCGGCGCGCTCTGCCGTGGACGCCTGGTTGCGCGAGCACGGCCCCACGGGCCTGCAGGTGCGCGTCTCGGCGGGCTCGAGCGAGGACCTCGCGATGCTCGCGCGCCACGACGTGGCGGTACGGCTGCCGAAGGTGCGCGGTGCCGCCGACGTCGACGCCGTCGTCGACCGGCTCGATCGGTCCAGGCGCTTCGTCCACGCGCTCGTCGAGGACGCGGCAGGGCTCTCGGCGCTCGACGAGATCGCACGGCACCCCGCGGTCGCGTCGCTCGCGATCGGCGAGGCCGACCTGCGCGCCGACCTCGGCGCGACGAGTCCCGCGATGCTGCAGCACGCGCGCATCCTGCTCGTCGTCGCAGCGCGCGCCGCGGGGCTGCCGGCGCCGCTCATGGCCGCCTACCCCGACATCCGCGACTTCGACGGGCTTGCGGCCGACTGCCGCGCAGGCGCTGCGCTGGGCTTCGGCGGGCGCACGGCGATCCACCCGAGCCAGGTCGACCGCATCCGCGCCGCGTTCGCGCCGACCGACGCCGAGGTCGCGTGGGCGCGCGACACCCTCGCCGCCCTCGGCGACGCGGGCGTCGCGACGCTCGCCGACGGGCAGATGGTCGACGAGGCGATGGCGCGCCGCGCCCGTGCGACGCTCGCCCGGCTTCCCAGGGACGAGCGCACAGCAGACGGATAGCATGCGGCCATGAGTGCCGCACGCGTCACGCGTCCCAAGCGTCCCCGGCCGCGTCTCACCCTCAAGGTCGTGCTGCTGCTCGTCGCGATCGCCGTGCTCATGCCGGCCGTGACGGCGCTCGGCTCCTGGATCGCGACCCTCTACGCCGGCCCCGACGGCCTGCTGCAGACGTACCAGTTCCAGCTCTGCCGCCGCGGGAGCTGCCTCGGCGACGGCATCCAGCGCGGGCCGTCCGAGGTCGCGACCGCCGGCGCGATCCTGGGCCTGCCGTGGATGGTCGCCGCCGTCGGTCTCGGGCTGTCGCTGCTGCTGCGTCGGCGCGGCTGGATGACGATCCCGCTCACGATCGTGCACGTGCTGTTCGCGCTGACGATGTGGAACCAGATCGCCTACGCGATGGCGGGCGGCGCCTGGTGGGGCCAGATCATCCTCGTCGTGTTCCTGCTCGGCCTGCCGCTGGCGATGCTCGGCCTCGGCGAGCTCGCGATCCCCGTGCACCGCAAGCCCAAGGCGCGCACGCCCGAGCGGGTCGCGCTCGCGCAGTCGGATGTCGCGCTGGCCGCGCAGGCGAGCCGCGGCCCCGCGTGGCAGCCGCCGCCCGCCGCCGATCCGCGCCTCGCAGGCCTCGGCACGCTCGCGCAGTCGTACCCGAAGGTCGAGGCGCAGCGTGTCGGAGGCTAGCCCCTCAGCTGAGGCGGATGCGGTTGCCCCACGGGTCGTCGAACGACAGCGTGCGGCCGTCGTCGGCCGTCTGCACCCCGCGCGCCGTGAGGCGTTCGCGCGCCGCGCCCAGGCCGTCCGCGCCCGGTACGACGATGTCGACGAGGCCGAGGCCCAGCGTGTTGGCGCGGCGACCCGCGCCGGCCGAGTTCCACGTGTTCATCGCCATGTGGTGGTGGTAGCCGCCCGCGCTCACGAACACGGCCTGCGCGCCGTACGCCGCGGTCTCGGCGAAGCCGAGCGCATCCACGTAGAACTGGCGCGCCGTCGTCACGTCGCCCACCTGCAGGTGCACGTGGCCGACCGTCGCACCGGTGGGCGTGCCGGTCGCATCGCCCGAGCCGAGGTGCTGCGCCACGAACGCGCTGGGGTCGAAGCCCTCGGTCGTCATGTGCACGCGGTCGCCCTGCCACTGCCACGCCGAGCGCGGGCGGTCGACGTACAGCTCGACGCCGTTGCCGTCGGGGTCGACGAAGTAGAACGCCTGCGACACGTGGTGGTCGCCGACGCCGGCGAAGACCATGCCGGGGATCTGCGTCATGCGCACGACGGCGGCGGCGAGCGACGTGTGGTCGGGGTAGAGCACGGCCGTGTGGAAGAGGCCCGCGTCCTGCGGGTTCGGGCCGCGCAGGTCGGGGGCGGCCTCGAGGCGCACGAGCGTGCGGCCGTCGACGCCGAGCTCGACGACGCCGGGCGACTCGGCGACCTGCACGAGGCCGGGGCCGGCCTGGTACCAGCGCTCGAGGCGCGCGAGGTCGGCGGTGCGGAGGGTCACGGGACCCATGTGGGTCGCGTCGGGCAGCAGATCGTTCACATTCGAAGGAACCGCGTCGCCCGCCTCCGCATTCCGCCGACCCGTGCCGCTACGCGTCGACGCCCGGCACGTGCCGCTCGTCGGGCCCGTCGTACGCCGAGAGCGGGCGGATGAGCGCGTTCGAGGCCGCCTGCTCCATCACGTGCGCCGTCCATCCCGTGATGCGCGATGCCACGAACAGCGGCGTGAACGTGGGGGTGTCGAAGCCCATGAGGCGGTACGCGGGGCCCGAGGGGTAGTCGAGGTTGGGGTGGATGCCCTTGCGCGCGACGAACTCGCGCTCGAGCTCCTCGTAGAGCGCGAGCATGTCCTGCGCGCCGTAGTGCTCGACGAGCTGGTCGAGCGCGGCGCGCATCGTGGGCACGCGCGAGTCCCCGTGCTTGTAGACGCGGTGGCCGAAGCCCATGATCTTGCGCTTCTCGGCGAGCGCCGCATCCAGCCAGCCCGACACCTTCGACGCGTCGCCGATCTCGTCGAACAGGTGCATGACGGCCTCGTTCGCGCCGCCGTGCAGCGCGCCCTTGAGCGCGCCGATGGCACCGACGACCGCCGAGTACAGGTCGGACGTCGTCGACGTGATGACGCGCGCCGTGAACGTGGAGGCGTTGAACGAGTGCTCGGCGTAGAGCACCATCGAGCGGCGGAACGCGTCGACGACGATCGCGTCGGGCTCCTCGCCGAACGTCATCCAGAGGAAGTTCGCCGAGAAGTCGAGGTCGTCGCGCGGCGCGACGATGTCCTGGCCGCGGCGGCGGCGCTGGTCGTACGCGACCATCGCCGGGATGCGCGCGAGCAGGCGCACGGACTTGTCGAGGTCCGACGTGGGCGATGCGTCGTTCGCATCGGGGTCGTTCGCGCCCGTCGCCGAGACGGCGGTGCGCAGCACGTCCATGGGATGCGCCGTGTCGGGGGAGCGGTCGATGAGCTCGCGCGTGAGCGGGTCGAGCGCGCGGTCGCCGCGCTCCTGCTGCATGAGCGCGTCGAGCTCGGACTCGGTGGGCAGCTCGCCGTGCCACAGCAGGTGCGCGACGGCCTCGAACGACTGGGTGTCGGCGAGCTCCTGCACGGGGTAGCCGCGGTAGAGCAGGCTGTTCGTGTCGGGGTTGACCTTCGAGATCGCCGTCGTGTCGACGACGACGCCCGCGAGGCCCTTCTTGATGTCCTGGTCGGTCATGCTGGCTCCTTCGCCTCGGTGCTGCTCAGTCCTCGGTGCGCGCGGGGTCTCCGGGCACCTGGAAGTCGAACACGCCCGCGTCGAACGACGCGTACGCCTCGTAGTCGTTGAGCTCGTAGAGCCTGGCCCGAGTCTGCATCGTCGGCACCTGGCTCGCCAGGGATCCCTCGTCGACGAGCGCGTCGAGCGCGCGCTCGATCGCGCCGAACGCGACGCGCAGCAGCGACACCGGGTGGATGACCATGCTCACGCCGACGCTCTCGAGCTGCTGCGCCGTCCACAGCGGGCTCTTGCCGAACTCGGTCATGTTGGCGAGGATCGGCACGTCGACGGCGGCCCGGATCGCGGCGAACTCGTCGAGCGAGGCCATGGCCTCGGGGAAGATCGCGTCGGCGCCCGCATCCTGCAGCGCCTTCGCACGGTCGACCGCCGCGTCGAGACCGTCGACGCCGCGCACGTCGGTGCGCGCCATGATGACGAGGCCGGGGTCGCGGCGGGCGGCGACGGCGGCGGCGATGCGCTGCGTCGCGGTGGCGAGCGACACGACCTCCTTGCCGTCGAGGTGCCCGCACCGCTTGGGGTTCACCTGGTCCTCGATGTGCAGGCCCGCGACGCCCGCATCCTCGAGCTCGTGGATGGTGCGGGCGACGTTCATCGGCTCGCCGAAGCCCGTGTCGGCGTCGACGAGCACGGGCAGCGACGTCTGCCTCGCGACCTGGTGGGCGCGCTGCGCGACCTCGGTGAGCGTCGTCAGCCCGATGTCGGGCAGGCCGAGCTCGGCGGCCATGACCGCGCCAGACAGGTAGACGCCCTCGAAGCCCTTCTGCTCGATCAGCGCCGTCGAGAGCGGCGTGAACGCGCCGGGGAAGCGCTGGATGCGCCCCGACGCGAGCCCGAGGCGGAACGCCTGCCGCTTCGCGCGGGCGTCGATGGGGGAGGAGAGCACTAGAACAGTCCCTGCGTCGTGTCCGGCACGATGAGCCCACTCGGCGCGACGACGTTGAGCGACCGCACCTCGTCGGCGCTGAGCTCGGGCAGGCGCTCGGCGAGGCCGATGAAGCGGGCGAGCTCGGCGGGGTCGATGACGCCGTCGGCGAGCGTGTGCAGCTTCTCGAGGTACTGCGCCCGAGCGAACGGGCGCGCGCCGGCGGGGTGCGCGTCGGCGACGGCGATCTCGTCGACGATGCGCTCGCCGCTCGCGAGCTCGATCTCGATGCGGCCGCCGAACGCCTTCACGTCGGGGTCGGGGTCGTGGTAGCGCGCGGTCCACACGGGGTCCTCGACGGTCGTGACCTTCTGCCACAGCGCGACGGTGTCGGGGCGACCGGCGCGCTCGGGCGCGTACGAGTCGACGTGGTGCCAGCCGCCGTCCTGCAGCGCGACCGTGACGATGTACGGGATCGAGTGGTCGAGCGTCTCGCGGCTCGCCGTCGGGTCGTACTTCTGCGGGTCGTTGGCGCCCGAGCCGATGACGTAGTGCGTGTGGTGGCTCGTGTGCAGCACGATCGACGCGACGTTCGCCGGGTCGCGCAGCTCGGGGCGCTCGGTGCCGAGGCGGCGGGCGAGGTCGATCCACGCCTGCGCCTGGTACTCGGCCGAGTGCTCCTTCGTGTATGTGTCGAGGATCGCGCGCTTGGGCTCGCCCGCGACGGGCAGCGGCACCTCGTAGCGCGCGTCCCAGCCGCCGAGCAGCCACGGGATGACGCCGTCCTCGCCCTCGTAGATCGGCGTGGGGCTCGTCTGGCCGCGCATCGCACGGTCGACGGCCTCGACGGCCATCTTGCCCGCGAACGCGGGCGCGTGCGCCTTCCACGTCGAGATCTCGCCCTTGCGCGACTGCCGGGTCGCCGTGGTCGTGTGCAGCGCCTGGCCGACGGCCTGGAAGATCGTCTCGCGGTCGAGGCCGAGCAGCGTGCCGATGCCCGCGGCGGCCGAGGGGCCGAGGTGCGCGACGTGGTCGATCTTGTGCTCGTGCAGGCAGATGGCGCGCACGAGGTCGACCTGGATCTCGTAGCCCGTCGCGATGCCGCGCACGAGCGCCGCACCGTCGGCACCCGTGTGCTGCGCGACGGCGAGGATCGGCGGGATGTTGTCGCCGGGGTGCGAGTAGTCGGCGGCGAGGAACGTGTCGTGGAAGTCGAGCTCGCGCACGGCGACGCCGTTCGCCCACGCCGCCCACTCGGGGCTCACGCGGTCATCGATGCCGAAGACGGCTGCTCCCGGTCCGAAGGGGTGTCGCTGCGCCTGCTCGCGCGCCGCCGTGACGGGGGCGCGCGTGAGGCTCGCGATCGCGACCGATGCGTTGTCGAGCACGCGGTTCACGATCATCTCGGTGACGTCGGCGTCGACGGCGACGGGGTCGGCGGCGACCTCGGCGATGCGCCACGCGAGCTGCTGCTCGCGGGGCAGGTGCTCGGCGCTGCGATGGGCTCGGAGGTTGTGGAGCTCGGTCATCGGATCCTCTCGGGCGTGCGGTCGGTCGTGGCGGGCGCGAGCGTGCGCTCGATGCTCGCCAGGGCGTGGTGCAGGTGCACGTGGGTCGCGTGCGCTGCGAGGTCGGGGTCGCCGGCGGCGATGGCGCGGGCGATGAGCGCATGCTCGCCCGCCGAGGCGCGCAGGCGCTCGGGCCGGTCGCTCGCGAGGCGGCGCACGCGGCCGAGGTGCGCGCGCACGGGCTGCAGCGAGCGGGCGAGGAAGTCGTTCGCGACGCACGCCTCGATCGCGGCGTCGAGCTCGGCGACGCGCGCGTAGTAGGCGGCGACGTCGTCGGTGGCGTCGGCGCGCTCGAACGCCGCCGCGAGGGCGGGGAAGGGGTCGCGCGCGTCGGCGGGCTGCACGGCCGCGAGGCGTGCTGCGGACTCCTCGAGCGCGCGGCGCACGGCGAAGAGGTCGCGGATCTGCGCGAGGTCGACGTCGGCCACGACCGTGACGCGCGGGCTGCGCTGCACCGCGAGGCCCTCGGCCTCGAGCCGGTCGAGCGCCTCGCGCAGCGGCGTGCGGCTCACGCCGAGGCGGGCGGCCTGCTCGACCTCGGCGAGCACGGCGCCGGGGGAGAGCACGCCCTGCTGGATGTCGTCGCGCAGCGTGCGGTACACCCGCTCGCCTGCGCGCATCGCATCCTCCGTCGGTCGCTGGATGCCCTCAGTGTATGCACTCGGTACTTCGATGTACTAGACGGGGCATCGCGGACTTCGCTATGGATGCAGAAGTTGCTACGACGACGCCGACGCCGACCAGTGCGCCAGCGCGCCGACGAGGAAGCCGGCGAGCATGACGCCGATGCCGGCGACGACGGGGTGATCGGGCCGTAGCGCTCGTGCGCGGACCGTGCGTCGGTGCCGGCCCAGTCGCTCGCGCTCGCGACGTCAGCGGCGCGGCCTTGGCGCAGTCTGCGGCCGCCCGAGCGATAGTCTGTCGCAATGCGTTCCGTGTCGGGAGCGACGGCCTGTCGGGAGCGACGGAGCATGACTGCAGTGGTGTCGACGGGAGAGCGCATGACGACGAGGACGAGATGGTCGCTGGTCGCCGCGTGCTCGATCCTCGTGCTGACCAGCACGGGATGTGTCGTCTCCCCTTCCAGCGTCGCCATGACCAGTCCCAGCGACGCCATCGCCACGCCCGCAAGCGAACCCGACGCCGCGTCGCCGGACGACGTCGCTGCTCCGGACCTCTGCGACACGTCGACCGCGGAGACGATCGCACTGTTGGATGCCGCGCTGGATCGGATCGACAGGGCCACGTCGTCGGATGAGATCGACGCGGCCTCGCAGTCGATGTCGGAGCTGTTCAGTCAAGCCGGCACGGACATGGGGCAGCATTGCGGGCTCGAGCGCGTAGGTGAGGCGGCCTCGGAACTGATCGTCTGGGCGTCCTCGGCCGCAAGCAGTCGGCCACCCGTGAGCGCGAGCTTTGCGGAGGGCTTCCTGGGCTCCGTCTGCGAGCTTGACGTGGAGCTCGGCGTCGACTTCACGCCGCCCGCCCAGGTGGCGTGCGCCGGCTGAGGGACGTGCGCGACGAGACGACGCGCCGGCGCCGTCAGGCCCCGAGGTCGCGCTCGAGCACGGGCGCGAGGCGGAAGGGGATGAGCTCGCCCATCGACAGCCACGTCTCGGTGCGCTCGACGCCGTCGCACTGCAGCACGAGCTTGTTGACGCGGTAGAGATCCTCGGCGTCCTTGCAGACGCAGCGCACGAGCACGTCGGCCTGGCCGGCGATGCCGTGCGCCTGCACGACCTCGGGGATCTCGCGCAGCTGCGCGACGACGTGGTCGATCTTCGGCTGGTCGACGTGCGTCGCCATGAACACCGTGAGCGGGTAGCCGAGCGCCTCGGCGTGCAGCCTGCGGTCGAAGCCCTGCAGCGCATCCGACGCCTCGAGCGCCTGCACGCGCGCCTGGACGGTGTTGCGGGCGAGGCCGAGCCGCTCGGCGATCGCGACGATCGTCGAACGGGGGTGCTCGGTCATGGCGAGCAGGATCTTCCGATCGGTGTCGTCGACGATGCGCATGCACAGCATCCTATGCGTCGAGGATGGATGTGCGAAGCATTCTGCGCAATGCCGCGCGTCGGCATTGCTCGATCTGCTCCGCATCGCTAGCGTGGCTGCACGCGGACCCGCACCCAGGACCGCGAGCGCCCACGAGGCGCGTGGACGAGGAGGTCCAACCATGTCGTTGACCGAGAACAGGTCGCTGACCGTACCCGCGCCGAACCCGGCGCTCGCTGCCGGCCTCGACGAGCCGCTGACCGTGCTGCACCCCGACGGGTCGCGGCACGCGAACGAGCTGCTCGACGCCCACCTGGGCGACGTCGACGAGCACGCGCTCACCGACCTCTACGTCGACCTCTCGATCCTGCGGCGCATCGACGCGGAGGCGTTCGCGCTCACGCGTCAGGGCGAGCTGCTGCTGTGGCCGCCGGCCCAGGGCCAGGAGGCCGCGCAGATCGGCTCGGGCCGCGCGCTGCGCGACACCGACTTCGTCTTCGGCTCGTATCGCGAGCACGGCCTCGCGTACCTGCGCGGCGTCGACCAGGGCGAGGCGATGCGCGTCTGGAAGGGGGTGCAGCAGTCGGGCTGGGACCCGATGGAGCACCACCTCGCCACGCCGCAGATCATCATCGGCGCGCAGTCGCTGCACGCGACCGGCTACGCGATGGGCGCGAAGCTGGACGGCACCGACGACGTCGCCGTCGCCTACTTCGGCGACGGCGCGACGAGCGAGGGCGACGTCAACGAGGCCATGGTGTTCGCGAGCGCGTTCCAGGCGCCGGTCATCTTCGTCTGCCAGAACAACCAGTACGCGATCTCCGAGCCCGTCGCGGTGCAGTCGGGCTTCCCGCTCGCGCTGCGCCCCACGGGCTTCGGCATCCCCGCGATCCGCGTCGACGGCAACGACGTGCTGGCCGTGCTCGCCGCGACCCGCATCGCCGTCGAGCGCGCTCGCTCGGGCGGCGGCCCCACGTTCATCGAGGCCATGACCTACCGGATGGGTCCGCACACCTCGACCGACGACCCCAAGCGCTACCGCTCGGAGGACGAGGTCGCGTCGTGGCGCGAGAAGGACCCGATCGTGCGCCTCGAGCGCCAACTCGAGCAGACGGGCGCACCGATCGAGCGCATCCGCGAGGAGGCGAGGATCCGCTGCGACGCCGTCGCGAAGGAGCTGCGCGCCGCCGTCACCGCCGTCTCGGTGCCCGACCACCGCACGCTCTTCTCGAACGTCTACACGACGCCCACGAAGCGCCTCGAGCGCCAGCTCGCCGAGCACGATGCGTTCGTCGCATCCATCGAGGGCGAGGTGGACGCATGACCGCGGTCGACACGAGCGCGCAGACCACCACCGAGACGCTGCAGCTCGGCAAGGCCATCGGCGCCGCGCTGCACGACGCGCTCGAGGCCGACGAGAAGGTCTTCCTCATGGGCGAGGACATCGGCCAGCTCGGCGGCGTCTTCCGCGTGACCGACGGCCTGCAGGCGACGTTCGGCCCGCAGCGCGTCATCGACTCGCCGCTCGCGGAGTCGGCGATCATCGGCACCGCGATCGGCATGGCGTACCGCGGCTACCGGCCCGTCGTCGAGATCCAGTTCGACGGCTTCATCTACCCGGGCTTCGACCAGATCGTCGCGCAGGTCGCGAAGCTGCACTACCGCACGAAGGGTCGCGTGCGGATGCCCATGGTCATCCGCGTGCCGTACGGCGGCGACATCGGCTCGGTCGAGCACCACTCCGAGAGCCCCGAGTCGTACTTCGCCCACACCGCCGGCCTGCGCGTCGTCACCGCGGCGACGCCGCAGGAGGCGTACTCCACGCTGCGCGCCGCGATCGCGAGCGACGACCCCGTGCTGTTCTTCGAGCCGAAGTCGCGCTACTGGTCGAAGGGCGAGGTCGACCGCTCGATCGTGCGCGACCTCGACACCGCGACGGTGCTCGTGCCCGGCCGCGACGTGACGGTCGCGACCTACGGCCCCGTCGTGCAGACGGCGCTGCAGGCTGCCGAGGCCGCCGCCGACGAGGGCATCGAGATCGAGGTCATCGACCTGCGATCGATCTCGCCGCTCGACGTCGACACCGTGATCGCGAGCGTCGAGCGCACCGGCCGCCTCGTCGTCGCCCACGAGGCGCCCAAGGAGGCGTCGGTGTCGTCGGAGCTCGTCGCGAGCGTCGTCGAGCGCGCGTTCGCGTCGCTGCAGGCAGCGCCCGAGCGCGTGACCGCCTACGACACCCCGTACCCGCCGAGCGCGTTCGAGGAGTCGTACCTGCCGAGCGTCGACCGCATCCTCGATGCCGTCGACCGTGCGCTCGGTCGCCGCCACTCGCGCTCGGATGCGCAGACCACGCTGCAGGGAGGCGCCCGATGACCACCTTCAAGCTGCCCGACCTGGGCGAGGGGCTCACGGAGTCCGAGATCGTGCGCTGGCTCGTCGCCGAGGGCGACACGGTCGAGCTGAACCAGATCCTTGCCGAGGTCGAGACGGCGAAGGCCGTCGTCGACCTGCCGAGCCCGTACGCGGGCGTCGTGCGCAGGCTGCACGCCGCCGAGGGCGAGACGATCGCCGTCGGCGCGCCGCTCATCGAGTACGACGTCGAGGGCGCGGAGCCCACGGATGCGCCGGCCCCGGCCGCCGAGGCGCCCGAGCCCGAGGAGCAGCCAGCGCCGGCGCGGCCCGTCGAGGAGCGTGCGCCCGCGCAGGAGCGCGTCAGCGTGCTCGTCGGCTCGGTGAAGGTCGGATCCGGCGCGCGCGCCACGCGTCGCCGCCGCACGTTCGAGCCGACGCCGTTCGTGCGCGACGAGCGCCGCCCGGCCCGGGCGTTCCCGCCCGTGCGCGCTCTCGCCCGCCAGCGCGGCATCGACCTGTCGAGCGTCGAGCCGACAGGGGAGGACGGCGTCGTGACGCGCGCCGACCTCGACCGGCTCTCGATCCCGGCGGCGGCCCCCACCGCCGCGCCCGCTCGCGCATCCCGTCGCGAGCGCGTCACGGGCCTGCGCAAGCACACGGCGAAGGCCATGACCGACTCGGCGTTCTCGGCGCCGCACGCCGCGGTGTTCCTGCAGGTCGACGTCACCGAGACGACGCAGCTCGTCGCCGACCTCAAGGCGCGCGCGCGTGGCGGTGCAGCACCGACGTTCCTGTCGATGGCGTGCCGCGCCATCCTGCTCGCCGCCGCGCGCACGCCCGAGGTCAACAGCACGTTCCACGCCGACGCGAACGAGATCGAGGTGCACGGCGCCGTCCACCTCGGCATCGCCGTCGCCACCGACCGCGGCCTCGTGGTCGCGAGCGTCGACGACGCCGACCTGCTCGACGCCACCGACCTCGCCGGCCGCATCCGCGAGCAGGCCGAGAAGGCTCGCGAGGGTCGCCTGAGCCCTGCCGAGCTCACGTCGTCGACCATGACGGTGTCGAACGTCGGCGTGTTCGGCGTCGACGGCGGCGTGCCCATCCTCAACCCCGGCGAGTCCGTCATCCTCGCGCTCGGCACCGTGCGCCGCACGCCGTGGGAGCACCGCGGCGAGATCGCGCTGCGCGACGTCATGCAGATCACGGTGTCGTTCGACCACCGCGTGCTCGACGGCAAGGAGGCGAGCGCGTTCATCGCCGACGTCGGCGCGCTGCTCGAGCACCCCGGCCTGGCGCTCGCGCGCAGCTGACCCGAAGGAGATCCGTGGACCGGCTCACGACGACCGTCGACGCCGCCTCGCCCGAGGGCGCGGCGCGCGCCGAGGCGATGGATGCGCTCGTCGACGACCTGCGCGAGCGGCTCGAGCGCGCGGCGCTCGGCGGCCCCGAGCGGTCCCGCGAGCGGCACGTCGCACGCGGCAAGCTGCTGGCGCGCGACCGCGTCGAGCGGCTGCTCGACGTCGGCAGCCCCTTCCTCGAGGTCGCGCCGCTCGCCGCGACGGGCATGTACGACGACGAGGCGCCCGCCGCCGGCGTCGTCGCGGGCATCGGCCTCGTGTCGGGCCGCCACGTCATGGTCGTCGCGAACGACGCGACCGTGAAGGGCGGCACGTACCTGCCCATGACGGTGAAGAAGCACCTGCGCGCGCAGGAGATCGCCTCCGAGAACCGCCTGCCGTGCGTCTACCTCGTGGACTCGGGCGGCGCGTTCCTGCCGATGCAGGACGAGGTGTTCCCCGACAAGGAGCACTTCGGCCGCATCTTCTACAACCAGTCGCGCATGAGCGCCGACGGGATCGCGCAGATCGCGTGCGTCATGGGCTCGTCGACCGCAGGTGGCGCGTACGTGCCCGCCATGAGCGACGAGACGGTGATCGTGCGCGAGCAGGGCACGATCTTCCTCGGTGGCCCGCCGCTCGTGCAGGCCGCGACGGGCGAGGTCGTGTCGGCCGAGGACCTCGGCGGCGGCGAGCTGCACACGACGGTCTCGGGCGTCGCCGACCACCTCGCCGCCGACGACGAGCACGCGCTGCGCATCGTGCGCGACATCGTCGCGACGCTGCCGGCGAGCCCCGCGCCTCCGTGGGAGGTGCTGGCCGCGTCCGCGCCCGCCGTCGATCCCGCGACCCTCGGCGCCGCCGTGCCCGCCGACCTGCAGACGCCGTACGACGTGCGCGAGATCATCGCCCGACTCGTCGACGACTCGGCGTTCCACGAGTTCAAGGCCGGCTTCGGCACGACGCTCGTGACGGGCTTCGCCCGCATCTGGGGGCATCCCGTCGGCATCGTCGCGAACGACGGCGTGCTGTTCTCGGAGTCGGCGCAGAAGGGCGCGCACTTCATCGAGCTGTGCGACCAGCGCGGCATCCCGCTCGTCTTCCTGCAGAACATCGCGGGCTTCATGGTCGGCAGCGAGTACGAGCGCGGCGGCATCGCGAAGCACGGCGCGAAGATGGTCACCGCCGTGGCATGCGCGCGCGTGCCGAAGCTCACCGTCGTCGTCGGCGGCTCGTTCGGCGCCGGCACGTACTCGATGTGCGGCCGCGCGTACTCGCCGCGATTCCTGTGGCTGTGGCCCAACGCGCGCGTCTCGGTGATGGGCGGCCCGCAGGCCGCATCCGTGCTGTCGACCGTGCAGCGCACGAACGTCGAGGCTCGCGGCGAGACGTGGTCGGCCGAGGAGCAGCAGGCGTTCGAGGCCCCGATCCGCGAGCAGTACGAGCGACAGGGCTCGGCGTACTACTCGACCGCGAGGCTCTGGGACGACGGCGTCATCGACCCCGCCGACACGCGCCGCGTGCTCGGCCTCGCCCTCGACGTCGTCGGCCAGGCGCCGATGCCCGACGTGCGCTACGGCGTCTTCAGGATGTGATGGCAGTGCTGCAGAAGGTCCTCATCGCCAACCGGGGCGAGATCGCCGTGCGCATCGTGCGCACGCTCGACCGCCTCGGGATCGCGTCGGTCGCCGTGTACTCGGACGCGGATGCCGGCGCGCCGCACGTGCGCGCTGCGGGGGAGTCGGTGCGGCTCGGCCCCGCCGACGCCCGTCAGTCGTACCTCGCCATCGACCGCGTCATCGCGGCGGCGCGCGAGACCGGTGCCGACGCCATCCACCCCGGCTACGGCTTCCTCGCCGAGTCCGCGGCGTTCGCGCGCGCCTGCGCAGATGCCGGCATCGTCTTCATCGGCCCGACGCCCGAGGCGATCGACACCATGGGCGACAAGATCCGCGCCCGCGCCGCGGTCGAGGCGCGCGGCGTCGCGACCGTGCCCGGCATCGCCGAGCCGGGACTCGACGACGCCGCGCTCGTCGCGGGCGCCGAGCGCGTGGGCTACCCCGTGCTCGTGAAGCCCTCCGCCGGTGGCGGCGGCAAGGGCATGCACCGCGTCGACGACCCCGCCGACCTGCCCGCCGCGCTCGCGCAGGCGCGCCGCGAGGCCGCGGCGGCGTTCGGCGACGACACCCTCTTCGTCGAGCGGTTCGTCGCGAACCCCCGCCACGTCGAGGTGCAGGTGCTCGCCGACGAGCACGGCCACGTCATCCACCTCGGCGAGCGCGAGTGCTCGCTGCAGCGCCGCCACCAGAAGGTCATCGAGGAGGCGCCGAGCCCCCTGCTGACGCCCGAGCAGCGCGCCGCGATCGGCGAGGCCGCGTGCGAGACCGCGCGGTCGGTCGGCTACGTCGGCGCCGGCACCGTCGAGTTCATCGTGTCGGGCGACCGCCCCGACGAGCCGTTCTTCATGGAGATGAACACGCGCCTGCAGGTCGAGCACCCCGTGACGGAGGCCGTGACGGGCATCGACCTCGTCGAGCAGCAGCTGCGCGTCGCCGCCGGCGAGCCCCTCGCGATCCGGCAGGAGCACGTGCGGCTCGACGGCCACGCGATCGAGGCGCGCGTCTACGCCGAGGACCCGGCGGCGGGATTCCTGCCGACGGGCGGCGAGGTGCTCGTGCTGCAGTGGCCGGTCGCGACGCGCGTCGACGCCGGCATCGAGCAGGGCTCGGTCATCTCGTCGAGCTACGACCCGATGCTCGCGAAGGTCGTCGCGCACGGGCCGACGCGCGCCGACGCCATCGCCCACCTCGACGCCGCGCTCGCCGAGACGCACGTGCTGGGCGTCACGACGAACGTGCCGTTCCTGCGCGCGCTGCTCGCCGAGCCCGCGGTCATCGCCGGCGACCTCGACACGGGGCTCATCGACCGCGAGGCCGAGCGCCTCGCCGCCCGCCCGGTGCCGAGCGCGGTGCTCGCGCAGGCGGCGCTCGTGCTGCTCGACCGCGCGCCGCGCGGCGAGCGGGCGTGGGCATCCGACGGCTGGCGCGTCGGCGGCGCGCGCGGCGCGTCCGTGCGCCTCGCCGACGGCGACGGCGTCGCGACCGTGACGCTGCTGCCGGGCGGCGGCCGCGCGCTGCGCGTCGAGCGTGCTGGCGCCGAGGCGTTCGTCACCGTGCTCGATCCCGTCGTGCCCTCGGCATCCCACGTCACCGGCGACGGCGACGTCTGGCTCTCGACGGACTCCGGCGACTGGCTCGTCGAGCACGCGCGACCCGCCGTGCGCGTGCGGGCCGGGGCGGCCGCGACGCCCACGCTCGCCTCGCCCATGCCCGGCACCGTCGTCGCCGTGCACGTCACCGACGGCGACGACGTCGCCGAGGGCCAGGCGCTCGTGAGCGTCGAGGCCATGAAGATGGAGCACGTGCTGCGCGCGCCCTCCGCGGGTGCCGCCCGCATCCACGTCATCGTGGGGGAGACCGTGCGGCGCGGCCAGGAGGTCGCTGCCGTCGAGACGCGCACACCGACGGAGGTCCCGGCATGACCGAGCGCCGCATCCGACAGCGAGGCCTGTGGTTCGAGGAGCTCGAGCCCGGCACGATCTACGAGCACCGCCCCGGCCGCACGATGACCGAGGCGGACAACGTGCTGTTCACGACCCTCACGATGAACACGCAGTCGCTGCACCTCGATGCCGCGTGGGCGGAGTCGACGGAGTTCGGCGAGCGGCTCGTGAACTCGATGCACACGCTCTCGACGCTCGTGGGCCTCTCGGTGGCGCAGCTCACGCAGGGCACGATCGTGGCGAACCTCGGCTTCGGCGAGGTGCGCTTCCCCGCGCCCGTGCGGCACGGCGACACGCTCTACGCCGAGACGCGCGTGGTCGACGCGCGGCCGTCGTCGTCGAGGCCTGGACAGGGCATCGTGACGCTCGAGCACACCGGCCGCAACCAGCGCGGCGAGGTCGTGGCCGTCGCGACGCGCTCGGTGCTCATGCAGGGGCGGCCGACGGACGGGAGCGAGCAGTGATCTTCGAGATGGGCCCCGCCCTGCTGTTCTGCCCCGGCGACCGCCCCGACCGGTTCGCGAAGGCGGCGGAGCGTGCCGACGCCGTGATCCTCGACCTCGAGGACGCCGTCGGCCCCGACGCGAAGGCTGCGGCGCGCGAGGCGATCGCGAGCGCATCCCTCGATCCGGCGATGACGATCGTGCGCGTCAACGCGATCGGCGAGGGGATGCTCGAGGCCGACCTCGACGCCGCACGCCGCGCGGGCGTCACGACGATCATGCTCGCGAAGGCCGAGTCGCCGAGGCAGCTCGATGCGCTCGACGGCTTCGCGGTCATCGCGCTGTGCGAGACCGCCGCGGGCGTCGTGCACGCCGTCGACATCGCCGCGCATCCGAACGTCGTCGCGCTCATGTGGGGCGCCGAGGATCTCGTCGCGTCGCTCGGCGGCACCTCGAGCCGCGACGAGACGGGCGCCTACCGCGCCGTCGCGACCCACGCGCGCAGCCACGTGCTGCTCGCCGCCGCCGCGAGCGGCAAGCGCGCGATCGACGCCATCCGCACCGACATCGCCGACGTCGACGGCTGCCGCGTCGAGGCGATCGACGCCTCCGCGTCCGGCTTCTTCGCCAAGGCGGCGATCCATCCCGCGCACGTCGCACCCATCCGCGAGGCGTTCGCACCGTCGGCCGACGAGGCCGCGTGGGCAGAGCGCGTGCTCGCTGCCGCCGCCGAGCATCCCGGCGTCTTCTCGTTCGAGGGACGCATGGTCGACGAGCCCATCCTGCGCCATGCGCGCAGCGTGCGCGCTCGCGCCGCATCCGACCCCCTGCCCACCAGGCAGGACCCCGCTGAGCCCGACGAGGGCACCGACGCGCCACGAGCGCACGAGGAGGCATCATGACCGCCATCGACCACCACGTGACGTCGAGCGAGCTGCCCGTCGACGGCACCGAGCTGCTCGACCCCGAGCTGCAGCGCCTCGCCGCCGAGGTGCGCGCGTTCGCCGACGACGTCGTCGCGCCCGCGAGCTACGAGTACGACACGCAGCGCCGCCTCCCGATCGAGATCATCCACCAGATGGGCCGCATGGGCCTGTTCGGCCTGCCGCTGCCGACCGAGTACGGCGGCCAGGGCAAGTCGTACATGCACCTGTGCGTCGCCGTCGAGCAGCTCGCGCGCGTCGACCAGTCGATCGCCGTCACGCTCGAGGCCGGCCTCGGCCTCGGTGCCATGCCCATCTACCGCTTCGGCACCGAGGAGCAGCGCCGCACCTACCTGCCGAGCCTCGCGCGCGGCGAGGGCCTCGCGGCGTTCGGCCTCACCGAGGCCGGCGCGGGGTCGGATGCGGGTGCCACGAAGACCACCGCGACGCTGTCGGACGGCTGGTGGACGATCGACGGCACGAAGCAGTTCATCACGAACTCCGGCACGCCCATCACGAACGTCGTCACCGTCACCGCCGTGACCGGCGAGGTCGAGAAGCGCGACGGCACGCGCGGGCCCGAGCTGTCGACGATCATCGTGCCCGTGCCGATCGACGGCTTCACGGCGCTGCCCGCCTACGACAAGGTCGGCTGGCACACGTCGGACACGCATCCGCTCGTGTTCGACGGCGTCAAGGTGCCCGAGGCGAACCTGCTCGGCGAGCGCGGCCGCGGCTTCGCGAACTTCCTCTCGATCCTCGACGAGGGTCGCGTGGCCTTCGCGGCGCTGTGCGTCGGCGCGGCGCAGGGCTGCCTCGAGCAGGCGATCGCCCGCGCGAAGGAGCGCGTCGTGTTCGGCCGGTCGATCGGCGACAACCAGCACATCGCGTTCACGATCGCGCGCATGCAGTCGCGCGTCGCCGCCGCTCGTGCCGTGATGCACGACGCCGCGCGCCGCATCGACGCAGGCATCCCGTTCACGAAGGAGGCGTCGCTCGCGAAGCTCATCGGCTCGGAGGCCGCCATGGCCAACGCCGCCGACGCGACGCAGATCTGGGGCGGCTACGGCTTCATGAACGAGAACGTGGTCGCGCGGCACTACCGCGACGCACGCATCCTCACGCTCGGCGAGGGCTCGACCGAGGTGCAGCTCGCGATCATCGCGAAGCAGCTCGGATTCGACAAGTCGTTCGGATAGCAGGGCTCGTTCAACTCGGCGCGCTGCGCCTCCCCACCGCGGCGACGATGCTTCGGTATCGTCGCCGCGGATGAGCGAGGAGCGCATGGGACGGCACGGCGGGCTGCAGCACGGACCTCGACACGACGACGAGGACGTGCACGACAGCGACCCCGTGCTCGACGCGGAGGTGCGGCGGCGCGAGCGGCTGCGCGATCGGCTATTGCGGCGCGAGCAGCGCGACGAGCATCCGCACGACCACGCGCACGGGCACTCCCACGGCCCTGTCGCGCCGACGACGCCGCGCACGCGCCTCGTGCTCGCGGCGCTGCTCGGGCCGATGCTGCTCATCGCGCTCATCGGCATGGCGGTCCTGTGGCCGCATGCCGACGAGATGCCCGAGTCGCTGCCGTTCGCGGCGGCGGGCGCCGACGTGCTCGAGGTCGAGGCGACCGGCTCGCCCGACCCGGCGACGCAGATCGTCGATGCGACGCTCGACGGCGAGGCGATCACGGTCACGGTCGCACCCGAGGTCATCGACTCGATCCACGCCGGCGATCGCCTGCGCGTGCTCTACATCCCCGAAGCCGAGATCTACGGCAGCCCGTACGTCTTCGTCGACTTCGCGCGCGAGATCCCGCTGTGGATCCTCGCGGCGCTCTACATCCTCGTCGTCGCGCTCGTCGCTCGCTGGCGCGGGCTCGCGGCCATCGTGGGCCTCGTCGGCGCCGGCGCGATGATCCTCGTCTTCACGCTGCCTGCGCTGCTCACGGGGCAACCCGGGCTGCCAGTCGCGCTCGTGACGGCCGCCGTCGTGATGTTCATCGTCCTGTACGTCGCGCACGGGTTCACGGCGCGAACGTCCACGGCCTTGCTGGGCACGCTCATCGGCCTCGCGTTCACCGCCGGCATCGGCTGGCTCGCGACGCAGGGCACGAGCATCACGGGCACCGCGACCGAGGATGCGCGCCTGCTGCTCATCCGCGCCGACCTCGACCTGCAGCAGGTCTTCCTCTGCGGCCTCGTGCTCGCCGGCATGGGCGTGCTCAACGACGTCACGATCACGCAGGCGTCGGCCGTGTGGGAGCTGCGCGCCGCGTCGCCGCTCGCCTCGCGTCGTGAGCTCTTCGGGCGCGCGATGCGCATCGGTCGCGACCACATCGCCTCGACGGTCTACACGATCGCGTTCGCCTACGTCGGTGCCGCGCTGCCCGTGCTCATGATCATGGTGCTCACGGAGGCGCCCGGGAACGTCGGATGGACGACGGGGCAGGTCGCCGAGGAGATCGTGCGCACGCTCGTCGGCTCGATCGGCCTCGTGCTCGCGATCCCGATCACGACGGCGATCGCCGCCGTGGTCGTGCCGTCGCCTGCCGAGCTCGAGGAGGTCGAGGAGGAGGCCGCCGCGGATGCGTCGGGCGAGATCCCCGTCGTCGACGTGCTCGCCGGCGTCGAGGTCGGCGACCACGACGGCCTGCGCGACGACGAGCGTCCGGACCCGGCGGCCGAGGACGAGGTGCGGCGGCAGCGCTGAGCGCGTCGCGCATGCCGCGCGCGTCGGCCGTCGGCGGCGCGCACCCGCGGTCTACGATCGTGACGGCTGGTCGCCGCGGGTGCGACGGAGATGGGGTCGCGCGGTGACGCAGCAGCAGGTCGTGCCGGTGCTCGAGATCGGTGGCACGCACGTGACCGCCGCGCTCGTCGACCTCGCGTCGCACGGCGTGCTCGCGGAGCACCGCGGGCATCCCGATGCGCAGGGCTCCGCCGACGCGCTGCTGTCGGGCTGGATCGAGACGGCGCGCCTGCTGGGCGACGTCGAGGGCGACTGGGTCGTCGCGATGCCCGGCCCGTTCGACTACGACGCCGGCATCGGCCGGTTCCGCGACGTCGGCAAGTTCGACAGCCTCGACGGCGTCGACGTGGGTGCCGCGCTGCGCGAGGCGCTCGGCGCCGACGTGCGCTTCGTGAACGACGCGGATGCGTACGGGCTCGGGGAGTGGTTCGCCGGTGCTGGCGAGGGATCGTCGCGCGCGGTCGTGCTGACGCTCGGCACGGGCCTCGGCAGCGCGTTCGTCGCCGACGGCGCGCCCGTGTCGTCGGGCGACTCGGTGCCGCTCGACGGCGAGATCCACTTCGAGGAGCTGCGCGGCCTGCCCATCGAGGACGTCGTCTCGCGCCGTGCGCTCATGGCTGCCGGCCTCGCGGCGACGGGGGTCGAGCGCGACGTGCACGAGCTCGCCATCGCCGCCCGCGCGGGGGAGCCGGCGGCGGCGGCCGTCCTCGCTGCCGGGTTCTCGGCGGTCGGCGAGGTCATCCGCCCGTGGCTCGACCGCTTCGGCGCCGAGGTGCTCGTCATCGGCGGCTCGATGTCGCGCTCGTGGGATCTCGTCGAGCCGGCCGTGCTCGCGGGCCTCGACGGCTGGGCCGGACGCCTCGAGCGAGCGGCGCTCGGCGACACGGCACCCCTGCTCGGAGCGGCGTGGTTCGGACGAGGCTCTCGAGTGGTGTAGGCTTGCAGGGTTGCTTCGGCAGCGAAGAGGGTCTGTGGCGCAGCTGGTAGCGCACCTGCATGGCATGCAGGGGGTCGGGAGTTCGAGTCTCCCCAGATCCACCAAGGGAAGCCCCGCCGGACGGCGGGGCTTCTGTCGTTCCCGGCCTACAGGACGTCGACACGTGTGACGTCGTGGTAGCGCCGCAGTTCGGTTACGTACGAGGGGTCGAGGTCGAGATTGCCCTGCGCTGTCACCATCGAGGTCGTCCACGCCTTCTGGTGATCGCTGGACGGTGTGAGAAGGACGCCTGTAGTGCGGTATCCCTCCCACCCGCTCTCGAGACCGAAATCGTGGTGCAGCAGCTCCGCACGCGTCCGGAAGACCGCCTCTGAAGTTGGCGTGAGCTCCGACGCGGCCATGAACATCAGTGGTCCGTCGACCCCAGCGCTGCGAGCACTGCCGGGGAGAATGACACGGGTCCGCGTGGCGAGGGTCGCGCGTCGCCACTTTCTGGTGGCGTCGACGAACTCGAGGACGCGCCGTCCCACCTCGACCCTTAGTCCAACCGGGATGCCGTCAAGATGTCGTAGGACTTCGAGTCGCTCAAGCTCCCGTTCACGGCCGATCTCGGTGCGGCCAATGTCTTCCTGCACACTTCGCAGTAGGAAGTGTGCCTCTGTCTCCGCGTGACCAGCTGGCTCTAGCGGGGCTCGCCCGGCCCAAGCATGTGTCCGGCCGTTGGCTCCCCAAGCGGGCAAGTCGCCAGCATCGGCAAGGTCATCAGACGCGGCAATCTCGTAGTACCGGACCGGCTCTCTGCCGAGTTCGAATGGTTCGCCAACAACTCGATCCAAGTAGTCGAGCACCCAAGTTGCGGATCGAAGGTGGTCGAACAGAAACTCCCAGTCGCCTCGCGTCAGAACTACCGCGCGTTCCTCTCCGGAGTCGGGTGTGTAGCCTGCCGGCACTTCATCGTGGTCGATCAGCACTACCGTGAGCCAGTCGATCTCGTCACCGTGCACCTCGACTGAGTTGCCTCTTCGATTCGACATAGTGCGAGATCTCGACCGGAGTGCGCGCACGGAGCCAGCTGCCTGACGGAGGGCTCGAGCGATGTTCTTATCGAGCCAGCCACGTTCGCGATCCGCCTCGCCGCTTGACTCCGCACGACTCTTTGATTGCAACATGATTGCCCTCGTGCCCAGGAAGATGATCCCGTCGCTGACCTCGCGACTGCGTCCGGCCGCTGACTCCTCGAGCGGTTCGAGGACAAAGTCGGGCAGACCCCAGATCTCCACTGCACGTCGAGACGCGTCTTCCGCAGCCACCCCGCGCGGGCGATCCGCTGCCAAGGGTGTCGGCGGTGTGATCTCGCGAAGGATCGTCCCCGAGTCGGTTTCGACGACAAGCAGCAGATTCTCATGCACGCAGGAAGGCTAGCCGTCCCCTGCGACATGGTCTCGCTTCGCCGACGTTAAGCTAGTGGCAACGTCTTGGATCGACCAGGCTGCGGGTCTCAGAATCAGTGACGAACTCTCGCGTTCGATATGTAGTCCCGGAATGCCTTCGCGCCGTGCACGAGTATCGCGGTGCTACTCGGCAGCGAGCACCTCGACGACCCTCTTCGCCGTCGCCTTCGCCGACGCGGGGTTCTGGCCCGTCACGAGGCGGCCGTCGCTGACGACGTACGGCACGAACGGCAGCACGGCCTTCGCGTAGCGCGCGCCGCGCGCCTGCAGCGCCGCCTCGGCGTCGAACGGCACGAGCTCGGTGACCTGCGCGAGGCGCTCCTCGGTCCACGAGAAGCCCGTGAGCCGCTTGCCGTCGACGAGCAGCGAGCCGTCGGGCAGCGTGACGTCGAGCAGGCCGCAGCAGCCGTGGCACACCGAGGCCACGACGCCGCCGTGCGCCCAGATGCTCGCCGCGAGCCGCTGCAGGCCCTCGTCCTCGGGGAAGTCGAACATGACGGCGTGCCCTCCTGTGTAGAGGATCGCGTCGAAGTCGCCCGCGTCGATCTGGCTCGGCTTCGCCGTACGCTGCAGCAGCGCCATGCGAGCGGGATCGGCGTGCCACGCCTTCGCCGTCGCGTCGAGGTTCGGGAACGCGAGCGAGCGCGGCTCGAGCGGCACGGCGCCGCCGGTGGGGGAGACGAGCACCTGCTCGAACCCGGCCGCCTCGAAGACCTCCCACGCGTGCGTGAGCTCCGAGAGCCACAGGCCCGTGGGCTCGTCGGAGTCGCCGTAGCGGTCGACGTTGGTGACGACATGGAGCACGCGCTTCGCCATGGCACCATCATGCCCACCGATGCGCCGGCAGGCGTAGCGTGCAGCCATGACGTTCTACTTGATCTCGTTCCCCAGCGGGGAGATGCAGCTCGACGAGGGTGGCCTCGAGCAGGCGAGCATCGACTCGCACCAGGTCATCCGCGACGCGAAGGCCGCCGGCGTGTACGTGTTCGGCGGTGGCATCAACGAGGGCGTGCCGCCCGTGCGCGTCGCCGCCGACGGCACGGTCGAGGAGGGCACGTACGCGCAGACCGCCCGCCTCGAGGGCGGCTACACGATCCTGAACCTGCCCGATCGCGCTGCTGCCGAGGAGTGGGCCGCGAAGATCGCCAAGGCGTGCCGTTGCCGGCAGGAGCTGCGGGAGTTCTGGTTCGACGAGGAGTCGTAGGAGCGTTCGTCGGGCTCGTCACGTACGCATCGGTGCGCGCGGTGGTGATCCGCGCAGCCTCGACCGGCGCCGGTAGGCGCTCGTGACGCGCCAGCGCCGACGCGTCGCCGATGCCAGCCGCGGTGCGGTCGTGCCGACCTCATCGGGTTCAGCATCGATCGCGGCGGCGACCGTCAGCGCTCCGCGATGCACCTCGGCGTGGTGGAAGCGGCACAGCAGGATGCCGTTCGCCACGTCGGTGCGGCCATCGTCGGCCCATCGCACGACGTGGTGCGTCTCGCACCACGCCGGCGGCGCGGTGCAGCCCGGTGCTCGGCAGCGCCGATCGCGAGCGACGATCGCTCGACGCTGCGACATCGAGAACAGCCTCCGACGTCGGCCGAGACGCAGCGGCTCGCCATCGGCGCGTTGCACGACCGTCTGCACGAAGCCGTCGCAGAGGATGCGGGCCGCGACATGCACCGGCACGGGCAGCCCGGATCGCTGCAGCGTCGCGAGATCGGCGAGGCGGTCGGCACGCCCGTGCAGCGCGTCCTCGGCGACCGTGATGACGAGCGTCGGCGCCTCGTCGCAGACCTTCGGCGCCTCGGTCGCGGCGTAGTGGGCGGCGACGTCGGCGAGCGCATCGATGCGGCGCTGCTGCGGCGTGCGCTCGTCGGCGGGCCGCTCGACGGCATCCGACTCGTCGGCGCCGCAGGAGTCCTCGAACACGACTCGGCGCGGCATCACCATCGCGTCGAGGAGAGCCTCGAACGCGTCGCCCTGCTCGGGCATCGCCAGGAACTCGCCCTTGAGCATGCCGTCGCGCCGCCTGCTCGTGCGCAGGTACCGCTGCGCCAGCTGGTCGTCGTGGCGCGGCTCCTCGCCGTCGGGGTCGAGGTGCGCGATCCAGCGTCTGGCGACGGTGGCGAGGTCCTCGGGCACCATGGGCGCGCCGTCGTCGGCGGGATCGGCGCCGCACGCGTGCGCCACGAGGTCGAGCTCGGCGATCTCGAGGTCGTCGGGCGCGATGCGCGCGCTCGAGGCGACGAGCGGCTCGACGATCGCGTGCGCCTGCGCGATCCCGATCGCTCCCATGGCAAGCGCCGCCGCGACGTGCCGATGCGGCACGGGGATCGTCGCGCCGGACAGGCCGAGCCGCGAGCGCGTCGCATCGGCGACTGCGCACAGGGTCGACGCCTCGCGCGAGCGCACGCCCACGCGGTGCTGCACCAGCTCGCGCACCGACCGGTGACCGGCGGCACGCGCGAGGGAGTCCTCGGGCGCGAGCCCGTCGGACCGAGCGGCGATCTCGCCGGCCACCCGCACGAGCGCCGCGTCGATCGCCCGCCGACGGGCCGCGAGCTCGTCGAACGCGACGATCAGCTCGGCGTTCGGCAGCGCACCAGGCGACAGGGAGCCGGCGACGAGCGCGTCGGTGACCGCCGTCTCGACCGTCTCGTCGTCGCGCATCCGTCACCGCCTCGTTCGACCTCCAGGATACCACCAGATCGAACATACGTTCGAAGCGGTCCGGGCCTGTGGAGAACGCGGCTGGCGCGATCAGGACGCGGCGGGAACCTCCCAGCGCAGCACCTTCGCCATGGGCTTGCCCTTCGCGAGCTCGTCGACGAGCTTGTCCATCCAGCGGATCTGCTGCATGAGCGGATCCTCGATCTCCTCGACGCGGATGCCGCAGATCATGCCGCTGATCGACACGGCGGCGGGATGCATCGCCGGCGCGTCGGCGAAGAACGTGCGGAACGACCGATCGTCGGCCACGGCAGCGGCGATGCCCGCCTCGTCGTAGCCGGTGAGCCAGGTGATGACCTCGTGCAGCTCGGCGACCGTGCGGCCCTTGCGCTCGACCTTCGTGACGTAGTGCGGGTACACGCTCGCGAACGGCATCGCGAAGATCCGGTGCTCGGCCATGCGCCCATCCTGTCGCAGCCCGCCGCGCAGAGCGACCTCAGCCCGCGACGCGCACCGTGAGCCAGCCGTCCTCCGACGTCGTCACGTCGAGCGCGGCGACGGCATCCACGATCGCGATCGCCGACGACAGGCGCGACGCCGGGTACGTCCCGACGACTCCGATCGCTCGCATCCCGGCCGCCGCAGCGGCCTCGAGGCCTGCGGGCGCATCCTCGACCACGACGCAGTCCGCGGGCTCGAGCCCGAGAGCCCGCGCAGCATGCAGGTACGGATCGGGCGCGGGCTTGCCGGGGATCGGCAGCGACGACGTCACGAACACGTCGGGCACCGGCAACCCGGCGGCGGCGATGCGTCCGCGCGCGAGGGGCTCGCTGCCCGAGGTCACGATCGCCCAGGCCGAACCAGGCAGCGACGACACGAGCGCCACCGCCCCCGGCAGCGCCACGACGTCGGCCGTGTCGCCGACCTCGAGCTCGACGATGCGCGCGAGCGACGCCGCCACGCGGTCGGCGGGCACGTGCTCGGCGACGATGTCGCGCGCCGGCCGCCCGTGCTCGACGATGCGGAAGCCCTCGATGCCCTCCTCGGCCGCCCACGTCGCCCACGACCGGTCGACGGCGGGCGTGGAGTCGACGAGCGTGCCGTCGAGGTCGAGCAGCAGCGCTCGCGCGCGCAGCGTCAGATCGGTCACAGCACCCTCAGCAGTCCCTGGATGAAGCCCTCGTACGACGTGCCCTCGTCGACGAGGGTGCGCACGTTGTCGGCGCTCACGAGCGCGTGGATGAAGCCCTCGAACAGCGGCCCCATCGTCTCGCGCTGCGCGCGCGTGAACGCGAACATCGCCACGAGCCGCACCTGCTCGCCCGCCCAGTCGATGGGCTCGTCGCACACGTGCACGGCGATGCCGGGCCGCACGGCATCCGTCGTGAGGGCATGCGGGATGGCGGCGCCGCTCGAGAACGACGTCGGCGACATGCGCTCGCGCTCGCGCACGTCGTCGACGAAGCCGTCGACGACGTAGCCGGATGCCGCGAGCCGGTCGGCGAGGATGCCGAGCAGCGCGTCGCTGCCGACGCCGGCGTCGCCGCGCGAGAACAGCGCGGGGTCGAACATGTCGACGAGCTCGGTCGCGACCCGGGAGCGCAGCTTGCGCCGCGCGATGCCGCGCACGGCGTCCGAGAGCGCATCGAGCTCGGCGACGGTCGGGATGACGCCGACGCGCAGCACCGCGAGGCCGGCGGCGTCGAGCGGCACGGTGCTGACGACGGCGTCGACGTCGACGCGCGCCCAGTCGGTCGTGGGGTCGGTGACGACGACGTCGACCTTGCCGATGCCGTCGATCGCGTCGTCGACGGCGCGCGACAGGGCGCGGTGCACGTCGTAGTAGCGCGGCACGTGCACGGCCACGCTCACGCGGCGGTCGCGCTCGTGCAGCCCCTGGAATCGGGCGCCGACGTGGAAGGACAGCAGCGCGATCTCCTCCTGCACCACCGCGATGTCGAGGGCGTGCTGCAGCTGCTGCGCCACGAAGACGGCGATCTCGTAGACGAGCGGATGCGTGTCGCGGATCGAGAGCCCCTCGGGCACGGTGCTCGACGTGCGCGAACGGGCGCGAGCGTCGAGGTGCTGCACGTGCATGGCGAGGAACCCGACGAAGCGGTCGCCCGAGAGGTCGATGTCGTAGACGTCGCGCACGCGGTCGACGATCGTGCGCACGAGGGCGACGTAGCGGTCGTCGACGAAGGGGGCGCCGTCGTCGTCGCCGTCGGAGAGCCGGTCGGGAAGCGCGTTCTCGGCGAGCAGGAAGCCGAGGTAGTGCACCTCGGGGTCCGGCAGGTGCACGTCGAAGAGCTCCTCGACGACCTTCGAGAGCCGCTCGCGGGCGAGCTCGAGCGACGGCGACTCGCGCACGTCGGGCACGCCCACGACCGTGTGGCCCTGGCGCACGCGGTCGGCCATGACGGCGATGTGCGTCACGAGCACGTCGGTCGACGCGGCGTTGACGCCGAGGCCGGCCTGCTCGAGCACGGCGTGGATGCGGTCGCGCAGCGAGCGCACCGCCTCGCCGCCCCAGGCGGTCGCGAGGTCGTCGACGTCGATCGCCTGCGTGCGGGCCGCGACGTCGTCGACGAGCAGGCGGCGCACGGCGCGGCGCAGCGCGAGCTCGGCGCCCTGCGCCGACACGTCCGCGCGCGAGCGCACGAGCCGCACGTCGTGCTCGGCGAGGATCGCGCGCGCCTTCACGAGGTCGCTCTCGATCGTCGAGTCGCTCACGTGCAGCGCGTCTGCGAGGTCGTGGATGCTGCACGGCGCCGTCGCCGTGATGATCGTGCGCACGAGCCACGCGAGCCGCTCGGAGGGCGTCGCCGGCGCGCGCGCCGCGTCGCGATCGGTCGCGCGCTGCGCCGAGCGCGCCGCCCAGTACGCGTCGACGTCGAGCCGGTAGCCGTCGCGCGTCGTCGCGACGACGTCGCCGAGGGCGCGGCGCGCGGCGACGACGTAGGTGCGCACCGACCGCGTCGACACCTGCAGGCGCTCCGCGAGCTCCGCGGCGGTGAGCGTGCCGGAGGGGGCGTCGACGAGGGCGTCGAGCAGCCGCTGCTCGCCTGCTCTCGTCATGCTCGCCCCTCGCGCGCGGTCGTGGTCGCATCCCGCCGCATCCGCGCGACGATCCAGTCGACGATCGCCTCGGTGTCGACGGTGGCGAAGTCGGTGGTGTCGACCTCGAGCGTCGGCCCGAGCTCGAACGTGCCGTAGCCCCGCTCGTCGTAGCGTCGGCGGAACTCCTGCCTCGTCAGGATGCCAGGTGCGCTCGCGCGGTCCAGCACGTCGTCCCCGGCTGAGTACGTGTCGAGCACGAACGACGGATGGCGCGACGGGTCGAGGTCGCGGGCGCGCTGCCGGTCGAACAGCACGTCGAACTCGGCGACGAGCCGCACGGTGCACGGGTCGTAGCCGTGCCGCGCGCAGAGGTCGACGAGCTGCGGGCGCTGCTTGTCGCTGAACGGGTAGTCCGAGAGCACGGGCACGCCGGTCGCCATCGTCGCGTCGAGCGCGGCGAGCCAGTCGTCGAGGGCGCGGCGCTCGTGCTCGGCCTTCTCAGCGGCGTCCGCGAAGCCGTACCGCTCGTAGCGGGCGAGCTTCGCGTCGTCGAGCGCCACGGTGACGATGCCCGGCACCCGCCGCTCCACGGCGGCGCCGAGCACGCTCTTGCCCGTGCCCGGGTAGCCGGCGAGGAGCAGCAGGGTGCCGCGCGTCGTCGTCATCGTCGTGCCTACGCGGCCTGCGCCACGGGCGTCGAGCCGAGGAAGAGGCCCGCCTTGCGGCGCACGACCTCGGCGACGGCGTCGTTCGCCGGCACGATGTTGTTGCGCAGCGACGTGTGGTCCTCCGTCGCGCCGAACGTGCGCTTCGCGGCGCGGGTCCACGCGACGATGAGCTCGGTGCCGACGTTGAACTTGCGCACGCCGCGCGCCGTGAGCGCGGTGTAGTCGGCCTCGTCGACGCCCGTGCCGCCGTGCACGACGAGCGGCGTGGGCACGGCCTCGTGGATGCGCTGCAGCAGGTCGAGGTCGATCGCCGTCTTCCCCTTGTACGAGCCGTGGTGCGTGCCGATGCTCACGGCGAGCGCGTCGGCCTGGACCTGCTCGACGAACGCCGCCGCCTCCTCGGGCTGCGTCAGCTGCCCGTGCGCGACCGAGATGCCCTCCTCGGTGCCGCCGATCGTGCCGATCTCGACCTCGACCGAGACGCCCTTCTCGCGGGCGAACTCGATGACGCGGCGCGAGGCGGCGACGTTCTCGGCGAACGGACGCGACGAGCCGTCGAACATGACCGACGAGTAGCCGGCGTCGATGGCGTCGCGGATGTCGGTGAGGCTCGTGGCGTGGTCGAGGTGCAGCACGACGTCGACGATCTCGTCCTCGGCCATCGACCTGCAGACGGCGACGAGGTTCTTCATGCCGACGTAGCGGGCCGTGCCCGGCGACGTCTGGATGACGATGGGCGCGCCGATGTCGCGGGCCGCGGCGATCATGGGCGGCACCATCTCGAGGTTGTGGGCGTTGAACGCGCCGACGGTGTAGCCGACGCGCTGGGCCTCGGCGAGCACGGGGGCGAGGGTCGTGTACATGGGGGAGTGACCTCCTGGTCGGTGGTGGGATGCGGGACGCCGGATGGCGTTCAGTAGTTGGAGCGCAGGATGCGCTTCGAGACGGCCATGTGGTCGTCGATCCTCGCGATCCACCGGTCGAGGCCCTCGCGGTCCTTCGCGGTCGCCGCGGCGGACCGCTTCGCCTCGAAGAGCTCGAGCAGCGCGTGGTACGCGGGGCCGTAGACCTCGCGCTCGGCGAGGCTCGCCTCGAAGTGGCCGATCGCGGCGTCGAGGTCGCCCCGCGCCCGCTCGGCCGCACCGAGGCGGTCGAGCAGGGCGGAGCGGCCGTCGGCGTCGGCGGCGCCGAGCTGCTGCTGCAGGTCGACGATCTCGGCGTCGAGCTCGGCGAGGCGCTCGGGCGTCGGGCCCGTCTCGACGGGCGCGGCTGCCTCGGGCTTGGGCTTGCGGCTGAAGAGTCCCATGGTCTCGCTCCTTCCCGGGCGCCTAGAGCGCCCGCATGATGGGGCCGACGATGAAGGCGAAGAAGAGCGCGGCCACGATGGTGTCGGAGTCGGTCGCCGACAGGTTCGGGAAGCCGAGGCTCAGGAACGCCGTCACGAGCAGCGCGGGCAGCAGCGTGATGAACAGGCCGTGCACGACGCCACCGACGATGGCGCCGCGGCGACCGCCGACGGCGTTGCCGAAGATGCCGGCCGTGCCGCCCGCGAAGAAGTTCGTGAGCATGCCGGGCACGATGACGGCGAAGCCGAGCAGCGGCAGGCCGAACATGGCGATGAGCGTGCCGACCGTGGTCGTGATGAAGCCGATGATCACCGAGTTCGGTGCGTACGGGAACAGCACGGGGCAGTCGAGCGCGGGCTTCGCGTTCGGCACGAGGCGCATCGAGATGCCGCGGAACGCGGGCACGATCTCGCCGAGCATGAGGCGCACGCCCGCCATGAGCACGTACACGCCGACGACGAACTGGATCGACTGCATGAAGGCGTACATCACGAAGTCCGTGTCGCCCGTGAACTCCGTCACGGCATCCGGGCCGGCGACGATCGCGGTGATCGTGAACAGCGGCACCATGACGACGGCGAGGGACATGTACGTGTCCTGCAGGAACTCGAGGCTGCGGGGCAGCTTCAGCTCCTCCCACGACGACTGCTTGCCGCCGTCGCGCTCGACCTTGCGGTCGCGCACGGCGTAGGCGACGCCCGCCTCGACCATGTAGCCGACGGTGCAGAAGTGGCCGAGGGCGATGGAGTCGTTGCCGGTGATCCTCCGCACGATCGGCTGGGCGATCGCGGGCATCGCGACGGCGAAGATGCCGCCGACGATGCTCGAGACGACGATGACGGCCCAGCTGGGCAGGCCGGCGGCGCTGGCGAAGATCACCGTCATCGTCGCCATCCAGAGGATGGCCTGGCCGGTGAGGAAGATGTACTTCCAGGGCGTGATGCGCGCGAGCAGGATGTTCACGACGAAGATGCCGAGGAACGTGAGCGCGATCTCGCCGCCGAGGCCGAGGTCGTTCGTCGCGAAGCCGTTGACGGCCTCGATCGAGGGCACGATGCCCGTGAGGCCGAACGCCGACTCGAAGACGACGCCGAAGTACGTCAGCGTGCCGACGATGATCGACGAGCCGGCGGCGAGCACCTGGAAGCCCAGGAGCGTCTTGAACGTGCCGATGATCGTCTCGCCCGGCCCCTTGCGCTGCAGCAGCAGGCCGAGGAGCGCGACGGACGCGATGACGATCGACGCCTGCGTGAGGACGTTGGCGATGATCCAGTCGATGACGGGCATCAGTCGGCTGCCTTCGCCTGCACGACGGGCAGGAGGCGCTCGGCGATCTCGCCCTTGTCGACGATGTTGCGGAGGTACACGACGTCGATCGCCGGGTCGAGCTCGTACTTCTCGATCTGCGAGCGGAAGTTCTCGGCCGACACGATGATGTCGGTCCGCACGCTCGCGACGGCCGAGATGCCGTCGTGGTGGAGGCGTGCGTCGACGCCTGCGGCGCGCAGCACCTCCTCGGACTCCATCTGGCACGCGAGGCTCGAGCCGAGCCCGGCGCCGCAGATGAAGGTGATGTCGAGTCGACGTGCCATGGCACGCTCCTTTCGATGGGCCGCACGCAACCCTGCGTGGGCGGTTCGGTGGTGATGCGGGATGGGTCTACGGGGTCAGCAGGGCGCGCAGCTCGTCGACGGTCGTCGCCTGCTCGATGCGGGCGACGCGGTCGGGGTCGCCGATGATCGCGACGAGGCTGCGAAGCGCCTCGAGGTGGGTGTCGGCGTCGGGGGCTGCGAGGCACACGACGACGCCGACGGGGTCGTTGTCCTCGCTGCCGAACGCGACGGGCGGCTCGATGGTGGCGACGCTGATCGCGAGGCGGTGCACGCTGCCGTCGGGGCGGGCGTGGGCGAGCGCGACGCTCGGCACGAGCACGAAGTAGGGGCCGTACTCGAGCGCGGCGGCGACGATGGCGTCGACGTAGGCGGCGTCGATGCTGCCGTCGGCCACGAGCGGCTCGGCGGCGGCGGCGACGGCGGCCTCCCACGTGCCGGCGGCGACGCGCAGGCGGATGCGGTCGTCGGTGACGAGCTCGGCGAGCTGGCCGCTCACAGCGCGGCTCCGGTCGCGTTCGTCGTCGCCGTGCTCGTGCGGCGCGTGTGCGGCGTCATCATCGTCGGTGCCCTCTCGACCTCGTCGTCCTGCGTGTGCGGCAGCGCCGAGGTGAGGCAGCGCTGCACGGTTCCCATGCTCGGCCGGGCGGTGGGGCGCCCTCCAACCGACGTGCTTCCGCGTGCGGGCGTCGAGGCGGAAGCGCGGCTGGGCGGGCCTGTCGTGGCGGGCTGGACCGGGCGTGCGGGGCGAGCCGGTGGCACGCTCGAGGCATGAGCGACGCCATCCGCATCGCGCCCGCGACACGCGCCGACGCCGACGCGATGCGCGCGCTCGTCGTCGCTGCGTACGGCCACTTCGTCGAGCGGATGGGCAAGGAGCCCGGCCCATGCGCGCCGATGCCGCCGAGCTCGCCGCCTCGGGCGACGTGACGCTCGCGTGGCGCGGCGATGCGCTCGTCGGGATGATCGTGATGCGGATGCAGGCGGATGCGGTGCACGTCGGCACCGTGGCCGTCGCGCCGAGCGAGCAGGGGAGCGGCCTCGGCTCGCGCCTCCTCGCGCTCGCCGAGCAGCGCGCCGTCGACGCCGGCACGCCGGTCGTGCGCCTCTTCACGAACGCGCGCATGACCGAGAACCTCGCGTACTACCCGCGCCGCGGCTACGTCGACACGCACCGCGCGACCGACGACGGCTTCGACCGCGTGTTCTTCGAGAAGCGGCTCTGACGCGCCCTTCGCCGAGCGCGAACCCCCTATCGCTCGACGCGCTCAGCGACATATCGTCGACACATCGCCGACGGTCGCGCACCGCGACGTCCACGGCGGGAGGGAGCATCATGCACGGCTACCAGGACCAGTTCGGATTCGGCGGGGGCGCAGGTCGCGACTTCCGCCTCGGCCGCCACGGCGGCGGCATGTGGGAGGCGATGGAGCACCTGCGCAGCCAGTTCGAGCGCAAGGCGCCCGGCGGCCGCATGGGCCGCGGCGACGTTCGCCAGGCGGTGCTCGCGCTGCTGCGCGAGCAGCCCATGCACGGCTACCAGCTCATCACCGAGATCGAGCAGCGCTCCGGCGGCGCGTGGCGCCCGAGCCCCGGCTCCGTCTACCCGACGCTGCAGCTGCTCGCCGACGAGGGTCTGATCGTGGCCGAGGAGGCGGGCGGTCGCAAGACCTACGCGCTCACCGACGCGGGCCGTGTCGTCGCGGATGCCGCTGCCGAGCAGGCCGCGCCGTTCGCGACCGACGACGAGCCGGCCGGCCCCGGATTCTCGGCGCTCCCGAAGGCGGGCTTCGAGCTGGCCCAGGCCGCGGCGCAGGTCGGTCGCACGGGCACGCCGGAGCAGGTGCAGGAGGCCGTCGACATCCTCGACGACGCCCGCCGTAGGCTCTACTCGATCCTCGCTCGCGACTGAGCGCGGACCTGAGCACGACGCCCCGGCCTGCCGGGACGCGGGGAGGTGCGATGGCCGAGTCGACGCCCTCCCGCGCCCGATACCGCCGCATCCTGCGCTTCGCCGCCCGTCAACTCGCGGTGACGTGGTGGTTCGAGATCGCGATGCCGCGCATCGGCCTCGCCCGCCTCGCCGCGCGCAGCCGCTCGCGTCGCATGACGCGGTTCGCGCGCAGCTTCCACAACTTCGCCGTCGAGCTCGGCGGCCTCATGATCAAGGTCGGCCAGTTCATGTCGTCGCGCCTCGACGTGCTGCCGCCCGAGATCACGAAGGAGCTCGAGGGGCTGCAGGACGAGGTGCCCGCCGTGCCCGGTCCAGCGATCCGCGCCGCGGCCGAGGGCGAGCTCGGCACGGCCCTCGCGCGTGCGTTCGCAGCCGTCGACGACGCGCCGATCGCGGCGGCATCCCTCGGCCAGGCGCACCGTGCCACGCTCACGGATGCCGACGCCGACATCGCGGGGTTCCGCGACGCCGTGCTCAAGGTGCAGCGGCCCGGCATCGCCGAGATCGTCGCGACCGACCTCGCCGCGCTGCGTCGGGTCGGCGGCTGGCTCAGCCGCTTCCGCCTCGTCTCCGACCGCGCCGACATGCCCGCGCTCGTCGAGGAGTTCGCGCGCACGAGCGAGGAGGAGATCGACTACCTGCACGAGGCGCAGTCGGCCGAGCGCTTCGCCGAGATCTTCGCCGACGACGACGGCGTCGGCGCCCCCGACGTCGTGTGGGAGCGCACCACGAGGCGCGCGCTCACGCTGCAGGACGTCACGGCGATCAAGATCACCGACCACGACGCGCTGCACGCCGCCGGCATCGATCCGAGCGCCGTCGCGCACCGCTTCGCGACGACGATGTTCGCGCAGCTGTTCACGCACGGCTGGTTCCACGCCGATCCGCACCCCGGCAACGTCTTCGTGACGCCGCTCGAGGGCACGGATGCCGAGGGCCGCCCGCGCTGGCGGCTCACGTTCATCGACTTCGGCATGATGGGCGCCGTGCCGCCGACGACGCGGCGCGGCCTGCGACGCATGCTCATCGCGGCGGCGGCGCGCGACGGGAAGGGCCTCGTCGACGGCATCCGCGACATCGGCGTGCTGCTGCCGTCGGCCGACACCGCCGAGCTCGAGCGCGCGATGACGCAGGCGTTCGCGCGCTTCGGCGGCATGGGCTTCGCCGAGCTGCGCGACGTCGACCCTCGCGAGTTCCGCGCGTTCGCGCTCGAGTTCCAGGAGCTGCTGCGCACGCTGCCGTTCCAGCTGCCCGAGGACATGCTGCTCGTCATCCGCGCCATGTCGCTCACGTCGGGCGTGTGCTCGTCGCTCGATCCCGCGTTCAACATCTGGGATGCCGTCGAGCCGTACGCGAGCCGGCTGCTGCAGGAGGAGCGCGGCAACGTCGTGCAGGACGTCGCGCGGCAGGCGCTCGAGACGGCGCGCGTGGCCGCGACGCTGCCGCAGCGCATCGACGCCGCCGTCACGCGCATCGAGGAGGGGCGGCTGCAGGTCGCCGTGCCGCGCGTCGAGCGCCGGCTCGAGCGCCTCGAGCGCGGCCAGGGCCGCGTCGTGTCCGCGGTGCTGTTCGCGGGCCTGCTCGTGGGCGGTGCCGTGCTGCACGGCGACGGCATCGGCATCGGCACCGTGCTCATGGTCGTCGCGATCGCGCCGCTCGCGCACGCGGTGCTCGGCGGGCTGCTCTCCCGTCGGCGCTGACGCGCCCGCGTGGCACATGTCGGCGCGGCTGTCCACGCCCTCCTCGCAGCACGGCTGCGCACGTAGCGTCCGAGCATGCGAGCACTAACCTGGCACGGCATCGAGGACGTCCGAGTCGCCGAGGTGCCCGACCCCGTCATCCAGCTGCCGACCGACGCGATCATCCGCGTCACCTCCGCCGCGATCTGCGGCTCCGACCTGCACCTGTACCGCGTGCTGGCGCCCTACCTGACCCAGGGCGACGTGCTCGGCCACGAGACGATGGGCGTCGTCGAGGAGGTCGGCTCCGACGTGACGAGGCTGCAGGTCGGCGACCGCGTCGTCATCCCCTTCGTCATCGCCTGCGGTGCGTGCTTCATGTGCGACCGCCAGCGCTTCTCGCAGTGCGAGACGACGCAGGACCGTGACCAGGGCACGGGCGCCTCGCTCTTCGGCTACACGTCGATGTACGGCGCCGTGCCCGGCGGGCAGGCCGAGCGGCTGCGCGTGCCGTTCGCCGACGTCGGCCCGATCGTCGTCGGCTCCGAGCACCCCGACGAGCGCTACCTGTACCTCTCCGACATCCTGCCCACGGCGCACCAGGCGCTCGAGTACGCCGACCTCGCCGCCGGCGAGACCCTCGGCGTCATCGGCCTCGGCCCCGTCGGGCAGCTCGTCGTGCGCCTCGCGATGCGCCGCGGCATCCGCGTGCTCGGCACCGACCCGCAGCCCGAGCGTCGTGCGCTCGCCGAGGAGTGGGGCGCGACGGCCTTCGACGTCGACGACGCGGTGGAGGGGATGCGCGACGCGACGGGCGGGCGCGGTCCGGACGCCGTCGTCGAGGCGGTCGGGATGGAGGCGCACGGCAACCCCGTCGCGTCCGCCGCCATCAGCCTCGCGAGCCGACTCCCGAAGGGGATCGCACAGCAGGCGATCGAGCACGGCGGCATCGACCGGCTCTCGGCGCTCATGACCGCCATCGACGTCGTGCGCCGCGGCGGCACGCTCTCGATCTCGGGCGTGTACGGCGGCGCCGCCGACCCGATGCCGCTGCGGGTCATGTTCGACAAGGGCATCGCGGTGCGCTTGGGGCAGTGCGACGTGCGGCGCTGGATCGACGACCTGCTGCCCATCGTCGAGGAGGAAGGCGACGTGCTCGGCCTCGAGTCGCTCGCGACCCATCGCCTGCCGCTCGACGACGCGCCCGGCGCGTACCGCACGTTCCAGCGCAAGGAGGACGGCTGCATCAAGGTCGTGCTCAAGCCCGAGCTGCGTCGGGCCTGATCGCCGTCAGCGGCCGACGCGCGTGCCGAGGCGCCTCGCGGCCGCCGTGCCGAGCGCGGTCACGGCGCGCGTGACGGGGGAGCGTCGCACCAGGCGCCCCTCGACCGGACCGGACGGGTGCGGGCCGGGCCCGGGCAGCAGCCTGCCGACGATGCCGGCGGCGCGCACCGTGGTCGCGGGAGCGAGGCCGTGCACGCGCATCGCCACGTGCGTCCACCACGGCAGACGCACGTGGGTGCGTCCGGCCAGCACGCCGTCGACCATGGCGCGTGCTGCGCGCTCGGCCGACGTCGACACGAGCGGCAGCGACGCGCCCGCGCCGAACCACGCCGCCTCGCGGCTGGGGTCGCCGCGGTAGCGGGCGACCTCGTGCGAGCCCGTGCGCATGAGGCCGGGCACGATCGTCGTCGCCGTCACCCCCGTGCCCGCGAGCTCGGCCGCGAGGCCCTCCGTGAACCCGATGGCTCCGGCCTTCGCCGCCGTGTACGGCAGCAGATGCGGCACCGCGACCGAGCCGCCGATGCTCGTGACGACGCCGATGCGGCCGCGCCGGCGTCGACGCATGGCGGGCAGCACGGCCCACGCCAGGTGGATGGGGCCGCGCAGCATGACGTCGATCGCGAGGTCGAAGTCCTCGACGCGCATCGCCTCCGCCGGACCGACGTCGATGACGCCCGCGACGGCGAAGGCGGCGTCGACGGGGCCGAGGTCGCGCTCGACAGCCGCGATCCACCGCTCCACCGAGTCCGCGGATGCCACGTCGCAGACGCTCCCGTGCATGCGGGCCGAGCCTCGTGCCGCGCCCTCGAGCCTGCGCAGCGCGTGCTCGACGCCTGCCTCGCCGCGCGCGGAGACCGCGACGCTCCACCCGCGGCGCGCGAGGTCGAGCGCGACGAGGAGCCCCAGGCCCCGCGATCCGCCGGCGACGACGGCGACGCGTGGCGAGCGGGTGGACGAGCGAAGCATTCCCATCGGGCGACCGTACGCGTCGCGAGGGTGCCGAGCGCAGTCCCTTGACGTCGCGGGATGCCGCCTCAGGCGAACGCGTGCACGGCGAGCCATGCCGTGAGCGCGAGGCCGACCACCACGACGACCGTGTCGCGCACGCGCCACCGCAGCCGGTGGCGCTCGGTGCGGCGCGCCGTCGCGCCGAACGCGCGCGCATCCATCGCGAGCGCCACGCGGCTCGCGTGCCGCAGCGCGCCGACGAGCAGCGGCACGACGTAGCCCATCCACCGGCGCGCGACGGCGAGCGGACCGCGCCCGCCGGCCATGCCGCGCACGCGGTGGGCGGCGCGGATGACGTCGAGCTCGTGGCCGAAGCGCGGCACGAAGCGGAACGCCGCGAGCGCCGTGTAGCCGATGCGGTACGGCACGCGCAGGTGCTGCACGAGCGCGCGCGTGAGGTCGGGGCCCGACGTCGTGAGGCCCGAGACGAGCGAGAGCGCCACGAGGGCGGCGATGCGGGATGCGGTCGCGAGGCCCACGAGCCACTGCGCGACGGTGAACGGACGGCCGAGCGCCGTCCAGAGCACGTCGGACGGCGGCAGGCGGTCGGCATCCACCCACACGCCGAGCGTCACCGACAGCAGCGCGACCGCGAGCGGCAGCGCGACGAGCAGCGCGACGAGCGTGCGCCAGCCGAGCCGTGCGCCGACGACGAGCAGCACGACGGCGGCGGCGAGCGCGACGAGCGGGGTCACGACGTCGCGCGACAGGAGCACGACCACCATGGCGGGCAGGGTCGCGGCGACCTTCGACAGCGGGTCGAGGTGGTGCAGGAACCGCAGCGGGGACGCGGTGCGCTCGGCGTAGGCGTCGACCGTCACGAGGCGCCGCCTGGCAGGTCGTGCATGCGGGCGACGCCGCGCCACGCGTCGTGGTGGCGCAGCGCGCGCATGGCGTCGGCGAGCGGCGGGCGGCGCAGGCCGGCGTCGACGAGCGCATCGCCCGCGAGCACGGCCTCCGCGCGATCGAACGCGGCGATGCGACCGTCGGCGACCACGCACACGTGGGTCGCCACGTCGGCGACGAGCTGCATGTCGTGCGTCACGACGAGCACGGTCGTGCCCTGCGCGCGCATGCCGGCGAGCAGGGCGACGAGCTCGGCGGCGCGGGCGCGATCCTGCCCGAACGTCGGCTCGTCGAGCGCGAGCACCTCGGCGCCCGCGATGAGGGACGTGCCCACCGAGAGGCGACGCTTCTGCCCGCCCGAGAGCAGGAAGGGATGCTGCTCCCGCAGCTCGGCGAGCCCGAAGCGCTCGAGCATCGCGTCGACGCGCGGCGCGATCGCGGCGGCGTCGAGTCCCTGCACCTCGAGCCCGTGCGCGAGCTCGGCGGCGACGGACTCGCGGATGAGCTGGTGCTCGGGGTTCTGGAACACGAACCCGATCGTGCGGGCGAGCGCGCGCACGTCGGCCGTCGCCGGGTCGAGCCCCGCGATCGTGACGGTGCCGCGCGGTGGGGCGTCGACCCCCGCGATCGCCTGCAGCAGCGTCGACTTGCCCGCGCCGTTCGTGCCGACGATCGCCACGAACGCGCCGCGCTCGACGTCGAGCGACACGTCGTGCAGCACGTCGCGCGCGTGGCGTCCACGCCCCCGCTTCACGGAGAGCCCGCGCACCTGCACGACGGGGTCGTCGGCCCCGGGGGCTGGCGAGGGACTCGCGGGCAGCGCGGGCAGCGTCGGCTTCGCGTCGAGCGCCGCGGCGAGCTCGGCGGGCGTCACGGGCATCGGCTCGAGCACGAGGCCCGCCTCGCGCAGCCGCCGAGCGGCGAGCGTCGCGACCGGCATCCACACGCCGAGCGCGGCGAGCTCGTCGTGGCGAGCGCGCAGCACCGCGTCGACCGTGCCCTCGAGCGCGACGGCGCCGGACGCATCCAGCACGACCATGCGATCGACGAGCGCGATGGCGTGGTCGAGGTCGTGCTCGACGAGCACGATCGCGCGATCGCCGGCCGCGACGACGTCGGCGAGCGCGGCGTAGACGCCCTCGATGCCGGCGGGGTCGAGGTTCGCGGTCGGCTCGTCGAGCACGATGAGCGGCGTCTCCATGGCGAGCGCGCACGCGATCGCGAGCCGTTGGCGGCCGCCGCCCGAGAGCAGGTCGGGGCGGTCGTCGCGCCGCTCCCACAGCCCTACGCGGCGCAGCGCCCGCTCGGCGCGCTCGAGCACCTCGGCGACCGGCACCTCGAGGTTCTCGGGCCCGAAGCACACCTTGTCGAGCACCGTGCCCGTCACGATCTGCGCATCCGGATCCTGGAACACCATCGCGACGTGCGCGCTCAGCACGCCCACGGCGTGCTCGCGGGTGTCGAGGCCGTCGACGACGACCGAGCCCGCCATCGTCGCCGGGACCGCGTGCGGCACGAGGCCGTCGAGCGCGAGCGCGAGCGTCGACTTGCCGCAGCCGCTCGGCCCCGACAGCAGCACGACCTCGCCGGGCGCGACCGAGAACGAGACGGATGCGGGGCGGGCGACCGTGGCGCCCTCGTGCCGGATCGACACGCCGTCCACGACGAGCGGCATGGGCGCGGGCGGCTGGTGCGGCGCGGGCATGGGCTCCTCGACGTGGGGCGATGGCGCGGCGGCCCGCGGCAGCGCCACCTTACCCGCGGGCGCGCAGGCTTCCCTCGATAGCGTCGAGGCATGGCAGCGCGCACCCGACCGGCATGGCAGCACGGCAGTGCACCGGGTGTCCGCGCACTCCGCATCGCGACGCTCGTGGCCGCGGCGGTCGGCATCGTCGCCGCGCTCGTCGCCTTCCCGACCCTGCCCGCGGTCATCCCGACGCACTTCGGCATCACGGGTGAAGCGGATGCATTCGGACCGCGCTGGACGCTGCTGCCGCTGCTCGCGCTCTGGGCGGCGCTGCAGCTGCTGTTCGCGTGGGTGTCGACCCATCCCGAGTGGGGCAACCTGCCCGTGGCGATCACCGAGGCGAACGCGCAGCGGGTCTACCGCGAGACCGAGCGCATGCTCGTGCTGCTCGGCGCCGCGCTCGTCGTCGTGTTCGGGGGCATCGTGCTCGCGATCGTCGGCCTGCCGGGGCAGCTCGTGCTGGGGATCGGGGTCGTCGCGGTGCTCGTCGTCACGGTCGTCGGCATCGTGCGCATCGTGCGCGCCGCCTGACGCCCGCTCGTAGGCTGGATGCGGTCGTCCGCGACGCCGCGGTACGACGGCAGGACCCGCAGGAGGAGCGCGCATGACCGGCCACGAGACCACCCCCATCACGAGGCTCGCGAACGTCCGACCCTGGGGCGGCGGAGCGGTCGACCTCGACGTCGACGGCACGACCATCGCTGCGGTCCACCCGCACGGTCAGGCACCGAGGCACGAGGGGGTCGTCGTCGACGGCCAGGGGCTGTGCGCCCTGCCCGGCCTCGTGAACGCGCACGCGCACGTCGACAAGTCGTGGTGGGGCCTGCCGTGGCAGTCGTACGGCGGCGAGGGTGGCACCGACGGCCGCATCCAGCACGAGCGCGCGCGGCGCGGCGAGCTCGGCATCCCGTCGACCGGCATCACGGGCGCCGTGCTGCACGAGATGGTGCGCCACGGCACGACGGCGATCCGCACGCACGTCGACGTCGACCTCGGCATCGGCCTCGCGGGCATCGAGGCGGTGCAGGAGGCCGCGGCGGCGTACGGGGGAGCGCTCGACGTGCAGATCGTGGCGTTCCCGCAGGACGGCGTGCTGCGCCGCCCCGGCGTCGACCGCCTGCTGCGCGATGCGGTCGAGGCCGGCGCCGTGCATGTCGGCGGGCTCGACCCCGCCTCGATCGACCGCGACCCCGTCGGACAGGTCGACCTCATCCTCGGGCTCGCGGCCGACACGGGGGTCGGCGTCGACATCCACCTCCACGATCCCGCCGAGCTCGGCGTGTTCCAGATCGAGCTCGTGCTCGAGCGCGTCGAGCGCCTCGGCCTGCAGGGTCGCGTCGTCATCGCGCACGGCTTCGCCGTCGCGCAGCTGCCGCCCACGCGGCGCGCCGAGCTGCTGCAGCGCATGGGCGAGCAGGGCGTCGGCATGACGAGCGTCGCCCCGCTGCGCCTGCCGCAGCTGCCCATGCACGAGCTCGCGGATGCGGGCGTGCGCCTCGGGCTCGGCACCGACGGCATCCGCGACCTGTGGAGCCCCTACGGCGATGGCGACACCCTCGCGATCGCGCGTCAGTACGCGAGAGCGTCGAGCCTCGTGCGCGACGAGGACCTGCTGGCCGCCGTGCGCCTCGCGTCGACCGACGGCGCGTGGGCGGTCGGCCGCGACGTGCACGACCTCGTCGAGGGCGCTCGCGCCGACGTCGTGCTCGTCGACGCCGAGCACGCGATGGATGCGCTCGTGCGGCTGCCGGAGCGCCGCATGGTGATCGCGGGCGGCCGGATCGTCGCGACCGCCTGAACCAGGCATCGGGTCGGCGCATCGGCGCGCCGATCCGTGCACGACCCTTGACGTCGGCGCTGCACCCGTCTACGTTCTCATCTAGTCGTCTAGACGACTTGGTACGAGGATGTGACGAGAGGAGCGACGATGGCGTCGTTGAAGGAAGCACGGTTCGAGCTGGTCGAGGTGCCGGAGCGGTTCGGCCCCGTCGAGGTGCTCGTCGACCGACGCGCGGTGCTCGACCACGCGTTCGCCCAGGATGACTTCCGCGACTGGTACTTCGTCGACTCGCCCTTCGGTGGACCGGTCGCCCACCCGCTCGTGCTCGCGAACGAGCTGCTCTTCCTCTTCTACCAGGGGTACGACGGCAACACGGCGCAGGGACTCCACACCCACGAGCACCTCACGTTCCGCTCTCCGATCCGCCACGGCGAGACCGTGACGATCGACGGCGGGTACACCGAGAAGTACGAGCGCCGCGGCCAGGGCTACGTCACGCTCGAGGCCACCGCGACCGGAGCCGACGGCCGCGTGCTCGTCGAGCACGTCGGCCGCGAGATCATGCGCACCGTCGCAGGCGACGTGGTCGGCGGTCGACGCTCCGAGGGCGAGCCGCGACCCCGAACCGTGCTCGGCACGGTCGACGCGTCTGCGCCGATGGCCGAGCGCGCCGCGCACGGGCTGCCCGAGCGCGCCGCCCTGCCGTCGCGCACCACGACCTTCACGCAGGACCAGATGTCGGTGTTCTCGTGGGCAGGCCGTGGCTTCGCCAACGTGCACACGAGCGTCGAGAAGGCGGCGCAGTCGGGCCTCGACCGCACGATCGTGCAGGCGCAGCAGCAGACCGGCCACGTGCTCGCCAACCTCGTCGACGTCTTCGGGGCCAGCTGGTTCACGAGCGGCGACCTCGACCTGCGCTTCGTCTCGCCCGCGTTCGTCGGCGACGCACTCACGACCTCGGGAGCCGTGCTCGGCGAGACCGACGGCCGGCTCGAGGTCGAGGTCTGGGTCGAGAAGGCCGATGGCACGCGCACGGCCGTCGGCTGGGCCTCCGCCGCGATCGACGACGACGACCGACGGCCCGCCAGCATCCTCTGATCCCACCGGCTCGCGGTCCCGCGAGCCCCACGAACGCTCGGCGTCGGGCGCCTGCGAGCCTCGGCGCCGAGCATCCCCATCCGGCAGCCCCATTCGACGAAGGAGTCACCATGGCCGCCACCATCCCCACCAATCAGAGCGAGCGCACGAACCTCGCGCGCCGCGCCGCCGTCGCGAGCCTCGTCGGCACCGCCGTCGAGTGGTACGACTACTTCATCTTCGGCACGGCATCCGCGCTCGTGTTCGGACGCCTGTTCTTCCCCAGCGACGGGGATCCCATCTACGGCACCCTCGCGTCGTTCGCCGTGTTCGGCGTCGGCTTCTTCGCTCGCCCGCTCGGCGGCATCGTCTTCGGGCACTTCGGCGACAAGTTCGGTCGCAAGGCGGCGCTCGTCACGACGCTCATGATGATGGGCATCGCGACGTTCCTCATCGGCCTCCTGCCGACGACCGACCAGATCGGCATCGCGGCGCCGATCCTGCTGGTCGTGCTGCGTCTCATCCAGGGCTTCGGCGTCGGTGGCGAGTGGGGCGGCGCCTCGCTGGTCGCGGTCGAGTACGCGCCGGAGGGCAAGCGCGGCGCGTACGGCAGCTTCCCGCAGATCGGCAACGCCGTCGGCCTCGTCATGTCGACGACCATCTTCGCCATCGTCTCGACGCTGCCCGACGAGCAGCTGCTGTCGTGGGGCTGGCGCCTGCCGTTCCTGCTGAGCGCCGTGCTCATCGGCGTCGGCCTGTTCATCCGCTTCAAGCTCACCGAGACGCCGACGTTCCAGGCGGCGCAGGAGGCGCTCGAGGCGAAGGCCGACGCCGACAAGCCCAAGGAGCAGCTGCCGATCGCCGAGCTCTTCCGTCGCTTCAAGCGCCCGCTGCTGCTCGCGATGGGCATGCGCTTCGGTGAGGCGGTGTTCGGCTACATCATCCTCACGATCGGCCTCACCTTCGCGACGAACTACACCGACGTCCCGCGCACCGACGTGCTCATCGCCTCGGCGATCGCCGCGGCCATCGCGATCTACACGTACTACTTCTTCGGCAGGCTCAGCGACCGGATCGGACGCCGCAAGGTCTTCATCCTCGGCGCCGTCGTGGGTGCGGTGGTGTCGTTCCCGTTCTTCTGGATCCTGGACGCCGGCAACATCCCGATGATGTACGTCATCTACGCGGTGGCGTACGCGATCGGCGTCGGCGCCGTCTACGGGGTCGAGCCATCGTTCTTCTCCGAGCTCTTCGGCACGAAGGTGCGCTACACCGGCGTCTCGCTCGCCGCGCAGCTGCCTTCGGTGCTCATCGGCCTGTGGCCGCTCGCTTCGACGGCCATCTTCGCCGCGACGGGCGGCGACCCGTGGCCCATCGCGCTCATCACGGTGCTCGCGCTCGCGCTCGGTGGCCTGTGCGCGTACCTCGCACCCGAGACGAACGGCGCCGACATGAACGCGATCGGCGAGGAGACGCGATGACATCGCATCGCGACCTCACCGATCCGCGTCGCGCCGCCGACGTCGACGACCTCGAGGCCGGCCTCAAGGAGCCCGAGTTCGAGCGGCTCGCGATCCCCGAGGCCCTCGGACCCGCGACGGTCGTGGTGGACGACCACAAGATCAAGCGCTTCGCCTTCACGCAGGACGACCACCACCCGTGGCATCTCGACGCGAGCCCGTTCGACGGGCGTCGCATCGGCCACGCCTCGCTGCTCGGCAACGACCTCGTGCAGCTGTTCACGACCGTCTACGCCGCGAGCCGCGTCGTCGGTCTGCACACCGAGGAGCAGCTCTGGTTCGACTCGCCGGCCTTCCTCGACGAGGAGGTGACGCTCGCCGGCACGTACACCGAGGCCTACGAGCGGCGGGGGCAGGGCTACGTCGTCATGGAGGCGACCGCGGTCGGCGCCGACGGTCGCAGCATCCTGCGCCACCGCGGCATCGAGATCCTGCGCACGAGACCCGGCGACGTCGCGGGGCGCGGCAGCGCGACACCTGCGGACGCGGACGAGCGCGTGACCGGCGAGGTGCCCGATGGTGCGCCCGCGTTCGACGCGGATGCGCCGGCGGTCGGGCAGGTGCTGCCGACGCTCGCGAAGACGTTCACGACCGAGCAGGCCGCCGTGTTCTCGCGCATCGGCGAGTACGTGCGCAACATCCACAACGACCTCGCGCTCGCGCGGGAGGGCGGGATGCGCGTGCCGATCGTGCAGGGCCAGCAGCAGTACGGCGCGATCGCCGAGCTGCTCACGCGAGCGTTCGGCACGAGGTTCCTCGCGGGCGGATGGCTGCGCGTGAAGTTCCTGAAGACCGTCGACGTGCACGAGCCGATCGCCGTGAGCGGCATCGTCACGGGCGTCGACGACGACCGCGTGCACCTGCAGGTGTGGGTGCGCAGAGCCGACGGCGCGCTCAGCGCCGCGGGATGGGCGAGCGCGCCCATCCCGTCCGAGACCAGCGTCTCGACAGAGACCGGGAAGTGAAGAGGAAGACGGACATGACGAACGAGATCACCGGCGGCAAGCTCGTGGTGCAGATGCTCGAGTCGCTCGGCATCACGAAGGTGTTCGGCGTGGTCGGCGGGCAGACGCTCGCGATCACCGACGCCATCATCGACAGCCCCACCATCGAGATGGTGCACACACGACACGAGAACGCGGCCGCGGTCATGGCCGACGCGTACGGGCGTCTCACCGGGCGTCCCGCGGTCGCGATCGCGACCACGGGGCCCGGCGCGACCAACCTGCTCACGGGGGTCGGCGGCGCGTTCCGAGACTCGAGCCCTGCGTTCATCGTCACGTGCAACAACAACGGCGAGAACATCCACAAGGACGACGCGCAGAACGCCGACCACGTCGAGATCTTCAAGCCGTTCACGAAGTGGTCGCGCCTCGTGGCTCACCAGACGAGCATCGTCCAGGCGATGGGCGAGGCGTACGTCAACGCGATGACGGGCAACCCCGGTCCCATCCACCTCGACTTCGCCCGGGACACGATCGAGCAGACGTTCGACGCGCCGACGGTGCCCGAGGTGCATCCGCTGCGCTCGTGGGTCGGCACGCGCCCCGTCGCCGCGTCGGATCGCGTCGCCGAGGTGGCTGCGCGCGTGCTCGCCGCCGAGCGGCCCGTCATCTGGGTCGGCAACGGCGCGAACCGCGCCCAGGCATCCGACGACGTGCTCGCGCTCGCCGATGCGCTCTCGATCCCGGTCATCACGACGTTCAACGGCATGGGCGCCGTGCCGACGACGCACCCGCTCGTCTTCGGAGCGCTGAGCCGCATGGGCACGAACCTGTCGACGCGCGTCATCGGCGACGCCGATCTCGTGCTCGCGCTCGGCAACAGCCTGAATGCCGTGTCGACGACGCGCTGGCGCCGCGCGCTGCCCGACGTCGTGCAGGTCGACGTCGACCCCGCGATGATCGGTCGCTACTACGCGGAGGTCACGACGGGCGTGGTGGGAGACCTCGGCGCCTTCGCGCGCGACCTCGTCGCCGCCACGGTCGACGACGCCGCGGGAGCGCGGGAGGCGCGCGCTGGCTGGATCGCCGAGCTGCAGCAGGCGGAGCGCGAGTGGTGGGCCATGTCCGACGACCTCAGCCCCGAGAACGAGGGCTCGATCTCGCCAGCGGTCGCCGTTCGCGCACTGCGCTCCGTGACGCCCGAGGATGCCGTGCTCATCCCCGATGCGGGCAACCCCGGCGTGTGGTCGTACCTGTGGGAGATGGCGAAGCCGTACCGCTACATCAAGCCCGTCGGCTTCGGCAACATGGGCTTCGCCCTGCCCGCCACGGTCGCCTCGGTCGTCGACGACCCGTCGCGTCCCGTGCTCGCGCTCATCGGCGACGGCTCGCTCGGCATGAGCCTCGGCGAGCTCGAGACGCTCGCGCGCGCAGGCGGCCCCGCCGTCGTCGTGGTGCTCAACGACTCGTCGTACGGCAACATCCGCCAGGAGCAGGTGCTGCACTTCGACGGTCGCACGATCGGCGTCGACTTCCTCGACGTCGACTTCGCCCAGGTCGCGCGCGGCATGGGCGTCGAGGGCGTGCGCGTCACCGACGTCGACGCACTCGTCGCCGCGGTGCGCGACGGCTTCGCGAGTGGCCGGCCGCTGCTCGTCGACGTCGTGCTCGACCGCGCGGCAGACGCGTGGACGTACCCTGCATTCGCACCGCACGCGGGCTGACGCACGGACCGAGACGACACGAAGGGAGGCTGCGACGATGCAGACCTCAGGACACCCGACCGGACCGCTCGACGGCGTGAAGGTGCTCGACCTCTCGAGGTTCATCGCGGGCCCGCTGTGCGCGCAGATCCTCGGCGACTTCGGCGCCGAGGTCGTCAAGGTCGAGCGCCCTCGTGGCGAGGACTCGAGGCACCACGGGCCCTACTGGCAGGGCGAGAGCATCTACATGTTCCTCTACCACCGCAACAAGCAGGCGGCGTCGCTCGACACGAGGCACCCCGAGGCGCTCGGCATCCTCGAGGATCTCGTGCGGTGGGCCGACGTCGTGGTCGAGAACTATCGGCCGGGCACGCTCGAAGCCATGGGCCTGGGCTACGAGCGGATGCGCGAGCTCAACGACGACGTCATCCTCGTGTCGATCTCGGGGTTCGGCCAGACGGGACCCGACTCGCGCCGGGCGCTGTTCGACGCCATCTCCCAGGCGTCGTCGGGCCTCATGAGCATGACGGGGGAGCCCGACGGCAAGCCGACCCTCTCGGGCACCTACATCGCCGACTACACGACGGGCTACCAGGGCGCGATCGGCGCGATGGCGGCGCTCATGCACCGCGATCGCACGGGCGAGGGGCAGCTCGTCGACGTCGCGTCGTACGACACGATGTTCTCCGCGCTCGGCACGCGGCTCATCGCCGAGCTCATGCTGGGGCTCGAGATGCCGCGCTCCGGATCGCGCGACCTGCTCACGGCACCCGTCAACGTGTACGAGGCCGCGGACGGCCCGATCTACATCCAGGCGGGCACGGCGTCGCTGTTCCCCAAGCTGTGCGCGGTCATGGAGCGCGACGACCTCGCCGCCGACGAGCGGTTCGCGACGGTCGAGGGCCGCATGGCGGAGCAGGAGCACCTCGAGTCGGCGATCCAGGACTGGGCGGGGTCGCGCACCTGCGCCGACATCGCCGCAGCGCTCGACGAGGTCGGCGTGCCCTACGCGAAGGTCGCATCGGTCAAGGAGGTCGCGGCATCGCCGCAGATCGCTGCGCGCGGCATGGTCGTCGAGGCCGAGCATCCCAAGCTCGGCACCATCCGCATGCCGGCGAATCCGATCCACATGGAGAAGTCGCCGCCGACGGTCCGCAAGGCGCCGCCTCGCGTGGGAGAGGACAACGACCACGTCTACCGTGACATCCTCGGTCTGTCGGCCGACGACGTCGAGCGGCTGCGAGCGGAGGGCGCGATCTGATGCAACGGGCTCCGAGGTACTCGGTCATCCACGACGACATCGTCGAGCAGGTGCGCACCGGCACGCTCGAGCCGGGGATGCGCCTGCCGAGCGAGTCCGACCTCGCCAAGCGCTACGGCGTGAGCCGCATGACCGTGCGGCAGGCGCTCGACCTGCTGGCCTCCGACGAGATCGTGGTGCGCAAGCACGGCAGCGGCACCTTCGTGCGCGAGCAGTCGCGCCAGGGCCGCCACATCGATCGCCTGCGGTCGTTCGCGGCGGAGCTCGCCGACGTCGACGTCGTCGTCGGCAGCGAGGTGGTGCGGGCGGAGCTCGTGGATGCCCCTGCTGACGTCGCCGAGGCGCTCGGGCTCGAGGCGGGGGACCCAGTGCATCGGCTGACGCGCGTGCGCACGGTCGACGGCGTCCCCGCAGCGCTCCAGGACACGTGGATCCCATCGCACGTGGCGCCGAGCCTCACGCGCGAGCCGCTCGAGGGCGGCTCGCTGTACCGCACCCTCGCGGAGCGGCACGGCGTGCGGCTGCGCTGGGCCGACCAGTCGATGACGGCCGAGCTGCTCGGTGTCGACGAGGCGACGCTGCTGCGCGTCGAGCCCGGCGGCGCCGTGCTGCGCGGCATGCGCACGACGTACTCCGACGCCGACGAGCCTGTGGAGTTCACGCACGGCTGGACGCTGCCGAGCTTCCCGCTGCTGCTGCGGATCGACGCCGAATGATCGCGCTCGATCGAGCCGTCGTCGCCGTCGACGTCGGCACCTCCGCCGTGCGCGCCGCGCTCGTCTCGGTCGACGACGGCATCCTTCGCGCCGTGCGCGTGGCACGGACCGAGGGCGTCGGCGGCGCGACCTACGTCGCCGACGCCCTCCAGCGCGACGTCGAGGGCGCGGTCGCAGCGCTCGAGGTCGATGGGCGACCCGCGGCGCTGGCGATCGCGGCGCACATCGGTGCCGTAGCCGTCGACGATGCGCTGCAGCCGGTCGTAGCGCCCGGATCGTGGTCGGATGCGCGCGGCCTCGAGCTGCTCGCCGACATGACGGAGCCGATCCTGCGGCACGTGCTCGCTGCGTCGGGCCGTCCTGCGCCCGCGGGTGGCGGACTCGCGCTCGCAGCCTCGCTCGTCGGCACGGATGCGGCGCGGCGCGTGGCGAGCGTGCTGAGCCCGAAGGACCTGCTCGTCGCGCGCCTCACGGGTCACGTCGGCGCCGACGTGGTCGACGCCGCGTACACGCTCGCGTTCGACGTCGCCGCCGCACGTTGGTCGGACGCCGCCGACGCGCTCGGCGTGCCGCGGGGCTGGCTGCCACCCCTCGCCACGCCCGATGCCCTGGTCGCGACGCTCGACGAGCACGCGGCGGCGCGGTGTCGTCTCGCACCGGGCACGTCCGTCGTGTCCGGAGCGCCCGATGGCTCGGCGGGCATCGGCATCCTGCTCGGCACGCGCACGGATGCGATCGCCGACGTCGCGGGCACGACCGACGTGCTCGGCCGTCTGCTCGTCGACCTCGCCGACGCGCCGCGCGGCAGCGTGCGGAACCCGGCGCTCGTGCCGAGCCGTTGGATCGCCGGAGGAGCGACGGGCATGACCGGGGGAGCCGTCGCCAGGTGGCGCGCGCTCGTCGGTGCCGTCGACGAGCACGCCATCGCCGACGTGCCCGTCGGGGCGCGGGGGCTGCAGGTCGTGCCGGGCATGTCCGGCACGCGGTTCCCGCGCTGGCGTGCAGACGATCTCGGCGCGCTCGTCGGTCAGACGCCGGCGCACGGCGCGGCCGAGATCCTGCGTGCTGCGCAGGAGGGCGCGAGCCACGTCGTGCGCGAGGGCGTCGACGTGCTCGATCCGTCGGGCTCGCTGCCCGTGGTCCTCGCAGGTGGCTCCACGCGATCGGAGCACGTCGTGCGCATGCGCGCCGCGATCCTCGGGCGGTCCGTGCTCGTCTCGAGCGATCCCGACGTCACCCTCGCGGGGGCCGCCGGACTCGCGCTCGTCGGAGCGGGGCTCGTGGACGATCTCGACGAGGCACGAGATCGACTCGGGATCGCGCTCCGGCACGTCGATCCGGACGCACGCGACGTGACGGCGTACGCCGAGCAGCACGAGGCGTGGCGTGCGACGTGCGACGCGCTCGTCGGCTGACCTGCACCGCACGACGAAGGGTCGCCCACCTGCACGGTGGGCGCCCCTTCGTCGTTCAGCGACCGAGGGTCACTCGGGGAAGTTGAAGAGCTTGACCTGCGGCTTCGGCATGCGCATGAAGGGCAGCTGCGCGGCGCGCATCGACGCGTACCAGGCGACGCCCTTCGTCTTGCCGGGGCCGAACTTCGCGGTGATGCGGCGCTTCACGAGGAACGACAGCAGCAGGCAGTCGAGCACCGCGACGGCGATGAACGCCCACAGCACGACGTTGGCGATGAGGCGCACGTCCATCGACTCGAAGAACGTGAGGATGATGACGACGATCATCGCCGGGATCATGAGCATCGCGACCGAGAGGCGAGCGTCGACGTAGTCGCGCACGTAGCGCTTGACCTCGCCCTTGTCGCGGGCGGGGAGGTAGCGCTCGTCGCCGCGCTCGAAGCCGAGGCGCTGCTCCTCGCGGAGCTTCGCCATCTGCTCGCGCGACTCCTTCTTCGCCTCCTTGCGATCCGTCGGCACGAGCGGGCGCTGGTTGCGCGCGACCTGCTGGCTGCGCTTGGGGGTCGCCGCGCCCTTGCCGTTCGCCTTCGTCGGCTCCGGCTGCACGACGACGTCCTTGGGCTTCGAGAAGAGAGGCACTGCGATCCTGACGTCGATTCGGAACCCCCATGGTACCGCCGACGCCGCTCGTAGGATCGGATGCATGGCATCCGCAGATCTCGACCAGCTCCGCTCCGCCGTCGACGGCGGCTTCGACCGCGCCGTCGGCGACCTCAAGGACCTCGTGCGCATCCCGAGCGTCTCGTGGTCGGCGTACGACCGCGCGCACGTCGCGGCGAGCGCCGAGGCCGTGCGCGAGCTCGTCGCGGGCACGGGCCTGTTCGACGAGGTGCGCATCGAGCAGGTCGACGACGAGCAGGGCCGCGAGGGCCAGCCGGCGGTGCTCGCGCGACGTCCGGCACGCAACGGCGCACCGACGGTGCTGCTGTACGCGCACCACGACGTGCAGCCGTGGGGCGACGAGGCGCTGTGGCGCACGCCGCCGTTCGAGCCGACCGAGGTGGGGGAGCGCCTCTACGGTCGCGGCGCGTCCGACGACAAGGCGGGCGTCATGACGCACGTCGCCGCCCTCCGCGCCCTCGCCGAGACGCATCCCGACCCCGACCTCGGCGTCGTCGTCTTCATCGAGGGCGAGGAGGAGTTCGGCTCGCGCTCGTTCGGCCGCTTCCTGCAGACGCACGCCGAGACGCTCGCCGCCGACGTCATCGTCGTCGCCGACTCCGACAACTGGTCGACCGAGGTGCCCTCGCTCACGGTCGCGCTGCGCGGCAACGTCACGTTCCGCCTCGGCGTGCGCACGCTCGAGCACGCGAGCCACTCCGGCATGTACGGCGGTGCCGTGCCCGACGCGATGCTCGCGGCCATCCGCCTGCTCGACACGCTGTGGGGTGCCGACGGCTCCGTCGCCGTCGCAGGCCTCACGAGCCACGACGCCGCGACGCCCGAGCGCAGCGAGGAGCAGCTGCGCGAGGAGGCGGCGCTGCTCGAGGGCGTGCAGCCGATCGGCTCGGGCAGCGTGCTCTCGCGCATGTGGTTCCAGCCGTCGATCACGATCACGGGCATGGATGCGCCGAGCGTCGCCGACGCCTCCAACACGCTGCTGCCCGAGGTCGCCGTGCGCGTCTCGGCGCGCATCGCCCCCGGGCAGAGCGCGCAGTCGGCGTTCGACGCGCTGCGCACCCACCTCGAGGCGCACGTGCCGTTCGGCGCGCACGTCGAGATCTCCGACGTCGACCTCGGCGAGCCCGTGCTCGTCGACGTCGACGGCTGGGCGGCCGGCGAGGCGCAGGCTGCCATGGCCGATGCGTGGGGCGCCGAGCCGGTCCTGCAGGGCATCGGCGGGTCCATCCCGTTCATCGCGTCGCTCGTCGCGCAGTTCCCCGAGGCGCAGATCCTCGTGACGGGCGTCGAGGACCCCGAGACGATGGCGCACAGCCCCAACGAGTCGCAGCACCTCGGCGTGCTGCGCAAGGCGATCCTCGCCGAGGCGGCGCTGCTCGCTCGCGCGAACGCGCGCCCGGTGCGATGATCGAGGCAGTGGAATGACCGACGCGCATCGCGCGTTCGATCTCCTGAAGGGGGCATCATGACCGACACCACCACCACGACCCCGGAGGCCGTCGAGCACGAGCACGGCGTCGCGCTCACCGACGCGGCCGCCGACAAGGTGCGCCGCCTCCTCGAGCAGGAGGGCCGCGACGACCTGCGTCTGCGCGTGGCCGTGCAGCCGGGCGGATGCTCGGGCCTCATCTACCAGCTCTACTTCGACGAGCGATACCTCGACGGCGACGCCGTGCGCGACTTCGACGGCGGCGTCGAGGTCATCGTCGACCGCATGAGCGTGCCGTACCTCGATGGCGCGACCATCGACTTCGAGGACTCGATCCAGAAGCAGGGCTTCACCCTCGACAACCCCAACGCGCAAGGTTCCTGCGCCTGCGGCGACAGCTTCCACTGATCCATCCACGAAGGCCCCGGCGTCCGCGCCGGGGCCTTCGTCGTGCCCGGCGCCGTGCGACACGCCCGGCCCCGACCCGAACCTGCCCCTGGGCGTCTCGCGACACCCATCGGCCGGTCCTCAGCGGTTCCTGGGCGCGTACTAGGATTGAGCCGCACAGCACGCATACGTAAGGAAGCAGTCTTGCGCACTCGTCGACCCCTCCGTTGGCTCGCGATCCCCGTGGTCGGCGTGCTCTCGCTCGCACTCGCGGGCTGCACGCAGGAGCAGCTGCAGGGATGGCTCCCGTCCACCCCCGGCGTCACGAACCACGTCGACCGCATCGTCGGCCTGTGGGTCACGTCGTGGATCGTCCTGCTCGCGGTCGGCGTCATCACCTGGGGCCTCATGCTCTGGGCGGGCATCGCCTACCGTCGCCGCAAGGGCCAGACCGGCTTCCCCGTGCAGCTGCGCTACAACATGCCGATCGAGGTCTTCTTCACGGTCGTGCCCGTGATCCTCGTGGTCGGCTTCTTCGCCTTCACCGCGCGCGACCAGGCCGCCATCGAGGAGCCGATCGACGACCCCGACGTCTCGATCACCGTCTTCGCCAAGCGCTGGGCGTGGGACTTCATGTACGAGACCCAGCAGGCCTCGAACGGCGAGGCCTCCGACGCGGTGTACTTCCAGGGCATCCAGGGCCAGGAGCTCGAGGGCGGTGGCGTCTCGACCGAGGAGCTGCCGACGCTCTACCTGCCCGTGAACTCGTCGATCGAGATCACGCTCGAGTCGCGCGACGTCGCGCACTCGTTCTGGATCGTGGACTTCCTCTACAAGAAGGACACGCTGCCGGGCGTCACGAACCACTTCTACTTCGAGACCGGCGACGTCGAGGGCGTCTTCATGGGCAAGTGCGCCGAGCTCTGCGGCGAGTACCACTCCCTGATGCTCTTCCAGGTCGAGGTCGTGTCCCAGGCGGAGTACGACGCCTACCTCGAGAGCCTCGAGACCGAGGGCAACGTGCTCTCGGGCACCGATGAGATCGAGCAGTTCGGCGAGGGCCTCAACCCCGTCGTGAACCCGTCGAGCCCCGTGGGCGGCTCCGAGTCCGAGGAAGAGGGTCACTGATGGCCACCGCCACCGTCACCGAGGAGCGCATGGGCTCCACGGGCTTCGAGCGCAAGGGCAACGTGCTCGTCAAGTGGATCACCTCCACCGACGCCAAGACCATCGGGTACATGTACCTGATCACGTCGTTCATCTACTTCGCGATCGCCGGCGTCATGGCGCTCATCATCCGTGCGCAGCTCTTCGAGCCCGGTCTCGAGATCGTGCCCACGAAGGAGCAGTACAACCAGCTGTTCACGATGCACGGCACGATCATGCTGCTCATGTTCGCGACGCCGCTCTTCGCCGGCTTCGCCAACGTGCTCATGCCGATCCAGATCGGCTCGCCCGACGTCGCCTTCCCGCGCCTCAACGCGTTCGCCTACTGGCTGTACTCGTTCGGCTCGCTCATGGCCGTCGCCGGCTTCCTCACGCCGCAGGGTGCCGCCTCCTTCGGCTGGACCGCGTACGCGCCGCTCAGCGACGAGACGTTCTCGCCAGGAGCGGGAGCGAACCTCTGGTTCCTCGGCCTCGCCTTGTCGGGCTTCGGCACGATCCTCGGTGGCGTGAACTTCATCACGACGATCATGACGATGCGCGCACCGGGCATGACGATGTTCCGCATGCCGATCTTCACGTGGAACATCCTCATCACGTCGATCCTCGTGATCATCGCCTTCCCCGTGCTCGCGGCCGCGATGTTCGGCATGGCCGCAGACCGCCTCTTCGGCGCCCACATCTACGACGCGGCCAACGGCGGCGTGCTGCTGTGGCAGCACCTGTTCTGGTTCTTCGGGCACCCCGAGGTGTACATCATCGCGCTGCCGTTCTTCGGCATCATCTCCGAGATCCTGCCGGTGTTCTCGCGCAAGCCGATCTTCGGCTACAAGACGCTCGTCTACGCGACGATCGCGATCGCGGCCCTCTCGGTCGCGGTGTGGGCGCACCACATGTACGTCACGGGATCCGTGCTGCTGCCATGGTTCGCGCTCATGACGATGCTCATCGCGGTGCCGACCGGCGTGAAGATCTTCAACTGGATCGGCACGATGTGGCGCGGCTCCATCACGTGGGACTCGCCCATGGTGTGGTCGATCGGCTTCCTCGTGACCTTCGTCTTCGGTGGCCTCACGGGCGTCATCCTCGCCTCGCCGCCGCTCGACTTCCACCTCTCCGACGGCTACTTCGTCGTCGCGCACTTCCACTACGTCGTCTTCGGCACCGTGGTGTTCGCGATGTTCGCGGGCTTCTACTTCTGGTGGCCGAAGTGGACCGGCAAGATGCTCAACGACCGTCTCGGTCACGTGCACTTCTGGTTCCTCTTCATCGGCTTCCACATGACGTTCCTCATCCAGCACTGGCTGGGCGTCATCGGCATGCCGCGTCGCTACTACAGCTACCTGCCGGAAGAGGGCTACACCTGGATGAACCAGGTCTCGACCGTGGGCGCGTTCATCCTCGCGTTCTCGATGGTGCCGTTCCTCTGGAACGTCTACATCACCGCTCGCCACGGCGAGAAGGTCACGGTCGACGACCCGTGGGGCTCCGGCCGCTCGCTCGAGTGGGCCACGAGCTGCCCGCCGCCGCGTCACAACTTCACGTCGATCCCGCGCATCCGCAGCGAGTCGCCCGCCTTCGACCTGCACCACCCCGAGGTGGGCCCGCAGGTGGGCGTGGGCCCGTTCAAGGATGCTCCCGAGGCTCCCGTGCTCGACATCTCCGAAGGCAAGGTGAAGTAGCCGATGCGCGCCAACATCGCGATCCTCTGGACGCTCTCGGTCTTCTTCCTGCTCTGCGCAGCCGGCTACACGATCTGGCACATGCTCGCCTACGCGGGCGAGGTCGAGTGGGTGGGCACGATGGGCATGGGCCTGTGCGCCATCCTGGCCGCGTTCATCGCCGCCTACATGGGCATCGTGCACCGCACCTCGGGCGGCGTGCTGCCCGAGGACGACCAGTCGGCCCTCATCGACGACGGCGATCCCGAGCTCGGGCACTTCGCGCCCTGGTCGTGGTGGCCCATCGCCCTCGCTGGTGCGCTCATGCTCACCTTCATGGGCCTGGCGATCTCGGTCTTCCTGCTGCCGATCGGTGCTGCCCTCGTGGTCATCATGCTCGTCGGCTGGGTCTACGAGTTCTACCGCGGCAACTTCGGCCGCTGACCCGAGCCACGCCCGAACGCCCCGACCGCGAGGTCGGGGCGTTCGTCGTCTGCGGCACGGTCAGGATCGGGATGCGGCGAGCGTGCGCATCCACCGGTCCGTCTCGCCCTGGCTGCGCAGGCGCACGAGCGTGAGGTGCGGATGGCGTGCGGCGGCGACAGCGGGCAGGTCGCGGTACTTGGCTCGCGTGCGCCACGCCCAGCGCACGATGTGGTCGCGATCGGTGACGAACGTCCACAGCGCAGGTTCGACGTTGCCGTGCCAGAGCTCGATGCGCTGCAGCCGTCGGCGCAGCGTGCGGCGCACGACGCGCTGCATCGAGACGGCGACGGGGTAGTCGAGCCAGACGAGCAGGTCGGCGCGCGCGGCGAGACGCTCGCGCGCGATGCGGTACTGCCACTCGGTGACCCAGCGATCGCGAGCGACGAACGCGTCGACGTCGTCGGAGAACGACGGGCGCGGCGTCCAGTCGGCGCCCCAGTGCAGCCCGTCGATCTCGACGTGGTCGATGCCGAGCGCGTCGCCGATGCGTCCGGAGAGCGTCGTCTTGCCCGTGCCTGCGGTGCCCGCGACGATGATGCGGTCGGGCCGGCGGGGGAGCGGGTCGTCGGGTCCGAGCACCCGATGGACGCTACCAGCGCCCTCCTGGGCGCCCCGGGGCGCATCAGGCGTCGCTGCGACGCGGCTCGAGCAGCGACGGCACCTTGGCGTCGATGAGCCGGTAGAGGCCCGCGAGCACGCCGGCGAGCACCAGCACGAGGATCGCGTTCACGATCGCGGGTCCGAGGCCGAGCACGGTGACGTCCAGGAACGGGTACGGATACCAGGCCCGATCATAGGTCGGCGGTCGCCGCCGGCGGGCACACGAGCTTGGCGCGTCCGAGCACGTGCAGCGTCTCGTGCCCGTCCCACGCCTGCCCGCACTCGGGGCAGCCGCGTGCGGTCGCGCGGCCCTCGCGGTCCTCGCCCCAGGCGCCGAGCTGCGCGGGCCCAGCGAGACGCACGAGGCGCGCGTTCCACCAGCGGTAGAAGCCTCCCGCGGCGCGGATGCGCGATCGCAGCGATTCCCTTCGTGCCATGATCATCAGTGTACTCACGAATGCGTGGCAGGATGGCTGCATGAGCCGACGCGACGACCTCCTGCTGCTCGACGAGCAGGTCTGCTTCGCCATCGTCACCGCGGCGCGCAACGTCGTCGCGATCTACCGGCCCATCCTCGAGCCGCTCGGTCTCACGCATCCGCAGTACCTCGTCATGCTCGCGCTGTGGGAGCGTGCACCTCGGTCGCTGCGGGACCTCGCTGCCGCCGTCGCCCTCGAGCCCGCGACGCTGTCGCCGCTCGTGCGGCGGCTCGAGGCGCAGGGGCTCGCGACGCGCATCCGCAGCATCGTCGACGAGCGTGTGCTCGACATCGGGCTGACGGATGCGGGGCGTGCGCTGCGCGAGCAGGCGCTGCGCGTGCCCGAGCAGGTCATGGCCGCGACGGGCATGTCGGCCGAGGCCCTCGTGGCGCTGCGCGACGCCCTGGGACCGTTCGCCGGCACCCGCAGCGAGGACCGCGCGACGGCCGACGGGTCCTGAGTGACGTAGCCTGGCAGGTGGACCACTTCCTAGGAGGACACCCCAGCATGCCCGACCTCGCCAACGGCAAGTACGTCTCGCAGTCCGATGCGCTGCGCCAGTGGACGCCAGCCGCGCGCGACGTGCTCGTCGAGACCGCCGGCGTCTACGGCGCCTGGGTGACGGAGCAGGAGGTCGGTCACCGCGTGCAGTCCGCGACGGGCATCACGACGAAGCAGCCGGCCGACGAGTGGGTGGGCGCCCTGCTCGCGCGCGTGGCGGCGGATGCCGTGACGCGCGACGAGCCGCGCCTCGCGTCGCTGTGCGTGCGCGCCGACCTCTCCGTCGGCGACCACGCGGGCTCGGCGCCCGGCGAGGGCGTGCAGGCGCGCGAGCTGCAGGCTGCGCAGGACCGGCTCGAGTGCTACCGCGCCTTCGGTGCGACGCTGCCCGAGGACGGCGGCCAGCCGCAGCTCACGCCGCGCCGATCGGTGGCCCGCGCAGCCGCGCCGGCCAAGCGGGTGGCGCGCGAGCGCACGCCGCGGCCCGCGCCCAACGGCACGATGCGCGTCGTCGTCTGCACGAGCTGCTTCATGGAGGTGCCCGCGGGCACCACGTGCCGCGACTGCGGCGCGACGCTGTCCGCCTGACGGGCTGCGACTGCCTAATCGCCGAGCGCCGCGCGCACGCGCGGCATGACCTCGGTGCCGAACAGCTCGATCGTGCGCAGGTTCGCGGCGTGCGGCGTGCCCGAGGCGTACTTGAGGTCGAAGCGGTCGAGGCCGAGGTCGCCGACGGCGCGCACGATCTTCGCCGCGACGGTCTCGGGCGAGCCGACGAACAGCGCGCCGTCGTCGCTCGCGGCGTCGTCGAACTCGCGCACGCTCGCGGGACCCCAGCCGCGCTCGGCGCCGATGCGGTTGCGCTGCGCGATCCAGTGCGGGCGCAGCAGCTCGCGCGCCTCGGCATCCGTCTCGGCGACGAGACCGGGGGAGTGCAGGCCCACGCGGCCGCCCTCGTGCTCGAAGCGCTCCATCGCATCGCGGTAGAGGCTCGCGAACGGCGCGAACGCCTTCGGGCTGCCGCCGATGACGGCGAGCATGAGGTCGAAGCCGTACCTGGCGGTGCGCACGACCGACTGCGGCCTGCCGCCCACGCCGACCCACACGGGCATCCGGCCGCCCGCGACCGACGCCTGCGAGCGCGGCCACACCTGCTGGTCGGCGAGCGACGCGCGCAGCGTGCCGCTCCACGTGACGGGCTCCTCGGCGACGAGCGCCGCGAGCAGCTCGAGGCGTTCCTCGAAGAGGGTCTCGTAGTCCTCGAGCCGGAAGCCGAACAGCGGGAACGACTCGACGAACGACCCGCGGCCCACGATGAGCTCCGCGCGGCCGTTCGACAGCCCGTCGATCGTCGCGAACTGCTCGAACACGCGCACGGGATCCGCCGACGACAGCACCGTGACGGCGGTGCCGAGGCGGATGCGCTCGGTCGCGGTCGCGAGGGCGCCGAGCACGATCTCGGGCGCCGTCAGCGCGAAGTCGGCCCGGTGGTGCTCGCCGAGGCCGAGGAAGTCCACGCCGACGCGGTCGGCGAGCACCCCCTCGGCGACGACCTCGCGGATCGTGCGGGGATGCGCGTCGGGCTCCGCACCCAGGACGTCGCCGAAGGTGTGGAGCCCGAACTGCAGCATGTGCGGATCAGTGGTGCGAGGCGCGCTCGACCTCGGCCTTCGTGACCGGCTCGATCCGGTCCTCGAAGAACCAGCGCGAGAGCGCTGCGCGCACGTGGGTGCCCGTGGTGATGCGGCCGCGCTCGTCGGGGCGCACCATGGTGGGCTCCGGCGACTCGAACGACTTCAGCTTCCACGACTCGTACTCGTCGAGGCCCTGGTGCACCTCGATGTACTCGCCACCCGGACGGCGCACGATGCGGCCCGACTCGAAGCCGTGCAGCAGGATCTCGCGATCCTTCTTCTGCAGGCCCAGCGCGACGCGCTTCGTCACCCAGAAGGCGATGATCGGCCCGAGGAAGATGAGTGCCTGCAGCACCCACGTGACCTGGAACACGTTGAGGTGGAAGTGCGTGGCGATGAGGTCCGACGAGGCACCCGCCCACATGACCGCGTAGAACACGACGCCGGCGGCACCGATGGCCGTGCGCGTCGGAGCGTTGCGCGGACGGTCGGCGAGGTGGTGCTCCCGCTTGTCCTGCGTGACCCACTGCTCGATGAACGGGTAGAACATCACGAGCACGATGAAGAGTCCGAGGACCGCCATCGGGATGAGGATGTTCCACGAGAACGTCAGGCCGAACAGCTCGGTCTCCCAGCCCGGCGCGAGGCGCAGGGCGCCGTCGGCGAAGCCGATGTACCAGTCGGGCTGCGTGCCAGCCGAGACGGGGGATGGGTCGTACGGGCCGTAGTTCCAGATCGGGTTGATCGTGAACGTCGCGGCGATCGCCATGATGACGCCGAAGACGAGGAAGAAGAAGCCACCGGCCTTCGCGGCGAACACCGGCATGATCGGCACGCCGACGACGTTCTCGTTCGTGCGGCCGGGGCCGGCGAACTGCGTGTGCTTGTTGAGCACGAGCAGCACCATGTGCATGCCGAGCAGCACGATGAGGATCGCGGGCAGCAGCATGATGTGCAGCACGAAGAGCCTGGGGATCACGTCGACGCCGGGGAACATGCCGCCGAAGAGCAGGTACGAGATCCAGCCGCCGACCAGCGGGATGGCCTTGACCATGCCGTTGATGATCGCGAGGCCGTTGCCCGAGAGCAGGTCGTCGGGGAGCGAGTAGCCCGTGAAGCCCTCTGCCATCGCGAGGATGAAGAGCAGGAAGCCGATGACCCAGTTGAGCTCGCGCGGCTTGCGGAACGCGCCCGTGAAGAACACGCGCAGCATGTGCAGGCCGATGGACGCCACGAACAGCAGGGCTGCCCAGTGGTGCACCTGACGCATGAGCAGGCCGCCGCGGATGTCGAACGAGATGTCGAGCGACGACGCGTAGGCGATGGACATCTCGATGCCCTTGAGCGGCACGTACGAGCCCTCGTAGGTCGTGTGGCCCATCGACGGGTCGAAGAAGAACGTCAGGAACGTGCCCGAGAGCAGGATCACGACGAACGAGTAGAGCGCGACCTCGCCGAGCATGAACGACCAGTGGTCGGGGAAGATCTTGCGACCGAGGTACGCCGTGACGCCCGAGATGCTCGTGCGCTCGTCGAGGTAGTTGGCAGCCCACGACGTGAACGTCTTGCGCTGCTGCGGCGCCTGCGACGCGGGCGCTGCGCTGGGGGACTGGGTGGTGGTCATGCGCGCTGCTCCGTGGTGGTGCCGGCGACCTGCACGTGCTCATCCTCGTCGACGTCGTGGAGACGCTCGAAGTACGAGGGGCCGATGGGCTCGGTGAAGTCGCGCTGTGCGATGAGGTAGCCCTCGTCGTCGACCGTGATCGGCAGCTGGGGCAGGGGGCGCTTCGCGGGGCCGAAGATCACCTTGCAGTGGTTCTTCACGTCGAACGTCGACTGGTGGCACGGGCAGAGCAGGTGGTGCGTCTGCTGCTCGTACAGGGCGACGGGGCAGCCGACGTGGGTGCAGATCTTGGAGTAGGCGACGATGCCGTCGTACGACCAGCCTGCACGCTCGGGGGACTCGTTCAGCGCGTCGGCGGGCAGGCGCATGAGCAGCACGGCTGCCATGGCCTTCTCGTCGAGCGGGTGGTGCGACTCCTCGAGACCCTCGGGGATCACGTGGAACGCGGAGCCGTAGGACACGTCCTCGGCACGGATGGGGGTGCCCGTGGGGTCGAGGCACAGTCGCGTGCCCGTCTCCCACATGGTGTGGGCGAACACGTCCGTCGGCACCTCGTCGGCCGGCGCGAGGTCGCGGAAGAGCACGACGGCGGGCAGCGGCACGACGGCGAGGGCGCCGATGAGCGAGTTGCGGATGAGCGAGCGGCGCGAGAAGCCCGACTCCTGGTCGCCGAGCGTGAAGACCTCGACGGCCTTGGCACGGGTCGCGTCGGAGCCGCGCGTCGCGTGACGCGGGTCGACGTGCTCCTCGTCGCTCATGAGCTGCTTCGACCAGTGCACGGCACCGATGCCGATCGACAGCAGCGCGAGCGCGATGCCGAGGCCCAGGAGGAGGTTGTTCATCCTGGTGGTCGTGAGGTCGCCCGGCGTGATCGGCACGGCGATGTACGCCGCGACGGCGATGATCGAGCCGAGTGCCGACACGAGGAACCACGTGAAGACCGTGCGCTCGGCGCGCTTCGCCTTCTCGGGGTGGAGGTCGGTCTGGCGCTTCCGGTGCGGGGGCAGCCCAGGGTTCTCGAACTCGCTCGATCGCTCGAGCGCCGCGTCGCGGTGGAGCTCGACGTCCTGCATCTTCGTCTCCTCGGACATCAGTTGGGCTTCGCCGTCAGCCAGACCGTGATCGCCACGATGCCGCCGAGGCCGAAGATCCAGATGAACAGACCCTCGGACACGGGGCCGAGCGAGCCCAGGTCGAAGCCGCCGACGCTCGGGTTCTCGTCGAGGAAGTGGAGGTAGGCGATGATGTCGGCCTTCTCCTCGGGCGAGATGTTGTCGTCGTTGAACACCGGCATGTTCTGCGGGCCCGTGAGCATGGCCTCGTAGATGTGCGCGGCGTCGATGTCGTGCAGGTCGGGGGCGAACTTGCCCTCGGTGAGCGCACCGCCGGCGCCGGCCACGTTGTGGCACATGGCGCAGTTGATGCGGAAGATCTCGCCACCGTTCGCCACGTTCGCGTCGGCGGTGTCGAGCACCTCCTCGCTCGGCACGTCGGGTCCGGGCGCCATGGCGGCGATGTACTCGCCCATCGCGTCGGACTGCTCCTGCGAGAACTGCGGCGTGCGCGCCATGCCCTGCGGGCCGGAGAACGCGAGCGGCATGCGACCCGTCATGACCTGGAAGTCGACCGAGGCCGCGCCGACGCCGATGAGGCTCGGGCCCTCGGGCGTGCCCTCGGCGTTGACGCCGTGGCAGGAGGCGCAGTTCGCCTGGAAGAGCTGCTCGCCGTCGTCGACCGTGAGCTGCGTCGTCGCCTGCGACGACGCGTCTGCGGATGCGACCTGCCCGACGAACGTCGAGACGCCGCCTGCTGCGACGAGGCCGAGCACGAGGAGACCGAGGCTCGCGAGCGGGTGTCGCCTGCCGGTCTTCTTGCTGCGGTGTGCCAAGAGAAGCGCCCTTCTAGCGGAGCCAGTAGATGATGAGGTACAGGGCGATCCAGACCACGTCGACGAAGTGCCAGTAGTACGACACGACGATGGCGCTGGTCGCCTCCTTGTGACCGAAGTGCTTCACCGCGTAGGCGCGCCCGATCACGAAGAGGAAGGCGATGAGGCCGCCCGAGACGTGGAGGCCGTGGAAGCCCGTGGTGATGTAGAACGCCGAGCCGTACGCGCTGGTCGCGAGCGTCACGCCCTCGTGCACGAGGACGGCGTACTCGAACACCTGCAGGATGATGAAGACGGCGCCCATGGCGTAGGTGAGGAAGAACCACTCGACCATGCCCCAGGCCTTGACGTTCCACAGCGCGCCCGTGCGCTCCTTCTGCAGACGCTCGGCCGCGAAGACGCCGAACTGGCACGTCACCGACGACAGCACGAGGATCGTCGTGTTGATCGTCGCGAACGGCACGTTCAGCAGCGAGGACTCGTTCTGGAACAGGTCGCCGGTGGTGGAGCGCAGGGTGAAGTAGATCGCGAAGAGAGCCGCGAAGAACATGACCTCGCTGCCCAGCCACACGATGGTCCCGACCGCGACGCTGTTGGGTCGACGCACGAGCTGCGTCGTCCCAGGGTGGGAGAGGGAGGTGCTGGTCACAGGTCCATCCTAGGCGACTCTCGGGGCGCTCTCGGCGGCAGGTGCCAGGCGTGGCGTCGATAGGCTGTCGCCCATGGAGCCCAAGTCCTGGCCCGGCGTCCTCGAGACGCTGCTGACCCCCGATGATCTCACGATCGGGCAGGCGGAATGGGCGATGGACCAGGTCGTCACCGGCCGCGCGGAGCCTGCGCAGCTCGGCGCGTTCCTCGCGGCCCTCCGCGCCAAGCGGGAGTCGGTCGACGAGCTCGTCGGATTCCGGGATGCGATCCTCGCGAACGCCGTGGATCTCCCGGGCGAGTCGCTCGTGCTCGACATCGTCGGCACGGGCGGCGACCGTCACGGCACCGTCAACGTCTCGACCATGGCGTCGATCGTCTGCGCCGCGGCCGGCGTGCCGGTGCTGAAGCACGGCAACCGCGCCGTGTCGTCGCTCACGGGCGCGTCCGACGTGCTGACGGAGCTCGGCGTCATCCCCGACGACGACGACCCCGCGGTCGTGCGGGCGATCCTCGACGAGGCCGGCATCTCGTTCGCGTGGGCCATGCGCTTCCACCCCGGATTCCGACACGCCGGACCCGTGCGTGCCGCGATGGGCGTGTCGACGGTGTTCAACCAGCTCGGCCCGCTCGTGCACCCCGCGCGTCCCGAGGTCACGGCGTGCGGCGTCGCCGACCGCTCGCGCATCCAGAACTTCGTCGGCGTCTTCGCGACGCGCGGCGGCACGGCGTTCGTGTTCCGCGGCGAGGACGGTCTCGACGAGCTCACGACCACGGGCCACTCCGAGCTGTGGGAGGTCGTGCGCGGCGACGTCGTCGAGCACGACGTCGACCCGCGCGAGCTCGGCATCCCGCTCGCGACGATGGGCGACCTCGTCGGCGGCGACCCCAAGGCCAACGCCGACACCGTGCGCCGCACGATGGCAGGGGAGCAGGGGCCCGTGCGAGACATCGTGCTGCTCAACGCCGCCGCAGCCCTCGCGGCGTGGCGCGTGCACGCCGACCCGCGTCAGGGCGACCGGTCGCTGCGCGAGCGCATGGCCGAGACGCTGCTCGTCGCCGCCGACGCCATCGACTCGGGTGCGGCCGCGACGACCCTCGAGCGCTGGCGCGCCGCCGCGGCGCGCACCCGAACGGGCGCCTGAGCGTGGAGCGGCGCGTCGCCGAGCAGGCGCTGGGCGCCGGCCCCATGGCGACGCTGCTCGAGGACCGCACCGTCGAGGCGCGTCTCGGCTCCCGCGACACCGTCGAGCCGTGGCGGCGCGCCGACATCCGCTGGGGCGACCACGGCACGCGCTCGCTGCTCGTCACGGCGCTCACGTCGGGCGCCGTGCTCGTCGCCTACGGCATCACGCTGCTGCTCGAGCAGCCGCCCGCGCTCGAGGCGCTGCTCGCGCTGCGCGTGCTCGGCATCGTGCTGCTCGTGCTCGCCATCGCGCTCGCGCCCGCATCCCGCGACGCGCGCCTGCTCGCGAGCTGGGCGCTCGTGCTGCACGCGCTCGTCGCCATCGCGGGCACGGTCATGGTGTCGACCGACGTCTTCGGCAGGCTGCGCATCGGCGCCGTGTCGGCCGTCGAGTTCGCGGGCTTCATCACGTGGGTCGCCGTCATGCTGCTGCTGCGCATGCGGCATCCGCTCACGATCCTCACGAGCCTCATGGGCGGCTGCCTCGCCGGCCTCGCGTTCTTCGGCCGCGTGCTGCCGCTCGTGCGCGAGCGCTTCGCGGAGGAGGAGGGCGGGCAGGTCGCCGTGCTCACGGTCGACGACGACGCCATCGCGAGCCTCGTGATCGTGGGCGTCGGCGTGGCGCTCGTGGTCTTCGCGTGGTGGATCGACGGATGGGCGCGCGTGCTGCTGCCGCTCGAGGCGCCCGACGCCTCGGTGCCCGCGCGCAGCGAGCGCGACCGCATCCGCCTCGCCGGCATCCTGACGGCGTGCATGCTCGACCCCGTCGCGATCGTGCTGCTGCACCTCGCGAAGCAGCCGACCGCCGAGTCGCGGCTCGACCCCGACGAGGACTGGTTCGCGACGGCGCTGCTCGTCGTCGCCTACGCGAAGCTCACGATCTGCTGGGTCGCCGTCACGACGGTCGCGATCTGGCTGCTCGACCCCACCTGGTCGTAGCGGGCACGCAGCGTCCCGGACAGCACGGAGGGGGCCGGCGATGCCGACCCCCTGCTTCGTGCTGACGCCCTACTGCACGTCGTCGTCGACCCAGTCGAGGGTCTTCTGCACGGCCTTCTTCCAGTTGCGGTAGGTGCGCTCGCGCTCGGCCTCGTCGAGCTGCGGCTCCCAGCGCTTGTCCTCCTGCCAGTTCTTGCGCAGGTCGTCGAGCCCGCCCCAGAAGCCGACCGCGAGGCCGGCGGCGTAGGCGGCGCCGAGCGCCGTCGTCTCGGCGACGACCGGGCGCACGACCGCGACGCGCAGGATGTCGGCCTGGAACTGCATGAGCAGGTCGTTCGCCACCATGCCGCCGTCGACCTTGAGCTCGGTGAGGTCCACGCCGGAGTCGGCGTTCACCGCATCCACGACCTCCGCCGTCTGGAACGCCGTCGACTCGAGCGCCGCGCGGGCGATGTGGCCCTTGTTCACGTAGCGCGTGAGGCCCACGAGCGCACCGCGGGCGTCTGGACGCCAGTACGGGGCGAAGAGGCCCGAGAACGCCGGCACGAAGTACGCGCCGCCGTTGTCGTCGACGCTCGTCGCGAGCTGCTCGACCGCAGGAGCGCTGTCGATGATGCCGAGGTTGTCGCGCAGCCACTGGATGAGCGAGCCCGTCACGGCGATCGAGCCCTCGAGCGCGTAGTGCGTGGGCTCGTCGCCGATCTTGTAGCCGACGGTCGTGAGCAGGCCGTTCTTCGAGTGGACGATCTCCTCCCCCGTGTTGAAGATGAGGAAGTTGCCCGTGCCGTAGGTGTTCTTCGCCTCGCCCTTGTCGAAGGCCGCCTGGCCGAACGTCGCCGCCTGCTGGTCTCCGAGGATGCCCGTGATGGGCGTCTCGCGCAGCAGGCTCGCGTCGCTCGCGACGCCGAACTCGCCCGACGACGACTTGATCTCGGGGAGCATCGAGGCCGGCACGCCGAAGTCGGCGAGGATCGACTCGTCCCACGAGAGCGTCTCGAGGTCCATGAAGAGCGTGCGGGACGCGTTCGTCACGTCGGTCGCGTGCACGCCGCCGTCGACGCCGCCCGTGAGGTTCCACAGCACCCACGTGTCGGTCGTGCCGAACAGCAGGTCGCCCGCCTCGGCCTTCTCGCGCGCACCCTCGACGTTCTCGAGGATCCACACGATCTTCGTGCCGGAGAAGTACGTCGCGAGCGGCAGGCCCACCTTGGCCTTGTAGCGCTCGACGTCGCCGTCGGCGAGCCGGTCGACGATCTTCTGCGTGCGCGTGTCCTGCCAGACGATGGCGTTGTACACGGGCTCGCCGGTGGTCTTGTCCCAGACGACGGCGGTCTCGCGCTGGTTCGTGATGCCGATGGCCTTCACGTTGTGGCGGGTGACGTTGGCCTTCGAGAGCGCCTGGCCGATGACCTCGCGCGCGTTGTTCCAGATCTCCTTCGGGTCGTGCTCGACCCATCCGGCCTGGGGGAAGATCTGCTCGTGCTCGAGCTGACCCGTCGAGACGATGCTCCCGGCGTGGTCGAACAGGATGGCTCGCGTCGAGGTGGTGCCCTGATCGATCGCGATGACGTAGTCGTCGGCCATTGTCACTCCTTCGTGGTGGGTTCTTCGCTGAGGCTAGGGGGAGCCGCTGTGCACGGCCCATGGGGTGGCGATGGAGGGGGACGCGCCCCCTCCATCGCCGGGGTGGATCAGGCCATGCCGCTCGCGAGCAGCACGGGCGCGAGGAGGCCGGCGAGCGCGCCACCGATGAGCGGTCCCACGACGGGCACCCACGCGTAGCCCCAGTCGCTGTCGCCCTTGCCCTTGATGGGCAGGACGGCGTGGGCGATGCGGGGCGCGAGGTCACGGGCCGGGTTGATGGCGTAGCCCGTGGGGCCACCGAGCGAGGCACCGATCGCGACGACCGTGAAGGCCACCGCGAGGGCGCCGAGCGGGCCGACGACCGTCGCGTCGCCGCCGCCGCCGTTGAGGCCGAACGAGAGGATGACGAACACGAGCACGAACGTCGCGATGATCTCGGTGACGAGGTTCCAGCCGTACGAGCGGATGCCGGGGCCGGTCGAGAAGGTGCCGAGCTTCGCGCCCGGGTCCTCCTCGGCGTCGAAGTGCTGCTTGTACGCCGCCCAGGCGAGCACGGCACCGATGAAGGCGCCGACGAACTGGCCGAGGATCGAGATCATGTACGCGGCCCACGGCACCTCGGCGCCCGTGGCGAGGCCGTTGGCGATGAGGCCGACCGTGACGGCCGGGTTGAGCTGCGCACCCGAGTAGCCGGAGACGAGGACGCCTGCGAAGACCGCGAGTCCCCAGCCGAAGTTGATCATGAGGAAGCCGCCGCCGAAGCCCTTCGTCTTCGCGAGGACGACGTTCGCGACGACGCCGGCACCGAGGAGCAGCAGCATCGCCGTGCCCACGGTCTCCGACAGGAAGACCAAACCGAGATTGTCCAACTGGAACCTGCTTTCCACATCGACGCGGGCGGTCACCCGGGCCCTCGCCAGCGAGGGCAGCGCCAGCCTATGCCTGCGCCATGCGCTGCGACAGGTGTGACACGTGAAGCGTCGCGGGACATCGCTGGCCGCGGTCGAGGCTGCGGGCGTAGGTTGGCCGTGACGTCCACCCCCGATGGAAGTGGGAGACCATGAAGAAGCTCATCAACGACCCGTCGAAGGTGGTGGACGAGGCCGTCGCAGGCATCGCCGCGGCGCACCCCGAGCTGCGCGTGATCGTCGATCCGCCCTACGTCATCGCACGCGGCGACGCGCCCGTGCAGGGCAAGGTCGGGCTCGTGTCGGGCGGTGGCTCGGGCCACGAGCCGCTGCACGGCGGCTTCGTCGGCTACGGCATGCTCGACGCGGCCGTGCCCGGCGCGGTCTTCACGTCGCCGACGCCCGATCCGATCGTCGAGGCGACGAAGGCCGTCGACGGCGGGGCGGGCGTGCTGCACATCGTGAAGAACTACACGGGCGACGTGCTGAACTTCGAGACGGCCGCCGACCTCGCGCTCGCCGAGGGCATCGAGGTCGAGGCCGTCGTCATCGACGACGACGTCGCCGTGCAGGACTCGCTCTACACGGCCGGGCGTCGCGGCGTCGCAGGCACGCTGCTCGTCGAGAAGATCGCCGGCGCCGCCGCCGAGCGCGGCGACGCGCTGGCGCAGGTCGCGGAGATCGCCCGCACCGTCAACGCGAACGTGCGATCGATGGGCATGGCGCTGTCGCCCTGCACCGTGCCGCACGCGGGCGAGCCCTCGTTCGACCTGGGCGACGACGAGATCGAGATCGGCATCGGCATCCACGGCGAGCCCGGCCGCGCCCGCATCGCGATGGAGCCGGCCGACGCCATCGTCGACCGCCTGCTCGCGCCGATCCTCGACGACCTGCCGTTCGCATCCGGCGACCGCGTGCTGCTGTTCGTGAACGGCATGGGCGGCACGCCGCTCGTCGAGCTCTACGTCGTCTTCCGGCGCGCGGCCGAGGTGCTCGCGTCGCGCGGCATCGAGGTGGCGCGCACGCTCGTGGGCAGCTACGTCACGAGCCTCGAGATGCAGGGCTGCTCGATCTCGGTGCTGCGTCTCGACGACGCGCTCACCGAGCTGTGGGATGCGCCGGTGCAGACGCCCGCGCTGCGCTGGGGTCGCTGATGGCGCTCGACGCCGACTGGACCCGGCGCTGGATCGCGCTCGTCGCCGACCGCATCGCCGAGCGCAAGGCAGAGCTGTCGCACCTCGACCGCGACATCGGCGACGGCGACCACGGCGAGAACCTCGACCGCGGCTTCACCGCCGTGCGGTCGAGGCTGGCCGACCTCGACGCCGACGCGACGCCGGGCGCGATCCTCAAGCTCGTCGCGACGACGCTCATCTCGACCGTCGGCGGCGCGAGCGGGCCGCTGTACGGCACGGCGTTCCTCAAGGCCGCGATGGCCGCTGGCGACGCCGCGACGCTCGACGACGACCTCGTGGCCGTGCTCGCCGCGGCGCGCGACGGCATCGTGGCCCGCGGCAAGGCCGAGCCCGGCGACAAGACGATGGTGGATGCGTGGACGCCGGCGGTCGACGCCGCGGCAGCCGCGCCCGACGCCGTCGCAGCGCTGGCCGCTGCCGCCGACGCCGCCGAGGCGGGCGCGAAGGCGACCGAGCCGCTCGTCGCCCGCAAGGGCCGTGCGTCGTACCTGGGCGAGCGTGCGATCGGGCACCGGGACCCCGGCAGCGAGTCGACGGCGCTCATCCTGCGCGCGGCGGCCGACGCGTGAGCGTCGGGCTCGTCGTCGTCTCGCATTCCGCGCAGATCGCCGCGGGCGTCGTGGAGCTCGCCGGCCAGATGGCCGGCGACGTCGCGATCGAGGCCGCGGGCGGCACCGACGACGGCGGCATCGGCACGTCGTTCGACCTCGTGATGGCGGCCCTCGACGCCGCGGACTCCGGCGACGGCGTCGTCGTGCTGTGCGACCTCGGCTCGGCGGTGCTCACCGCCGAGACGGCGCTCGACCTGCTCGACGACGACGCTCGCTCGCTCGTGAGGATCGCGGATGCGCCGATCGTCGAGGGCGCCGTCGCGGCCGCCGTCGCGGCGCAGTCGGGCGACGGGCTCGAGGCGGTGCTGGCGGCGGCGGAGTCGGCGGCCGGGTCGACTGCCCCTTCCGCTGCTGCCCCCGTGCCCGCCGGCCCGTCGCGCACCCTGACGCTCGTGAACGCCTCCGGCCTCCACGCGCGCCCTGCCGCCGACCTCGTGCAGCTCGTCGCGACCTTCGACGCCGACGTGCTCGTGAACGGCGTCGACGCGCGCAGCATGCTGCGCATCCTCGGCCTCGGGCTCGATCGCGGCGCCACGGTCGAGGTGTCGGCGACGGGCGTGCAGGCGCAGGAGGCCGTCGACGCCGTCGCGGCGCTCGTCGAGCGCGGCTTCGGGGAGTCGTGACGGCGAACGTCGCGCCGCTCGACGTCGACGCCGTGCGCACGCGGCTCGCAGCCGCGCCGCTCGACGCACTCGATCTCGACGCCGTCGATCGCGCGCTCGTCGTCGACGCGATCGAGGCCCTCGACGATGCGAGCGCAGGGGTCGTGGCGGCCGCTGCCACGGCGCTGCTCGACCGCGTCGGCGCCGTCGACGGCGCACCGCATGCGTTCCGCGGCATCGCGCGACGCGACGGCGACCCGCCCGGCCTGCTGCCGATCCTCGCGCTCGTCGCGACGGCCGCCGACGTCGTCGCGTGGCTGCAGGATCGCGGGCTCGACGCCGCGACCCCCGCGTCGGGCGTCGCCGACCTCGGACAGCAGCTGCGCGTGCACCGGCGCGCGACGGGCATCCCGGGCACGGATGCCGCCGACTGGCTCGCGACGCCCTGGACGGGCTCGCTGCTGCGGCACGGGCGCTGCAGGTCGAGCACACGCTGCACGAGCGGCTCGGCTGGGTGCGCTCGCTGCACATCCCCGACGGTGCATCGGTCGACCGCGACGCCGTCGACGCATCCCTCGCCGCGTCGGTCGTCGCGGGTGCGAGGGCCTTCCCCGAGCGGACGACCGACGTCGTGCACTGCGCGTCGTGGCTGCTCGACCCGTGGCTCGTCGACGCGCTGCCCGGCTCGCGGCTCGCGGCGTTCGCCGCGCGCTTCGACCTCGTCGGCGACGAGCCCGACGACGAGGGGGCCGACGACGTGCTCTGGTTCGTCTGGGGTCGCAGGCCCCCGTGGCCCGACGTCGCCGACCTGCCGCGCGACACGCGGCTGCGCGCCGCGATCGCCGAACGCATCGCGGCGGGCGGCCGACCCACGAGCCGCGAAGGCGTGCTCGCACGCTGAGCGCTCGCCGCCCAGGCTCAGGTGCTTCGCGTCAGGTGCTTCGCGTCAGGCGACGAGCGCGCCGTACTCGGCGGGATGCTGCTGCACGACCGCGCGCACGAACGGGCACGACGGCACGACCGAGCGGCCCGCGGCGACGGCCTCGTCGAGGGCGGCGCGCACGACCTGCGTGCCGTACCCGCGACCGCCGAACTCGGGATACGTCTGCGTGTGCGGGAAGGCGCGGCGACCGTCGTGGTCGGCGTAGTCGACGAAGCTCACGAGCTCGCCGCCGACGCGCAGCTCGAAGCGGCCCTGCTCGGCTGCGTCGACGATCTCGACCTCGGGCGACTCGCTCATGCAGCCAGGGTAGGGCGGCGCGCGGCGCGACACGAGGGGCTGGCGCGAATCGGCCGCGTCGGTCGTGCCGTCAGGCGGCGACGGGTGCGAGCGCATGGCTCGCGATCGCCTCGGCGTGCGCCGCCATCGAGTCGATGACCGGCACGGCCACGTCGGAGTCGCCGAGCAGCAGCTGGATCTCGGTGCACGCGAGCACGATGCCGTCGGCGCCCTGCGCCACGAGCCGGTCGACGACCGCGAGGTACGCGGCGCGCGACGCGTCGGTCACGACGCCGCGGGTCAGCTCGTCCCAGATGATGCGGTCGACCACGACGCGGTCGTCGGCGCTCGGCATGACGGCGGCGACGCCGTGACGGGCGAGGCGCTCGGCGTAGAACGGCTCGCGCATGACCCAGTCGGTGCCGAGGATGCCCAGGCGCGAGACGCCGCGGTCCTGCGCCGCCGCGGCGACGGCGTCGCCGATGTGGTCGAGCGGCACGGCGATCGCGGCCTCGACGGCCGGCGCGACCTTGTGCATGAGGTTCGTGCAGATCGCGACGCGGTCGGCGCCGGCGGCCTCGAGGCGGCGCGCCTCGGCGGCGAGGAGCGAGCCCGCCGCATCCCAGTCCTCGCGCACCTGGCAGTCGCGCACCTCGGCGAAGTCGAGGCTCGAGAGCAGGATGCGGGCGGAGTGGTGGCCGCCGAGCGCTTCCGCCGTGCGCGCGTTGATGGCACGGTAGTAGTCGAGCGTCGAGTGCCAGCTCATGCCGCCGATGAGGCCGATCGTGTCCATGCCTCTACGACAGCAGCCCGCGCTGCCATTGGCTAGCCTTCTGTTGCCTCGGTGATCCATCACGTATGCTTATGTCATGGACATCGATCCGCGCCGCGTGCTCATCTTCCGCGCCGTCGCGCGCGCCGGCTCCGTCTCGGGCGGCGCGCGCACGCTCGGATGGACGCAGCCGGCCGTGAGCCAGCACCTCCGCACGCTCGAGGGCGAGCTCGGCACGGCGCTGCTGCTGCGCGGCCCGACGGGCGTCACGCTCACGGAGGCGGGGGAGCGGCTGCTCGCGCGCGCCGACGCGATCGAGGCCGCGCTGCGCCAGGCCGAGGCCGAGCTCGCCGAGCTCGCCGCCGGCGGTGGCACCGTGACGCTCGCCGCCTTCCCGTCGGCGATGGCCGACCTCGTGCCGCGCGCGATCGCCTACCTGCTGCAGGAGGCGCCGCAGGTGCAGGTGCGCGTCGTCGAGTCCGAGCCACCCGAGGCCCTCGCGGCCGTCGCGGGCAACGACGTCGACCTCGCGGTCGTGTTCGAGTACGCCGAGTCGCACGACGACGTGGGCCTCGAGCGCGTCGCGCTCGGCGACGACCCGAGCCTCATCGTCGTGCCCGACGGGCACCGGCTCGCGGGCAGCGACGCCATCGCGCTCGCCGATCTCGCCGAAGAGCGCTGGGTCGCCGGGTGCCCGCGGTGCCGCTCGCACCTCGAGATGCTCGCCGACAAGGCGGGCTTCGCGCCCGACGTGCAGCACTCGACCGACGACCTCGTCGCCGCGCAGTCGTTCGTCGCCCGCACCGGCGCGGTCGCGCTGCTGCCCGCCATGGCCGTCGCGGCGCACCAGCGCCCCGACGTGGTGGCGCGGCCGCTCGCCGACGGCTCGGGCCGCGCCCTCGCCATCCGGCACCGCACCGGGGCCGACCGCGTGCCCGCGATCCGCGCGGTCGTCGAGGCGATCGCCGCCGTCGTCTGACGCGCGGCCGCGCCGCTAGCGGCGCTCTCCGAGCTCGAGGATGCGGTGCAGCAGCACGAGCACGTCGTCGGGCAGCGCGGGCTCGACGAGCGTGACGTCGATGCGCGTCTCGACCGTGATGCGCCACACGTAGCCGTCACGCACGCGATCGTCGTCGCCGGCCGCGAGGCCCGCGAGCTCGCCCGAGTCGATGAGCGACTCGAGCGCGCGCTGGTCGCGGCTCGGCAGCGCCGACTCCGGCAGCTCGCCGACGCGCTCGCGCCCCAGCAGCCCGCCCGAGCGCTCGACGCGCACGGTCTCGACGCCGTCGGCGTCGGTCGTCGTCGTGGGCGCCTGCTCGCCCGTCACGCCCACGGCATCCCACGCGTCGGCGATCGCCGCGCGCTGCGTCGAGTCGGCGCCGAAGCGCGTCTCGGCCGCCGCGACCGTCGCGGCGGCGAACGCCGAGAAGTCGGCGCGCACGTCGATCGACCCGTTCGTGAGCACGTCGAGCCACACGAGCCCAGCGCCCTCCCACGCACGCCCGCCGATCGCCGTCGCGGCGAGGTAGAAGGCGTGGTTCGGGATGCCCGAGTTGATGTGCACGCCGCCGTTGTCGCTCGTGGTCTCGACGTAGTCGGCCATCGTCGCCGGCTGCGGATCCTTGCCGAGCACGTCGTCGTCGTACGCCGTGCCGGGCGCGCGCAGCGACCGCAGCGCGACGCCCTCGACGCCCGGCGCGAAGAGGCCGGCGCCGACGAGCCAGTCGGCCTCGTCGGCGGTCTGGCCGAGCGCGTGCTGCTTCGCGAGCGAGCCGATGACGTCGGCGACCGACTCGTTGAGCGCACCCGACTGCCCCTGGTAGACGAGGTCGGTCGTCGACTGCACGAGCCCGTGCGCGAGCTCGTGGCCGATGACGTCGACCGCGCCGGTGAAGCCGAGGAAGACCTCGCCGTCGCCGTCGCCGAAGACCATGCGCTCGCCGTTCCAGAACGCGTTGTCGTAGGCCTCGCCGTAGTGCACCGTCGCGAGCAGCGGCATGCCAGCGCCGTCGAGCGAGTCGCGGCCGAACGCCTCGTGCAGCAGCGTCCAGGTGATGCCGAGCCCGTCGTAGGCCTCGTCGACCGCGACGTCGCCCGTGGGCTCGTCGCCCTCGTTGCGCACCGTCGTGCCCGGCAGGCGCATCGTGCGCTGCGCATCCGCGATCGTGCGACGCGGCTTCGCCTCGCCGGCGACGAGCCCGCGCTCGGGTGCCGCGATGGGCGGTGCGGCCCGGCGCGTCGTGCGCACGGCCTCGTCGAGCGTGAGGGTGCGCTGGGCGCAGCGCGCGACGGCGGCCGTCGGGTGGTCGCCGAGGCGCTCGAGCAGGAACGGGGGGACGATGCCGTGCATGCGTTCGACCCTACGAGGGAGGGCCGACACGACGCTCGGGGGTTGTGGATGGCGCGCCCGGCGACCATCGGACTTCCATAGGAGCGCTGCATAGGCTCGCGACATCCCCCTGACACCTCGACGACCGAGAGGCCGCCGCCCATGACCGCCAAGACCTGGAACATCCTCGGCATCGTCGCCGCAGCGCTCGTGATCGTGGGCATCACGATCGCGCTCGTCGTGCGCCCCTGGGAGCAGGCGGTCAGCGCGCCCGAGCCCGCGACCGACGTCACGGCCGCCGACACGCTCGCCGACGACACGCACATCCTCGACGACGCAGGCGAGGGCGCCCCGGTGGTCGTGGAGTTCCTCGACTTCGAGTGCCCGTCGTGCGCGCTCGTCTACCCGACGATGGAGACGCTGCGCGCCGAGTACTCCGGCGAGGTCACCTTCGCCGTGCGCTACTTCCCGCTCGCGTCGCACCAGAACGCCTTCCCGGCGGCGCTCGCCGCCGAGGCCGCCGCGCAGCAGGGCGAGTTCGAGGCCATGTACCAGCGCCTCTTCGAGACGCACTCCGACTGGGCGGGCACCGACGACGCCGCCGAGGCCTTCCGCGGCTTCGCCGAGGACCTCGGGCTCGACATGGATGCGTATGACGCCGCCGTCGCCGACCCCGCGACGGGCGACCGCATCGAGGCCGACTACGAGGCGGGCGTCGCGCTGGGCGTGCAGAGCACCCCGACGATCTACATCGACGGCCAGCAGCTCGAGCTGAACCATGTCGACGACATCGGGGCGGGCATCGAGGCGGCGCTCGCCGACTGAGCGTCGCACGGTCGTGCGAGGATGCCGCTCGACGGAAGGGGCGGCATGGACGTGACGATCGAGGGCGACGTGTTCGAGTGGCGCGGTCCTGCGCCGTTCCACTTCGTGCGCGTGCCCGACGCCGAGGCGGAGGCGATCCGCGAGCTGTCGACGATCGTGTCGTACGGCTGGGGCGTCATCCCCGTGCGCGGCTGGGTCGGCGACACGGAGTTCACGACGTCGCTCTACCCGCGCGACGGCGGCTACCTCGTGCCGCTCAAGGATGCCGTGCGTCGCGCGGAGGGCGTGGCGCTCGACGACCGCGTCGCGATCCGCCTGCGGATCGGCTGACGCGACCGGCGCGCGGGCTCAGAGCTCGTCGAGCAGCGCCCGCATCTCGTCGATCTCGGCCTGCTGCGTCGCGACGATCGACTCGGCGAGCGCCAGGGCGTCGGGGTCGCTGCCGTCGGCGAGCTGCTGCTCGGCCATCGTCACGGCGCCCTCGTGGTGGGCGATCATGCCCTCGAGGAACAGGCGCGACGCCTCGGCGCCATCGGCGGCCTCGAGGTCGGCGAGCTCGTCGTCGCTCAGCATGCCGTCGTCGCCGTGCTGCATCCCCGCGTGGGCATCGGCATCCTCGCCCCACGCCGCGAGCCAGCCCTCCATCGTCGCGATCTCGGGCGCCTGCGCGTCGCGGATGCGCGTCGCGAGGTCGGCGACGCGCGCGTCGAGGTCGGGCTTCGCGAGCACGATGTCGGCCATCTCGACCGCCTGCTCGTGGTGCGGGATCATCATCGCCGCGAACATGACGTCGGCGGGTGACGCGCCCGACGACGACTCGACGCTCGGCTGGGCGCCCGGGTCGGCGCCGTGACCGTCGTGGCTCGAGCCGGCGTCGGTCGCTGCGCACCCGGCGAGCGCGACGGCGGCGGCGGCGGCGAGGACGGCGGACGTGGATGCGATGCGACGACGCATGATGCTCCTTCGGTGGGGTCGGCTCAGCGCGCGCCGAGCACGGCGGCGACGCTGCGGTCGGGGCGCAGGTCGAGCCTGCGCAGCAGCTGGGCGTTGGCGGCGACGACGAGCGTCGACAGGGACATGAGGATGGCGCCGACCGACATGGGCAGCACGAAGCCGATCGGGGCGAGCACGCCGGCGGCGAGCGGCACCGACAGCAGGTTGTAGCCGGCCGCCCACCACAGGTTCTGGCGCATCTTCGCGTATCCGGCGCGCGAGAGCTCGACGACCGAGACGACGGAGCGCGGGTCGGAGCCGGCCAGGATCACGCCCGCCGAGGCGATCGCGACGTCGGTGCCCGCGCCGATCGCGATGCCGACGTCGGCGCGGGCGAGCGCGGGGGCGTCGTTGACGCCGTCGCCGACCATGGCCACCGTGCGGCCCTCCGCCTGCAGCCGCGCGATCTCGTCGGCCTTGTCCTCGGGGCGCACGCCGGCGACGAAGCGGTCGATGTCGAGCGTGCCTGCGACGCTGTGCGCGACGGGCTCGGCGTCGCCCGTGAGCATGACGACCTCGATGCCCAGCGCGTGCAGCGCCCGCACGGCATCAGCCGACTCCGGGCGGACCTCGTCGGCGAGCCGCAGCGCGCCGATCACGGCGTCGTCGCGCACGACGTGCAGCACGGTCGAGCCCTCGGATGCCCAGGCATCCGCCTGCGCGACGGGCTCGAGGCCTCGCTCGGCGAGCATCCGGGGGCCGCCGACGTGGATGCGCGCACCCCCGACGGTCGCGGCGACGCCGACGGCGGGCGAGGAGGTGGCGTCGGTCGCAGTCTCGTGCGCGAGGCCGCGCTCGTCGGCGGCGCGCACGATGGCGCGGGCGAGCGGATGCTCGCTGTCGGCCTCCGCGGCGGCGGCGAGCGCGAGCACGGCGTCGTCGTCGAGGTCGCCGGACGCGGCGACGTCGAGCACGGCGGGCTCGCCGCGCGTGAGGGTGCCGGTCTTGTCGAGCACGACGACGTCGACGACGCGCATCCGCTCGAGCGCGAGGCGATCCTGCACGAGCACGCCGCCGCGCGCGGCGCGCTCGGTCGAGATCGCGACGACGAGCGGGATCGCGAGGCCGAGCGCGTGCGGGCACGCGATGACGAGCACCGTGACCGTGCGCACGACGGCGTCCTCGGGCGTGCCCAGCACGAGCCACGCGACGGCAGTGATGGCGGCGGCGCCGAGCGCGAACCAGAACAGCAGCGCCGCGGCGCGGTCGGCGATGCGCTGCGCCCGCGACGTCGACGCCTGCGCGTCGGCCACGAGCCTGCGGATGCCGGCGAGCGCCGTGTCGTCGCCCGTCGCCGCGACGCGGACGCGCAGGCTCGAGTCGGTCGCGACGGTGCCGGCCGTCACGAGCTCGCCGGCGGCCCGCTGCACGGTGCGGGACTCGCCCGTGACCATCGACTCGTCGATCGCCGCGGCGCCCTCGACGATGCGACCGTCGGCCGGGATCGCCGCGCCGGGGCGCACGAGCACGACGTCGCCGACGCGCAGGTCGACGGGTGCCACGTGCTCGATGCCCGCGTCGGTGATGCGCTCGGCCGAGTCGGGCAGCAGCGCCGCGAGCGCGTCGAGCGCCGAGGTCGTGCGCGCGAGCGACCGCATCTCGATCCAGTGGCCGAGCAGCATGATGACGACGAGCAGCGCGAGCTCCCACCAGAAGTCGAGATGGTGCGGCGCGAGACCCAGCGTCGCCGCCCACGACGCGACGAACGCGACCGTGATCGCGAGCGCGACGAGCAGCATCATGCCGGGCTGCCGCGAGCGGACCTCGTCGACGGCGCCGCGCAGGAACGGCCAGCCGCCCCATGCGAAGAGCACGGTGCCGAGGATGGGGGAGACCCATGCGAGCAGGGGTGCCTCGGGGATGACGTAGCCGAGGATCGAGGCGAACATGCCCGACAGCGCGACCGTCGGCACCGCGAGCACGAGCGCGAGCCAGAAGCGCGAGCGGAACTGCGCGACGTGGTCACCGTGGCCCGTGTGCCCCGCATGGCCGGCGTGCGCGTCGTGATCGGCGTGCGCATCGTGGTGCGCGTGCTGGTGCTCGGCGTGCTGCTGCGTGTCGTGGTCCATGACTCCTCCGTCGATACCCCACTGGGGTATCTCGCGGACGACGATACCCCTCTGGGGTATCGAGGTCAACGCCGTCGATGCATCGCCGGGACGCCCCCGACGCGCCGTGGGGTGGCAAGGATGCTGCCGTCGCGACGCTCGCAGCGGCATGCGAAGCGCGATCCTGCATCCACAGGGAAAGAACTCGTGAACTTTCTCCCTCGCGCTCCCGTCGAGACGGTGCATGCGGGCGCATCCTGAGAGGACGAGCCGGTGACCATCGGCTCGTGCGACCGCCGCAGCGATCCCCATCCGGATCGCGATCGGCAGCACGAGGGGAGCGACCCATGGCAGACCGCGACCGCGACAGCGACACGCAGGCAGGGTGGCCCGACGAGCCTGTGGAGGCGCCGTTCGGCCAGTGGCTCGGCCTCATCAACCACGGCGACTGACGCCCGCGGTCGTCGGCCGCGTCAGTGGTCGACGAGCTCGACGACGACGCCGCGCACGAGCGCGTCGAGCGTCAGTCCCTCGGCGTCGCGCACCGCGCGCTTGACGGGCAGCACGTACGTGCCGTCGGCGCCGGGGAAGATCGACGTGCGGAACCTGGATGCGCCGATGCGCGCATCCACGCGCACCGATCCGAACCCTCCCGTGAGCGAGCCGACGACCTCGCGGATCTCGCGGCCGGCCTCCGCCGGCAGGTCGACGAACGTCCACAGCTCCCGCCTGGCGGTCCAGCGGTAGAGCACGGCATCGAACTGGTAGCGCACCGTCAGGCATCCATCCGTTCAGGGCTCCAGGTCGTCGAGGATGTCGGCGATCGGCGCGTCGCGACCCGCGCGCCAGGCCTCGCCCGCCCAGAGGTGCACGAGCGACGCATCGCCGGATGCTGCGGCCGCGGCACGCATCGGCCGCGTGAGGTGGTGCAGCGCCGGGTAGCCCGATGGCGCGTCGCGGTGCGCCTCGACGAACGGGGTCACGAGCGCGCGGGCCGGGCGCCCGGTGAACGCTCGCGTGAGCTCCGTCCGGTCGAAGGAGGCATCGGCGAGCGCTGCGCGATGCGTCGCCGACGTGCCGGCCTCCGTCGCTCGCAGCGCGAGCGTGCCGATCGCGACGGCATCGGCGCCCGCATCGATCACGCGCCGCACGTCGTCGCGCGACGCGACGCCGCCCGCGGCGACGATCGGCAGGGGCGTCGCGGCACGCACGCCTGCGACGAGCGTCGGCAGCGGCACGTCGGCAGGCAGCGCGTCGCGCGTCCAGATGCCCGAGTGACCGCCGGCGGCCGACGCCTGCACCGTCAGCGCATCCACACCCGCGTTCGCCGCGGCGAGCGCCTCGTCCTCCGAGGTCACGGTCTGCAGCGTGAGGATGCCCGCGGCGCGCAGACGCGCGAGCACGGCGTCGTCGGGCAGGCCGAACGTCAGGCTCACGACGGGCACGCGAGCCTCGACCACGACGTCGACCTTGGCCTCCCAGTCGTCGTCGTCCTCGACCAGCGGCGGCACGGCTGCATCGGGCACGACTCGGGCCACGTCGGCGGCGATCGCCCGCCCGTACGCCTCGTAGTCGGACGGCGCGATGCGGTGCAGGTTCGGCACGAAGAGGTTGACGCCGAAGCGCGACGCGCCGAGAGCGCGCGTCTCGGCGATCCGCGCCCGCAGCGCCTCCGCCGTCAGATAGCCGGCGGCGAGCTGCGCGAACGCACCGTGCGCCTCGACTGCGGCGACGAGCGCGGGCGTCGTCGCGCCGCCCGCCATCGGTGCGACGGCGACGACGCGGGCGTGCTGCAGCGCGAGAGGGAGCATCATGCATCCATCCTCGCGCGCGGCACCGTCAGTCGACGACCGCCGCGCTCGCCGCCGCGACGAGCCGCAGGTTGTGCGGCAGCGCTCCGTCGAAGCCCGGCGTCGACATCGTGAGGATCACGGTGTCGGCGCGCGGGTTCACGACGAACTTCGTCGAGAAGAAGCCCTGCCACGAGTACGCCCCCGGCCCGCCGAGGTAGTGCTGCGAGCCGGCGGGCGCGTTCTCGCCCTCCTGCACGTCGACCATGTAGCCCCAGCGGTTCTGGGTGAGCTGCCAGTTCGTGAGGTCGCCGATCTGGTTCGTCGTCATGAGGCGCACGGCGGCTGGGGAGAGCACGCGCACGCCGTCGAGCTCGCCCATGTTCAGCAGCATCTGCGCGAATCGCAGGTAGTCGCCCGTCGTCCCGTGCAGGCCGCCAGCACCCATCGTGAGCGTGCGGTGCTCGCTGAACGAGTACTCGGGGCCGAGCATGCCGGCGCCGAGCGGCGCATCCTCGAGCTGCCGCTCGTCGCGGCCCGCCCAGTAGACGGCCGCGATGCGGTGCTGCTCGGACTCCGGCACGAAGAACCACGTCTCGTCCATGCCGAGCGGCTCGAGCACGTTGCGTCGCTGGTAGGTGTCGAAGTCGAGCCCCGAGACGACCTCGACGAGTCGGCAGAGCACGTTCACCGAGTTGTTGGAGTAGTCGAACATCGTGCCGGGCTGCGCGATGAGCGGCACGGTCGCGAGCCGCTGCACGACCTCCTCGAGCGTCGTCGCCGGCGTCTCGAACGTGTCGACGACGCCCGCATCCTTGAGCAGCTGCGGCACGACGCCGTAGACCGACGGCTCGAACATGCGATGCCACCACGTGTTGGTGTAGCCGGCCGTCATCGTGAGCAGGTGGTGCACCGTGATGGGGCGCTCGGCCGATGCGAGGCGCGTGACGTTCCAGTCCTCGACGACCGCGACGCGCGGGTCGGCCAGCTCGGGCAGCCACTGCGCGACGGGGTCGTGGAGGCCGAGGAGGCCGCGCTCCCAGAGCTGCAGCACGCAGGCGGCGGCGACGGTCTTCGACATCGACGCGAAGCGGAAGATCGCCTCGGTCGTCATCGGCACGCCCTCGTCGGCCTTGCCGAACGCCTCGGCGTACGCGACCTTGCCGTGACGCGCGACGGCCATGACGGAGCCCTGGTACGCGTTCGCGGCGAGGTTCGCGCGCTGCAGCGAGCCGAGATGCTCGAGATGCCTGCCGGACATGCCGACGTCCGCTGGATCGACCTGCTGCTGGAGCGTGCTCATCCGTTGCCTCCTCGCCACGGTGCGTGGCCGCAGCCTAGCCCTGGGGGCTGGGGACGCGAGGCTCGATCAGTCGTGCATCTCGAAGACGTAGTAGTGATGGCCGGGCGCCTCGATCTGCGCGACCTTGCCGCGCGGGACGTCCGAGATGCGCGACGCCGTCGCACCCTTCGCCGCGATCCAGGCATCCACGTCGTCGACGAGGTACATCGGACCGGCGCCGCCCCAGCCGGGCACGTCGTCGAGCATGAGCTGCGGCTCGGCGCCGGGCATCTGGAACGCCACGGTGTGCTCGCCCTCGCGCCACGCCTCCTCCCAGCCGAGTGCCGCGTAGTGCGCGGTCGCAGCGGCGAGATCGGTGACGGGCTGGAAGAGGAACGACAGCTGCATGGATGCTCCGGTTCGGGTGGTGGAAGGGGTCGGCTGATCCTATGGATGCGGTGACGCGGTGTCGCTCCGCGGCGAACGCCCATGCGCTGGATCGGGGGACGCTCGGACTGGGTAGCGTGCTGCCATGACGATCGTGCGACAGGTGCAGGTGACGTTCGACTGCGCGGATCCCGTGCGCGTGGCGCGGTACTGGTGCGCGGCGCTCGGGTACGAGCTGCCTGCGTCGGTGTCGGAGGGCGACGGGTCGTGGGCGGTCGCCGAGGATCCGACGGGCTCGGGCCCGCGCCTCTACTTCCAGCGGGTGCCCGAGGGCAAGGTCGTGAAGAACCGCGTGCACCTCGACGTGCGCGCGGCGACGGGGCTCGTCGGCGAGGAGCGCGTCGCGGCGCTCGAGGCGGAATGCGCGCGGCTCGTCGAGGCGGGCGGCACGCGGCTGTGGCTGCTGCCGGCGAACGACGAGGACGAGTCGTGCCTCGTGATGCAGGACCCCGAGGGCAACGAGCACTGTCTGGACTGACGACGCGCCGAGGGGTCGACAGGCTCCAGCGCTCTCGCTACTGTTCTGGTGTACACGAACAGATGGAGTGAAGGTGCACGTCGTCCTGTCGACCGACTCGGCATCGCCGATCTACGAGCAGATCAAGGTGCAGATGCGCGCCGCGATCCTCTCGGGCGCGATCGCCGCCGGTGGCACGCTGCCGTCGCTGCGGCAGCTCGCCGCCGACCTGCGCGTCAGCGTCGTCACGGTGACGCGGGCCTACAACGACCTCGTCGCCGAGGGCCTCGCCCGCAACGAGCACGGGCGCGGCTTCGTCGTGCTCGCGGTCGAGGCGGACGTCGCCCAGCAGGCGCTCGACGCCACGCTCGACGACCTGCTGCGACGCCTCGTCGTCGCGGCGGGCCACGCGGGCGTCGATCTGCCGGCACTCCATCGCCGACTCGACGACCAGTGGAGGAGCGAATGACCGAGCTGATCGCGCAGATCGACGACCTGCGCATCCACCGACCCCGATTCGAGCTCGACGGGGTGAGCCTGCAGGTGCCGCGCGGCGCCGTCGTGGGGCTCGTCGGCCCCAACGGCGCCGGCAAGACCACGACCATCCGGGCGATGCTCGGGCTCGTCGCCGCGGACTCCGGCCGCATCCGCGTGGCAGGGCATGCCCCAGGCGATCCCGCGGGCCTCGCCCGCGTGGGCGTCGTGCTCGACCAGCCCGCCGCGGCGCCCGAGTGGCGCGTCGCCGCGCTCGGCAGGCGGCTCGCGCCATTCCACGCGCGCTGGGACCACGACCTCCTCGCACGCACCCTCGACCGACTGCGCGTGCCGACGGGCGGGAGGGTCGGCGAGCTGTCGCGCGGCCAGGGTGTGAAGCTGTCGATGGCGCTCGCGCTCGCGCAGCAGCCCGAGCTGCTCGTGCTCGACGAGCCGTCGAGCGGTCTCGACCCGGCTGCGCGACGCGAGCTCGTCGACGTCATCCGCGAGTTCATGCTCGACGAGACGCACGGCGTGCTGCTGTCGACGCACATCACGACCGACCTCGACGACCTCGCCGACGCGCTCGTCGTCATCGCCGACGGTCGCGTCGCCCACGCGGATGCGATGCCCGACGCCGTCGAGGCGTTCGCCATGGCCCGCGGCGCGGGCGCGCCGCCGACCGAGCACGTGCTCGGCGTGCAGCGCGCCGGTGCGCAGTGGGCTGGGCTCATCCGCATCGACGACTCGGCGGCGTTCGGCCCCGACGTCGTCATCGACCCCGCGACGATCGACGACCTCGTCATCCACCTGGCGGGCGAGCGCGCGGAGGTGGCGGCATGATGATGCTCTCCTTCGCCCGCTTCGACCTGCGCTCGTGGCTGCCGCGCACGCAGACGCTGCTGCCGCTCGTGCTCGTCGCCGTCGCCGGCGTCGCGGTGCCCGTGTCGGGCATGTCGATCGTCGCCGCAGCGCTCGTGACGTCGCTGCTCGCGTCGGTGCCGTTCCTCACCGACGAGCGAGCGCGGCTCGACACGCTCTACGGCGTGCTGCCGGTGTCGCGCGCGACGGTCGTCGCGGGGCGGGCGCTGGCGATCGTCGCCTACGGCGCCCTCGCGATGGCGGTCGGCGTCGTGGCGACGCTCGTCGTGCCGCTCGTGCGCGGCACCCAGCTCGACGCCGCGTGGGTGGTGACGTTCGTCGGCCTCGCCGCGGGCTTCGTCGGCGTGTCGCTGTGCATCCAGCTGCCCGTGCTCTTCGCGGTGGGCTACTCGCGCGGTCGGCTCGTCGCGTATGCGCCGGCGTTCGTCGTCGCGGGCCTCGCGTGGATCGCGCAGGCGCTCGGGCTCACGGGCGGCGTCGCCTCCGCACCCCAGCCCGTGCCCATCCTCCTCGGCGGGCTCGCCCTCGGTGCGCTCGGCATCGTCGTGGGCGCCGTGCTCGCGACGCGGGCGTATCGTGCGAGGGAGATCCGATAGGAGCGGCCATGGCAGCGGAGCCCGCGATGCGACCCACGGGGGAGCCCCTCGCCGAGGTGCTCGACCGCGCGACCGGTGCGCGCCGCATCGAGGCCGACGAGCTCGTCGCCCTGCTCGCCGAGGTGAGCGGCGCGGATCCGGTCGTCTGGGCCGGGCGGATCGTGGGCTTCGGCGCGCACGAGTACCGCTACGAGACGGGGCACGGCGGCGTCGCCCCGCTGCTGGCGTTCGCACCGGGTCGTGCGCACCACACGCTCTATCTCGAGAGCGGCTTCGCCGAGCGCTGGGGAGACCTCGTCGACGCGCTCGGCCCGCATCGCTCGAGCGTCGCGTGCCTGTACGTCACGCGGCTCGCGAACGTCGACCGCGACGTGCTGCGCGCCATGCTCGAGCGGTCCGTGGCCGAGACGCTCGCTCGCTGACGCTCAGTCCGCGACGAGTCGCCCGCTGCGGGCGAGCTCGGGGTCGGTGCACGACGAGAGGTCGAAGCAGCACGGGCGGCTGCTGCCGGCGTCGAGCTTCGAGATGCTCACCTCGACGCGGCGGCTGCGTGTCTCGGGGTTGCGGGTCGCGCCGACCCAGCGCACCCACTCCCACCGCGCCATCGGCGTGATCGCCTGCCAGCGGGCGGATGCCGTGGTCGAGTCGTCGAGCGCGCCGCCGAGGTCGGCGGGCACGGTCGGCTCGGGCCACTGCTTCGAGGGCAGCACGGCGAGGTCGACCTTCACGGTGTCTCCCTGGGCGGCGCCCGCGTCGAGCCAGTGCCCCTTCTCACCGTCGGGCTCGACGACGGTCACGGCGTCGACGCCGCCGATGCTGCCCGTGACGGCGACCTGGCCGCGCGAGGGGAGCGTCGCGCTCACGTCGGCGGGCACGCGCACGATGCGCCGGTCGCCGACCTGCACGACGTCGCCGTCGAAGCGGATCGCGACGGGGGATGCGGTCTTCGCCATCTTGCCTAGCTCTCGTTGCTGTCGGCGTCGGGCTCGGTCGCCGAGTCCTCGCCCGGCGACTTCGGCTTCCGCCTGAACAGCGAAGCGGCTCGTCCTCCGACGGCTGCCGCGCGATCCCCGACGGCACCCGCTGCGCCCGCGACAGCCGAACCGACTCCTCGGGCCGCGGTGAGCGCACGAGGATCATCTGGGATGCCATCGCCGTCCAGGTCGACAGAGCGGAACGCTTCTGTGGCCTTGCCGACCTTGCCCCACACATCGTCGCCGAAGTCCTTCGCGCTGCTGGACGCAGCATGCAGCGCTTTGGTCGCGCGCGATGGCTCAAGAGACTTCTCAGGCTTCTCGAACTGCTCCAGCCACGCCGGGAATGTGCGCGGAGGCTCGGGAAATGCGACTCGCGCTGCCTTCACTACGTCGCGCCCGAAGTAGAAGCTGCCTACGCCTCCGATCACGGCACCGACACCGAAGGGCACGGCCTTTCCGAGCGTTCCTGCGCCGAGCTTGCCGCTGGTCTTGAGAGCCTCCCTAGCGATGACGACCGTCAACGGAGCGAGTGCGGAGTCCGGGAGTTGCTCTGTCAGCACCTCGCCCCATCCCTTCGGCAACGTCTTCGCGACGACTCCAGTCGCGAGCGAACGAGCCTGATCGACCCCGCCGGCGCCCGCGGCTGCTAGGACCAGCTTGCTGACCTGTCCCTGCGACTTCTGGCCAAGCAAGGTGCCGAGCACGAGCGGTCGAGCGCGTTCCGCATCGTCGACCGCGACGCCATGCAGCTCGGCGACGGCGAGAACGTACAGCGCGCTCGTCTCGTAGAAGAACAGGAGGTCGGCGACGCCGAGCCCAAGAGCGATGGGGATGCCGACACCAGGGATCGCGGCCGAGGCGCCGACGCCGGTGCTCGTCGCTGTCACAGTGGCGACATAGCGAGAATCAAGCTCCTTCAGCAGATCCGCGGCGTCAGCGTTCGGCTTGCTGCGACGGAGTCCGCGCAGGTACTCGAGCACGATCGGACGCTGGACGGCGATTGCGCCGTAGATGCGGTCCTGGAACTCCAGCGCTCTCGCAAACTCTCCCGGCTCGAGGCCTTCGGTGCTCTGGTCATCGTTGCTCATGCCGACTCCTTCGACCACTAGGTAGTGGTGCCAACCTCATCTTGCACCGTGCGGCGACGTAGAGTCACAACACGCTTGTGCGGCGAGGCGGAGGCGGGCGCATCCGCCCGCCATCGCTCGCTCAGGCGCGCTCGACGGGAAGCCAGAGCTCGCACGTGGCAGTGCTGAAGTCGTCGGCTCGGTCCAGGATGGCGACGATCGACGGCCCCGGCCGCGGGCGCCACGGGTTCGCCTTCGATGCTCGTCGGAGGCGCGCGCGCACCCGATCATCGCTGTTCGATGCGATCGGCGCGTGGGTGGCGGTGGTCGGCCGTAGGGTCGCAGCGTGCCCGCCCTCGACCTGCCCACGGTGCTGCCGACGCCCGATGCGCGCGTCGAGTGGGTGCCGCGGCACGCGACGTCGGTGCGGCTGACGCTCGGTCGCGCGCAGCAGGGCGGGGCGGACCCGACGCAGCAGCGTGCGCGCGACGGTGCGGTCTGGCGCACCATCCGCACGCCGTCGGGCTCGGCGGTCGCGCGGTTCGACCACGTCGGCGACGCGGTGCGGTGCCTCGCATGGGGCGAGGGCGCCGAGCACGTCGCGACCACCGCGCCCGCGCTGCTCGGCGACGCCGACGACCCGAGCGGGTTCGTGCCCGCGCATCCGTACCTCGAGGTCGCGCACCGGCGCCATCCGGGCATGCGCATCGCCGGCAGCGGCGACATGCTGCACGGCATGGTCGGCGCGATCCTCGAGCAGCGCGTCGAGTCGCTCGTGGCGTTCACCTCGTGGACGCGGCTCGTGCGACGGCTGGGCGAGCCCGCGCCGGCCCCTGCGCCGGCGGGCATGCGCATGTTCCCGTCGGGGGCGGCGTGGCTCGGCGTCGAGCAGGGGGAGTGGCGCGCCTTCGACGTCGACCTCGGTCGCGCGACGGCGATCCGCTGGGCTGCGGCACGCGAGCGCAGCCTGCAGCGGCTCGTCGACGAGGGCCGCGACCTCGCATCCGTCGATCGGGCGCTGCGGTCGTTGCCGGGCGTCGGCGTCTGGACGTCGGCGGAGGTGCGGCAGCGCGTGCTCGGCGATGCGGATGCGGTGTCGGTCGGCGACTTCCACCTCGCGACGGTCGTGGGGCAGACCCTCGCGGGGCGGGCGTTCGACGACGCCGAGCTCGTCGAGTTCCTCGAGCCGTGGCGCGGGCACCGGTACCGCGTCGCGCGACTCGTGTACGCGGGCGGGTTCGAACGGGCGCCGCGTCGTGCCCCGCGTCGGTCGCCGGGCCCGCAGCCGCGCGCGGCGGGCTGGTGAGGCGCGGCTAGCGCAGCGCGTGCTCGACGCGCGGCTCGCGCCACATGCCCACGGGGAAGCCGCCCGGTGCGATGCCGATGCGCGAGCGCAGCGTGAAGCCGTGACGCTCGTACAGTCGCTGGCTCGCCGCGGTCGTCGCCTCGAGGTAGGCGGGGCCGTCGAACCGCGCGAGGCCGTGGTCGATCAGCGCCGCGCCGATGCCCAGCCCGCGAGCCGGCTCGGCGACGGCGACGTCTGCGAGCAGCCAGTGCGGCTGCGTCGGGCGTGCCCGCTGGCGCGTGCGCAGCACTCGCGCGGCGCTCACGGCGTGGGCGATGCCGACGGCGTGCACGTAGAGGGGCGCCTGGCGCAGCGTCGCGCGCATGTCGTGGCACGGGTCGGGCTCGACCCAGGCGGCGACGCCGACAATCTCGTCATCGACGACCGCGACGTCGACGTGGCCGTGCATGAAGCCGCCGAGGCGCAGCTCGGCCTCGTAGAGGCTCGTCATGCGGCGCAGGCGGTCGTGCCTGCTGCGTACGGCGCGCACACCGACGGGGTCGTGCAGCAGCGCTGCGGCGACGATGCCGGCGCACTGCCGAGCCTCGTCGAGCGTCGCAGGGCGGATGTGCACGGGTCCTCCAAAAAGTGAGTCTGATTCACCATAACGCGTGTTGCATGAACGGCAAGGATCGACGCGCGTGTCGGGGGACGCGCCTTCACGCACGCCGTCGCTTGCGCACGACGCCGCATCCGCGCGACCGTGGTCCTCGACGACCCACGGGAGGGAGCACGCGATGGCGCGGCTCGTCTACGGCATGATCACCTCGCTCGACGGCTATGCCGTCGCGGCGGAGGGCGACCTCGGCAGGGGAGCGGAGGACGAGGAGGTGCACACGTACGTCGGCGACCTGTTCCGCGACGTCGGCACCTACCTGTACGGCCGGCGCATGTACGACACGATGGTGTTCTGGGAGACGGCGCACGAGCTGCCCGATGCACCGCCGCACATCGTCGACTACGCGCGCGACTGGCAGCGTGCCGAGAAGGTCGTCTACTCGACGACGTTGCAGGAGGTCCCGAGCGAGCGCACGCGCATCGAACGGGACTTCGACGTGGATGCGGTGCGCGCGCTGAAGGAGTCCGCGACCGCGGATCTCACGATCGATGGGCCGACGCTCGCCGCCCAGGCCATCCGCGCCGGGCTGGTCGACGAGTTCCATCAGTTCGTCACGACGAGCGTCGTGGGTGGCGGCACGCGGTTCTGGCCCGACGACGTGCGGCTCGACCTCGACCTCGTCGAGCAGCGGGCGTTCGCATCGGGGCTCGTGCACCTGCACTACGCGCGACGCTGACGGGCGGCGCGACCGAGGACTCCTCCCAGGCGTCGTCGGTACCGTCGCAGCATGCTGCGACACCGACTCTCGATCCTGCCTGCGCTCGCCGTGCTGACGCTCGTGGGCTGCGCGGCATCGGGCGATCCCGGCGCCGAGGGCGATGCCGCGTCGCAGCCGACGCCCGAGCCCTCGGTCGAGGCGGTCGAGCTCGACGAGCCGGTGCTCGACCCAACGGCCTGGCCGGCCCGCGTCTTCACCGATGGCACGATGCCGGAGGCCGACGCCGCGGGGCAGGCGCAGGCGGACGCGTGGCTCGCCGGCGTCGTCGTGCCGGCCGGGGCCGTGCGGCTCGACGAGCGCCCGCGCGACGTGGCGTTCCTCGGGCTCCAGGAGCAGGGATGGTGGTGCGCGCCCATGGGGCTCGCGGCCGGCTACTGGCAGGTGCCCGACATGGACGTGATCGAGACCGTGAACTGGCTCGCCGCGAACCCTGGGCCCGGGCTCGTCAGCTCGATGCCCGAGCCGTACGCCGACGACGGCGCGCACGTCGACGGCGCCTCGGTCGGCCTCGTGCCCGAGCTCGGCGCGCTCGAGGGCATGGCGCTCACCGCCGCGGTCGCGCCCGGCGGCGTCGTCGTGCGCGCCGAGGTCGGCGCGTTCGGCGACACGACGGTGTGCCCGACGCCTCCGCCGGGCGAGATGCTCGGCGGGCCAGGTCAGGGCTGATCCTCGGTGCTCGACCCGAGTGCTCCGCCTGCGATCGCGATCCTCGTCGTCGTCACGGCCGTGCTCGCGGTCGCGCTGCCGATCATCGTGGTGCGGCGCAGCGCGCGACCCGAGCACCTTCGCGAGCGCATCCTGCTCTCACGACCGCGCTGGGTCGAGGCGGGGTGCGCCGGCAGCATCGTCGTGCAGGTGATCTGCGCCACGGGGTTCGCGGTGCTCGCTGCGGTCGCGCATCCGATCCTCTGGGGCGTGGTGGCACTGTCCGCGAGCTCGATCGTCGCGACGTCCCTGCACCTCCATCGCTACCGGCGTGCGCTGCGGGCCCTCGAGGCCGAGATCGCGGATGCCGACGGCGACCTCCGGGTCTAGCGTGAGCGCATGACGAAGCTGCGCGTCCACAACCTCGCCATCTCGCTCGACGGGTTCGCGACGGGGGAGGGGCGCACGTTCGAGGCGCCGTTCGGCCACGCGGGCATGCGGCTCATGGGCTGGTTCTTCCCGACTCGCACGTTCGTGCAGGGCACGGGCCACGAGGACGAGGCGGTCGGCTCGGGCACGACGGGCGTCGACGACGCGTTCGCCGCGCGCACGCACCACGGCATCGGTGCCGAGATCATGGGTCGCGGCAAGTTCGGGCCGCAGGAGGGGCCGTGGGAGGACCTCGAGTGGGAGGGCTGGTGGGGCGACGAGCCGCCGTTCCACAGCCCCGTCGTCGTGCTGACGCACCACGAGCGGCCGGACATCACGCTGGGGGAGACGACGTTCACGTTCCGCGATCTCCCGCCGGCGGAGGCGCTCGCCCTCGCAGCCGAGCTCGCAGGCGGCCTCGACGTGCGGCTCGGCGGCGGCCCGACGACGGTGCGCGAGTTCCTGCAGGCCGACCTCGTCGACGAGATGCACCTCGTCGTCTCGCCCGTCGTGCTCGGGCGCGGCGTGCGGCTGTGGGATGGCCTCGAGGGCCTCGAGGAGCAGTTCGACATCGCGTCGACGGCGTCGCCGTCTGGCGTCGTGCACCAGATCTTCACCCGCCGGTCGTAGCCGGCGGGCGCATCCTCAGTCGACGATGAAGAGTCGCGCGCCCGTCGTCGTCGACGACCGGTGCGCCTCCATGTCGGTGCCGACCGCATAGCTCTGGCCGGGGCGCAGCGTCACGGTGCGACCGTCGTCGAGCTCGGTCGTGAGCTCGCCGTCGAGCACGAGCAGCACGTGGCCGCGCGAGCACCAGTGATCGGCGAGGTAGCCGGGGGAGTAGTCGACCATGCGCACGCGCGTCGTGCCCATCGTCTGCGTGCGCCAGAGCGCCTCGCCGGTCTCGCCCGCATGGCGCTCGGGAGCGATGGCGCTCCAGTCGGTCGTGTCGAAGGGATGCGTCGAGAGGTCCACGGTCGCAGCGTATGCGCGGCGAGGATCTGCGGCGGCCGACCACCGCGCGATCGGTGGCCGATCAATAGGCGACGTAGCGGCGGATCGGTACGTTGCGCCGCTTCCCGAAGAGCACCGGCGGTACCGCGAACGCGTACGTCGAGCGCCGGCGCCCATCGGCGAGGCGCACCGTCACTCGCATGCCGAGCCAGCTCGGATGCTCGATGATGTGCCCAGCGATCGTCGCCTCCATGAGCGCCGTCGCCATGGCGATGCCGTCGTCGTCGTAGGTCACGGAGAAGTGCCCCGTGTCGCGTCCGAGCATCACCAGGAGTCGATCCTCGGAGGAGATGGTGATCGCTCGAGCGTCGGGTCGGCTGGGCGTCACCTCGAGGACGTCCCAGTCGTATCCGATCTCGGATCGTTCGACCGTGCCGCGGTCTCCGACGACCTCGCGCACACGGCGTTCGAGCACGTCGAGCACGCGAAGGCGTGGTCCAACGCGAGTCGGGTCGAGGGTCACGTGCCCATGATGTCGCAGAGCGCACGCGGTTCTGGGCGGTCGCCCGCGGCGCGCTCCGCGAGGCGATCCACGAGGAGCGGCTGGCGAGAGTGCGACATGATGCATCTCATGGACGACGCGACGCACCGCATGGCGATCGACGCCGCACGGGCGCGATTCGATGCCGGCGAGCACCGTGCCGCGTGGGATCTGCTGGGCGCGCGGGCGCGTGCGCATCCGACCGTGCCCGCGTACCGTGAGGCGCTCGCCGACCTGCATCGACGGGTGGACCATCCCGATCAGGTGGGGCGCTGGGGTGCGCACGACGTCGATCGGTTGACGGATCGCGAGCGGCGGGCGCTGCGGCGATCCCTGGTCGGGTTCCGCAGCGAGGCGGCGGTGCGCGACTACCTCGTGCTCGACGGCGAGCTGCCGACGATCGTGCGGGACCACCTCGCCGACGTGGGGGAGCAGGAGGTCGAGGACCGCATCGAGGGCACGAAGTTCGCGGGGCACACCGTGGCAGCGCTCGGAGCGCTGACCCTCGCCGTGGGCCTCGGCACCGTCGGCTACCGGGCGTTCATCGGTGCCGACGACGTGCAGCGCGTCGCGCAGACGTACGCGTGCTTCCTGCTCGGCGAGGTGATCCTCGCCGGACTGGCGTACGCGACGTTCGCGTGCTTGCGCCGGCGCTGGGTGCTCTGCGGGCTGATCGCGGTCGTGGTGGTCGCCGCGATCGTGCTGCTCGGGCGGGCCGATCTCACAGCGCCGATTCCGTTCGGCTGACAAGCGGCCCGACTAGGCTCGGTGGGCACATCGCGTCGCGACGAGGAGGCACCATGGCCGGCAAGCCACCGCTGCTCAAGGGCCGCGGCTTCCAGTTGATCGGCGCTGGCATCGGTCTGGTGGTCGGGGTCGGCGCCGTCGTCATCGTCCAGTTCGCGTCGGGCTGGCATCTCGAGCCGCTCCTCGTGGTCATCGCGATCGTGGTCACGGTCGTCGGGGCGGGTGTCGGCGTGCTCGTCGGGTTGCTGGTGGGGCGGCGCGCGTTCGGGCAGCGCCTCGAGGTCGCGATGCGCCCGGCGGGGGAGCGCCGGTGGCAGCACGGACACATCGAGGTGGCGCCCGGGCGGTTGCGGTTCCACCGCTACCGATGGCAGGTGCGCTTCGTGCTGGGCGATCCGGTCGACTTCGCCGTCACCGCCGTCGGCCCCGACCTCGGTCGGCGCCCGTCGAAGCGCCAGCTGCTCACCGTGAACCCTTCCTTGCACATCATCGACGTCGAGACCGACCGCGGCACCATGGAGCTCGGTCTGCAGGCACATCAGGTCGACGCCGTACGGCGGAGCCTGCAGCCGGATGACGCGACGCACGGCCGCGAGGTTCGCTGAATGGAGCAAAGCAGTGGATCTCCGGTGGCGTTGCCATCATCATCTTCACGCTGGGCATCATCTCGATCACGGTCGTAGGCGAGACCGTTCCCGCGTTCGCGCCGGCCTTGCTGATGTTCGTCGGCGTCCCGCTCGGGCTGGCGGGGCGCCTCGCCTACGCGCGCCCTCGAGCGATACGAGCGGCTTCGGATCTGGCCACCGACCGTGCGAGCAGGGGGTCGCGTTCGCTTCGATCCGACATAATGTGCATTATCGGCGTTGCGTCGTGTCGCGGAAGCGGGCTCAGCGCAGTGCGATCGTCTCCCAGGCGCGGAGCGACGACTGCACGAATCGCACGGCGTCCGCCGTGGTCGTCAGGCCCTGTGCCGCGCAGCGCTCATGGATCGACTGCGCGTTCGCGAGCGCCTCGCGACGGAAGCCTGCGCCGACCTCGTCGAGCTGCCAGGTGCGCGACCCAGCGAGCGACGCATCCAGCACCAGCACGTCGGCGGCGATGTCCACGAGGTCCTGTGGGACCTCGGGACCCCACGGCGGCATCGGCAGCTCGATCGACGGCATGAGCGCATGGCTGCGCCGCCAGATCTGTCGCTGCAGCCGCTTCGCAGCCATCGACTCGACGAATCCAGCCATCAGCGTGACTCGTCGATGGCGTCCTCGACGTCCTCGTCGGACTCGTTCTCGTCGCGCGTGCGCACTGCGAGCACGACGAACGTCGCCGCGATGGGCATGCAGACGATCCAGAGCGCCTGGCCGAGTGGCAGGAACACGAACGTGAGGATGCCGAAGAGCGCCGCGAGCGGCAGGAACGCCCGCGAGATCCCCGTGCGCTTCGTCATCACTCCCCCGAACCTGTGAGAATCCTGAATGCCATCAGGCGCCCACGTACTCGGCGAGGTGCTCCCCCGTGAGCGTCGAGCGCGCGGCGACGAGGTCGGCGGGCGTGCCCTCGAAGACGATGCGGCCGCCGTCGTGGCCGGCGCCGGGGCCGAGGTCGACGATCCAGTCGGCGTGGGCCATGACGGCCTGGTGGTGCTCGATGACGATGACGGTCTTGCCCGAGTCGACGAGGCGATCGAGCAGGCCCAGGAGGTGCTGCACATCGGCGAGGTGGAGGCCGGTCGTCGGCTCGTCGAGCACGTACACGCCGCCCTCCTCGGCCATCTGCACCGCGAGCTTGAGGCGCTGACGCTCGCCACCCGACAGCGTGTTGAGCGGCTGCCCGAGCTTGATGTAGCCGAGGCCCACGTCGGCGAGGCGCTCGACGATCGACAGCGCCGCCGGCACCTTCGACGCCGGTGCGGCGAAGTACGCGCGCGCCTCGGCGACCGACAGCCCCAGCACCTCGCTGATGTCGAGGTCGCCGAGCGTGTACTCGAGCACCGACGCCATGAAGCGCTTGCCGCCGCAGTCCTCGCACGTCGTCGACACCGTCGACATCGGGCCGAGGTCGGTGAAGATGAGGCCGGCGCCCTTGCACGTGGGGCACGCGCCCTCGGAGTTCGCGCTGAACAGCGCGGGCTTCACGCCGTTGGCCTTCGCGAACGCCTTGCGCACGGGCTCGAGGAGGCCCGTGTACGTGGCCGGGTTCGAGCGGCGCGAGCCGCGGATCGACGTCTGGTCGATCGTCACGACGCCGTCGCGCGTGCCGATGGAGCCGTGCACGAGCGACGACTTGCCCGAGCCGGCGACGCCCGTCACGACCGTGAGCACGCCGAGCGGCACGTCGACGTCGACGCCCGAGAGGTTGTTCGCGGTCGCGCCGCGCACCTCGATGGCGCCCGACCCGGAGCGCACCGCATCCTTGAGCGCCGCACGATCGTCGAGGTGCGTGCCCGTGAGCGTGCCCGAGCCGCGCAGGCCCTCGACCGTGCCCTCGAACTGGATCGTGCCGCCGTCCGAGCCCGCCCGCGGGCCGAGGTCGACGACGTGGTCGGCGATCGCGATCGTCTCGGGCTTGTGCTCGACGACGAGCACGGTGTTGCCCTTGTCGCGCAGCTGCAGCAGGAGATCGTTCATGCGCTGGATGTCGTGCGGGTGCAGACCGATCGTCGGCTCGTCGAACACGTACGTGACGTCGGTGAGCGCCGAGCCGAGATGACGGATGAGCTTCGTGCGCTGCGCCTCTCCCCCGCTGAGCGTGCCCGACGACCTGTCGAGCGACAGGTAGCCGAGGCCGATCGCGACGAACGAGTCGAGCGTCGCTGACAGCGCCTGGATGAGCGGCGCCACCGACGGATCGTCGATCGAACGCACCCATGCGACGAGGTCGGAGATCTGCATGCGGCACGCATCCGCGATCGACAGCCCCGCGACCTTCGACGAGCGTGCGGGCTCGGCGAGGCGCGTGCCGTCGCAGTCGGGGCACGACTGGAAGGTGACTGCACGGTCGACGAACGCGCGGATGTGCGGCTGCATCGACTCCTTGTCCTTCGACAGGATCGACTTCTGGATCTTCGGCACGAGCCCCTCGTACGACATGTTCATCGACTCGACCTTCACCTTCGTGAGGTCGCGGTAGAGGAAGTCGTGGCGCTGCTCGGCGGTGAAGTCGCGGATGGGCACGTCGCCGGGCACGAACCCGGAGGCGACGAAGATCTTCACGAGCCAGCCGTCGGCCGTGTAGTTGGGCACGGTGATGGCGCCCTCGAGCAGCGACTTCGAGTCGTCGAACAGCTGCGTGAGGTCGATGTCGTTGATGCGGCCGAGGCCCTCGCAGCGCGGGCACATGCCGCCGAGCATCGTCTCGGCGCGCTCGATCGACTCCGACGCTCCCCCGCGCTCGATCGTCATCGTGCCCGACACCTTCACGCTCGGCACGTTGAACGAGAACGCGTTCGGCGAGCCGATCGCCGGGTCGCCGAGCCGCGAGAAGAGGATGCGCAGCATCGCGTTGACGTCGGTCGCGGTGCCGACCGTCGAGCGCGGGTTCGCGCCGAGCCGCTCCTGGTCGACGATGATCGCCGTCGTGAGCCCCTCGAGCCGGTCGACCTCCGGCCGCGCGAGCGACGGCATGAAGCCCTGCACGAACGCCGGGTACGTCTCGTCGATCATGCGCTTCGACTCGGCGGCGATCGTGCCGAACACGAGCGACGACTTGCCGGAGCCCGAGACGCCCGTGAACACCGTGAGCCGGCGCTTCGGGATGTCGACCGAGACGTCCTTGAGGTTGTTCTCGCGCGCACCCTGCACGCGGATGAGGTCGTGGCTGTCGGCGGGATGCTGCGCGGCGGTCATGGTGCTCCGTCGGTCGAGTCGACGCGCCGCGGATCCCTCGACGCTCGATCAGCCTAGGACCGACCTCCGACCGGTGCATCCTCCGCCGACGGAGCGTCGGCGACGTCGCTACGCGTCGAGCGCCTGCAGCAGGTCGGCGATGACGTCGTCGGCGTGCTCGATGCCGACCGAGAGACGGATGAGGCCCTCGGGGATGCTCTTCGACTCGCTCGCCCAGCGGCGCCGGCGCTCGAGCGTCGTCTCGACGCCGCCGAGGCTCGTCGCGTGGCGCGCGAGCTGCACGGCCGCGACGACGCGATCGGCACGCTCGGCCGACTCGACCTCGAACGAGACGACGGTCGAGAAGCCCGGGTACCGCACGCGCGACACGGCGGGGTGCGCCTCGAGCGCTGCGGCGACGGCCTTCGCGGTCGCCTGCGCGCGCTCGAGCCGCACGTCGAGCGTACGCAGGCCCCGCAGCACGAGGAACGCCTCGAACGGCCCCGGGATGGCGCCGTGCAGCGAGCGGTTGCCGTGCAGACGCGTGAACCAGTCGTCGTCGTTCGTCACGACGGCACCCATGATGACGTCGGAGTGGCCCGACATGAGCTTCGTGGCCGAGTGCACGACGACGTCGGCGCCATCCTCGAGCGGCCGCTGCAGCAGCGGCGTCGCGAACGTGTTGTCGACGGCGACGGGCACGCCCGCCTCCTTCGCCGCGGCGACGATGCGCGCCAGGTCCGCGACCTCGAGCGCCGGGTTCGTGGGCGTCTCCATCCACACGAGCGCCGCGCCGGGGATCGCGGCGACGACGGCGTCGACGTCCTCGACGTCGACGAGCACGGGCTCGATGCGGCCGGCGACGCGGTGCTGCTCGAGCAGGCCGAGCGAGCCCTGGTACGCGTGGCGCGGCACGACGACGCGGCCGCCGTGCGGCACCTGGTCGAGCACGGCGGCGACGGCGGCCATGCCCGATGCGAACGCGAGCGCACGGCCGCCCTCGAGCTGACCGATCGTCTCCTCGAGCGCCGACCACGTCGGGTTCTGGAAGCGCGCGTACTCGAGGTCGCCGCCTGCGATGAACGACGACGCGAGCATGATCTGCGCGTTGAGCGGCTGATCCGACTCGGCGGGCGGGCGGCCTGCCGTGACGGCGATGGTGGCGGGGTGCTGGCTCGCGTGGGTCACGGCTCCACGCTATTCGCTCGCAGGAGCCGCGCCATGCATCCACCCGCGTGCTCGCGGCCCGCTGAGCGCGGCCTCCAGCAGGCGGGGCTAGCCTGGCGCGCGTGCCGGTCGTCATCGCGAACCCGATCGCGCGCGCATCGGTGCGCGGCGTGCGCGCCCTCGAGGCGCGCGGCGCGCTCGACGTGCGATGGACGGGCGAGCGACGAGCGGATGCGCTCGCACGCGACGCGATCGGCGAGGGCGCGGATGCCGTGATCGCCGTGGGCGGCGACGGCACGATCCGCGACGTGGCCGACGTGCTCGCCGGCACGGGCGTGCCGATGGGCATCGTGCCCGCCGGCACGGCGAACCTCTTCGCCCGCAACCTCGACCTGCCGCTGCGCGACCTCGCGCGCGCGGCGGCGATCGCGCTCGACGCCGCTCCCCTGCCGACCGACCTCGGGCGCGTGGTGCTGCACGCCGATGGCCGCGAGCACGCGCCGCGCGTCTTCCTCGTCGTCGTCGGCATCGGCCACGACGCCACGGCCGTCGAGGCGGCATCGCTCGCCCGCAAGCGCCGTCTCGGGTGGGGCGCCTACGTCGTCGCCGGCATGCGCCGGTTCGCGCATCCGCTGCACGCCGTGCGCGCGCGGCTCGACGAGGAGCCGTGGATGCGCACCGAGGCGTGGACGGTGCTCGTGCACAACACGGCCCGCATCACGCTGGGCCTGCGCGTCGTGCCCGACACGCGGCCCGACGACGGCCTGCTGCACGTCGCCGCCGTGTCGCCGCGCCGCATCGCCCACTGGGGGCGCATCGCCGCCGCCGGCATGGGCCTCGCGCGCGCCGAGGGCGTGCTGTCGCATCGCACGGGCCGGCGCGTGCGCCTGGAGGCGGACCGCATCCCCGTGCAGCTCGACGGCGACGCCCACGGCCGCATCACCGCGCTCGACGCGTGGATCGACCCCGGCGTGCTGCTCGTGCGGCGACCCGCTGGCGACACGACTCGAGCAGACCGCTCAGGAGGAGACCGATGACCGACGCCCGCTCGCGCATCCTCGCCACGCTCGCCCGCGCCGACGACCTCGACGCCGTGCTGACCGGCTTCGACCTCGACCGGCTCATGCGCGCGTTCGACGGCCCGCTGCTCGCCCGCGATCGGCGCGCGGAGCTCGCGGCGCTGCTGTGCCTCGACCGCGCCCGCGACCTCTCGGCCGCCGTGCTCGCCGACGTCGTGCACGCCATGCGCTCGCTGCGCAACCGCGGCACGTTCTCGGGGTCGATCCGCGGCGTGTTCGACTCCCTCGAGGGCGAGGAGTTCCGCGACTTCAAGTACCTGCTCAACGCGACGGGCGACCGCCACGACCTCGAGCACGTCGTCTTCGAGCGCCTCACGTTCGTCGACCGGCACCACGTGCTGCGCCGCATCCGCGAGGAGGCTGCCGGGCTGGAGCATCACGAGCTGCGCATCCTCAGCGACATCGACGACACCGTGAAGGCGATGCTGCACGACCGCCGCTTCGTGCGCGGCAGCGTCTACCCGGGCGTCGTGGCCTTCCTGCGCGAGCTCGACGACGGCGCCGCGGCCGAGCCCGGCCGCCCGGGCGACCTCACGTTCGTCACCGCGCGCCCCGAGGGGCCGCGAGACCTCATCGCGCAGTACACGCGCGACGCGCTCGAGCCGCTGGGCCTGCCGCCGCACACGGTGCTCGGCGGCTCGTTCCTCAACATCGCGACGAAGGCGTCGATCGCGGCGCGCAAGCTGCAGAACTTCGAGCACGAGCGGCAGCTCTTCCCCGAGTGCCGCTACGTCTTCGTGGGCGACTCGGGCCAGGCCGACCCGCAGGTCGGTGCCGCGATGGTCGCTCGAGCCCCGGAGTTCGTCGCGCGCGTGCTCATCCACGACGTCACGGGCGTCGCCGCCGATCGCCGCGAGCGGTGGTCGCAGCAGGGCGTGTCGACGTTCCAGACGTACTCGGGCGCCGCGCGCATCGCGCACGGGCTCGGCCTCGTCTCCGAGGCGGGCGTCGCGCGCGTGCACGCCGCCGTGCTCGAGGGGCTCGACTCCGACGTCGTGAAGCCGGGCCATCGGGATGCGCTCGTCGCGACCGCCGAGCGCGAGGTGCAGGCGGCCTAGCGGGTCAGTCCTGCTCGGCGTCCTCGAGCTGCTGCGCGAGCCAGGCGTGCCCAGCCTCCATCGCCACCGCAGGCGTGCTCGACGAGCGGGCGAGCAGGTCGTCGGCGACGGCGCGGGCGCGCTCGACGAGCCACGACGGCCAGCCGTGCGACACCGACCTGGCCGAGAACTCGTCCTCGTCGTCGATCCACGCGGGCAGGCCGCTCGCCGGCACGACGAGGTCGAGGTCGAGGTCGACGTACTCGACGATCCAACCCTCCCCCGACTCGTCGCGGCGCACGGTCGGCGGCGTCGTCACGTCGACGTACGCGTCGACGTCGGCGCGATCCCACCAGCCCGGCAGCATCCACGAGCCGTCGTCCCACGCGATGGTCGTCGGCGGCACGAGCCGCACGAACGCGTGGCCCGTGAGGTACTCCTTGCGCCAGCCCTTCTGCACCGTCGTGCCGGCGTCGACCCCGATCCACAGGCCGTGCTCGTCGGTGCCGAGCACGCGGGCGTCGTAGCGCCAGTGCGGCTTGCCGTTCCACTTCGCACCCTCGACGCGCACGGCATCGCCCGGCTGCGGTGCGCCGCCCGCGAGGCGGTCGAGCGCGCCGAGCACGTCCTCGGCGCTGAAGTCGTCGTCGGATGCGCGGATCTCGTCGGCCGTCCACCAGCGGTGGGCGAGGATGTCGTCGAGCTCGTCGGCCATGCGGTGGTCGTCGACGGGCGTGAAGCGCGGCGTCCGCCAGAGGAACGTCACGGCGTCGGTCGCCGAGTAGGGGTGGCCGTCGGGATGCGGCACGCGCGCGTGGCCGATCGGGCCGACGAGGTCGCGCTTGCGGATGCGCTGGCCCGTCTCCTCGAAGAGCTCGCGCACGGCAGCCTCGCGCTCGGTCTCGCCGGCCTCGATGCCACCGCCGGGCGTGAGCCAGCGCGGTGGCAGCAGCTCGAGGTCCCACCGCGTGTGGAACAGCAACGTCGCACCGGTCTCGTCGACGCACAGCACGCGCGCCGTGCGGCGCACGCCCCTGGCGTCGTCAGGCATCCGTGGGGCCGGTGCCCGTGCCGTCGGCGTCGGTGGCCGCGGGCTCGGCGGCGGCATCCTGCGCCTTGCGGCGGCGCGAGACGAGCAGCACGATGCCGCCGACCACGACGATCGCGACGGCGATGAGCGCGATCGCCCACGAGGCGATCTCGGTGGCGGTGACGGGCAGCTGATCCACGGCGAGGGCGTCCACGGACACGATCCTACGGTGGCGAGGGGTCGCGTCGAGGGCGTGTCGACGTCAGCCGTAGCGTTCGCGGTAGCGGCGCTGCGCGGCGGGATGCAGGGGCACGGGATCCGCGTCGATCAGGTTCGACGCCGTGAGGTACTGCACGCCCACGGAGTCGTCGGGCACGAGCGCCTCGGCGTCGTCGACGAGCGCGTCGACCAGGCGGGCGGCGACGTCGTCGGCGAGGTCGGGGCGGGCGAGCAGCAGGTTCGAGACGCCGATCGCGGGGATGGGCCCGGGCGTGTCGTAGACGCCGCTCGGCACCGACGTGGAGGCGTAGACGCCGGGATGCGCGGCCGTGAGTGCCGGCAGCGTCGCCGTGAGGTCGACGAGCGTCACGGCGACGTCCTGCTGCAGGCGCAGCACCTCGGGGATCGGCACGCCGCCCGACCAGAAGAACGCATCGATCGTGCCGTCGCGCAGCGCGTCGACCGCCTCCGGCAGCAGCAGCGCGATCGGCACCACCCCGTCGGCTCCCGTCGCGAGCCCCGCGACGTCGAGCACGCGCGCGGCCGTGAGCGCAGCCCCCGAGCCGGGCGCACCCACCGCGACCGGTCGACCGGCGAGGTCGGCGAGCGTCGCCACGGGGCCCTCCGCACGCACGACGCACTGCAGGTAGTTCTGGTAGACCCGGCCGATCGCGACGAGCTCGCCGTCGTGCTCGGCGACGGCGTCGGCGAGGGCGATCGCGAGGTCGGCATCGCCGGCTGCGAGCATCGCGAGGTTGTCGACGCTGCCGCCCGACTCGAGCACCTCGAGCGTCGCGGTGCCGCGGTCGGCGAGCACGGCGCGCAGCAGGTCGCCGAACTGCACGTACGTGCCGCCGCGCTCGCCGCACGCCATCGCGAGGCGCGTCGGCGCCTGCCCGAGCGTGCAGCCGGCGAGGGCGGATGCGAGGGCCGCCGCCGCGCCGACGAGCACGGTGCGGCGCGCGAGGGTCGCGTCGGCCATCACGACGCGGCTCGCAGGCCGAGCGTGACGGCGAGCCCGCCCTCGTCGGCGACGCCGACCGTCGCGGTGGCGTCGTTCGCGCGGGCGAGCTCGCGCAGGATCGCGAGCCCGAGCCCCGTGCCCGGCAGCCCGCCGTGCGCCGACGCGCGCCAGAAGCGCGTGCCGGCGCGCGCGAGGTCGTCGGCCTCGAGGCCGGGCCCGTCATCGGCGATCGTGAGCACGACGCGCTCGCCGGAGCGTGCGAGGCGCAGCCGCACCGTCGCGCCCTCCCCCGCGTACTTGCGTGCGTTGTCGATCGCGATCTCGACCATCTCCTCGAGGTCGCTGCGCCGGCACGCAACGGCGAGCTCGTCGTCGCCCTCCACGACGAGGTGCTGGCCCGTGCCCGCGAGCCTGCCCATCCACGGCTCGGCGAGCGCCACGGCCGACGTCACGTGCGCTCGCGGCGACGCCTCCGCGAAGCCGGAGCGCCGGCCGCTCGCCTCGGCCGTCGCGCGATGCTCGGCGTCGGCGAGGTCGAGCATGCGGTCGACGGTACGCTCGAGTCGATCGAGGTCGCCGTCGACGGCCGCGAGCATCTCGGGGTCGGGCGCGTCGCGCGACGAGGCGTCGAGCCGCAGCCGCACGGCCGCGAGCGGGTTGCGCAGCTGGTGCGAGGCGTCGGCGACGAACCCGCGCTGCTGCTCGAGCGCATCCTCGACGCTCGACGCCATGCGGCGGAACGAGTCGGTGAGCGTGCGCAGCTCGGGCGGCCCCGACTCGGCGCGCAGGTCGGGATCCCGATGCTCGGCGAGCGCCGTCGCCGCGGCGTCGAGCGCGCGCACGGGGCGCAGCACCCACCGCGTCCACTGCAGGGAGGCGACGAGCAGCGTCGCGAGCCCGAGGAGCCCTGCGAGCGCTACGAGCAGCCACGACCGCACGACGTCGGCGCGCGCCGACGTGAGGTCGACGGCGAGCACGACGGCCGCGACGGGCACGCTCGCATCGGCGAGCACGGGCTCGGCGACGAGCGCCACGTCGGGGCTCCACGGCACGACGGTCGGCAGCGACCACTGCGGCACCGCGCGGGATGCCGTGAGCATGAGCCGCTCGACCTCGGCGCCGCGCCCGATGTCGCCCGCCGAGGCGAGCACGTCGCCGCCCGCGTCGACGACGAGCACGGCCTCGCCGTACGTCGAGTGGAGGCGGTCGAGGTAGCGGGCGAGGTCGTCGGCGTCGTCGTCGCGCACGGCCGCGGCGGCGCGCTGCACGATCTGGTCCATCGCCGTCGCCCGCTGCAGCGTGAGCTGCTGCGTGCGCGACACCGCGATGCCCTCGGCGACCGGCACGACGATGGCGCACACCGCGAGCAGGCCCAGCACGAGCAGCGGCAGCAGCACGCGCAGCCTCACGCGGCGTCGCCCTCCTCGAGGCGGCAGCCGAAGCCGCGGATCGTCGTGATCGTGAGCCCGGGCAGCTTCTGCCGCACCTGCGCGAGGTGCACGTCGTACGAGCGCGACGTCGCCGCGTACGCGTCGCCCCACACCTCGTCGAGGATCTGCTGCCTGCTCACGGCCACGCCCACCCGGCGCGCGAGCACCGCGAGCAGCGCGTGCTCCGTCGGCGTCAGCGCGACGTCGCCGGCCGGCGTCGAGACGCGGTGCGCAGCGAGGTCGATGCGCACGTCGCCCACCATCACGGCGTCGGCGGCGCCGGCATCCCGCGTCCCGCGCCGGCGCGCGACGGCCTCGATGCGCGCGAGCAGCTCGTGCATGCGCACGGGCTTCACGAGGTAGTCGTCGGCGCCGAGGCGCAGCGCGCGCACGGTCGAGCGCTCGTCGCCGCGCGCCGTCACGACGATGGCGGGCACGTCGCTCACGGCCCGCAGCCTGCGCAGCGCCTCCAGGCCGTCCATGTCCTCGAGGCCGAGGTCGAGCAGCACGAGCTCGGCGTCGCGATGCCGCAGCAGCACGTCGCCGCCGCGGGCGACGCCCGTCGTCTCGTGGCCGGCGCGCGCGAGCACGGCGGCGAGCGCCCCGGCGACCGAGGCGTCGTCCTCTGCGATGAGCACACGCACCCTGCATGGTAGGCATGCCGCGGCCCCCGGGCCGTGCAGGGCGAACGTAAAGGCCGCGTAAGGATCCGCTCCCGCACACCGCTGCAGGCCTCGCCCGACCCCAGGATGGAGCGCATGTCGACGACGACCCACGCTCCCGCGAGCCTCCGCAGATCCGTCTCCAACACGTTGAAGGGCTCGGCGGGCAACCTCGTCGAGTGGTTCGACGTCTACGTCTACTCGGTCTTCGCCTCGTACTTCGAGTCGCAGTTCTTCGCCGAGGACGACCAGAACTCCGGCATCTACATCTGGGCGATCTTCGCCGTGACGTTCCTCATGCGCCCGCTCGGCTCGTGGTTCTTCGGCCGCCTCGCCGACCGCCGCGGCCGCCGCTACGCGCTCACGGTGTCCGTGTCGCTCATGGCCGCGTGCTCGTTCGTCATCGCCATCACGCCCACCGCCGCCGTCATCGGTGCGGGCGCCGCCGTCATCCTCGTGCTCTGCCGCCTCGCGCAGGGCTTCGCGACCGGCGGCGAGTACGGCACGTCGGCGACGTACATGTCGGAGGCCGCGATCCCCGGCCGCCGCGGGTTCCTCTCGTCGTTCCACTACGTGACGCTCGTCGGCGGCCACGTGCTCGCGCAGGCGACGCTGCTCGTCATGGTGCTCACCCTCGACACGACCGCGATCTCCGAGTGGGGCTGGCGCGTCGCGTTCGGCATCGGCGGCGTCGCCGCCGTCGTCGTGTTCTGGCTGCGCCGCACGATGGACGAGTCGCTCACCTCCGACACCCTCGACGCCGTGAAGACGGGCGAGTCGCGCCAGTCGGGCTCGATGAAGGAGCTGCTCGTGCATCAGTGGCGCCCGCTGCTGCTGTGCTTCCTCGTCACGATGGGCGGCACGGTCGCGTTCTACACGTACTCCGTCAACGGCCCGAACATCGTCAAGGGCGCCTTCGCGGGCGACTCCGTCGTCACCGGCACCGTCATCAACCTCATCGCCTTGACGATCCTCATGCTGCTGCAGCCGCTCGGCGGCTGGATCTCCGACATCGTCGGCCGCAAGACGCTGCTCGTCTTCTTCGGCGTCGGCGGCGTGCTCTACACGTGGTTCCTGCTCACGTGGCTGCCGCAGCAGACCAACGCGGTCGCGGCGTTCGCGATCCTCGTCGGCGGCTTCGTCATCCTCACCGGCTACACGTCGATCAACGCCGTCGTGAAGGCCGAGCTGTTCCCGACCCACATCCGCGCGCTCGGCGTCGGCTTCGGCTACGCGCTGGCGAACTCGATGTTCGGCGGCACCGCTCCCCTGCTCTACACCGCGGCGAACGGCGCGGGCCAGGTGCCGCTCTTCATCGGCTACGTCACGATCGCCATCGGCGCGTCGCTCGTGGTCTACGTGCTCTTCCTCAAGAACAAGGGGCAGAACTGGCTCGACGACGAGCACGGCATGCGCGAGCGCATCGCCGAGCGCGTCGGCGCCCGCAAGGACTGACCCGCGATGCGCACGAGGCCCCGCACGCGCATGGCGTGCGGGGCCTCGTGCTGCGTGCAGCCGATCAGGCGGGGATGTGCCTGCCGAACCAGTCGAGCACGGCGTCGAACCGCTCGATGCGGTGGCGCGGCTGCCCCGAGCGCGTCAGCTCGTGGTCCTCGCCGGGGAAGACGAGCAGCTCGGCCTCGGTGCCCTGCCGGTGCAGCGCGGCGAAGTACCGCTGCGCCTGCTCGAGCGGGCAGCGCAGGTCGCGCTCGGAGTGCACGACGAGCGTCGGCGTCGTCACCTGCGACACGACCGCCATGGGGCTCTGCGACGCGACGAGCTCGGGGTCGGTGCCCACGTACTCGTCGCCGAAGAACGAGCCGATGTCGCTCGTGCCCACGAACGCGTCGGGGTCGAGGAAGCCGCGCTCGACGATCGCCGCGCGGAAGCGGTCCTCGTGCGCGATCGTCCATGCCGTGAGGTACCCGCCGTACGAGCCGCCCATGATGCCGACGCGGTCGGCGTCGAGCGACGGATGCGCAGCGAGGGCGCCGTCGAGGAAGTCGAGCACGTCGTGCAGGTCGACCGTGCCCATGCGCTGCCGGATCGACAGGCCGTGCGCACGGCCGTAGCCGGCCGAGCCGCGCGGGTTGCACTGCACGACGGCGTAGCCCGCGTCGACCGCGACCTGCGCCTCGTCGAACACGTGCACGCCGTACTGCGCGAACGGGCCGCCGTGGATGTTGAGCAGCACGGGATGCGGCCCCTCGCCCTCGGGCATCCAGACCCAGCCGTGCACGCGGGAGCCGTCGCGCACGACGAGGTCGTGCTCGGTGGGCACCGTGATGCCCGCTTCCTGCAGCGCTGCGCCGAAGTCGGTGAGGATGCGCACGGAGCCGTCAGCCTCGACGATGCCGAGCTCGCCGAACGACGTGGGGGTCTGCACCGTGACGACGACCTGGTCGCCGAACGTCGCGACGCCCGTCGCCTCGGTCGCATCCGTCGTGCGCCTCGTGACGCCGTCGATGCCGACGTGCAGCACCTGCACGCGGCCGCGCGTGCGGTCCTGCACGAGCACGCCGTCCTCGACGATCGTGAGGTGGCCCTCGGCGAGGTCGACCGTCTCCTCGTCGGTCCGCCGCTCGGCGGCGCCGCCGACGACGCGGTAGAGGCTCGCGCTGCGGGCGACGAAGTCGATGCCCGAGTCGGTGACGTCCTGCGCGATGGCCCACACGCCGTGCGCGTCGGCAGCGATCTCGCCGAGCGACAGGTTCGCGTCGGTGCCGAGCACCTCGCGCTCGTCGCCGCCGTCGACCGGGATCGCGACGATGGCGCCGCGCAGGTCGGTCACGGGGCCGAGGTCGACGCGCATCGCGAGCACCTCGGAGCCGTCGGCGCTCCACACGGCGCCGACGTGCTCGACGTCGCCCGACGTGAGCGTCGTGGCCTCGGGGATGCGCGAGCCGGGCTTCGCAGGCGCGTCGGCGCCCGCGTCGCCCGGGGCGGGCGCGCGCTCGTAGTCGGGCTCGGCGCCCACATCGAGGATCGGCGCGACCGCCACGCGGCTGCGGGCGTCGATGCGGTAGCCGACGCCGTTGCGCTGCGCGTGCAGGTCGACGATGCGGCGGGGCGACTGCGCCTCGGCCGTGAGGCCCTCGACCGTGCCCGCGCGGCCCGGCTCCACCTCGCGCACCGTGAGCGCCAGACGCGTGCCGTCCGGCGAGATGCGGAAGCTCGTCACGCCGCCCGGCGCATCCGTCGTCTGCACGGGCTCGCCGCCGTCGGCGGGCATGACCCACACCTGCGGGCGGCCCTTGGCGTCGGCGCGCGTGAAGAGGATGCGCGTGCCGTCGGGCGTCAGCTGGGGTGCGCCGTCGGCGACGCCCTGCGTGATGCGCGTGCGGCTGCCGTCGGCGAGCGAGACGCGCCAGAGCTGCCCCACGCGTCGGTTGGCGGCGACGTCGGGCCGGGAAGCGGCGACGACCGCCCACCCCGAGGGGTGGACGGCCGGCCGGGAGAGCTCGACGAGGTGCTCGATGTGCTCCGAGCGCATCAGCGGCCCTGGAATCCGGAGACGTCGCCCACGAGGCGCGTGTGGTCGTGCGGCACGGGGTCGACGACGGCCTGCGCCACCTCGGCGGCGAACTCGTCGACGTCGTACAGGCGGCCGGCGTCCTCGCGGCGACCCGCGATGGCGCCGGGGTTCGCGCGCTCGAGCAGCGTCGCCGTGATGGTGCCCTCGATCATGTCGCCGGACACGACGACGAACTCGATGCCGCGGGCCTGCAGCTCGACGATGCGCTCGCGCAGCGCGTCCTCGCCCGCACGCTTCGACAGCGCGACGGCCTCGTACTCGGGCATCGTCGGCGTCGTGCGGATGAAGTGCGCCTGGTGGCTCGTCACGAAGACGACGCGCGAGCCCGCGCGCAGCACGGGCACGGCGGCCTCGAGCAGCGCGACCTGCGCGTCGCGGTTGAGGCGCATGGCGTAGTCCTCGCCGAGGCCCGCCTCCATGCCGCCCGAGGCGTTCATCACGAGCACGTCGAGGCCGCCGTAGGCGTCCTTCGCGGCCTGGAACATCGCCTCGACGCTCGCGGGCTCGGTGAGGTCGGCCTGCACGACGAGCGCCTGCACGCCCGCCTCGCGCGCGGCCGCCGCGACCTTCTCGGCACGCGGCGCCTTGTTGCGGTAGTTCACGACGACGTCGGCACCGGCACCGGCGAGGTAGGCGACCGTCGCGGCACCGATGCCACGGCTCGATCCGGTGACGAGCGCGGCCTTGCCGGCCAGCGATGCCGGCTGCAGCGGGTTCTCCACGAGTGCTCCTTCTTCTCGACCCTCGACCCTACCTTCGGGGGACATCGCGCACACGCATCGCCGCGGCTCCGAACCCTCCGAGCGCGCCCAGGGATCGCCGGGATGCGCTGACTACGATGGGCAGCGAGGAGGGTGGATGGACATTCTGATGTGGGCGTGGGTCGGCTGGCTCGCCGTCGCCCTGATCTGCCTCGTGATCGAGCTCATCACGCTCGAGCTCACGTTCCTCATGCTCGGCGCCGGGTCGCTCGTCGGCATGGTCGCGAGCCTCACGGGCCTGCCGCTGTGGGCGCAGATCATCATCGCGGCCGTCGCCGCGGCGCTGCTGCTGTTCCTCGTGCGCCCCTCGCTCCTCGAGCGCCTGCACCGATCCGGGCAGGGCGCGCGCACGAACGTCGACGCCATCGCGGGCCTCGGCGGCGAGGTCACGAAGCAGTTCGTGCGCCTCGTGGGAGAGGTCACGCTCACCAACGGCGAGACGTGGACGGCCCGCCTCTCCCCCGTCACCCGCCCGCGCGACCTCGACGTCGGCGAGCGCGTCGTCGTCACCGCCGTCGACGGCGCGACCCTCGTCATCGTGCCCGCCGAGCGCTGACGCCCCCAGACACCCGAGAACCACCGACACCGAGCAGCTAGGAGACAAAGGAATGGACTTCTTCGGCCTCGGCCTGGCCGTGATCATCGTCGCGATCGTCCTGATCGTCGTCATCGTGATCATCGCCAGATCGATCCGCATCGTCAAGCAGGGCTTCACCGGCATCGTGGAGCGCCTCGGCCGCTTCCACCGCGTGCTCGGGCCCGGCCTCAACATCCTCGTGCCCGTCATCGACCGGCTCGCGTACAGCGTGGACATGCGCGAGCAGGTGCGCACCTTCCCGCCGCTGTCGGTCATCACCGAGGACAACCTCAACGTGGCGATGGACACCGTCGTCTACTTCCAGGTCAACGACCCCCGCTCCGCGACCTACGAGATCGCCGACTACCTCTCGGCGGTCGAGCAGCTCACGGCGACGACGCTCCGCAACGTCGTCGGCTCGATGAACCTCGAGGAGGCGCTCACGAGCCGCGACGTCATCAACTCGCAGCTGCGCGCCGTGCTCGACCAGGCGACCGGCAAGTGGGGCATCAAGGTGACCCGCGTCGAGCTGAAGTCGATCGACCCGCCCCAGTCGATCCTCGAGCCGATGGAGAAGCAGATGCGCGCCGAGCGCGAGCGTCGCGCCTCCATCCTCACGGCCGAGGGGCTCAAGCAGTCGCAGATCCTCGAGGCCGAGGGTCAGCGCCAGTCGACGATCCTCCGTGCAGAGGGTGACGCGAAGTCGCAGGTGCTCCGCGCCAAGGGTGACGCCGAGGCGCAGGTCGTGCTCGCCAAGGGTGAGTCGGAGGCCATCGAGCGCGTGTTCGCGGCCATCCACGCGGGCGACGCCGACAACAAGCTGCTGGCCTACCAGTACCTGCAGACCCTGCCGAAGCTCGCCGAGGGCGACGCGAACAAGCTCTGGATCATCCCGTCGGAGCTCACGGACGCGCTGCAGGAGATCGGCAAGGGCTTCTTCGAGGGCAAGGCCGAGGTTCCCTTCAAGGCCACCAAGTCGTTCTCGGACAACCAGGGCCCGTCGATCCTCGACGAGACCTTCGAGCCCGACTCGGTGAGCGACGTCTCCGTGCCGTCGATCGCCGAGACGCTGCAGGACTCGGGCATCGACCCGAAGGGCGCAGGCGAGACCCCGACCATCTCGTCGGGCACGTCGATCGCCGACGAGACGCCCGGCGTGGGCCTCGAGGATGCGCTCGACTCCGTGCGCGAGGCGGAGCAGGAGGTGCCGGGCACGGCGCCCCAGCCGCCGTCGACGCCGCAGCCGCCCTACCCGCCGCAGCAGCCGCCGTACCCGCCGCAGCAGTGACGTTCCTCGAGGGGCCTCGGCCGCGCATCCTCGCCCATCGCGGGCTGGCGACCGAGGCTCCCGAGAACACGCTCGCCGCGTTCCACGCGGCCGTCGCCGTCGGAGCCACCCACGTCGAGTCCGACGTGCGCGTGAGCGCCGACGGCGTCGCCATGCTCGTGCACGACGCCACGCTCGAGCGCGTGTCGCAGGATGCGACGCGCATCGAGGAGACGTCGTCGGAGGCGCTGCGGACGCTCGACCTCGGCGGAGGCCACGGCGTGCCGACGCTCGCCGAGTGCCTCGCCGCGCTGCCAGAGACGCGCTGGAACCTCGATCTCAAGGTGCCGGAGGCCGTCGAGCCGGCCGCGCGCGCCATCCTCGAGGCGGATGCCGTCGGCCGCGTGCTCGTGACGTCGTTCGACGACGCGACGCGAGCGCGAGCGGTCGCAGCGCTGCCCGGCGTCGCCACGAGCGCGTCGCGCGGCGTGATGGCGCGTGCGCTCGTCGCGGTGCGCCTGCGGCGTCGTGCTGCGCTCGCCCGCATCCTCGACGGCATCGCCGCCGTGCAGGTGCCCGAGCGGCTCGGCCGCATCCGCATCGTCGACGTCGCCTCGGTGGAGGCGTTCCACGCGGCGGGCGTCGAGGTGCACGTGTGGACGGTGAACGAGCCGTTCCACATGCGCAGGCTCGTGTCGCTCGGCGTCGACGGCGTCGTGACCGACCGCGCCGACCTCGCGGTGACGACGCTGCGCTGACCCTGCCGCGCGCTCCTGTCGGTCGTCGTCGGTAGCGTCGCGAGCGACGGAAGAGGGAGGACGCCATGTCCATCGAGCTCCAGGTGACCTTCGACGCGCACGACCCCGCCGCGCTGTCGCTGTTCTGGCGCGACGCGCTCGACTACGTGCACCCGCCGCCGCCCGGCGTCGAGCTCGCGCCCGGCGACGATCCGCTCGCGGCGTGGGATGCGTTCCTCGAGCGCATGCAGGTGCCCCTCGAGCGGCGCAACGACTCGTCGGCGCTCGTCGATCCCGACGGCGCCGGCCCGCGGATCTTCTTCCAGCGGGTGCCGGAGGGCAAGACCGCGAAGAACCGCGTGCACCTCGACCTCCGCGCCGCCGCCGGCGTGCCGCCCGAGGGTCGCATGGACGCGCTCGAGGCCGTGTGCGAGCGCCACGTCGCCGCCGGTGCCACGCGGCTGCGCAGGCACGAGCCCGCTCCCCCGCTCTCGCTGGGGTTCATCGTCATGCAGGATCCCGAGGGCAACGAGTACTGCCTCGACTGACGCTCGTCGTCGGCTGGGACCGGCGAGGTCTCGCTACGGCTTCGTGCGCGGACGCGCGCGGATGCCGTGCACGCCCCACTGCGTCACGCGACGGAGCGTGCCGAGCACCATGCCCACGTCGGTCTTCGACACGCCGACGGCGCGCTCGGTGAACTGCACCGGCATCTCGACGATCCGGCCGCCTGCCTGCGCGACGCGCACGGCGAGCTCGATCTGGAACGCGATGGAGTCCGACCGCATGCGATCGAGCGGCATGCGGCGCAGCACGCGTGTCGAGTAGACGCGGAAGGCCGAGGTCAGGTCCTGCACGTCGGTGCCGAGCACTGCGCGCGCGTACCGGTTGCCGACCTGCGACAGCACGCGACGTCGGCCGGCCATGGCGCGCACGTCGCCGCCCGGCACCCAGCGCGACGCGATCACGAGGTCGACCTCCTCGCCCACGGCCTCGAGCATCTCGCCGAGCAGGCCCACGTCGTACGAGCCGTCGGCGTCGATGACCGCGATGGCGTCGACGCCTGCGGCGATGCCGCGACGGAAGCCCTCGCGCACCGCCGAGCCGTAGCCGCGCTCGGTGCGGTGCAGCACCTCGATGCCCGCGTCCTCCGCCGCGAGGCGGTCGGCGAGCTCGCCGGTGCCGTCGGGGCTCGCGTCGTCGACGATGAGCACGCTCGCATGCGGCACCGACTGGCGCAGCCTGCCGATCGTGCGCTCGAGGCTGTCGACCTCGTCGTAGGTGGGCACGACCACGAGGGCACTAGGCACGTCGTCTCCTCACGAGGGCGAGACCCAGCAGCGCGCCGAGCGTCGCGATGGCGATCGCGCGCTCGATCCAGGCACCCGCGGCCATCGCTGGCGTCACGGTGTCGCTGAGCGGCAAGGTCTCGATCATGGCTCCAGGCTCGTACTGCGGCAGCCTATCGACCATGGTGCCGTCGGGCAGCACCATGGCGCTCGTGCCGACGGTCGACACGTTCACGAGCGCCCGTCCGGCCTCCTGCGCGCGCAGCTGCGCGATGGCGAGCTGCTGCACGTTCTCCCATGAGCCCTCGCCGAAGTCGGCGTTGTTCGTGGGCGCGAGGATGATCTGGGCGCCGTGGTCGGCGACCATCTCGCGCACGAGGCCGTCGTCGATGATGTCGAAGCAGATCGCGAGTCCGTAGGCGATGCCGTCGACGTCGAAGGCGTTCTCGCTCGTCGGGTCGAGCGAGTAGTCGCGCGGGATGAGGTCGAGGAATCCGAGCGCGTCGAGGATCGGGCCGAAGAAGTCGCGCTCGGGCAGGTACTCGGCGAACGGCACGGGGTGGCGCTTGTGGTAGTCGGCCCGCACGCCCTCGTCCCACAGCAGCAGGGAGTTGTACGAGAGCGTCTCGTCGCCGTCCTGCTCGTAGGTGACGGCCCCGAGCACGATCGGCGCGTCGACGAGCTGCTGCACGTCGTCGATGATGCGCGTCGACGACGGCGAGTCCTGCGGCTGCTGCTCGCCGGCGTTCTCGGGCCACACGAGCAGGTCCATCTGCTCGCCCGCGAGCAGCTCGGTCGCCTCGGCGTGCTGCCGGATGATGTCGCCCTCCACGTACTGCGCGAGCAGCCCGGCCTCGCTGTCGCCCTGCACGGCGCCGATGCGTACGGTGCCGGTCTCGGTGACGGGGAACGCGGGGATGGCGACGAGGCCCACCGCGATGGCGGCGCCGATGACGACGCGACGTCGCACGAGCATGCCGCGGGCGAGCACGAGGCATGCGAGGATGCCGGCGACGAACGCGAGCAGGAACGAGAGGCCCGAGGCGCCGACCCACGACGACGTGTCGCCGATCGGGCTCGACGCCTGCGAGTACGCGAGGCGACCCCACGAGAACCCGCCCCACGGGATGGTCGACGACAGCGACTCGCGCAGCATCCACACGCCCGCGAGCAGCGCGGGCAGCAGCACGAGGCGCGCCCACGGTCCGCGCATCCGCTCCCCCAGCCGCCAGGCGAACGTCAGCAGCATGCCGCCGAGGCCCCACCACAGCGCCATGAGGCCGGTGAGGCCGACGAGCGGCAGCGGGCCGAGGTAGACGGTGATCCACTGGATGTGCACGCCGAAGAACGCGGCACCGGCGAGCGCGCCGATGCCGAAGGCCGCCGACATGCGGCGTCCGCGCAGCGCGACGAGCGACAGCGCGACGCCGGGCAGCACGAGCGGCCACCAGTCGAACGGCTGGAACGACAGCACGAGCAGCGCTGCGCCGCCGAGCGCCGAGAGCACCGATCCCCAGGCGGGCAGCGGCGCGCGCAGGCGCAACGGCCGTGGCTTCGTCGTGGTCACGAGGCCTCCTGCCCCAGGTCGACGACGCCCCGGCGGATGCGCTCGACGGCGTCGCGGGCGGTGCGGCGGATGCGGGCGGTGCCGACGTCCTGCAGCTGCTCGAGCACGTCGACCGTCTGTCGCACCCAGCGCACGAAGTCGCCGGCGGCGAGGTCGGTGTCGCGCAGCACGACGTCGAGGTGCGCGCCGCGCGCCCAGCGGTGCATCGCGACCGACAGGCCGGTCTGCGGCGGCTCGGAGCCGGGCAGGCGCTTCGCGCGCTCGAGGTCGTCGAGCTCGGCCCACAGCGTCGTCGTGGCCGCGAGGGCGTCGCGGAACGGGCCGCCGGGCAGGTGGCGCTCCGACGCCTGCTCGCCGCGGCGCGGCTCGAACACGAGCGCGCACACGAGGGCGGCGAGGTCGGCGGCGTCGAGCTGGTTCCACAGCCCGCGGCGCAGCGACTCGGCCACGAGCAGGTCGCGCTCGCCGTAGATGCGGCGCAGCCGGTCGCCGGCCTCGGTCACGTGGGACTCGCCGTCGTCGCCGGCCACGACGTACTCGAGCGTGCGCAGCACGTCGCAGATGCGGTCGAAGCGCTCGGCGACCTGGCCCGTACGGCGCGAGATCTGCCGATCGGCCTGGTCGACCTCGCGGCGCAGCCGCCAGTAGCGTTCGCCCCAGCGGGCGTGGCTCTCGCGGTCGGGGCACGCGTGGCACGGGTGCGAGCGCATGAGCGCGCGCAGGTCGCGCAGGCGGTGCTGCAGCTCGTCGCGCTCGGCGTGGCTCGTGCCGCCGCGCTGGCTCTCGCGCTCGAGGTCGCTCGACTCGCGGCGCAACGCGGCGTACTCGGCGAAGTCGCCCAGGTGGCACGCCATCGACTCGGCGTAGCCGTCGAGGCTCGCGCGCTGGTCGACGACCTTGCGGGCGAGCTGCACGACGGACCGGTCGGCCTGGAACTGCGCGAACGACGTCTCGAGCACGCCGCGCGTGCGGGCGACGCCGAAGCGGTCGATGAGGTTCACGGCCATGTTGTAGGTCGGTCGGAAGCTCGACTGCAGCGGGTACGAGCGGCGCGAGGCGAGGTTCGCGATCTCCTGCGGCGTCTGCTCGCCCGTCCACGCGATGACCGAGTGGCCCTCGGTGTCGATGCCGCGACGGCCCGCGCGACCCGTGAGCTGCGTGTACTCGCCGGGCGTGATGCGCACGCGAGCCTCGCCGTTGAACTTCTCGAGCTGCTCGAGCACGACGGTGCGAGCCGGCATGTTGATGCCGAGCGCGAGCGTCTCGGTCGCGAACACGACGCGCAGCAGCCGGCGCTGGAAGAGCTCCTCGACGATCTCCTTGAACACCGGCAGCAGGCCGGCGTGGTGGGCGGCGACGCCGCGCTCGAGCCCGTCGACCCACTCCCAGAAGCCCAGCACGGCGAGGTCGGCCTCGTCGAGCCTGCGCGTACGCTCCTCGACGAGTGCGCGGATCTCGCCGCGCTCCTCCGCCGTCGTCAGCGAGACGCCGCCGCGCAGCACCTGCTCGACGGCGGCGTCGCATCCCTTGCGCGAGAAGATGAAGCAGATCGCCGGCAGCATCGCCGCGTCGTCGAGCAGCTCGATGAGGGCCGTGCGGTCGACGCGTGCCGGCCGGCGATCGCCGCGCCACGAGAACGAGTCGCGGGCGACGGCACCGCGGCGCTGCCCCTTGCGGCCCTGCTGCCCGCGGCCGACGTGCCGGTTGTGGCCGCCGCGGTCGCGGTGCCCGTGCGCGGCCGAGCCGTCGCTGCCGCGCGTGCGCTCCACGAGCTCGCGGCTCGGGCGGTGGTCGTCGGCGTCGCCGCGCGAGTCGAACAGGTCGACGAGCGCGCCGCGCACGAGCACGTGGCCGTCGAGGGGCACCGGCCGGTGCTCGCTGACGACGAGGCTCGTCTCGCCGCGCACGGCCTGCAGCCAGGCGCCGAACTCCTCGGCGTTCGACACGGTCGCCGAGAGCGACACCATGCGCACGTGGCTCGGGAGGTGGATGATGACCTCCTCCCAGACGGCGCCGCGGAAGCGGTCGGCGAGGTAGTGCACCTCGTCCATGACGACGTGCTCCAGGTCCGAGAGGTCGCGCCCCTCGTAGAGCATGTTGCGCAGCACCTCGGTCGTCATCACGACGACGCGGGCGTCGCCACGGATCGAGGAGTCGCCCGTGAGCAGGCCGGCGTCGTCGCCGTAGATCGCCTGCAGCTCGCGGAACTTCTGGTTCGACAGCGCCTTCATGGGCGTCGTGTAGAAGACGCGGCCCGTGGGCGCTGCGAGCGTCATGTGGATGGCGAACTCGGCGACGATCGTCTTGCCGGCACCCGTGGGCGCCGCGACGAGCACGCTGCGGCCCTCCTCGACGAGCTCGCACGCCTGCCGCTGGAACGGGTCGAGGCCGAACGGGAGCGCTGCGCCGAAGGCCTCGGTCGCGGGATGCGTCACGCGGCCCCGACCGACGAGTCCGCGGCGAGGCGCTTGGCGCGGCGGCGGTCGTTGAGCACGGCGATGCCGGCGGCGCCGAAGTACAGCACGATGATCGGCCCTGCGATGAGGAACATCGACAGCAACTCGCCCGCGGGCGTGACGCACGCGGCGAAGAGCGCGATGCCGAGCACGGCCCAGCGCCAGCCCTTGAGGATCGCGGCGCCCGTGATGGCGCCGGCGAGGTTGAGGAAGACGAAGACGACCGGCACCACGAATCCGAGGCCGATCGCGACGACGAGCTTGAACGAGAAGTCGAAGTACTCCTGCGCCGACAGGAACGAGGTGAGGCTGTCGGGCGCGAAGCCGACGAAGAGCTGGATGATGCGCGGCAGCAGGAACCAGCCCATGGTGCAGCCGCCGAGGAACAGGGGCACGGCGGCGAGCAGGAAGCCCCACACGTAGCGGCGCTCGCCCTTGTGCAGGCCGGGCAGCAGGAACGCGAGCAGGTGGTACAGCCACACGGGGCTCGACGCGATGAGCCCGACGAGCAGGCCGATGCGCATCTTGATGTCGAACGCCTGCGTGACGTAGGTGATGTTCAGCTCGACGAGCCTGCCCTGCTCCTGCAGGGTCGTGAGCGGTGCCGACAGCAGTTCGAGCACGAAGTCGGACACGAAGAAGCCGCCGATGCCGAGCACCGCGATCGCGGCGAACGAGATGACGAAGCGCCTGCGCAGCTCGCGCAGATGCTCGATGAGCCGCATGCGCCCCTCGGGGTTCGCTCCCCCGCGCTTCGCGGCTCCGGCCGTGACGGCCATGCGCTACTTCGAGTCGCGCGTGTCGCTCGACGTCGTCGTCTCGTCGTCGGCAGCGGGTGCGTCCTTCTTCACCTCGCGCTTGAAGACGTTGATCGACTCACCGATGCCCTTCGCGAGCTGCGGCAGTCGCGTGGCGCCGAAGATCAGCAGCACGATGATGAGGATGACCCACCAGTGGGAGGCCAGGTTCCCGGCGAATCCGCCCATGATCGATTCCTCTCGATGTCGTGTCCAGGCTACCGCGCGTGCGCCCACCTGGGGTTCGCTGCGGCGCGTCCGCCGGATGTGTGTCGCTATGCGTCGACGACGCCCTCGCCGGCCAGCAGCGCAGCCTCGGCGAACCGTCGCATCGCCGCACGCGCCGAGGCCGGGCGCAGCACGACGGCATCGCCGCCGAGCGACGCGACCTGCCGCAGCACCGCATCCGCGTTCCACACCCGGATGTCGACGATCTCGTGGTCGCCGTCGACGCGCGAGGGGCCGTCGGCGTAGTCGGCCAGCAGCGCGGCCGCGGCGGGCGTCGCGCGCACGACGATCGTCTCGTCGGCGTCGATCCGCTCGCGCGTCGCGGCGAGGGCGGCGTCGGGGAACGTGACGTCGGCGTGCGCGACGGCCTCGGTGCGGTCGAGGCGGAAGCGACGCTCGGCGGCGCGGTCGAGGTCGTAGCCCACGACGTACGCCTGCCCGTCGCGCAGCTCGAGCGCCGTCGGCGCGATCGTGCGGCGCTCGGTGGCGGCGCCGGGCTTGCGGTAGTCGAGGTGCACGACGATGCGGTGCTCGATCGCATCGCGCACGGCGCGCGCCGACGAGTCGGCCACGGGTGCGTCGACGCCGAGCGTCGCGGCAGCCGGCACCGCTGCACGACCGAGACGCGCGGCGAGGGCTGCCACGGCCTCGTCGTCGACGCCCTGCACGCCGGCGATGAGGCGCAGGCCGGCGATGATCGCGCCCATCTCGCGCGGCGCGAGGCGGATGGCGTCGCCGTCGAGCGTCGGACGATAGCCGAGCTCGATCGTGTCGTGGTCCTCGAACGCGTCCACGTTGAGGTCGAACCGGTCGAAGTCGCCGAAGCCGTCGGGCACGCCCGACATGAAGATGAGGCGCACGGCGTCGCGGATGCTCGCCTGCGGCACGTCGAAGTGGTCCGCCGCCTGCGCCACCGTCACGCTGCCCTCTGCCGAGAGGTACGGGATGAGCGCGACGAGCAGCGCGATCGACTGGCGCTGACCCTTGCCGGCCATCAGGCGACTCCCTCGCGGTCGGATCCGGCGAGATCGGCGTGCGCGTCGCGGATGCGCTCGAGCCGCTCGCGCACGAGCTCGGCGAGCAGCGGCGGGTGCAGCACGACGACCTCGGCGCCGTAGCCCGCGAGCTCGTCCGCGAGCAGGTTCGTGTCGGCGTGGTGCAGCGTGAGCTCGTCGCCCTCGACCGTCGTGTCGCGGCGGCGCGCGAGGCGCACCTCTGCGTCGGAGCCGGGCAGCACCCGCACGCGCGCCGTCGCCGACGCCCAGATGCGCTCGAGGTCCTCGAGCGCGGCGTCGGCGGCGCCGTCGGGCACCGCGAACGGCTCGCGCGGCCGCGACGCCTGCACGTCGCTCACGATGCGACGCATGAGGAACGTGCGCGTCTCGCCGCGGTCGACGTCGAAGCCGTGCAGCATCCACCGGCTGCGGAACAGCAGCACGCACCACGGCTGCACCGTGCGGCGCATGGCCTCCCGCTCCCCCGGCTTCAGGTAGGCGAACTGCACGACGGCGCCGCGCTCGGTCGCGCGCTTGAGCGCCTGGAAGGCGCGGTCGACGGCCGACTGCGTCGGCGACACCGCATGCGCGAGGCCTGCGCGGTACTGCGGATGCGCGCGCAGCTTCGTCGTCGCGAGCTGCGACTCCTCCGTGAGCCCACCGTCGCGCCACACGCGCAGCGCGAGGTCGATGAGGGTGCGCTCCGACTCCGAGAACGCGAGGTCCTCCGGCGTGCCCACGACGGCGTCGAGCAGCCGGTACCGCGACTCCTGGTTGTTGTCGTGCTCGGCGGGCGGCGTGAAGACGTCGATGACGAAGCCCTGCTCGCGCAGGTCGTCCTTGTCGCGCTCGAACTGCCGCTCGAGCGCCGCGTCGATCGGGCGCCCCTGGTAGCCGGCGACGCGCTCGAAGAGCTCGCGCTTCGTGGCACCGTGCGCAGCGTGCAGGAGCGCGAGCGTCAGCGAGAACTGGCGCTCCGACACGCTGACGTCGCTCACGGCGCCTCGGCGTCCAGGATGTCGATGACGAACACGAGCGTGCGGCCGTCGCCGTAGCCGAGGTCCGGCGGCACGACCGCGACGACCTGGCTGCCGACCTTCTGGCCGATGACGGCCTGCTGGAAGCCCGGGATGAGGCCCGAGAGCTCGAAGGTCGCGGGCGCGGAGCCCCACGTCGTCTCGGTCACGGTCGTCGCATCCCACTCGAGGAGCGTGTACTGCACGACGACGGTGTCGGTCTCCCCGACGACGCGGCCGCTGCCGCCGATCGTCGTGCCCACCGTGAGCTCCGTCGGCGCCGCGGCGCCCGAGAACGTCACGCCGGGCGTGCCGTCGGTCGCGAGCGCGATGGCGGGGATGCCGCCGACCGCGGGCTGCGGGAAGCCCTCGGCGCGGCCGGGGAACGCATCCTGCACGTCGAGCAGCAGCACGGCGGTCGACTCGGGGTCGACGCCTGCCTGGGCGACCGAGTCGCCGAAGAGGTCGAGGTAGGGCGCGACGAGCGCGACGGTCGAGCCGGCCGTGGCGCACTCGAGGCCCTGCGACAGCACGGTCTCGCCGCCGGTGCGCAGCGTGAGCTGCTGCGAGGCGGGCTGGATCTCGTCGCCCGACTCGGCGGCGAGCGCGCGCAGCAGCGTCGAGTCGGTCGACTCGAGCACCTCGCCCGTCGTGCCGTCGTAGAGCGTGTAGTCGGCGATCACGACGTCGCCGGCCTGCGCCGGGTCGTCGCCCGCGTTCGTGATGCTCGCCTCGGGGCCGTCGATCGCGAGCGGCGTCTGGAACGGCACGTCGGTCGGCGTGGCATCGATGCCGGTCGTGGCGCGCACCGTGTTCGAGGCGCCACCGGGCTGGATCGAGGGGGTGCAGCCCGCGACGGACTGCTCCGACGGCACGACGTGGCATGCCGTGAGGGCGGTGCCGACGATCAGGAGGGCTGCAGCCGCCGTGATGGGGCGGCGGAGGGACTTGGTCACGCGTCTTCCTCAGGTCGGGAGTCGGAGTCGATCGTACCGGCGGCGAGGCGGTCGGCCTGCCGCTGGGCGTCGCGCACGACGCGACGCAGGCGCTTGTCGCTCTTCTCGCGGTCGCCGACGGCGCCGGGCGTCCAGGCCTCGACGTCGGCGTCGGTGTAGGAGGCCTTGTTCGAGCGGCGCTTGAACGACGGGATCTCGAGGTCGTCGGCGACGCGGCGAGCCGTCATGAGGAAGCCCGTGTGGGCGACCATGCGGTGGTCGGGGCGCACGGCGAGGCCGTCGACGTGCCACGAGCGGATGAGCGTCTCCTGCGACTGCGGCTCGGCGAACCGGCCGTCGTCGCGCACGGCCTCGACCGTGCGCGAGAGCTGCGTCACCGTGGCGACGTAGGCGAGGAGGATGCCGCCGGGCTGCAGCGCCGTGGCAGCCGCATCCACGCACTCCCAGGGCGCGAGCATGTCGAGCACGACGCGGTCGGCCGTCTGGTCGGGCACGTGGTCGCCGAGCGTCTCGGCGAGGTCGCCGACGGCGGTGCGCCAGTTGGCGGGGCGCTCGCCGAACCATCCGGCCACGTTCGCCTCGGCGATGTCGAGGAACTCCTGGCGGCGCTCGAACGAGACGAGCTCGCCCTGGCCGGCGAGGGCGCGCAGCAGCCACAGCGACAGGGCGCCCGAGCCGACGCCGGCCTCGACGACCGTGAGGCCCGGCTGGATGTCGGCGTACGTGAGGATGTGGCCGGCGTCCTTGGGGTAGACGATCGCGGCGCCGCGCGGCATCGACATGACGTAGTCGTGCAGCAGCGGCCGCACCGCGAGGTACGCGTGCTCGCCGACGTGCACGATCGAGCCGTCGGGCTGGCCGACGATCTCCTCGTGCGGCAGGGCGCCGTGCTGCGTGTGGAACGTCGAGCCCTCGGTGAGCACGATCGTGTGGAGGCGCTGCTTCGGGCCCGTGAGCTGCACGGGGTCGCCGAGGCGCAGCGGGCCGGTGCGCGGCGTCATGCGCGCACCCCCACCAGGCCGCGCACGTCGTCGACCGTGCGGTCGACGAGGGTCGGCCACAGCGTGATGCCCGCGACGTCGCCGAGGTCGGCCTCGTGCGGGATGCCGACGGTGACGAGGCCGGCGTCGCGCGCCGACGTCGAGCCGGGGATGGAGTCCTCGAAGGCCACCGACGACGCGGCGCGAGCGCCGAGCGCCTCGAGCGCCTGCAGGTACGGGTCGGGGTGCGGCTTGCCGCGCGGCACCTCGTCGCCCGTGACCGAGACCGTGAACGGCTGCACGCCCAGCTGCGCCTCGCTCGACGCGAGCACGAGCTCGACGAGCGCGCGCGTCGACATCGTCACGAGGGCGAGCGGCACCTGCGCCGCCTTGAGCGACGTCAGCAGCTCGGCGGCTCCTGGACGGAACGGCACGTGCTCGCGCAGCTGGTCCATGACCTCGCGGTCGAGGCGCGCGACGATGTCGTCGGGCTCCATCGCGACGCCGCGGCCCACCATGTACCTGGCGCCGTCCCACAGGTCGACGCCCACGAGGGCGGCTTCGTCGTCGAGGGTCCACTCCACGTCGAACTCGGCCACGAGGCGCCGCTCTGCGACGCGCCAGTAGGACTCGCTGTCGATGAGGGTGCCGTCGAGATCCCACAGCACGGCATCCAGATCGCTCACCGCACCATCCTACGTTCCGCGAGCACGTGCGAACGCCCGGCCACCCAGGTGCGCGGGCGTAGGGTGGACGCCTGATGAGGGGACGCAGGACGTGACCACGGGACCGATCGTCGGACGCATCATGCTCGTGGCGTTCGAGGGCTGGAACGACGCGGGCGAGGCGGCATCGACGGCCGTGCGCCGCGTGATCGAGGCGTGCGAGCTCGAGCCGTTCGACGAGATCGAGCCCGACGAGTACCTCGACTTCACGTTCGCACGCCCCGTGCTGCGCAGGCTCGAGGATGGCTCGCGCGCCCTGTCGTGGCCCGCGACGATCGCATACGCCCCGACGCGATCGAGCGAGCGCGAGGCGATCGTCGCCGACGCGGGCCTGTCGGTGTCGACGGGCGCCGACGGCGAGCTCTTCGCGCTCCTCGGCGCCGAGCCGAGCCGCAACTGGATGGACTTCGCCGAGCAGGCGGTCGACATCGCCAGGCAGTGCGAGGTCGACGCGATCGTCTTCGTCGGCGCCATGCTCGCCGACGTGCCGCACACGCGTCCGACGCCCACGAGCGTCACGAGCGAGTCGGCGTCGCTGCGCCACCGCCTGGGCGTGCAGCAGAGCGAGTACGAGGGCCCGACGGGCATCATGTCGGTCATCGCGATGGCGGCCGAGCAGGTCGGCATCCAGACCGCGAGCGTGTGGGCGTCGGTGCCGCACTACGTGCACGCGACGCACGTGCCGAAGGCGACGATCGCCCTGCTCGACCGGCTCACGGAGCTGCTCGACGTCACGGTGCCGCTCGGCGAGCTGCCGCGTCTCGCCGGCGAGTGGGAGTCGGGCGTCGACGAGCTCGCGGAGCGCGACGACGACATGCGCGCGTACATCGGGCACCTCGAGCAGCAGCGCGACACCGTCGAGAGCCCCGAGGCGTCGGGCGAGGCGCTCGCGCAGGAGTTCCAGCGGTTCCTCGAGACGCAGCACCCCGACGACGAGCCCGGCGACGAGGGCGAGGGCGACGATCGCCCCGCTCCCCCGCCGCCCGTCTGAGCGCGTGACCTCCTACGCCGACCTGCCCGAGGCCGAGCAGGTCGCGCTGCTGCAGGCGGTCGCGGCGGAGGCGCTGCCCGCGTTCGGGCTCGAGGGCGCCGTCATCACGCCCGTGCTGCACGCCTACAACTCCACGTACCGCGTCGACCGCGACGGCGCCTCGTGGGCGCTGCGCATCCTCGTCGGGTCGAAGGCGACGCCGGCGAACATCGCGGCGCAGCAGGCGTGGCAGCGTGCGCTCGCCTCCGAGGCCAACGTCGTCGTGCCCGTGCCGCTGCCGACGCTCGACGGTGCGTGGTGGACGGGCGTGGCGAGCGACGGCTTCGGTCGCACGGCGATCGTCACGGTCGCGGGATGGCTCGACGGCACGGCGATCGACGACGCGCTCGACGTGCCGACGGCGAGGCTGCTCGGCGCGGCGATGGCACGGATGCACGTGCACGCAGCCGACTGGGCGGTGCCGGTCGGGGCGTCGCTGCCCGTCTTCGACGACGTGCTCTTCGGCGACCACGACGCGCTCGCCGACGTCGACGACCTCGACGCGCCGTCACGAGTCGTGCTCGACGAGGCGCGGGCCAGGTCGCAGGCCCTGCTCACGCGACTGCACGGGCTCGGCGGCGTGCGTCCGCTGCACGCCGACCTGCATTCGGGCAACCTGCTGCGGTCCGCCGACGGCCTGCAGCTGCTCGACTTCGACGACGCCGGCCTCGGCGTGCCCGCGCTCGACCTCGCCATCGCACGCATCTCCGCCGACGAGCCCCAGATCCACGCGGCGCTCGCCGACGGCTACGCATCCGTCGCTCCCCTGCCCGACGCATCCGAGCCCGACCTGCACGCCCTCGCCGCCGGCCGGCAGCTGCTGCTCGCCAACGACCTGCTGTCGTCGACGACGGCCTCGCTGCGCGCCGACGCCCGCACCTACGTCGACACGGCCGTGCGTCGGCTCGCCGCCTGGCTCGACGCCGGCACGTTCACGCGACGAGTCGACTGACCGACGCGACCAGCTGCCTCAGCGCAGCCGCACGCCCAGCAGCGCGTCGATCGCGTCGATCGACACGTCGTCGGCCGGTGCGCGCCCGACGAACGCGTCGACCGCCTGCAGCGCCGCGGGGGTGTCGAGGTCGTGGTGCAGCGTGTACCGCAGCCACTCGAGCACCGAGTCCTCGTGCGAGGGGTCGTCGGGCAGCACCTGCGCCCACGCCGTCCAGCGGTCGAGGCGCTCGTTCGCGACGGCGAGGTCGTCGTCGGTCCACTCCCAGTCGCTGCGCCAGTGGTGCGCGAGCAGCGCGAGGCGGATGGCTGCGGGGCGCACGCCGGCGTCGAGCAGCACCCGCACCTTCACGAGGTTGCCGAGCGACTTCGACATCTTCTCGCCCTGATAGGCGACGAGCCCCGCGTTCGCACGCGCGACGCTGAAGAGCGACGCGCCGAGCGCGAGCGCGTGGTGCGCCTGCATCTCCTGGTGCGGGAAGCGCAGGTCGATGCCGCCGGCCGCGACCGTGAACGGCGCGCCGAGCTCAGCCATCGCGATGACGGTGCACTCGACGTGCCAGCCGGGGCGTCCGCGACCCACGGGCGACTCCCACGCGGGCTCGCCTGGGCGCTCGGCGCGCCACAGCAGCGGGTCGAGCGGGTCGCGCTTGCCGGCACGATCGGGGTCGCCGCCGTGCTCGCGAGCGAGGTGCAGCATCGTCGCGCGGTCGGTGCGGCTGCCGAAGCCCAGCGGGTATGCGCGCTCGCGCGTCGTGTCGAAGTAGACGTCGGCGTCGACGAGGTACGCGTCGCCGGAGTCGAGCATGGCGGCGACGGCGGCCGCGATCGCGTCGATCCGCTCGGTCACGGCGATCCACGAGTCGGGCGGCAGGATGCGCAGCGCCGCCATGTCGGCGCGGAACACCTCCTGCTCGCGCTCGGCGAGCGCGCGCCAGTCCACGCCGTCGCGCGTCGCGCGCTCGAGCAGCGGGTCGTCGACGTCGGTCGAGTTCATGGCCGTGCGCACGTCGAGGCCCGCGTCGAGCCACACGCGCGTGAGCGTGTCGCTCGCGAGGTACGTCGCGGCGTGGCCGATGTGCGTCGCGTCGTACGGCGTGATGCCGCAGGTGTACAGCGACGCGTCGCCGTCGGTCGGCACGACGAGCGGTGCGTCGGTCTTCGCATCGTGCAGCGCCGGATGCGGGCCCGTGCCTGGCAGCCGAGGCGTGGCTGCGCGCTCCCACGTCCTCATGCTGCGATCCAGCCGGCGCCGAGCGCGACGAGCAGCACGGTGCCGAGCGCGACGCGGTAGACGACGAACGGCAGGAACGAGCGCTTCGAGATGTAGGCCATGAGGAAGCGGATGACCGCGAGGCCGACGCCGAACGCCACGACGGTCGCGAGGATCGTCGGTCCCCAGCCGTAGCCGACGTCCGACGGCTCGGTGAGCGCCTGGTACGTCTCGTAGAGGCCCGCGCCGAAGACGGCGGGGATCGCGAGCAGGAAGGCGTACTTCGCTGCCGCAGGGCGCTCGTAGCCGAGCGCGCGCCCCATCGTCGTCGTCGCGCCCGAGCGCGAGACGCCCGGGATGAGCGACAGCACCTGGGCGAGGCCCACGAGGATGCCGTCGCGGTACGTGATCTGCTGGAGCCCCTTGTCGCGGCGGCCGAGCAGGTCGGCGGCGCCGAGGATGAGGCCGAAGACGATGAGCACGGTCGCCGTGATCCACAGCGAGCGCAGCTGGTCGCGGATGAGGCTCTGGAAGAGCACGCCGGCCACGACGATCGGCACCGTGCCGATGATGACGAGCCAGCCCATCCGCACGTCGGGGTCGTCCTTCGGCACCGTGCCGCGCAGCGCACCGAACCAGCGCTGCACGATGCGCACGATGTCGCGCCAGAAGAACAGCACGACCGCGAGCTCGGTGCCGATCTGGGTGATGGCCGTGAACGTGGCGCCCGGATCCTCGGCGCCCGGCAGGAACAGGCCCGCGATGCGCAGGTGCGCGCTCGACGAGATCGGCAGGAACTCGGTCGCGCCCTGGAGGATGCCGAGGAGGATAGCCTCGATCCACTGCATCTACAGCTCCTGCAGCAGGTCGGCGAGCACGGCGGTGCCGAAGTCGAGCGCGTCGAGCGGCACGCGCTCGTCGACGCCGTGGAACATCGCCGCGAAGTCGAGGTCGGGCGTCAGGCGCAGCGGTGCGAAGCCGTAGCCGGCGATGCCGAGGCGCGAGAGCGCCTTGTTGTCGGTGCCGCCCGAGAGCATGTACGGCAGCACGGGCGCGTCGGGGTCGTGGCGCTGCAGCGCGGCGACCATCGCCTCGACGGCCTCGCCGCCGAAGGGCACCTCGAGACCCACGTCCTGGCGCACGATGTCGAGCTCGACGTCGTCGGCGGCCTCGGCGACGATGCGGCGCGCGACCTCGAGCGCCTCGTCCTCGCGGCCGGGGAGCGTACGCATGTCGATGCGCGCCTCGGCGGTGCCGGGGATGACGTTGTGCTTGTAGCCGGCGTCGAGCATCGTCGGGTTCGCCGTCGTGCGCAGGCTCGCGCGCAGGAAGCGCGACATGCCGCCGGTGCGCAGCGCGATGTCGTCGGGGCCGAGCTCCTCGACGTCGACGCCGAGCAGGCCGGCGACCTCGTCGACGAGCTGCCGCGTCGTGTCGGTGAGCTCGATCGGGAAGTCGTGCTCGCCGAGCGCCGCGACGGCGCGCGCGAGCTTCGTCACGGCGTTGTCGCGCATGACCTGCGAGCCGTGCGCTGCGGTGCCCGTGGCACGCAGACGGACCCACAGCAGCGACTTCTCGGCCGTCTGCAGCAGGTAGGCGCGACGACCGTCGAGCGTGACGGAGAAGCCGCCGACCTCACTGATCGCCATCGACGCGCCGGCGAAGAGCTCGGGGTGGTGCTCGACGAGCCAGTGCGCGCCGTACGCGCCGCCATCCTCCTCGTCGGCGAAGAAGCCGAGGATCAGGCGGCGGCGGGGCTTCGTGCCCGACTCGACGAGCTGCCGCACGGCCTGCAGCATCATCGCGACCATGTCCTTCATGTCGACGGCGCCGCGGCCCCAGAGCATGCCGTCCTTGACGACGCCCTCGAACGGGTCGACGCTCCACTGCGCCGCGTCGGCGGGCACGACGTCGAGGTGGCCGTGCAGCACGAGGGCGGGCAGGCTCGGGTCGGCGCCCTCGAGCTCGGCGACCACGCTGTGGCGGCCGGGAGCAGCCTCGAACGTGCGGCTCTCGATGCCGAGGTCGGCGAGGAACCGCGTGACGTACGCGGCCGCGTCGGCCTCCCCGTTCGAGCGTCCCTCGCCGTAGTTCTGCGTGTCGAACCGGATGAGGTCGCGAGCGATGGCAGCGGTCTCAGAGAGCTGGTCGGTCACCGTCCAAGGCTAGTCGCGACCGGCGACGTCCATCGTCATCCGCGAGCACGACGCACCGTGCCCCGGGAGTGGTCATCGACCCCCTCGAGTGCGTGCTAGTGTCTTCCTCGGTCCTGCAGAGGATCCGACACCTTGCGCGGGTGGCGGAATTGGCAGACGCGCTAGCTTGAGGTGCTAGTGCCCGTATTAGGGCGTGGGGGTTCAAGTCCCCCCTCGCGCACGAACGGCCCGGAGCCCATGGCTCCGGGCCTTCTTCGTTCCCGGACGAGATCCCGTGGCTGTCGAGCCCCTGTCCGCCGTCGGCGGCGCGCCGTACCGTGCCGGGCATGGCACTCGACGAGACCGCTCGACAGCACCTGCTCGCCCAGCCCCTCACGCCGATCCTCGCGATCGAGCGGCCGGGCCATCCACCCATCGCCGTGCCGGTGTGGCACCAGTACTCCCCCGGCGGCGACGCCTGGATCCTGGTCGGCGACGACTCCGAGAAGGCGCGGCTGCTGCGCGAGGCGGGCAGCGCGACGCTCGTCGTGCAGGAGGTGCAGCCCCGCACGCACTACGCCTCCGCCGCGTGCGAGGTCGTGGAGGAGCACCCGGCGACGGATGCCGAGCGCCGCGAGCTCGCCGAGCGGTACCTGCCCGGCGCGGCCGTCGAGCAGTACCTCGAGGTCGCGGCCGAGTTCGGGCCGGAGGTGGTGTTCCTGCTCCGTCCCGTCGCCTGGCGTGCGGCGGATCTCACGATGTCGTGAGGTCGGTACCCCGAGCGTTCGCCGTCGGCGGACGCTGCGGAGTCCCGCTGCACCCGCGACTGGGCGACGGCACAGGCGCGCCGCCTACCGTCGAGGCATGAGCATCTTCGACTCCATCCGCAAGACCGGCTTCCGCCGCGGCCCGAAGCGCATCCTGGGCGGCCTCGCAGGCGGCATCGCGGCGAGCATCGGCTGGAACGTGTGGATCGTGCGCCTCGTCGTGCTGCTGTCGTTCCTGCTGCCCGTGCTCGGCTGGGTCGCCTACGCGATCGCCTGGGCGCTCACGCCGTGGCAGGACGGCTCGATCCCCGTGGCCCGCTGGCTCGGGCGCCGCTGAGGTCCAGCCGGCATCGCCAGGATGGCGGCGTGACCGACGCCACGCCGCAGCCCGGCGACCGCATCCCGAGCCTCGACCCAGCCGCCGAGGTCGTCGCCCGCCTCGACGCGCTCTCGGATGCGTCGCGCGACGCGCCGCAGGATCAGTCGGCGCTGACCGCCCTCTGGCGAGCGGTGCTCGGCCTCGAGCGCTGGATCCTCATCGCCCGAGGCACGCCGGAGCAGCCGCGCCCCTTCGCGGTGTCGATCCCGCAAGGCCCGGTGCTGCTCGTCTTCTCGACGGCCGAGCGCGCTCGCGTCGGCGGCATGGCAGCCGGGCTCACGCAGGAGGAGGCGTCGCGACTCATCGCGACGCCGCTGCCCGCAGCGATCGAGTGGGCCGCGTCGTTCCAGGCTGTCGGCGTCGTGGGCATCGCGCTCGACCACGGCACGACGGGCGCGTGGACGCCGCTGGCGAACCTCGTGCCGATGCGCGACCACTTCGCCGCGAACCCAGCGTGAGGTCGGCGCCGGCCTAGCTGCCGGTGTCCTCGCGCTTGCGCTCGCGTCGCAGCATCGACGCGGGCGTGACGGCGAGCTGGCCGAAGCGGTCGTGCACGGCGTCGACCGCGCGCTCGGCGCTGCCCCAGTCCTCGCTGTCGTCCCACAGCAGTCCCGCGTCCGACGGATCGGAGAGCTGCGACATCTGCACGCCCAGCAGGCGCACGGGCGTGGGGTCGTCGAGCTCGTCGAGCAACTGCCACGCGGTCTCGACGACGACGCGCGTCACGTCGGTCGGGTCGGCGAGCGTGCGCGAGCGCGTGATGGTGCGGAAGTCGTGGAACCGCACCCGCAGCGTGACGGTGCGGCCGACGGCGCCCGCGGCGCGCAGGCGACGGCCGACGCCGGTGCCGAGGCGCAGGATCTCGCTGCGCAGGTCGTCGCGGTCGGTGACGTCGCGGCCGAACGTGTGGTTGTGGCCCATCGACCGCTCGCGCGGGCGCTCCTGCACGGCACGCACGTCGCGCGCCCATGCGAGTGCGTGCAGGTGCCTGCCAGAGGCCTGGCCGAACCATCCGACGAGCGTCGACTCCGCCGTGTTGGCGACGTCGGCGACCGTGCGCAGGCCGTAGCGCTCGAGCTTCTCCTGCGTGCGCTCCCCCACGCCCCACAGGGCGCTGACGGGCTGCGGATGCAGGAAGCCCAGCACGTCGTCGGCGGGCACCACGAGCAGGCCGTCGGGCTTCGCGCGGCCAGAGGCGAGCTTCGCGATGAACTTCGTCGACGACGCGCCCACCGACGCGATGAGGCCCGTCTCGGCCTGCACGCGCTCGCGGATGCGCGTGCCGATCGCGACGGCACCTCCGAGCAGTCGCCTGGCACCCGTGACGTCGACGAACGCCTCGTCGATGCCGAGCCGCTCGACCTCGGGCGAGAAGTCGTCGAGGATCGCCATCGTCTGCTGCGAGAGGCGCTGGTAGAGCGCGAAGTCGGGCTCGAGGATCACGGCGTTCGGGCACAGCTGCAGCGCACGCCCCATGGGCATGGCCGAGTGCACGCCGAAGCGGCGCGCCTCGTACGTCGCCGCCGTCACGACCGAGCGCGACGAGTCGTGCCCGATGACGACGGGAAGGCCACGGAGGTCAGGGCGCGCGATGAGCGACGCCGTGGCGAAGAACGCGTCGAGGTCGACGTGCAGGATCGTCGCCGACGCGTCGTCGACGTCGGGGCTCGACACCATGCGGTTCGAGCCGTCCTGCTTGCTCACGTGCCCATCGTCGCAGCAGCCGCCGACACCGCGGACACGGCTCGCCAGGTCCTCCCAGCGATGTCCGACCAGAGGTGGATGTGGCGCTGTCACCACCGTGCCAGCATGAGAGGCATGCAGCACCCCTGGACCCGGTACGTCGCCATCGGGGACTCGTTCACCGAGGGCGTCGGCGACGACGAGGCGAGCCTGCCGAACGGCGTGCGCGGCTGGGCGGATCGCGTCGCCGAGGAGCTCGCGCGCACGAACCACGACATGGCGTACGCCAACCTCGCCATCCGCGGCCGCCTGCTCGACCAGATCGCGTCCGAGCAGATCGACGCGGCGCTCGCGCTCCAGCCCGACCTCATCTCGATCTCGGCGGGCGGCAACGACCTGCTGCGCCCCGGCGCCGACCCCGACCGCGTCGCCGGCCGCCTCGAGCGCGCGATCGAGCGGCTGTCGGTCGACGGCGCGACCGTCGTGCTCTTCAACGGCCCCGACATCGGCATGACGCCCGTGCTGCGCTCGATCCGCGGCCGCGTCGCGATCTACAACTGCAACCTCGCCGCGCTCGCCCGCAGGCACGACGCCATCGTCGCCGACATGTGGGCTGCGACCGAGCTGCAGGACGCGCGCATGTGGGCGCCCGACCGGCTGCACTTCTCGCCGCTGGGCCACCACCGCATCGCCATGGTGGTGCTCGACGCGCTCGGCGTCGAGCACGACCTGCACCCGCAGCATCCCGAGCCCATGCCGCAGCGCACGTGGCGGCAGGCGGCGAGCGACGACATCCTCTGGGCGCGCGAGTACTTCGGCCCGTGGGTCGTGCGTCGCCTCACGGGGCGCTCGTCGGGCGACGCGATCCACGCGAAGCGCCCCCTCGCCGAGCCGGTGCTGCGGCAGCCCGACGAGGCCTAGCTGCGCTCAGGCGTCCGCGAGCCCCAGCAGCACGAACGGGTTCGACAGGCGCCACAGCAGGTCGGGCTCGGCGATGCGCCGCGCGGTGACGGTCGTCGTGAGCTCGGTGCCGGCGACCGTCACGGTGCCGACCTCCATCGAGCCGACGCCCGTGCGCACGGGTTCGACGTCGATGACGACCTCGAGCGGCTGCGCGATCCACGCGAGCGACGTGAGCGCGGCATCCGTCGTCGCCTCCGACTCGGCACCCCACGCCGCCGTGCTCGTGGCCACGACGCTGCCCACCGGCAGCACCTCGCGCGTCTGCACGTTCTGCCACAGGCTGTCGACGAGCGCGATGGTCGCGGCGTCGCGGTCGTCCTCCGACACCTGACCGGCGACGACGGCGACGGCGCGCAGCGTCTGCCCGTCGACCGTCGCGGTCGCCGACACGAGCAGGTTGCGACCCGAGACGAACAGCGCGCCGGTCTTGCCGGCGTCGATGCCCGAGACGCCCAGCAGCGGGTTCGTGTTCGGCTGCACGCCGAGGCCCGTGACCGTCACCGAGCGCTGGCCCATGGCGGCGCCGACGATCGGGTCCGCGACGGCGAGCGCACCGAGGCGCACCATGTCGGCGGGCGACGCGACGGAGTCGAGCGAGAGGCCTGCGGCGTCGGCGACGACCATCGTCGTCATGCCATTGCGCTGCGCCCAGTCGTTCGCGGCCTCGAGGAACGCGTCGATCGATCCGAAGCCCCAGCGCGCGAGCGTCATCGACGCGTTCGCCGACGACGCGACGACCGAGGCCTCCACGAGGTCGCCCTGCGTCACGGTCTGGCCCGTGCGCACGGGGTAGTACGGCGCGGCCTCGTCGAACGCGGTCTGCATGAACGCGACGTCCTCGGCGCCGATGGCGATGTCGGCGCCCTCGCCGCCGTCGATCGGATGCGCCTCGAGCACCACGAGCATCGTCACGAGCTTCGTGATGCTCGCCATCGGCACGGCCGCGTCGCCCGTCGCACCCGACGCGCCCTCGACGCCCTCGATCGCGAACGCCGCGGCACCCGATGCGGGCCACGCGACCTGCGCCTCGCCGACCGCGGGCGACTCGATCGGCGCATCCTCGCTCGCGATCGCGGGCAGCGGTGCGAAGACGAGGTACGCGGCGCCGCCGACGAGGGCGACGAGCACGAGTACGACGAGCGTGCGCACGAGGTGCACCCACGCGGGAGTGCGCGCCTGCGTGTTGGCCGTGACGTAGCGGCTCATGCGTGCAGCGCCGCCCAGAGCACGACGGCGCTCGTCGCCGCGACGTTGAGGGAGTCGACGCCGTTGTGCATCGGGATGCGCACGACGACGTCGGAGGCGGCGAGGGCGTCGCGGCCGAGGCCGTGGCCCTCGTTGCCCAGCACCACCGCGACGCGCTCCGGCCGATCCCGACGCCAGTCGGCGAGGTCGACGGCGTCGTCGGCGAGCGCGAGCGAGGCGATCTGGAAGCCGGCGTCGTGCAGCATCGGCGCCGCCTCTCGCCACTCGGGGATGCGCGTCCACGGCACCTGCAGCACCGTGCCCATGCTCACGCGCACGGCGCGGCGGTACAGCGGGTCGGAGCACGTGGGCGTCACGAGCACGGCGTCGGCGCCGAGCCCCGCGACCGAGCGGAACGCGGCCCCGACGTTCGTGTGGTCGACGAGCCCGTCGAGCACGACGACGACCTTCGCGTCGCGCAGCACGTCGGCGACCTCCGGCAGCACGGGGCGCTGCATCGCGGCGAGCGCACCGCGGTGCAGGTGGAAGCCGATGAGCGTCGACAGCTGCGACTCCTCGCCGAGGAACACCGGGATGTCGAGGTGGCCGACGAGCGTCTCGACGTCTGGCAGCCACCGCTCGCTCACGAGCACCGATCTGGGCACGTGGCCCGCGCGCAGCGCCCGCCCCAGCACCGTCTGCGACTCCGCCATGTAGAGGCCGCGCTCGACCTCCTTGCGCGTGCGCAACTGCACGTCGGTGAGCCCGACGTAGTCGGTGAGGCGCGGGTCGTCGAGCGACCCGATGCGCACGATCTCCATGGGACTCCCTCCGTGCCGATCCAGGCTACGGGCGTCCGTAGGATCGGAGCGTGCTCGACACTGCCATCGCGAGACTCGGACTCGGACCGATCGCCGTCATCACCGGTGCGGGGATCTCGACGGACTCCGGCATCCCCGACTATCGCGGGGCAGGCGCGCCGCCGCGCAACCCCATGCAGCTCGACCGCTTCCTCGCGTCGGAGCACGCGCGGCGCCGGTACTGGGCGGGCAGCCACCTGGGCTGGAAGGCGTTCTCGTCGACACAGCCGAACGATGGCCACCGGGCGATCGCGCGCCTCGACGCCGCGGGGCTCGTGACGGGCGTCATCACGCAGAACGTCGACGACCTGCACGAGAAGGCGGGCAGCCGCGACGTCGTGCATCTGCACGGCGCGAACGCCACCGTGACGTGCCTGCAGTGCGCGTCGCGCTTCCCGCGCCAGGTCGTCGCGGATCGCATCGCCGAGCAGAACCCGTGGATCACGGTGCCCGACAGCGTGCGCATGAACCCCGACGGCGACGTGTCGCTCGACGGCGATCAGGACTTCGTCGTGCCGGTGTGCTTCGTGTGCGAGGGGATGCTGAAGCCCGACGTCGTGTTCTTCGGCGAGCTCGTGCCGAGCCACGTCTTCCACGAGGCCGACATGGCGGTGCGCGCTGCGAGCGTCGTGCTCGTCGCAGGCTCGTCGCTCGTCGTGAACACGGCCGTGCGACTGCTCGAGATCGCGCGTCGTCGCGAGGTGCCGATCGTGATCGTGAACCGCGGCCCGACGAAGTGGGACAAGCGCGCGAGCGCCCGCATCGACGCCGGCACGTCGGAGACCCTCACGGCGTTCGCCGACGCGCTCGCGCCGCTGCCGCACGCGTCCTGACGCGCGGTCCGGGTCAGACCCGGCGCGCCGCCACGGTCGCCTCCAGCGCCGCGTGCAGCGCGTCGGCCGAGGCATCCCACGAGAAGGTCGCCGCCTGCGCTCGGGAGGCTGCTGAGCGGGCGGCCCACTCCCCCTCGAGCCGCAGCACGGCATCCGCGAATCCCTGGGCATCGCCCACGGGCGCGTACACGCCAGCGTCGCCGGCCACCTCGCGGAAGATCGGGATGTCGGAGGCGACGACGGGCACGCCGAGCGCCATCGACTCGAGCAGCGGGATGCCGAAGCCCTCGTCGTGGCTCGCGTGCACGAGCGCCGTCGCCGAGCGCAGCGCCTCGGCGTACTCGGCGTCGGTGACGCCGTCGTGCACGACGATGCGTGCGTCGGGCGCGATCGCCCGCAGGCGCGCCTCCTCGCCCGCGGGCATGCGACTGAGCAGGTGCAGCTCGTGGTCGGGCAGCAGCGCCGCCATGCGCACGAGGGTGTCGACGCCCTTGTAGGGCATGAACGAGCCCATGTAGACGAGCCGCCTCGTGGGCGGCGCCGTGTGGGTCACGGGCTCGCCGAGCGCGTCGGCGGCGTTGCGCACGACGTGGATGGGCTTGGACGTCAGGTGGTGCTCGCGCACGAGCTGCGCCGTGGTCTCGGAGACGACGACGGTCGCATCGGCGCCGCGCAGCAGCAGCCGCTGCGGCCCGTACGACAGGTGATACAGCCGCCAGAGCGCGCGCACGGGCGCCGGCAGGTCGCGCGGCGGCATGGGGTGGCGGTAGTAGATGAGGTCGTGCACCGTCGTGACGAGCGCCGTGCGCCGCCCGAGGGAGCCGATGGTCTGCATGGGCGAGTAGACGACGTCGACGTCGACGTGCCGCATGCGCCACGTCGCGAGCGGCTCGAGCGGCCCGGTCGGGCTCGGCCCCAGCACGTGCGGCAGGTCGGGCAGCATCGCGAGCTGCGCGGGATCGTGCACGAGCATCGTGACGGCGGCGCGCTGCCCGAGCCTCGCCACGAGCTCGGCGGAGAAGCGCGAGATGCCGTCGTGCCGCTCGGTGCGCACGTAGCGGCAGTCGAAGAGCACCCTCATGCGGCGGGCGCCTCGGCGAGGAAGCGGCGGATGCGCGCCGCCACCTGGTCGGGCTGCTCGTAGTGCACGAGGTGGCCGGTGCCGTGCAGCACGGCGACGCGAGCATCCGGGAACCGCGTCGCGAGGTCGCGCTGCGCCGCGAGCGGCGTGATGTCGTCGCGGTCGGCGACGACGAGCAGCACGGGCTGGGCGATGTCGGCGGCGTAGTGGCCGACGTTCGTCGAGATCGACGTCTCGAAGCCGCCCACGACCGACTCGCGCGATGCGAAGGCCGAGAAGTACCGGTCGTGCTGGTCGTGGATCCAGCGCCGCATGGCCCTGTCGCGCGACTTCGTCATGACGAGGCTCATGCCGCGCACGATCACGGGGCTCGAGAGCATGGCGTGGCCGACGGCCTCCGGCGCGGCTGCGGCGGCGCGGTACCAGCCGAGCGTGAAGCGCGACAGGATGCGCTGCGGACCCTCGAGGGCCGGCTGCGCGATGGGGTTCACGAGCACGATGCGGTCGGCGTCGAGGCCCGCGGCCGCTGCGGCGGCGACGACGATCGAGCCGAACGAGTGGCCGAGCACGGGGGCTCCGGGCGCCTCGGCGGCCACGAAGGCGACGAGCCACGACGCGTAGGCGTCGATGCCGGTGTCGGCTGGCGCAGCCGACTCGCCGAAGCCCGGGAGGTCGGGCACGATGACGCGGTGGCCGGCGAGGTGCGCAGCGATCGTCTCGAGCCCGTGGTGGTCGCCGCGGTAGCCGTGGACGAGCACGATCGGCGGTGCCGCGGGGTCGCCGTACGCGAACCAGACGGTGCGGATGCCGTCGATCACGCGCTCGTCGCGTGCGACGGGCGTCGCATCCAGCAGCTCCTGGAACGGCGAGTCGACCATGGTCACGAGCCTACGGGGCGCGCCTGCCCGCTCGTGTCGGAGGCCGCGGCTAGCGTGGCGCCATGATCGAGATCCAGAGCCCGCGGCCGGGCGACTCGGGAGCGATCGACGACCTCGTGACCCAGGCGCTGGCGCTCGACGCCGGCGGCAGCGAGCCCGTCGCGCCCAGCAGCCCAGCGTCAGAGCCGATGCCCGAGCCGATGCCCCTGCGCACGGTCGACGCCGCCGTCGCCGTCGCGCACGAGGTGCAGCAGCAGGGCTGGGCGTCGCGCCTGGCCGTCTTCGACCTCGAGACGACGGGCGTCGACACGTCGACGGCCCGCATCGTCACGGCATTCCTCGGCGTGCTCGACGAGCACGGCGAGCTGCTCGAGCAGCACGCGTGGCTCGCCGACCCTGGCGTCGAGATCCCCGAGGGCGCTGCGGCGATCCACGGCATCACGACCGAGCGCGCTCGTGCCGAGGGCGCTCCGGCGCAGCAGGTCGTCGCCGCGATCGTCGCCGAGGTCGCGAACCTGCTGCGCGCGGGCACGCCCGTGGTCGCGTTCAACGCCGCGTACGACTTCACGGTGCTGCACCACGAGGCGCTCCGCCACGGCATCGCGCCCGTCGAGGCCCCGGCGCCCGTCATCGACCCGCTCGTGCTCGACAAGCACGTCGACCGCTACCGCAAGGGCAAGCGCACGCTCGGCGTCACGTGCGCCCACTACGGCGTCGAGCTCGAGGGGTGGCACGAGGCGTCGGCCGATGCCATCGCCGCCGGCCGGCTCGCGCAGGCGATGCACGAGCTGTTCCCGCAGCTGCAGGTGCCCGCCGACGAGCTGCACGCCTCGACGGTCGACTGGGCGACGCAGCAGGCGGAGTCGTTCGCCCGCTACATGCAGCAGCGCGACCCCTCGTTCACGGCCGACCGCGGCTGGCCCATCCGCGAGGCGCGCACGGCGTGACCGACGCACGCCTGCTCGGCCTCGAGGGGCTCGTCGCACGCGTCGAGACGCTCGCCGCCGCGACCGGGCGACCGATCGTCGTCGGCATCTCGGGCGTCGGCGGCGCGGGCAAGTCGACGCTCGCTCGAGCGCTCGTCGACCGCGTCGACGGCGCCGTGCGCATGTGCGGCGACGACTTCCTCTCCCCCGCTCGCTCGCACGAGCGATCGACCGACTGGGACGGCGTCGAGCGCGAGCGGCTCGTGCGCGACGTGCTCGTGCCGTTCCGCGAGCGTCGCGCATCCACGTTCCAGCGCTGGGACTGGCACGCCGGCGCCCTCGCAGCGCCCGAGCCCGTGCCGACCGGCAGCGTGCTGGTCGTCGACCTCATCGGCCTGCTGCATCCCGAGGCGCTCGGCGCGCTCGACCTCACGGTGTGGTGCGACGTCGACGTCGCGGTCGCCACCGAGCGCGGCATCGCCCGCGATCGGGCCGCGGGCAACGATCACGATGCGCTGTGGCGCGACGTGTGGGTGCCGAACGACGCCGACTTCGTGGCCCGCTTCGCGCCGCGCGACGGCGCCGACGTGCTCGTCGCGACCGGCTGATCCGCCCCACTCCCCACGCACGACGAAGGCGGGCACCCGATGGGTGCCCGCCTTCGCGGTGTCAGCGTTCCCTGACGCGGGGGTTGGCGATCAGTTGCCGAAGCCCTTGAAGCGCTTGTTGAACTTCTCGACGCGGCCGGCCGAGTCCATGATGCGCTGCTTGCCCGTGTAGAACGGGTGCGAGGCGCTCGAGATCTCGACGTCGATGACGGGGTACTCGACGCCGTCGAGCTCGATCGTCTTGTCGGACGTCGTCGTCGAACGCGTGAGGAACGTCTCGCCCGAGGCGAGGTCGCGGAAGACGATGTCGCGGTACTCGGGGTGGATGCCGGTCTTCATGGTGGAACCTTCGGGATGTGGATGGAAGTCGTCGGCGCGATGCGCACCAGCGAATGACTCTACCAGAGTCCGATCCCGATGGTCGGGTCCGGCTCCGGTCGGCGCGTCAGCGTGCCAGGCCGTGCGCGCCATCAGGTCGCGGAGGCCGTCAGGCCGCGCGAGCCGTGAAGCGGTCGCCGTCCCGCGACACGCGCAGCGGCGTGCCGAAGGTCGACGTGAGGTTGGCGTCGGTGAGCACCTCGGCGATGGGGCCGGCCGCCGAGACCTTGCCGTCGGCGAGCAGCAGCACGTGCGTGAAGCCCGGCGGGATCTCCTCGACGTGGTGGGTCACCATGACGAGGCCAGGGGCAAGGGGGCTCGCGGCGTACTCGGCGAGCGAGCGCACGAGGCCCTCGCGCGCGCCGAGGTCGAGGCTGCCTGCCGGCTCGTCGAGCAGCATGAGCTCCGGGTCGGTCATGACGGCGCGGGCGATCTGCACGCGCTTCTGCTCGCCGTCGCTCAGCGTGCCGTAGGCGCGCTTCGACAGTCGGGTGAGCTCCCAGTCGTCCATGACGAGGGCTGCACGCTCGAGGTCGACGGCGTCGTACTGCTCGTGCCAGCGCCCGGTGACGGCGTAGGCGGCGGTGAGCACGGCGTTGCCGACGCTCTCGTGCGGCGGGATGCGACGGCCGAGGCTCGTCGCGGCGATGCCGATGCGCGTGCGCAGCTCGAAGACGTCGACGCGGCCGAGCCGCTCCCCCAGCACCTCGACCGTGCCCGACGTCGGGTGCATCGACGCCGACGCGAGCGCCAGGATCGTCGACTTGCCCGCGCCGTTGGGTCCGAGGATCACCCAGCGCTCGCTCGAGTCGACGCTCCAGCGCACCGAGTCGAGGATGCGGTTGCCGTTCCGGACGACGCTGACGTCGTCGAGGTCGAGGACACGCGTCATGCCCTCGACCCTATCCGCGCGGGTGGGGCCCGCCGGTCATCCGCGCGGGCGCGCCGCGTCAGTCGGCGCGCTCGGCGATGACGGTCGCGTAGAGGGCGCGCGTCTCGTCGGCGATGCGGCCCCAGTCGAAGTGCGTCGCCGCACGGGCGCGGCCGGCCTCGCCCATCCGTCGCGCAGCCTCGGGGTCGGCGACGACGCGCGTGAGCGCCGCGGCGAGGTCGGCGACGTAGCGGTCGGGATCCGTCGGGGTGCCCGTGCCGTCCTGCACCTGGTCGATGGGCACGAGCACCCCCGTGACGCCGTCGTCGATGACCTCGGGGATGCCGCCGGTCGCCGAGCCGACGACGGCGGCGCCGCACGCCATGGCCTCGAGGTTCACGATGCCGAGCGGCTCGTAGATGCTCGGGCACACGAAGGTCGTGGCGTGGCTCAGCAGCACCTGCATGTCGGCGCGCGGCAGGTGCTCGTCGATCCACACGACGCCGTCGCGGGTCTCGCGCAGCTGGTCGACGAGGCCGCGCACCTCCGCGAGGATCTCCTGCGTGTCGGGCGCGCCCGCGCACAGCACGAGCTGCACGTCGTCGGGCAGCGAGCTCGCGGCGCGCAGCAGGTACGGCAGGCCCTTCTGGCGCGTGATGCGACCGACGAACACGACCGACGGGCGGTCGGGGTCGAGGCCGAGCTCGCGGGCGCGCTCGGGGTCGTCGACCCGCTGCCACGCGTCGAGGTCGATGCCGTTCGTGATCGTGACGACCTTCGCGGGGTCGAGGCTCGGGTACGAGCGCAGGATGTCGGCGCGCATGCCGTCGCTCACGGCGATGACGCGGTCGGCAGCCTCGTAGGCGCGACGCTCGACGTCGCTCGAGATGCGGTAGCCGCCTGCGAGCTGCTCGGCCTTCCACGGGCGCAGCGGCTCGAGCGAGTGGGCGGTGACGACGTGCGGGATGCCGTGCAGCTCCTGCGCGAGCCTGCCCGCCTCGTTGGCGTACCAGGTGTGCGAGTGCACGACGTCGGCGCCGGCGACGGCATCCGCGATCTGCAGGTCGACGCCGAGCGTCTGCAGCGCCGCGTTCGCGTCGGCGAGCTCGGAGGGCACGTCGTACGCGGTGACGTCGGCCTCGTCGCGCGGGGCGCCGAAGCAGCGCACCTGCACCTCGGTGTCGCGGCGCAGCGCCTTCACGAGCTCCGTCACGTGCACGCCGGCGCCTCCGTAGATGGCCGGCGGGTACTCCTTGGTCACGAGGTCGACGCGCATGCCGTCAGCGTACGCGCCGCGTACCAGACCCACGAGACCCCTGCGTTTCGAGCCTCGCGCCGGGTAGGTTTGGGTCATGGACAAGAAGGTCTTCGGGATCGTCCTCGCCGGTGGCGAGGGGAAGCGGCTCATGCCCCTGACCGTGGACCGGGCCAAGCCGGCCGTCCCCTTCGGCGGCACCTACCGTCTCATCGACTTCGCGCTGTCGAACCTCGTGAACTCGGGCATGCGGCAGATCGTGGTGCTGACGCAGTACAAGTCGCACTCGCTCGACCGCCACATCTCGCAGATGTGGCGCATGGCGCCGCAGCTCGGCTCGTACGTGGCCTCCGTGCCCGCGCAGCAGCGACTCGGCAAGCGCTGGTTCCAGGGCTCGGCCGACGCCATCCTGCAGTCGCTCAACCTCATCAAGGACGAGAAGCCCGACATCGTCGTCGTCGTCGGCGCCGACCACGTGTACCGCATGGACTTCCGCGACATGATCGAGGCGCACGTCGCCTCGGGCGCGAAGATGACGGTCGCCGGCATCCGCCAGCCGATCGCCCTCGCCGACCAGTTCGGCATCATCGAGGAGTCGCCCGACGGCTCGGGCAAGATCGACGCGTTCCGCGAGAAGCCGAGCGACCCGAAGCCGCTCAACGACTCCCCCGACGAGGTGCTCGCGTCGATGGGCAACTACGTGTTCGACGCGGATGCGCTCGTCGAGGCCGTGAAGGCCGACGGCGACTTCGAGGACTCGAACCACGACATGGGCGGCGACATCGTGCCGTACTTCGTCGACCGCGGCGAGGCGTTCTTCTACGACCTGCAGTCGAACACCGTGCCGGGCATGACCGACCGCGACAAGTACTACTGGCGCGACGTCGGCACGATCGAGTCGTTCTTCGACGCGCACATGGACCTCATCGCGGCGCTGCCGATCTTCAACCTCTACAACCGCCGCTGGCCGATCTACTCGGCGCAGTACAACGAGCCGCCTGCCAAGTTCACGCGCGACGAGCACGGCCGCCCCGCCGAGATCGTGGAGTCGATCGTGTCGTCGGGCTCGGTCATCCAGGGCGCATCGGTCGTGCGCAGCGTGCTCGCGCCGTGGAACCGCGTCGACTCGGGCGCCTCGGTGTCGGATGCGGTGCTGTTCGACCAGGTGCACGTGGGCGCCGGTGCCGTCGTGCGTCGCGCGATCCTCGACAAGGAGGTCGTCGTGGGTCCGGGCGTGAAGATCGGCGTCGACCACGACCACGATCGCGCCCGCGGCTTCTCGGTGTCGGACACGGGCATCGTGACGGTGCCGAAGGGCGAGCAGGTGCTCGCGTGAGGCGAGTCGTCGTCACCGACGTCGACTCCACCCTCATCCGCGACGAGGTCATCGAGCTCATCGCCGACGCCGTCGGCCCCGATGCGCGTGCGCACGTCGAGGCCGTCACGACGCGGGCGATGCGGGGCGAGCTCGACTTCGCCGCCTCGCTCGTCGAGCGCGTGCGCATGCTCGAGGGCGTGCCGGTGTCGGTGCTCGACGACGTCGCGCGCTCGGTGACCGTGACCGACGGCGTGCAGGAGCTCGTGGACGCCGTGCACGCTGCGGGCGGCATCGTCGGCGCCGTCTCGGGCGGGTTCCACGAGGTGCTCGACCCGCTCGCCGAGCGACTTGGCCTCGACCGCACGCTCGCGAACCGCCTCGGCGTCGACCGCGGGCTCCTCACGGGCGAGGTCGTCGGCCCGATCATCGATGCGGTCGCGAAGCGCGAGGCGCTGCACCGCTGGGCGGGCGAGCACGGCGTGCCGCTGTCAGCGACCGTCGCGATCGGCGACGGCGCGAACGACCTGCTCATGCTCGAGGACGCCGGCATCGGCGTCGCGTTCTGCGCCAAGCCGCTCGTGCGCGAGCGCACGTCGGTGCACGTCGACGAGCCCGACTTCCGCCACGTGCTCGCGCTGCTGCAGGAGTCGAGGGAGCCGGCGGCGTAGCGATCGCCCGGTCGGCTGCTCGGCGAGGTGCCTCGGACGGCTCCGCCTCGAATCGTCGGCCTCGCCACCACCAGCTGGTCGAGGAGGCCCCGAGCGCAGCGAGGAGCCGTCACGAGACCACGTGACGCACCCGCTCGACGCGACCTCGCGCATGGCTGGGCGGGAGCGGCGGTCGCGTGGTCTCGTGACGCGGGCTCGCTGCGCTCGCGCGCTCCTCGACCAGCTGGATGGGTGCCAGCGGCGGCTCCGCTCTCCCCTCGACCAGCGGTCCATGCCGCTGCCGATCACCGTTCGGACTCGACCAGGTCGATGGACCACCGCCTGTCGGGCCGAGGTTCGTCGAGGTGCTTTCCCACCGACGTCGATCCGCCGCCAGCACTTCCGTTCTGACGTCGTCAGGCGGCGTCTCGACCGGTCAGCCCGCGCGCTTCAGCCCGTGCAGCACCGCACGCAGCAGGATGCCCACGACGAGCGCCCAGAACGCCGCGCTCACGCCCGCGACGGCGATGCCCGACGCCGCGACCGCGAAGGCGGCGACCGCGGGGATGCGATCAGCCGCGTCGTCGAGCGCCGCGTGCAGCGACGACGCGAGCGTGCCGAGCAGCGCGAGCCCCGCGACGGCCGCGACGACGCCCTCGGGTGCGAGACCGACGAGCGTCGCCAGCGCGCTCGAGCCGATGCCGAGCACGACGAGCAGCGTGCCCGACGACACCGACGCGAGCCAGCGACGCGAGCGGTCCTCCCCCGCATCCGGACCCGCGGCGAGCGCCGCCGAGATCGCGGCGAGGTTGATCGCGTGGCCGCCGAGCGGTGCTGCCAGCACGGTGCCGGCACCCGTGACGAGCATCGACCGTCGCCACGGCACCTCGAAGCCGAGGCCGCGCATCACCGCGACGCCCGGCACGTTCTGCGAGGCCATCGTGACGAGGAAGAGCGGCACGGCGATGCCGACGACGCCGGCGAGCGTGAACGTGGGCGTCGTGAGCGCGACGTGCGGCACGAGCGACGACGCAGCGGGCGCGGCACCCGACGACACGAGGTGCACGGCGATCACGACGGCGGCGGCGACGAACGCGAGCGGCGCCGCCCACCGCGGTGCGAGGCGCAACGCGACGATCCACACGAGCACGACGGGTGCGACGGCGAGCGGGTTCGCCGCGAGCCCCGTGACGACGCCGAGGCACAGCTGCAGCAGCACGCCCGCGAGCATCGCCTGCGCGATCGACGTCGGGATGGCTGCGATGACGCGTCCGAGCCGCGGCACGAGCCCCGTGAGCAGCACGAGCACGCCGGTCACGACGAACGCCCCGACCGCGGCGGGCCAGCCGCCATCCACGACGCCCGTCGAGACGAGCAGGGCAGCCCCGGGCGTCGACCACGCGACGGTGATCGGCAGTCGCGTCGAGAGGGCGAGCACGATGCTCGCGAGCCCCATGCCGATCGTCACCGCGAGCAGGCCGGAGGCCGCCTCGTCGGGCGAGGCACCCACGGCCGCGAGGCCCTGCAGCACGACGACGAACGCCGACGTGAAGCCCACGAGCCCCGAGACGATGCCGGCGGCGACCGGCGTGGTCCACGGGCCGCGCGCCGCAGCGCCGACCGGCGACCGCGGCGGCGTCGCGGCCGTCTAGTGCCCCATCCCGAGGCCACCATCCACGGGGATGACGGCACCCGACACGTAGGCCGCGTCGTCCGACGCGAGCCACGTGATGACCTTCGCGACCTCCTCGGGGCTCGCGAAGCGGCCCGCGGGGATCTGCGACCTGTACTGCGCCTGCTGCGCCTCGGGCAGGGCATCCGTCATGTCGGTCTCGATGAAGCCCGGCGCCACGACGTTCGCCGTGATGCCGCGCGAGCCGAGCTCGCGCGTGATCGAGCGGGCGAGGCCCACGAGGCCCGCCTTCGACGCCGCGTAGTTCGCCTGGCCAGCGCCGCCGAAGAGGCCGATGACCGACGAGACGAGGATGACGCGACCGAACTTCGCTCGCAGCATGCCCTTCGACGCGCGCTGCACGACGCGGAACGAGCCCGTGAGGTTCGTGTCGACGACGTCGGAGAAGTCCTGCTCGCTCATGCGCATCAGCAGGGTGTCGCGCGTGATGCCCGCGTTCGCCACCACGATCTCGACGGGGCCGAGCTCGGCCTCGATCTGCGTGTACGCCGCGTCGATCGAGGCGCTGTCGGTGACGTCGGCGCGCACGGTCAGCGTGCCCTCGGGACCCTCGCCCGAGCGGGCGGTCACGGCGACGCGGTAGCCCGCGTCGACGAAGGCGGTGGCGATGGCGCGGCCGATGCCGCGATTGCCGCCGGTCACGAGCACGGTGCGGGACATGGAGACCTCTCGAAGTGCGTTCGACGCCGCGGTGCAAGGGCGTCCTCGACAACCCTAGCCAGGCGTACCCTTGGTCTCAGGAACCCATGCAGCACGACGAGCCGTCCATCACCGACCTGCCTGTGTCGCCGACCGAGGATCGACGCAGGCGTACGAGGACGTACCTGATCATGATGGGCATCCGCATGGTCTGCATCGTGCTGTTCATCGTCCTTCCCGATTGGTGGAAGGTCGCGCCGGCCATCGTCGCCGTCGTCATCCCGTGGATCGCCGTCGTCGCAGCCAACGCATCCGCGTCGCTCGCGACGAAGACCGACCGCGTCACGCGCAGGCAGATCGAGTCGTGAGCATCTTCGACCTGGGCCGGATGGCCGACGCTCCCGAGTGCTCGTCGGCGGGCTGCCACGACGCGGCAGCGTGGACGATCGCGTGGCGCAACCCGCGCATCCACCCCGAGACCCGGGTGAAGGAGTGGGCGGCGTGCGACGCGCACCGCGACCACCTGCGCGACTGGCTCGCGAGCCGCGACTTCCCCGTCGAGGTCGTCGCGTTCGGCACGACGGTCGAGCAGGTCGGCTGATGCTCGCACTGCTCCGCACCCGCCGCTGGCTCGGCTACCTGGGCCTCGTGCTCGTCTTCGCGACCGTCTGCGTCGCGCTCGGCTCGTGGCAGTGGCACCGCCGCGAGGAGGCGCTCGCGGCCATCGCACGCCTCGACGCCAACTACGACGAGGCGCCCGTGCCGCTCGCCGACGTGCTCGCCGAGACGGATGACTACGAGATCGACCAGCAGTGGTCGGTCGTCGAGGTGTCGGGCGAGTACCTCGCCGACGAGCAGCTGCTGCTGCGCGGCCGCGTCCGCGACACCGCCGTCGGCTTCGACGTCGTCGTGCCGTTCCGCACGGATGCGGGCAGCATCCTGCTCGTCGACCGCGGTTGGGTGCCGCCGGGCTCCACGTCGGCGGCGCCCGACTCCGTGCCGGCGCCACCGGAGGGCGACGTGACGATCGTCGTGCGCCTGCGCGAGGACGAGGGTGAGATCGCCGGTCGCGGCGCCCCGGAGGGGCAGATCGCGTCCGTCGACCTCGACGCGATCGCCGCGACCCACGACGAGCCCGTCTACACCGGCGCGTACGGCCTGCTCGCGACCGAGGACGGCGAGGTGGCCGACGACCTCGGCCCGTTCACGCGCCCCGTGCTCGACGAGGGTCCGCACCTGTCGTACACGCTGCAGTGGTTCGTGTTCGCGATCATGGGCTTCGTCGGCTTCGTGTGGGCGCTGCGCCGCGAGGCTCGCGGCGACGAGGAGCTCGAGGAGCCGCGCGAGCCGAGACGCCCGCGGCGCCAGTCGGATGCCGACATCGAGGACGCCATCCTCGACGGCGCCGACCGCTAGGGCTCGATCGCGCGCTACGGCGCAGGGGTGCCGTCGCCGCGAACCACGGGCAGCACCGTCGTCGACAGCGCAGGCACGCGCCAGCGGAAGCGCTCCGCGAGCAGGCGGAACGCGATGACCGCGGCACCGATGCCCACGAGCACCCCCGTGGAGGCGACGCCGAGCTCGACGAGCAGCGCCGTCAGTGCCGAGCCCGCGAGGGCGGGCAGGAGGTAGAGCCGCGACTCGCGGCGCATCACGGTGGGGATGTCGTTGCCGAGCACGTCGCGCAGGATGCCGCCGCCGACGCCCGTGAGCATGCCGACGATCGCCGCGCCGACGGGCCCGATGCCCGCGTCGATCGCCACGATCGTGCCCTCGACGCAGAAGATGCCGAGGCCGATGGCGTCGAAGACGAGCACGGGGCGCGCGAGGTGCGCGATCCACCGGTGCAGCGCGAACACGATCGCGGCGCCTGCGATCGCGACGCCCACCATCCACACGTCCACGAGCACGACGGGCGTGCGCCCGACGAGCAGGTCGCGCAGCATGCCGCCGCCCGTCGCCGTCACCACGGCGAGGAAGGCCATGCCGACGACGTCCATGCGCTTCTCGGCGGCGAGCTGGGCGCCGGAGATCGCGAACGCGAGCACGCCGAGGCCCACGAGGGTGGCGTGCACGGCGCCGAGCCAGCCGTCGATCATGCGTCGACCCTAGGACCTCGAGGGATGCGCGAGCGGACTACGCGAGCTCGATGAGCTCGAGGTACTCGGCGTTCCAGAGGTCCTCGGTGCCGTCGGGCATGATGAGCACGCGGTCGGGATGCAACGATTCGACGGCGCCGGCATCGTGGCTCACGAGCACGACGGCGCCCTCGAACGTGGCGAGCGCACCGAGGATCTCCTCGCGGCTCGCGGGGTCGAGGTTGTTCGTCGGCTCGTCGAGCAGCAGCACGTTCGCCGCCGACACCACGAGCGTCGCGAGGCTCAGGCGCGTCTTCTCGCCACCCGAGAGCACGCGCGCGGGCTTGTGCACGTCGTCGCCCGAGAAGAGGAACGAGCCGAGCACGCGGCGCGCCTCCATCTCGGAGATGTCGGGTGCCGACGACACCATGTTCTGCAGCACGGTGCGGTCGACGTCGAGCGTCTCGTGCTCCTGCGCGTAGTACCCGATGCGCAGGCCGTGGCCGCGCTCGATCGCGCCCGTGTCCGACTCGGAGACGCCGGCGAGGATGCGCAGCAGCGTCGTCTTGCCGGCGCCGTTCAGGCCGAGCGCGACGACCTTCGTGCCGCGGTCGATCGCGAGGTCGACGGCCGAGAAGATCTCGAGCGAGCCGTACGACTTCGACAGGTCGTGCGCCTGCAGCGGCGTCTTGCCGCACGGTGCGGGCTTCGGGAAGCGCAGCTTCGCGACCTTGTCGTCGGCGCGCACGGCCTCGAGTCCCGACAGCAATCGGTCGGCGCGCTTCGCCATCTGCTTGGCGGCGACGGCACCCGACGCGCGGGCACCCATCTTCGCGGCCTGCATCTGCAGCACGCCGGCCTGGCGCTCGGCGTTCGTGCGCTCGCGCTTGCGGCGGTCGGCATCCTGCTCGCGCTGGCGCAGGTAGTGCTTCCAACCCATGTTGTAGATGTCGATGACCTGGCGGTTCGCGTCGAGGTAGAAGACGCGGTTCACGGTCTCCTCCACGAGCACGACGTCGTGGCTGATGACGATGAGGCCGCCCTGGTAGCCCTTGAGGAACTCGCGCAGCCACACGACGGAGTCGGCGTCGAGGTGGTTGGTCGGCTCGTCGAGGATCATCGTCTCGGCACCGGAGAAGAGGATGCGCGCGAGCTCGATGCGGCGGCGCTGACCGCCCGAGAGCGTCTCGAGCGGCTGGTCGAGGATGCGCTCGGGCAGCTGCAGGTTCGACGCGATCGCCGCGCCCTCGGCCTCGGCCGCGTAGCCGCCGAGCCCGAGGAACGTGTCCTCGGCGCGCGAGTACGCCTTCATGGCGCGCTCGCCCTCGGCGCCACCGAGCGCCATGCGCTCGGTCGCGGCACGCATCTCCTCGAGCACCGAGCCGATGCCGCGGGCGTCGAGGATGCGCGTGCGGGCCGTCTGCTTCGGGTCGCCCGAGCGGGGGTCCTGCGGCAGGTAGCCGATCTCGCCGGAGCGCTCGATCGAGCCTGAGAAGTCGTGGCCGTCGCGGTCGTCGGTGACGCCGGCGAGCACCTTCGTCATCGTGGTCTTGCCGGCGCCGTTGCGGCCGACGAGGCCGATCTTGTCGCCCTTCTCGACGCGGAAGGAGACGCCGGACATGAGGGTGCGTGCGCCGACGGACAGGTCGAGGTCGGTGACGGAGATCATGGCGGTGCCCAGCGGGTCGGGAGCGGGTGGCTGCGGCCGACGGTGGCCAGCCATCCAATGTACCGTGCGGCGCGCCGATCGACGCACCGGTGCTGGCGCAAGTCGGATGGTCGTGGCAGACTATTCCGCGCGGAATAGTCGATACGGAGGCCCGCACATGCTCACTCCCCTGCAGATCGCCACGCTCGGCGTGCTCGCCGAGGAGCCCAGGCACCCCTACGACTGCTACCGCCTGCTCATGCACCGCCGTGCAGATCGCGTCGTGCGCATCAAGACCGGCACGCTCTACCACTCGATCGCGCGCCTCGAGGCCGAGGGCCTCGTCGCCGAGGTCGGCACCGACCGCGAGGGCAACCGGCCCGAGCGCACCACGTACCGCATCACCGACGACGGCCGATCGGCGCTCGAGGCGCAGCTGCGCACGATGCTCGCCGAGCCCGTCGAGGAGCACCCGCCGTTCCGGCTCGCGATCTCCGAGGCGCACAACCTGCCGCGCGACGCCGTCGTGGCTGCGCTCGGCGAGCGCGTCGCAGCCCTCGAGGCCGCCGCGACCGAGATGGCCGACGCCGCCGACGACCTCGGCAGCACCGACCTGCCCGAGGCCGTCTGGCTCGAGCTCGCGCTCGAGCTGCGACTCACGCGCGCCGAGGCCGACTGGACGCGCGAGACCGCCGCACGCATCGACTCCGGCGACATCCCCTGGGATCTCGTCTTCTCCCCCGAGCGCCGCGCTGCCCAGCAGGCCGCGCTCGACGCCTGAACCCCGCGCTCCCCCGAGCCATCCCCTTCGAAGGAACCGTCATGTCCGACGCTGCTGCAGCACCTCGATCCCCCTGGCCGGCCCTCTGGGCGCTCGTCATCGGGTTCTTCATGATCCTCGTCGACTCGACCATCGTGTCGGTCGCGATCCCGCACATCATGTCCGGCCTCGACGCCGGCATCAACGAGGTCATCTGGGTCACGAGCGCGTACCTGCTCGCGTACGCCGTGCCCCTGCTCATCACCGGCCGCCTCGGCGACCGCTTCGGCCCGAAGCCCGTCTATCTGACCGGCCTCGCGGTCTTCACGCTCGCGTCGCTGTGGTGCGGCCTCGCCGACTCGATCGCGATCCTCATCGTCGCCCGCGTCATCCAGGGCCTCGGCGCCGCGCTCATGACGCCGCAGACGATGGCCGTCATCATGCGCACGTTCGCGCCCAACGCCCGCGGCGCCGCCATGGGCCTGTGGGGCGGCGTCGCCGGCCTCGCGATGCTCGTCGGCCCGCTGCTCGGCGGCGCGCTCGTCGACAGCCTCGGCTGGGAGTGGATCTTCTTCATCAACGTGCCCGTCGGCATCGTCGGCTTCGTGCTCGTCATGCGCCTCGTGCCGCGCCTGCCGCTGCACGCGCACTCGTTCGACTGGCTCGGCGTCGTGCTGAGCGCCGCGGGCATGTTCCTGCTCGTGTTCGGCATCCAGGAGGGCGAGACGTACGACTGGGGCACGATGCCGATCCTCGGCGTCGAGGTGCCGCTCGTCGGCATGATCGTCGCGGGCGTCGTGCTCATGGTCGCGTTCGTCGTGTGGCAGGCCGTCAACCGGCGCGAGCCGCTCGTGCCGCTCGGCATCTTCCGCGACCGCAACTTCACGCTCGCGAGCATCGCGATCGCCACGATCGGCTTCCTCGTCACCGCGATGGCGGTGCCGATCTTCCTCTACGCGCAGGGCGTGCGCGGCCTGACCCCGACCGAGTCGGCGCTGCTCATGGTGCCGATGGCGATCGGCGCGGGCATCCTCTCGCCCTTCACGAGCCGCTTCCTGCAGGCGCGCGACCCGCGCCTGTTCACGGCCGCGGGCATCCTCGGCATGGGCGCGTCGGTCGCCTGGTACGGCATGTGGGTGCAGTCGGAGACCGACGTGTGGCTCTTCCTGCTGCCCGGCGCGCTCATGGGCGTCTCGAGCGCGTTCGTCTGGGGTCCGCTCGGCATCGTCGCGACCCGCAACCTCGACCCGCGCCTCGCGGGCGCAGGCTCGGGCGTCTACAACACCGTGCGCCAGATCGGCGCCGTCGTCGGGTCGGCGGCGATCGCCGCCGCGATGTCGTGGCGCATCGACGCCGAGCTCGGCGCGGGCTCGAGCGACCAGGTGTCGGGCGCATCGTTCGGTGGACAGCTGCCCGAGCAGATCGCCGGACCCTTCTCGGCGGCGCTCGGCCAGTCGCTGCTGCTGCCCGCGGCGGTCACGGCGCTCGGCGTCATCGCGGCGCTGTGCTTCGCGAAGCCGAAGGCGCAGGGGCAGCAGCCGCCGGCGCTCGCCGCCGACGACGCGGCAGCCGCCGCGGTCGCGACCGCGGAGTGAGCCGAGGCCCGGCGTCCACCGATCGGTGGACGCCGGGTCCCCCGCACGCCCGTCCCGTCGGCGCCGACGCACGACCACGCTGAGAGCATGGCGAATCGACTGGTCGAGGTCCAGCACCTCCGGAAGTCCTACGGGGAGCACGTCGCGATCGACGACGTGAGCCTCCACATCGACGAGGGCGAGACCCTCGCGTTGCTCGGCCCGAACGGCGCTGGCAAGTCGACGACGATCGAGATCCTCGAGGGCTACCGCGTGCGCTCCGGCGGCGAGGTGCGCGTGCTCGGCGAGGATCCGCAGCACGCGGGCATCGCATGGCGCGCGGCGCTCGGGATCGTGCTGCAGTCGAGCGGCGAGGCATCGGTCGCGACCGTGCGCGAGGAGCTGCGCGGTCTCGCCGCCCTCTACCCCGACGCTCGCGCCGTCGACGAGGTGCTCGCGGTTGTCGGGCTCGAGGAGCATGCCGGGCGGCGCATCGCGTCGCTGTCGGGTGGGCAGCAGCGTCGCGTCGACGTGGCGATGGGCATCGTCGGGCGTCCGCGACTGCTCTTCCTCGACGAGCCGACGACCGGCTTCGACGCCGAGGCACGTCGCGGCTTCTGGGCGCTCATCCGCTCGCTGCAGACCGACGGCACGACCATCCTGCTCACGACGCACTACCTCGAGGAAGCCGCGCAGCTCGCGGACCGCATCGTCGTGATCGCCGACCGGCGCGTCGCCGCAGAGGGCACGCCGGCCACGATCGGCGGCGCGGATGCACGCGTGCCGATCGTGCGCTGGCGCGAGGGGGACGCGGTGCGCGAGCAGCGCACGCGCGAGCCGGGCGCACTCGTCGCGTCGCTCGCCGCGCGACTCGGCGAACCCGAGGCGCTCGAGGTCGTGCGGCCGAGCCTCGAGGACGTCTACCTCGACATCGTGCGCACCGACCGCGGGATGGTGGCCGCATGACCGTCACGACGGGCTCGCTGCCCGCCACCCTGTCCCCTGCCGGGCTCGCTCGCACGATCCGCATCGCGCTCGGTCGCGTCGGGTACGAGGTGCGCACGTACTTCCGCCAGCTCGACCAGGTCTTCTTCACGTTCCTGTTCCCGGTGCTCATGCTCGGCATCTTCGCGTCGGTGTTCGACACCATGACGTTCCCCGACGGCCGGGGCGGGACGACCGACATCGCCGCCGCCGAGTACTACCTCCCCGCGATGCTCGCCTCGGGCATCCTGCTCTCGGGCGTGCAGAACCTCGGCGTCGACGTCGCGGTCGCGCGCACGAACGGCACGCTCAAGCGCCTCGCGGGCACGCCCATGCCACCGGTCGCCTTCCTCGTCGGCAAGCTCGGCCAGGCGTTCGTGACGGGGCTCGCACAGGCCGTCGTGCTGCTCGGCGTCGGCGCCATCGTCTTCCGCGTCGGCCTGCCGACCGACGCCGGCTCGTGGGCGACCTTCGCGTGGGTCTTCGTGCTCGGCACCATCACGAGCGCGCTGCTCGGCGTCGCGCTGTCGCGCGTGCCGCGCTCGGGGCGCAGCGCGACGGCGGTCATCATCCCGATCGTGCTCGTCGTGCAGTTCGCGTCGGGCATCTTCATCCAGTTCTCGCTGCTGCCCGAGTGGATGCAGCAGGCGGCGCAAGCGCTGCCCGTGGCGTGGATGGCGCTCGGCATGCGCGCCGCGCTGCTGCCCGATGCGTACGCGATGCTCGAGGTCGGCGAGACGTGGAACCTCGCAGGCGTCGCGCTCGCGCTCGGCATCTGGCTCGTGGTCGGGCTCGTCGCCGTGCGGCTGACGTTCCGGTGGATCCGACGGTCATGAGCGGGCGGGCGGACGCGACACCCTCGCCCGGTGCAGGGGCGCTGCGTCAGGATGGCGTCGTGGACCCCAGCGCAGCGCGCTCGCGCGTCGACCCGTCGCGGTCGACGCGCTGGGCCGACCTCGCGGTCGTCGTGATGATCGGCGTCGTGGGCGTGCTGCTCGTCGTGACGCCCGTCGACGCCGTGCACCGGGTGATCGGCGCAGGCGCGATGGCGCTGCTCGCCGTCACCTGGATCGTCATGCGGCGCGACCTCGAGGTCGGCCTCGCCGGCTCGGCCGCGCGCACCGCGGCGCTCGCCGCCGTCGGGTTCTGCTGCACGCTCGCGGCGCCGTGGCTCGCGATCGCGCAGGCGATCCTGCATCCGCTCGTCTGGCTCGGTGGAGCGCGCCGACGCTACGGCATCGTCGGCTCGGCCGCGCTGTGCGCGGCCGTCGCTGCCGGATGGATCGTGCGGGAGCCCAGCGACTGGTGGGCCGCGGTGGCGGTGCAGCTCGGCTCGTGGGGCTTCTCGGTCTGGTTCGGGCTGTGGATCGCATCGATCGACCGACTCAGCACCGAGCGCCAGCAGCTCGTCGAGGCGCTGCGGGCGACGCGCGACGAGGTCGCGGCGCTCGCAGGCGAGCAGGGCGCGCGCAGCGAGCGAGATCGCATCGCGCGCGAGATCCACGACACGATCGCGCAGGACCTCGTGGGCGTCGTCATGCTGCTCGAGGGCGTGCGCGCCGGCGCATCCGGAGCGGATGCCGTCGCGCTGGAGCGCGCGGAGCTCGCTGCGCGGCGCTCGCTCGCCGACGCACGCGCCCTCGTCGCCGGGGAGATCGCGATCGAGGTCGATGGTCGCAGACTCCACGCCGCCATCCGCGAGGTCGTGGGCCGTTGGTCGATCGACACGGGCATCCCCGCGACCGTGGCCCTCGAGTCCGCGGCGCTCGGCAGGGAGGCGCAGGTGGTCGTCGTCCGCAGCCTGCAGGAGGCGCTGTCGAACGTCCGTCGCCATGCGCATGCGCGTGCCGTCGCCGTGACGCTCCACGTCGACCGCGACGCCGCGGTGCTGCACGTCGACGACGACGGGACGGGCATCCCCGAAGCACCCGACGACCCGGGGTTCGGGCTCGCAGCCATGCGGCGTCGAGCGGCCCTTGCTGGTGGGTCCGCGAGCACCGCGGCCTCGCCGACCGGTGGTGCGCGCGTCGAGATCCGCGTGCCGATCGAGGAGGCGTCGTGACCGCTCCCATCCGCGTGCTCGTCGTCGACGACCACGAGGTCGTGCGCGCAGGGATCGTCGCCCTGCTCGCCGCAGCCGAGGGCATCGAGGTGATCGGCGAGGCGTCGGACGGCGCGGCCGCCGTCACCCGCGCCGCCGCGCTCCGGCCCGACGTGACGCTCATGGATCTTCGGATGCCGGGCACGAGCGGCGTCGAGGCGACGCGGGCGCTCGTCGCGGCCGACCCGCAGGCGCGCGTGCTCGTGCTCACGACGTACGAGTCCGACGACGACATCCTCGGCGCGATCGCGGCGGGAGCCGCCGGCTACCTGCTCAAGGCTGCGCCGGCCGCCGAGGTCGTCGCGGGCATCCGCTCGGTGGCGGCAGGCGAGACCGCCATCGCGCCGTCGGTCGCCAGGGCGCTCGTGCGTGCCGCGCGCGAGCCCGAGGCGCCGGAGGTCGCGCTGTCCACGCGCGAGGCGGAGGTGCTCGCACTCGTCGCCGAGGGACTCACGAATCGCGACATCGGCGCGCGGCTCTTCGTCGGCGAGGCCACGGTGAAGACCTACCTCGCGCGCGTGTTCGACAAGCTCGGCGTCTCGGACCGCACGCGGGCCGTCACGCGAGCGCAGGAGCTCGGGCTGCTCTGACGCGTCCGCTCAGCGCGCGTCGTCCTGCAGCCGCGGGTCGGGCAGCAGCGTCTCGACGGCCGGCTTGCGACCCTGCGCCCGCCACCACACGACGAAGCCGATCGCGGTGAAGACGCCGTAGAAGACGTACATCGCGGCCGTCGCGTAGTAGCCGGCGGAGACGAGCAGCGGCACGCCCACGACGTCGACGGCGATCCAGACGAGCCAGAACTCCGTCCACCCCTTCGCCATGCCGTACGTCGCGACGAGCGAGCCCATGAACGTCCACGCGTCTGCCCAGACCGGGTCGTAGGAGCCGAGCGCCGTGAAGAGCGGCGTGAGCGCGACGGTGCCCACGAGCAGCACGAGCACGATGCCGATGCGCTCGCGCCCGCTCGCCCAGCGCGGGCGGATCTGACCGGCGCCGTCGCGCGCCTGGCGCCAGCGGATCCATCCGTAGATCGCGACGGCGATGAACATCACCTGGCGGCCGGCCTGGCCGAGCAGCGCGGGCAGCGAGTGCGCAGGGTCGACCAGCGAGGCGACGAAGACGCTGAGCAGCAGGAGGTTGCCCACGATGCCGACGGGCCACGCCCAGATGCGCCGCGCCATGCCGCCGAGGGCGCTCGCGAGGCCGAACACGTTGCCGACGACCTCGCGCAGCAGCAGCGACTGCCCGCCGGGCAGCGGGATCTGCGCGGTGTAGGCGTCGATGAGCCATGCGAGGGGGTCCACGGGGTCCAGCGTGGCACGGCGGCGGCGTGTCGTGACGCATGGGAGCGTCATGTGCGGACACGCGCTCGCTCGTGACCCTATGCTCGGTCCAACCCGTCCCGACGACTGGAGCTCGCATGACCTCGATCGCCGCCCCCACCGTGCTCGCCGACCGCCTCGTCGCCCAGCGCTCCGTCGTCACCGACGTCGCGCTCGTGGCCGCTGGCGTGGCCCTCACGGCGCTGCTCGCGCAGGTGGCGATCCCGCTGTGGCCCGTGCCGGTCACGGGTCAGACGCTCGCGGTGCTCGTCGTCGGCGCCTCGCTCGGCGCCGTGCGCGGCGCTGCCTCGCTCGCGGTCTACGCGGTCCTCGGTGCCGCTGGCCTGCCGATCTTCTCCGAGCAGACCTCGGGCCTCGCGATCCTCGCCGGCCCGACGGGCGGCTACATCGTCGGCTTCGTGCTCGCCGCCGCGCTCACGGGCTGGCTCGCCGAGCGCCGCTGGGACCGGAGGTTCCTCGGCGCCGCCGTCGCCATGACGGCCGGCACGCTCGTCACGTTCGCGATCGGCCTGCCCTGGCTCGCCTTCGCGACGGGCGGCTCGCTCGAGCAGGTGCTCGCGTGGGGCCTCGTGCCCTTCATCCCCGGCGGCATCGTGAAGGCCGTCATCGCAGCGGCGATCCTGCCGCTCGCATGGAAGGGCGTGCGCGCCCTCGACGCTCGCCGCGGCGAGTAGCGCCCAGGCCCGGCCGAAGGTGACGTCGGTGCGCCGTCGTGCGCTCGCGCTCGCGAGCGTGGCTGCCGCCGTGGTCGCGGCGCTCGTCGTCACCGGCGCCGTGCTGCTGCCGACGATCCGCGAGCAGCGGCCCGCCGTCGTCGCCCGCGATGCGACGGGCGTCACGATCGTCGACGCCATCGCCTACGGCGTCGACCCCGCCCAGCGGATCGACGTGTGCATGCCGCGTGCCGAGACGACCGTGGCCCGCGCGGCGATCCTGCTCGTGCACGGCGGATCGTGGGCGCGCGGCAGTCGCACCGACCCGATGTGGCGCGACACGTGCATCTGGCTCGCGCAGGCCGGCTACGTCGTCGCGAACGTCGACTACCGACTCGCGCCCGCGCATCCGTTCCCCGCGGGCATCGAGGACGTCACCGCCGCGCTCGACTGGCTCCGCTCCCCCGAGACGCTCGCGACCTACGCGATCGATCCCGAGCGCATCGGCGCGTTCGGCGGCTCGGCGGGCGGCAACCTCGCGTCGCTGCTCGCGACGTCCGGCACGGGCGACTGGGACGCCGCCGGTCGCGTCGCCGCCGTCGTCACGATGTCGGCGCCGCTCGACCTCACGGGCGCCGACGTGCGCGACGACTTCGTCGAGCGGCAGCTGGCGTACCTCGGCTGCGACGCGTTCCTCGGCTGCGACGCCGCCGCGCTCGCGAGCCCCGCGACCTTCGCCGACGAGACCGATCCGCCGTTCCTCGTCGTGCACGGCGACGACGAGATGATCCCGCTCGCGCAGGCGGAGCGCTTCGTCGAGGCGCTCGAGGACGCCGGCACGCCCGTGCAGCTGGCCGTCGTGCCCTCGCAGCACCACTCGATCGGACTGCTCGACGAGCCCGACGTGCGCGACGCGATCCTCGCCTTCCTCGCCGCCACGCTGGTCGATCCCGCGCTCGCCTGACGGGCATGTGGCGCGCGCGGGCCCCAGGGCCGCGTACCGTTGATGCCATGACCGACTCCGAGCCCACCGAGGCTGCAGACGCCGAGCGCACGACGTTCGCAGACCTGGGCCTGCCGCCCGCCCTCCTCCAGGCGCTCGCCGACGTCGGCTACGAGACCCCCTCGAGCATCCAGGCCGCCACGATCCCGACGCTCCTCGAGGGTCGCGACATCATCGGCCTCGCGCAGACCGGCACGGGCAAGACGGCCGCGTTCGCGCTGCCGGTGCTCGCCGCCGTCGACGTCGAGCGGCGCGAGCCGCAGGCGCTCGTGCTCACGCCGACGCGCGAGCTCGCCGTGCAGGTGTGCGAGGCGTTCGAGCGCTACGCGGCGCACCTCGGCGGCGTGACGGTGCTGCCGATCTACGGTGGCCAGGGCTACGGCGTGCAGCTGTCGGCGCTGCGTCGCGGCGTCCACGTCGTCGTCGGCACGCCCGGCCGCATCATGGACCACCTCGACAAGGGCACGCTCGACCTCTCCGGCCTCAGCCACGTCGTGCTCGACGAGGCCGACGAGATGCTGCGCATGGGCTTCGCCGAGGACGTCGACCAGATCCTCGCCTCGACGCCCGAGGACAAGCAGGTCGCGCTGTTCTCGGCGACGATGCCGCGCCAGATCCTCGCCATCTCGAAGAAGCACCTGCGCGACCCGCAGGAGATCTCGGTGCAGGGCGGCGCGAAGACCTCGGCGAGCATCCGCCAGCGAGCGATCCTCGTGTCGTACCAGCAGAAGCTCGAGGCGCTCACGCGCGTGCTCGAGGTCGAGCCCTTCGACGGCGCCATCGTGTTCGTGCGCACGCGCTCCGAGACCGAGACGGTCGCCGAGCGCCTCCGCGCCCGCGGCTACACGGCCGCGGCGATCTCGGGCGACGTCGCGCAGCCGCAGCGCGAGAAGACCATCGAGCAGCTGCGCTCGGGCTCGCTCGACGTGCTCGTCGCGACCGACGTCGCCGCGCGCGGCCTCGACGTCGAGCGCATCAGCCACGTCGTGAACTACGACCTGCCGATCGACACCGAGTCGTACGTGCACCGCATCGGCCGCACGGGCCGTGCCGGTCGCACGGGCGACGCCATCAGCTTCGTGACGCCGCGCGAGCGCCGCATGCTCGGCGCCATCGAGCGCACGACGGGCGGCACGGTCGAGGAGATCCCGATGCCGTCGGCCGGCGAGGTCAACGCCTCGCGCCTGTCGAAGTTCGACGACGCCATCACGACGGCGCTCGACGCCGAGTCGGCGCGCGTCGAGCGCTTCCGCGACATCGTCGCCCACTACGTCGAGCACCACGACGTGCCCTACAACGACGTCGCCGCGGCCCTCGCGGTCGTCGCGCAGGGTCCGACGCCGCTCCTGCTCGACGAGCAGGACGACCTGGCGCTGCGTGCGCCGAAGCGCGGCCCGCGCGAGCGCGACGACGACCGTGGTGGCGAGGACCGCGGCCCGCGCCGCGAGCGTCGCACGCCCGAGGGCGCGACGACGTACCGCCTCGCGGTCGGCTCGCGCAACCGCGTCGAGCCGCGCCAGATCGTCGGCGCCCTTGCGAACGAGGGCGGTCTGGGCCGCGACGACTTCGGTCGCATCCAGATCCGCTTCGACTTCACGCTCGTCGAGCTGCCCGAGCTCACGGGCGAGCAGCTGGGCCGTCTGTCGCAGACCCGCATCCTCGGCAAGCCGATCGACATCCAGGTCGACACGGGCGGGCGTCCCGAGCGCGGCGACCGCCCGCGTCGCGACCGCGACGACCGCGGCGGCTACGACCGTCCCCGTCGTGACCGCGACGACCGTCCGCGTCGCGACGACCGCGACGACCGCAAGCCGCGGCACCGCCGCGACTGACGCGCGTTCGACGACTCGAGGGCGGCACCCGTGCGGTGCCGCCCTCGTGCGTCCTGCGAAGGGGCCATGCGTCGGACGCGCCCGGGATTCGCGCAGCGCGGACACGCCCGACCGCGTCGCACGCCGCGCGTAGGCTGGTTCGGTGACCCAGCAGCCCGCACCGCACCCGTCGCCGCAGCGACGCGCGAGCCTCGAGGTGCTGCGGGCAGAGGCCACCGACGAGCGCTCCGTGCTCGTCGAGGAGCGCCTCCGCGCCGGCGAGGACCCCTGGGACTTCATGGCCGACCTGCCGACGGTCGACGAGCTCGTCGTGCTGCTGCTGCGCTCCGAGCGCATCCTGCCGCCCGGCGCCGTGCGCCCCGACGAGGACGTGAGCGACGTCGTGCTTCGCCGCATCGCCGCCGACTACCCGCCGCTCGCGACCACCGTGTGGACGATGCTGTCGGAGGCGGAGTCCGTGCGCGCGTGGGCGCCGAGGATCCGGCGCGTCGGGCGCTGACGGAGCGATCCCCAAGACGTGCAGAACGGCGCAGCACCCAATGGTGCTGCGCCGTTCGTGGCGTCGGGAGGATCTCTAGATGGTGAAGCCCAGAGCCCTCATCATCTCCCTGCCGTCCTCCGTGATCCGCTCGGGACCCCACGGCGGCATCCACACCCAGTTGATGCGGAATCGGGCGACGATGCCGTCGAGCTTGTCGGCGATCTCCTGCTCGATGACGTCGGTCAGCGGGCAGCCCGCCGACGTCAGCGTCATGGAGATCACGAGCGCCTCCTGCTCGTCGTCCCACGCCAGGTCGTAGATGAGGCCCAGGTCGACGATGTTGACGTCGAGCTCGGGGTCGACGACGCCCTTGAGGGCCTCGCTCGCCTCGTCGAAGAGCTTCGGTTCGAGTTCGGTGACTGCCATCAGACTCCTGCCTTCAGGTACCGATCGTAGCCCTCGTCCTCGAGACGCTCGGCGAGCTCCTTGCCACCCTGCTCGGCGACCTTGCCGTCGACGAAGACGTGCACGAAGTCGGGCTGGATGTAGCGCAGGATGCGCGTGTAGTGCGTGATGAGCAGCACGCCCATGTCGGTCTTGCCCTTCACGCGGTTCACGCCCTCGCTGACGATGCGCAGCGCGTCGACGTCGAGGCCCGAGTCGGTCTCGTCGAGCACCGCGAGCCTCGGCTGCAGCAGCTCGAGCTGCAGGATCTCGTGGCGCTTCTTCTCGCCGCCCGAGAAGCCCTCGTTGACGTTGCGCTCCGAGAACGACGAGTCCATGCGCAGCTCGCCCATCGCCTCGCGCACCGACGAGATCCACGGACGCAGCTGGGGAGCCTCGCCGTCGATCGCCGTCTTGGCGGTGCGGAGGAAGTTCGACACCGTCACGCCCGGGATCTCCACGGGGTACTGCATGGCGAGGAACACGCCGGCGCGGGCGCGCTCGTCGACCGACATCTCGAGCACGTCCTGGCCGTCGAACGTGATCGAGCCGCCGTCGACCTGATAGCGGGGGTGGCCGGCGATCGTGTACGCGAGCGTCGACTTGCCCGAGCCGTTCGGGCCCATGACCGCGTGGATCTCGCCCGAGTTGATCGTCAGGTCGACGCCCTTGAGGATGGGCTTTGAGCCCTCCTGAGTCTCGATCGAGACCTGCAGGTCCTTGATCTCCAGGGTGCTCACGTCAGCTCCTTACCGTCGGCCATGAGGCCGGACACGTCGATGGGGTTCGTCACGTCGACGAGCACGTCGTCGCCGTCGATCGTCACCGGATACACCGGCACCGGCTCGTACGCCGGGAGGTTGAGGGGTCGGCCCGTGTGCAGCGAGAACTGCGATCCGTGGGCCCAGCACTCGAGGGTGTCGTTCTCGACGAAGCCCTCGGACAGCGAGATGTCGCCGTGGGTGCAGCGATCGCCGAGCGCGTGGATCTGGCCCGCCGAGTCGCGCACGATCGACACGGCGATGCCGTCGATCTCGACCTTGCGCGGCTCGGACGTGGAGATCTCGCTCGCCGAGCAGGCGCGCGTCGCGGTCATGCCCCCGCCCGCGACGCGGGCGCGAGGCCGGCGCCGCGTGCGATCTCGGCCTCGATGTCGGCGGCGAGCCGCTCCTCGAGGGCCGGGATGCCGATGCGCTGCACGATCTCCATGAGGAAGCCGACCACGACGAGGCGTCGCGCCTGCTCCTCGGGGATGCCGCGAGCCTGCAGGTAGAACAGCTGCTCGTCGTCGAAGCGACCCGTCGCCGATGCGTGGCCCGCGCCGGCGATGTCGCCCGTCTCGATCTCGAGGTTCGGGATCGAGTCGGCACGCGTGCCGTCGGTGAGCACGAGGTTCTGGTTCTTCTCGTACGAGTCGGTGCCCGTGGCGTCCTGGCCGATGAGCACGTCGCCGATCCAGACCGTGCGTGCGCCCTCGCCCTGCAGCGCGCCCTTGTAGAGCACGTCGCCCTTCGTCGAGACGCCCTCGTGGTGCATGTAGACCTGCGACTCGAGGTGCTGGCCGGCGTCGGCGAACGCGAGGCCGAGCATGTCGCCCTCGGAGCCCTCGCCCGCGAGGCGCATCGACGGGTTGACGCGCACCGCGCCGCCGCCGAACGTCACGACGATGTGCTTGAGGTACGCGCCGGCGCCGACGACCGCCTGGTGGGCGGAGGCGTGCACGGCCGTGTCGTCCCACTCCTGCACGGAGACGACCGTGAGGCGGGCGCCGTCGCGCACGAGGATCTCGACGTTCTGCGCGTACGCAGCTGAGCCGGAGTGCTCGAGCACGATCGTCGCGTCGCTGCCCGGCAGGGCCTCGAGCACGATGTGCGCGTTCGCGTGCCGGCCCTCGCCCTGCCCCGCGATGCGGGCGACGAGCGGCTCGGCGACGGTCTCGCCCTCGGGGATGCGCACGTGCAGCGCGTTGGCGCAGCGCTTCCACGCGATGGCGGCGACGACGTCCTCGGGCTCGAAGATCTCGCCGCGCGGCGCCACGTCGTGGCCCGTCGACTCGACGAGGTACGACTCGATCGCATCCACGTCGTAGGTGACGGCGAGGTCGTCGCCGACCTCGGTCTCCTCGTCGACGAACAGCGGCGCGAGACGGCGCACGTCGGACAGCTTCCAGTTGACCTCGCGGCCCGTGGGCGTGCCGAAGTCCTCGGGCTCGAACGACGTGGGTCGCTCGGAGCGGGTCTGGACGGGGACGAAGGGGGTGCTCTCCACCACGGTCATCAGCCGACGGATCCTTCCATGCTCATCTCGATGAGCTTGTTGAGCTCGAGCGCGTACTCCATGGGCAGCTCGCGAGCGATGGGCTCGATGAAGCCGCGGACGATCATCGCCATGGCCTCGTCCTCGGGCATGCCGCGGCTCATGAGGTAGAACAGCTGCTCCTCGGAGACCTTCGAGACCGTGGCCTCGTGGCCGAGCACGACGTCGTCGACGCGGATGTCGATCGCCGGGTACGTGTCGGAGCGCGAGATCGTGTCGACGAGCAGCGCGTCGCAGCGCACGGTGTTGGCCGAGTGGTGCGCGTTCGCATCCACCCGCACCTCGCCGCGGTAGCCCGCACGACCGCCGCCGCGGGCGATCGACTTCGAGACGATCGACGACGTCGTGTGCGGCGCCATGTGGATCATCTTCGCGCCGGCGTCCTGGTGCTGGCCGGGGCCCGCGAACGCGACCGAGAGCGTCTCGCCCTTCGCACGCTCGCCCGCGAGGTAGATCGACGGGTACTTCATCGTCACCTTCGAGCCGATGTTGCCGTCGATCCACTCCATCGTCGCGCCCTCGTGCGCGATCGCACGCTTGGTGACGAGGTTGTAGACGTTGTTCGACCAGTTCTGGATCGTCGTGTAGCGAACGCGGGCGTCCTTCTTCACGATGATCTCGACGACGGCCGAGTGCAGCGAGTCGGACGAGTAGATCGGGGCCGTGCAGCCCTCGATGTAGTGCACGTACGAGCCCTCGTCGGCGATGATGAGCGTGCGCTCGAACTGGCCCATGTTCTCGGTGTTGATGCGGAAGTAGGCCTGCAGCGGGATCTCGACGTGCACGCCCTTCGGCACGTACACGAACGAGCCGCCCGACCACACGGCCGTGTTCAGCGCGGCGAACTTGTTGTCGCCGGAGGGGATGACCGAGCCGAAGTACTCCTCGAAGAACTCCGGGTGCTCCTTGAGGGCCGTGTCGGTGTCCATGAAGATGACGCCCTGGTCCTCCAGCTCCTTCTGGATGGAGTGGTAGACGACCTCGGACTCGTACTGCGCGGCGACGCCGGCGACGAGGCGAGCGCGCTCGGCCTCGGGGATGCCGAGGCGGTCGTACGTGTTGCGGATGTCCTCGGGGAGGTCCTCCCACGTCTGCGCCTGCTTCTCGCTCGAGCGCACGAAGTACTTGATGTTGTCGAAGTCGATGCCCGACAGGTCGGCACCCCACGTGGGCATGGGCTTGCGCTCGAAGAGCTGCAGCGCCTTCAGGCGACGCTCGCGCATCCACGCCGGCTCGCTCTTCAGGTCGGAGATCTCCTCGACGACCTGCGGGTTGATGCCGCGCTTGGCGATCGCACCCGCCGCATCCGAATCGTGCCAGCCGAACTCGTACTGGCCGAGCCCCTCCAGCTCCGGTCGGTCGATCAGCACATCTGCCATCGCTCCCCCTCACCTCTTCGAAGTCTGCAAACGGATGGGACCACCTCGCCATTCCGCGCACACCGACGAGCGGTGGCAGACTGGGAGGGCTGGTGGGCGCAGCCCGAACGGGCGTCATCCGTGTCCCCAGCCTATCGTGACCCGCCCATGCGCACGGGACCCCATTGCGCTGAGAGAGAGCACCGTGACCCGCGGCATCCGCATCGCCAGCGTCGCCACCCTCGTGACGCAGATCCTCATCGTCGGCACGGGCGGCGCCGTGCGCCTCACCGGCTCGGGCCTCGGCTGCACGACGTGGCCGAACTGCACCCCCGAGTCGTTCGTGCCCGTCGCCGAGCAGGGCGTCCACGGCATCATCGAGTTCTCGAATCGCGTCATGGGCGGCGTCGTGCTGCTCGTCGCGGCGATCATGCTCGTGCTCGCGATCGTGCACCGTCGCAGGCACCCCGGCGTGCTGCCGCTCGCGATCGCCATCGTCGTCGGCACGATCGCGCAGGCGCTCATCGGCGCCGTCGTCGTGTTCCTGCACCTGCGGCCCGACACCGTCGGCATCCACTTCTCGCTGTCTGCGCTGCTCGTGGGCGTCGCGGCCTGGATGGCGTGGCGCGTGTTCCGCGGTCGACGTGCGCGCTGGGGCGGCACGCTCGCGCAGCGCGCCCTCATGCTCGCGACGGCGGTCATGGTTCCCGTCGTCGTGTACGTCGGCATCCTCACGACGGGCTCGGGCCCGCACGCCGGCGACGGCGGCGCAGCGCGCAACGGCCTCGATCCCGCGCTCATGCAGCACGTGCACGCGTTCCCCGCCTACGCGCTGCTCGCCCTGGCGATCGGGCTCGTGCTCGTCGGCTGGCGCCTGCGACCCTTCGGCATCTGGGCCGGCACGCTGCTCGCGCTGCTCGTGACGCAGGCGACGATCGGCATCGTGCAGTCGAACCTCGGCCTGCCGATCGCGCTCGTCGGCTCGCACATGGTGCTGTCCGTCATGATCGTCGCCGCGACCGTCGTCGCCGCCCTCTCGCTGCGCGTGCCTGCCGCAGCGGGCGTCGAGGTCGACGACGTGCGGGAGACCGTGACCGCCTGAGCGGCGCCGATCCGGCAGGATCGACCCCATGAGCATGCGACTGGGCGTCCTCGACGTCGGCTCCAACACCGTGCACCTGCTCGTCGTCGACGCGGGGCCCGGTGGGCGACCCATCCCCCACCAGTCGCACAAGGTGACGATGCGCCTCATGCGCTACCTCGTCGACGGCGCGATCAGCGACGAGGGCCAGGAGGCGCTCATCGCCGCGATCCGCGAGTGCGTGGAGGTCGCGGAGTCGGTGGGGCTCGAGCAGCTGCTCGTCGTCGCGACGTCGGCGGTGCGCGAGGCCGAGAACGGCGAGGCCGTCATCGCGCGCATCGAGGCGGAGACGGGCGTCGAGCTCGACATCCTCTCCGGCGAGGACGAGGCGCGCCTCACGTTCCTCGCCGTGCGCCGCTGGTTCGGCTGGGCCGCCGGGCGCATCCTGCTGCTCGACATCGGCGGCGGCTCGCTCGAGATCGCCGTCGGCGCCGACGAGGAGCCGCAGGTCGCCCTCTCGGTGCCGCTCGGCGCCGGCCGATCGACGGTCGCGTTCCTCACCGACGACCCGCCGACCGCCGCGCAGCAGCGCGCGCTGCGCACCTACGCCAAGGGCGTGCTCGACGACGTCGTCGGCACCGTGCGCGGTGCGGGCCGTCCCGACCACGTCGTCGGCTCGTCGAAGACCATCCGATCGCTCGCACGCCTCGCGGGCAGCGTCGTGCCCGGCCTCGGCGGCGACGACCGCGTCGTGCTGCGCCGCAAGGACCTCGACGACTGGGTGCCGCGCATCGCGCGCATGGATGCCGACTCGCGCCACGCGCTGCCGGGCATCACGCCCGACCGCACGTTCCAGATCGTCGCGGGCGGCATCGTGCTGTCGGAGGCGATGCGCGCGTTCGGCGTGCGCGAGCTCGACGTGTCGCCGTGGGCGCTGCGCGAGGGCCGCCTGCTGCGGCACCTCGATCGCCTGTAGCGCGTCCGCCTGCTGGCGGATCGCCGAGCCCGGCTAGAAGGGCAGCAGCGTGTCGACCGCGACCGCGATGAACACGAGCGTCAGGTACGTGTTCGACGCGTGGAAGACGCGCATCGCGCGCGCCTCCGCGCCGCGCACCGCACGGGCGTGCAGGCCGTGCGCCTCGGCGACGAACCAGATGCCGGCGCCCAGCGCGACGACCATGTAGACGATGCCCATGCCGGCGACGGGGATGAGCAGCAGCGTGCAGGCGAGCGACGCCCACGCGTAGAGCACGACCTGGATGCCGACCGTCGTGCGGCCGCGCACGACGGCGAGCATCGGCACGTCGGCGGCGGCGTAGTCCTTGCGGTACTTCATCGACAGCGGCCAGTAGTGCGCAGGCGTCCACAGGAAGATGAGCGTGAACAGGATCCACGCGGGCCAGTCGAGCGTGCCGGTGACGCCGGCCCAGCCGATGAGCACGGGGAAGCAGCCTGCGATGCCGCCCCACACGATGTTCTGCTCGGTACGGCGCTTGAGCAGCAGCGTGTAGATGAAGACGTAGAAGCCGATGGCCGCGAGCGACAGCACGGCGGCGAGCCAGTGCGCGAACACTGCGAGCACGGCGGTCGAGACGACGGTGAGCGTCCACGCGAACACCGTCGCCTGCCGCGGCGTCAGTGCACCCGTGACGAGCGGACGCCCCTGCGTGCGCTGCATGACCGCGTCGATGTCGCGGTCGATGATCATGTTGAACGCGTTCGCGGCGCCAGCCGAGAGGAAGCCACCGACGAGCGTCGCGACCAGCGTGACGGGGTTCGGGATGCCGTCGGCAGCGAGGAACATCGTCGGCAGCGCCGTGACGAGCAGCAGCTCGATGACCCGCGGCTTCGTCAGTGCGACGTACGCCTTCGCGCGGTCGGCGAGACGCGCTCGATCGGAGCGGTGGGCGGTGGCGGTCATGACCCTCGGATGCGTCGCAGGCGGCATGTGACGGTCCGAGTCTATCGGGCCGCAAGGGCCACTCGTGAGCATGCCGCGGTCACTATGCTCGAACACGTCGCACCACCAGAAGCATCGGCCCTGCCACGCCGTGGGGCCGCTCCCGCATGGAAGGGCCCGCATTGACGCTCGAATGGACTGAGACCGACGCGAAGGCCGTGGACACGGCCCGCATCCTCGCCGCCGACTCCGTGGAGAAGGCCGGTCACGGCCACCCCGGCACGGCGATGAGCCTCGCACCGGCTGCGTACCTGCTGTTCCAGAAGGTCATGGACCGCGATCCCGCCGACCACGCCTGGCTCGGCCGCGACCGCTTCATCCTCTCGGCCGGCCACTCGTCGATCACGCAGTACGTGCAGCTGTTCCTCGCAGGCGACGGCCTCGAGCTCGCCGACCTGCAGGCGCTGCGCACGTGGGGCTCGAAGACCCCCGGCCACCCCGAGTTCGGCCACACCGCCGGCGTCGAGATCACGACCGGCCCGCTGGGCCAGGGCCTCGCCTCCGCCGTCGGCTTCGCCTACGCGCAGCGCTTCGAGCGCGCGCTGCTCGACCCCGACACGGCCGACGGCGAGAGCCCGTTCGACCACTACACGTACGTGATCGCCGGCGACGGCGACCTGCAGGAGGGCGTCACGAGCGAGGCCGGCTCGCTCGCAGGCCGCCAGGAGCTCGGTCGCCTCATCGCGATCTACGACTCCAACCAGATCTCGATCGAGGACGACACGGACGTCGCGTTCACCGAGGACGTCAAGGCTCGCTACGAGGCCTACGGCTGGCAGGTGCTCGAGGTCGACTGGCGCTCGGGCGACCCGGCCGACGACGCCGACTACCACGAGGACCTCCCGGCCCTCCACGCCGCGATCGAGGCCGGCAAGGCCGAGACCACGAAGCCGACGCTCATCGTGCTGCGCACGATCATCGGCTGGCCGGCCCCCACGAAGCGCAACACGGGCAAGATCCACGGCTCGAAGCTCGGCGCCGAGGAGCTCGCGGCGACGAAGGAGCTCGTGGGCTTCGACCCCGAGCAGCACTTCGCGCTGCCCGAGGGCGTGCTCGAGCACTCGCGCGGCAACGCCGCCGAGCGCGCGAAGGCCGCACGTGCCGCATGGCAGCCGCGCTTCGACGCGTGGGCTGCCGCGAACCCCGAGGGCAAGGCGCTGCTCGAGCGCCTCGAGTCCGGCGCGCTCCCCGAGGGCGTCGAGGATGCGCTGCCCGTGTTCGAGGCCGGCAAGGACCTCGCGACGCGCGCAGCGAGCGGCAAGGTCATCAACGCCCTCGCCGGCGTGATCCCCGAGCTGTGGGGCGGCTCGGCCGACCTCGCCGAGTCGAACAACACGACGATCGAGGGTGGCGGCTCGTTCCTGCCCGCGGGCTCGGGCACCAAGGAGTTCCCGACCGCCTCGTTCGCAGGCCGCACGCTGCACTTCGGCATCCGCGAGCACGCGATGGCGGCGATCCTCAACGGCATCGTGCTGCACGGCCCGACGCGTCCGTTCGGCGGCACCTTCCTGATCTTCAGCGACTACCAGCGCCCCGCGCTGCGCCTCGCGGCCCTCATGGGCGTGCACCCCATCCACGTGTGGACGCACGACTCCATCGCCCTCGGCGAGGACGGCCCGACGCACCAGCCGATCGAGCAGCTCGCGACGCTGCGCGCGATCCCCGGCTTCGACGTCGTGCGCCCGTCGGACGCCAACGAGACCGCGTGGGCGTGGAAGACGATCCTCGAGCGCAAGCACAAGCCCGTCGGCATCGCGCTCACGCGCCAGCCGATCCCCACGTTCGAGCGCGGCGAGGGCGCGGCGACCGCCGACACGTTCGCAGCCGCGTCGAACGTCGCGAAGGGCGCGTACACGCTCGTCGATGCGTCGACCGAGACCCCTGAGCTCATCCTCATCGGCACGGGCTCCGAGGTGCAGATCGCCGTGGCCGCCCGCGAGGTGCTCGAGGCGGAGGGCATCGGCGTGCGCGTCGTCGCCGCTCCGAGCCTCGAGTGGTTCGCCGAGCAGTCGGCCGAGTACCGCGAGTCGGTGCTGCCGAAGGCCGTGAAGGCGCGCGTGTCGGTCGAGGCCGGCTCCGTGCTGACCTGGGCGGGCATCGTCGGCGACGCCGGCCGCTCGGTGGGCATCGACCACTTCGGCGCCAGCGCCGACTACCAGACCCTGTTCCGCGAGTTCGGACTCACGCACGAGGCCGTCGTGGCCGCCGCGCGCGAGTCGCTCGCCGCCACCAAGGAGGCGTGAGCACCATGACCGAATCCACGAAGGCACTCAGCGACGTCGGCGTCAGCATCTGGCTCGACGACCTGTCGCGCGAGCGCATCGAGACCGGCAACCTGCAGGAGCTCATCGAGACGCGCGACGTCGTCGGCGTCACGACGAACCCGTCGATCTTCGCCGCAGCGCTCGCGAACGGCGAGCGCTACGCCGCTCGCCTCGCCGAGCTCAAGGGCGAGGGTGCAGACGTCCACGAGGTCATCCGCGCCCTCACGACCGAGGACGTCGCCGCCGCGTGCGACATCTTCCAGCCGATCTACGCCGCGACGAGCGGCATCGACGGCCGCGTGTCGATCGAGGTGTCGCCGAACCTCGCGTTCGACACCGAGGGCACGGTCGCGGAGGCCAAGGAGCTGCACGAGCGCGTCGCCAAGGAGAATGTGCTCATCAAGATCCCCGCGACGAAGCAGGGCCTCGAGGCCATCGCCGCGACGATCGGCGCCGGCATCAGCGTCAACGTCACGCTGATCTTCTCGCTCGACCGCTACCGCGACGTCATCAACGCCTACCTCACGGGCCTCGAGCGCGCGCAGCAGGCGGGCCACGACCTCTCGACGATCCACTCGGTCGCCTCGTTCTTCGTGTCGCGCGTCGACACCGAGATCGACAAGCGCCTCGACGCGATCGGCACCGAGGAGGCCACGGCGCTCAAGTCGAAGGCGGGCGTCGCGAACGCGCGCCTCGCCTACGGCGTCTGGCAGGAGGCGTTCTCGTCGGAGCGCGCGCAGACGCTGCTCGCCGCCGGCGCCAACGCGCAGCGCGCGCTGTGGGCCTCGACGGGCGTCAAGGACCCGTCGCTGCCCGACACGCTGTACGTCACGGAGCTCGCAGCGCCCGAGACCGTCAACACGATGCCCGAGAAGACGCTCGAGGCGCTCGCCGACCACGGCGTCGTGACGGGCGACGAGATCACGGCCAACGTCGAGTCCGCACAGGGCGTGCTCGACGCCGTCGAGGCGCAGGGCGTCTCGTACGTCGAGGTCACCGAGCTGCTCGAGCGCGAGGGCGTCGACAAGTTCATCGCCTCGTGGGACGAGCTCGTCGAGACCGTCCGCGGCCAGCTCGCGCAGGCGGGAGGTGCGGCATGAGCTTCGTGCTCCACGCCACCGGCGCCGCGCAGGAGGCCATCGACCGCGTCGTGCCGCAGCTCGTGGCCGACGGCGTCGCGGGCCGCATCGCCGCGAAGGACTCGACGCTCTGGGGCGAGGCCGCCGAGGCCGAGGCATCGAAGCGCCTCGGCTGGATCGACGCCGCCTCGAACACGCGCGGCCTCGTCGACGACGTGCTCGAGCTCAAGGCCGACCTGGCGGCGAAGGGCGTCGACCGCTTCGCCCTCGCTGGCATGGGCGGCTCGTCGCTCGCGCCCGAGGTCATCACGCGCACGTTCGGCGTGCACCTCACGGTGCTCGACTCGACCGAGCCCGGCCAGGTGCTCACGGCCCTGCGCGACGAGCTCGAGCGCACCGCGATCGTCGTCTCGTCGAAGTCGGGCTCGACGCTCGAGACCGACTCCGCGAAGCGCGTCTTCGAGCAGTGGTACCGCGAGGCGGGCATCGACCCGACCGAGCGCATCATCGTCGTGACCGACCCGGGCAGCCCGCTCGACGGCGCCGCGCGCGCGGCGGGCTACCGCGTCTTCAACGCCGACCCGAACGTCGGTGGCCGCTACTCGGCGCTCACGGCCTTCGGCATCGTCCCGTCGGCCCTCGCGGGCGTCGACGTCGCCGAGCTGCTCGACGAGGCGGAGGCGGCCCTGCCGCTCGTCTCGGAGGACGACGAGTCGAACCCGGGCCTCCAGCTCGGCGCCGTGCTCGCCGGCACGAAGCCGCTCAAGGACTACATCGGGATCGTCGCCGACGGCACGCACATCGTCGGCTTCGCCGACTGGGCCGAGCAGCTCATCGCCGAGTCGACGGGCAAGCAGGGCACGGGCGTGCTGCCCGTGGTGCTCGACGTCGACGCAGCCGAGCTCGGCGAGGACCTCGCCGACCTGCAGGTCATCCGCGTCGTCGGCTCGCGCGCCGAGGCGCGCGAGGTCGCTGCCGGCGAGGTCGAGGTCGCCGGCACGCTCGGCGCCCAGCTGCTGGTGTGGGAGTTCGCGACGGCCGTCGCCGGACGCCTGCTCGGCATCGACCCGTTCGACCAGCCCGACGTCGAGTCGGCCAAGGACGCCGCGCGAGGCCTGCTGGAGGACCTCGCTCCCCCGGCGCCCGCGACGGTCGTCGACGGCTCGATCGAGCTGCGCGGCTCCGTCTCGGGCGACACGCTCGAGTCGTCGCTCGACGCGCTGCTCGCCGCGATCCCCGCCGACGGCTACCTCGCGGTGCACACGTACCTCGACCGCCTCGGCGAGGAGCGATTCGCGACGCTCCGCGACCTGCTCGCGGCACGCACGCAGCGCCCCGTCACGTTCGGCTGGGGTCCGCGCTTCCTGCACTCGACCGGCCAGTACCACAAGGGCGGCAAGCCCGTGGGCGTGTTCCTGCAGATCCTCGGCACCCCCGCCGAGGACCTCGAGATCCCCGAGCGCCCGTTCACGTTCGGCCAGCTGCTGCAGGCGCAGGCTGGCGGCGACGCCGCCGTGCTCGCGGGCCACGACCGCCCCGTGCTCACGCTGACGCTGACCGACCTCGACGACGGGTACCGCCGCCTGGCCACCGCAGCCGCCGCATGAGCGCTCCGGCGGGCTGGTCGAATCCGCTGCGCGACGCGTCGGACCTCCGTCTGACGCGCATCCCCGAGCCGAACGCGCTCGTGCTGTTCGGCGTCACGGGCGACCTCGCGCAGAAGAAGCTGCTGCCGGCGATCTACGACCTCGCCAACCGCGGCCTGCTGCCGCCCGGCTTCTCGCTCGTCGGCTACGGCCGTCGCGAGTGGGATGCCGAGGCGTTCCGCGGCGTCGTCGAGAAGGCCGTGCGCGCCCACGCGCGCACGCCCTTCCGCGAGGACGTGTTCGCGCAGCTCGCCGAGGGCTTCCGCTTCGTGCAGGGAGACTTCGACGACGACGCGGCGTTCGACCGGCTCGCCGAGACGCTCCGCGAGCTCGACGACGCGCGCGGCACCATGGGCAACTACGCCTTCTACCTGTCGATCCCGCCCGGGCAGTTCCCGGTCGTGACGCAGCAGCTGAAGCGCTCGGGCGTCGCGACGAGCGACGAGTCGTGGCGCCGCGTCGTCATCGAGAAGCCGTTCGGCCACGACCTCGCCTCGGCGAGGGACCTCGCGTCGGTCGTCGACTCGGTCTTCCCGCCCGACAGCGTGTTCCGCATCGACCACTACCTCGGCAAGGAGACGGTCCAGAACATCCTCGCCCTCAGGTTCGCGAACAACCTGTGGGAGCCGATCTGGAACGCCAACTACATCGACCACGTGCAGATCACGATGGCCGAGGACATCGGCGTGGGTGGCCGTGCGGGCTACTACGACGGCATCGGCGCCGCGCGCGACGTCATCCAGAACCACCTGCTGCAGCTCTTCGCCCTCACGGCGATGGAGGAGCCGGTGTCGTTCGACGCCGTCGACCTGCGCACCGAGAAGGAGAAGGTGCTCTCGGCCGCCCGCATCCCGGGCGACCTGGACGCCTCGACCGCACGCGGCCAGTACGCGGGCGGCTGGCAGGGCGGCACGCAGGTGACGGGCTTCCTCGACGAGGACGGCATGGCAGAGGACTCGGCCACCGAGACCTACGCCGCCATCACGCTCGAGGTCGACAACCGCCGCTGGGCGGGCGTGCCCTTCTACCTGCGCGCCGGCAAGCGCCTCGGCCGACGCGTCACCGAGATCGCGATCGTCTTCAAGCGCGCGTCGCAGTACCTGTTCCCCGAGACGGCGACGCAGTCGATGGGCGAGAACGCCCTCGTCATCCGCGTGCAGCCCGACGAGGGCACCTCGCTGCGCTTCGGCTCGAAGGTGCCGGGATCCGGCATGCACGTGCGCGACGTCACGATGGACTTCGGCTACGGCCACGCGTTCACCGAGGAGTCGCCCGAGGCGTACGAGCGCCTCATCCTCGACGTGCTGCTCGGCGACCCGCCCCTGTTCCCGCAGGCGCGCGAGGTCGAGCTGTCGTGGGCGATCCTCGACCCCGTCGAGGAGCACTGGGCCGCCGTCGGCAGCCCGCTCGAGCAGTACGCACCGGGCTCCTGGGGGCCCGCGAGCGCCGACGCCATGCTGCGTCGCACCAACAGGCATTGGAGGCGCCCGTGATCGTCACGCTCGAGGGCACGACGACGAGCGCGATCCAGCGCCGACTCATCGAGATCCGCGAGGAGGGCGGCGTGCTCGCCCTCGGGCGCGTGCTCACGCTCGTCATCCACACGCATCTCGGCGAGGAGGAGGACGCGATCGCGGCCGCCAACGAGGCGAGCCGCGAGCACCCCATGCGCGTGCTCGTCGTGTCGCGGTCGATCGACGAGATCGCCGCGACCGAGGAGCCGCGCCTCGACGCCGAGATCCGCGTCGGCGGCGACGCCGGCGCCAGCGAGGTCGTGCTGCTGCAGTGCTACGGCGAGGTCGGCGCGCACCTCATCGGCGTCGTGCAGGGCCTCCTGCTGCCCGATGCGCCCGTCGTCGCGTGGTGGCCGCACCGCATGCCCGAGCACCCCGCATCCGCGCAGCTCGGCGCGCTCGCGCAGCGCCGCATCACCGACTCGGCACGCCAGGAGGACCCCCGCACGGTGCTCCGCGGCCTCGCCGAGGGCTACGAGCCCGGCGACACGGACCTCGCGTGGACGCGCGTCACGAACTGGCGCGCCCAGCTCGCGGCCGTGCTCGACCAGCCGCCGTACGAGCCCGTGATCCACGCGCGCGTCACCGGCGCGCTGCGCAGCCCGTCGGTGCACCTCATGGCGGCCTGGCTGCGCCTGCGCCTCGGCGTCGACGTCGACGTGTCGTCGCGCGCCGACGGCCCGCTCGGCTCGAGCGGCCTGTCGTCGGTCACGCTCACGCGGGCGTCGGGCGACGCGACGCTCACGCGCATCCGTCCGTCGACGGGTCTGCTGCAGATCCCCGGCCAGCCCGACCACGAGGTCGCGTTGTCGCACCGGCAGCTGCGCGACCAGCTCGCGGAGGAGCTGCGCAGGCTCGACCCCGACGAGATGTACCACCAGGTGCTCGAGGCGATCCGCATCTCGGGCACGGCGGGCACGAGCGTGCCCGCGCCCGAGGGAGGCAGCCGATGAGTCGCGAGCTCGTGATCCACGCCGACCGCGCCGCGCTCGTCGCCGAGACCGCCGACCGCTTCGCGGCGACGATCACGGCGGTGCTCGCCGAGCAGGACGAGTGCCACGTCGCCCTCACGGGCGGCTCCGTCGGCATCGAGCTGCTCGCCGCGCTGCGCGGTCGCGCGCTCGACTGGGCGCGCATCCACTGCTGGTGGGGCGACGAGCGCTTCGTCGCCGCCGCCGACGGCGACCGCAACGCGCTGCAGGCGCGCGAGGCGCTGCTCGACCACGTCGACATCCCCGCGGCGAACGTGCATGAGCTGCCCGCATCCGATGCGGGGCTCGACCTCGACGCCGCGGCGATCGCTGCGACGGCCGAGCTCGGCGATCGCGTGCTCGACCTCGTGCTGCTGGGCATGGGACCCGACGCGCACGTCGCGTCGCTCTTCCCCGGCCACGACGGCACCGACGTCGAGGGGGCGGGCGTCATCGCCGTGCGCGACTCCCCCAAGCCGCCGCCCGAGCGCCTGAGCCTCACGTTCGACGCGCTCAACCGCGCCCCGCGCGTGTGGCTCGTCGTCGCGGGCGACGACAAGGCGTCGGCCCTCGCCCTCGCCATGTCGACGGCCGACCGGCACGAGGTGCCCGCAGCGGGCGTGCACGGCACGCGCGAGACGCGCTACCTCGTCGACCGCGCCGCGGCGTCGCTGCTCCCCGACGGCATGCTCGACTGAGCACCGTCCATCCGGACACGACGAAGGCCCCGCATCCAGCGGATGCGGGGCCTTCGTCGTTGCGCGTGACGCGGGTCAGGAAGCCTGACCGCGGCGGGCGCGCAGCTTCTGCAGCGCCTCCTCGAGCAGCTGCTCCGCCTCCTCGGGCGTGCGGCGCTCCTTCACGTACGCGAGGTGCGTCTTGTAGGGCTCGGCCTTCGAGACCTGCGGGGGTGCATCCTTGTCGCGGCCGGCGGGCAGACCCGTCGACGGCGAGTCGATGACCTCGGGGATCTCGTCCTCGGGCAGGTCGGCCGCGAAGTAGCGCACCGTCTCGTTGCCCGCGGCGTCCCAGTAGGACACCGCCACGCGCTCGGCGTGGAAGCCGCGGTCCTGCTCGCCCATGGGGCCCGCGCCGACGCGCGAGCCGCGGATGGCGCTGCCGCCGGAGGCCATCAGCCGGCTCCGTTGAAGCGCGTGATGACGCCGAGCACCGTGATCGACGTGATCCAGGTGAGCACGAACGTCACCGTCAGGATGTTCAGGTTGCGCTCGGCGACGCCCGACGAGCCCATCGACGACGAGATGCCGCCGCCGAACATGTCGGACAGGCCGCCACCGCGGCCCTTGTGCAGCAGGATGAGCAGCGTCAGCAGCACCGACGTGATGCCGAGGATCACCTGCATGATGATCTGGAGGATCTCCACGTTCACCTCTCGTGGGAAGTCTGGACGATCGGTCAGTCTACCGCAGTGCCGGGGTCTCCCCCGGCGCCGCGGCGCGCGTCACGTGCCGACGTGATGCGTGAAGCGACTGATGGCGGCGAACTCGACCGGGTCGAGGCTCGCACCGCCGACGAGCGCGCCGTCGACGTCGGGCTGGCGCATGAAGCCTGCGATGTTCGCCGACTTCACCGAGCCGCCGTAGAGGATGCGCGTCGACTCGGCTGCCTCGGCGCCGCGGACGTCGGCGATGGCGGCGCGGATCGCGGCGCACACCTCCTGCGCCTGCTCCGCCGTCGCGGCCTGGCCGGAGCCGATGGCCCACACGGGCTCGTACGCGACGACGACGTCGCCTGCGGGCAGGTCGGCGAGGATCGTGCGGATCTGCTGCACCGGCACCGCGGAGGCGCCGTGCTGCTCGAGGTCCTCGGCCGTCTCGCCGATGCAGATGACCGGCGTCACCCCGTGGCGCAGCGCTGCAGCCGACTTGCGGCCGATGAGCTCGTCGGTCTCGCCGTGGATCTGGCGACGCTCCGAGTGGCCCACGAGCACGTACTGGCAGTCGAGACGCGCGAGGAACACGGGGCTGATCTCGCCCGTGTACGCGCCGGAGTCGTGCTCGGACACGTCCTGGCCGCCGTAGGCCAGATCGAAGCGCTCGGCCGCGACGAGCGACTGCACGCTGCGCAGGTCGGTGAAGGGCGGGAAGACCGCGACCTCCGCGTCCTTCGTGTCGTGCTTCGCGTCCTGCAGCGTCCAGGCGAGCTTCTGCACCACCCGGATCGCGTCCAGGTGGTCGAGGTTCATCTTCCAGTTGCCTGCGATGAGCGGGGTACGGGTCACCATCCGAGTGCCTCCAGTCCTGGCAGCCGCTTGCCCTCGAGGAACTCGAGGCTCGCACCGCCGCCGGTCGAGATGTGGTCGAAGTCGGAGTCTGCGAAGCCGAGCCTGCGCACCGCGGCCGCGGAATCCCCGCCGCCGACGACTCCGAGGCCATCGACCTCGGTGAGCGCCTGCGCGACGGCCTTCGTGCCCGCTGCGAACGCCGGCATCTCGAACACGCCCATCGGGCCGTTCCAGAACACCGTGCGGGATGCCGCGATGCGGGCGGCGAAGTCTGCGGCCGTGGTCGGGCCGATGTCGAGGCCGATGCCGGCGGCGCCGAAGGCGCTCGACTCGATGGCGGAGGCTTCGACGGTCTCGTGCGCGGCGTCGGCGTCGAACGCCTCCGCGACGACGACGTCCGTCGGCAGCACGATCTCGACGCCGGAGGCCTCGGCCTGGTGGAGGTAGCCGCGCACGGTCTCGAGCTGGTCGACCTCGAGCAGGCTCTTGCCGACGCCGTGGCCCTGGGCCGCGAGGAACGTGAAGAGCATGCCGCCACCGACGAGCAGCTGGTCGACGCGCGGCAGCAGGTGCTCGATCACGCCGAGCTTGTCGGAGACCTTCGAGCCGCCGAGCACGACCGTGTACGTGTGCTCGGGCGACTCGGTGAGGCGCGACAGCACGTCGAGCTCGCCCGCGACGAGGAGGCCGGCGGCGCTCGGCACGAGGCTCGCGACCTCGTAGACGCTCGCCTGCTTCCGGTGCACGACGCCGAAGCCGTCGGACACGAACGCGTCCGCGCCGTCGACGAGCTGCGCGGCGAAGGCCGCGCGTTCGGCCTCGTCCTTGCTCGTCTCCCGCGCGTCGAAGCGCAGGTTCTCGAGCAGCACGATGCCGCCGTCGGTCAGCGCGGCGCGCTTGGCGGCCGCATCCTCGCCGACGGTGTCGGTCGCGAACGCGACCGGGGTGCCGAGCAGCTCGCCGAGCCGCTCGGCGACCGGCGCCAGCGAGAACGCCGGGTTCGGCGAGCCGTCCGGACGCCCGAGGTGGGACATCGCCACGACCTTCGCGCCGGCATCCAGCAGATGGCGCAGCGTCGGCACGGAGGCCGCGATGCGGCCCTCGTCGCCGATGACGCCGTCCTTCAGCGGCACGTTGAGGTCGCACCGCACCAGCACGGTGCGGCCGGCGAGGTCCCCGAGGGACTCGAGCGTCCGGACCGGCATCAGAGCTTCGCGCCGACGTAGCTCGTCAGGTCGACGAGGCGGTTCGAGTAGCCCCACTCGTTGTCGTACCAGGACGACACCTTCACGAGGTTGCCGATGACCGACGTCAGGCCCGAGTCGTAGATCGACGAGTGCGGGTTGCCCTGGATGTCGCTCGAGACGAGCGGCTCGTCCGAGTACTGCAGGATGCCCTTGAGCGGGCCCTCGGCGGCGGCGCGGTACGCGTCGTTGATCTCCTCGACCGTGAGGCCGTCGCGCGTCACGAGCGTCAGGTCGACGATCGAGCCCGTGGGCACGGGCACGCGGTACGACGAGCCGTCGAGCAGGCCGTTGAGCTGCGGCAGCACGAGGCCGATGGCCTTCGCGGCACCCGTCGACGTCGGCACGATGTTGATCGCGGCGCCGCGTGCGCGACGGAGGTCCTTGTGCGGGCCGTCCTGCAGGTTCTGGTCGGCCGTGTAGGCGTGCGCCGTCATCATGAAGCCGCGTTCGATGCCGAAGGCCTCGTGGAACACGCCCGCGAGCGGTGCGAGGCAGTTCGTCGTGCACGAGGCGTTCGAGATGACGTGGTCGTTGGCCGGGTCGTAGTCGCCCTCGTTGATGCCCATGACGAACGTCGGGGCCGGGTCGGACGCCGGGGCCGAGATGATGACCTTCTTCGCGCCGGCCTCGATGTGCTGGCCGGCCTGGCCACCTTCGTGAAGATGCCGGTCGACTCGATGACGACGTCGGCGCCGAGGTCGCCCCACGGCAGCGCCTTCGGGTCGCGCTCTGCGAGGGCCTGGAACGTCTGGTCGCCGACCGTGATCGACGAGCCGTCGCTGTGGACGGGGACGTCGAGGACGCCGCCGACGGAGTCGTACTTGAGGAGGTGCGCGAGCGTCGCGTTGTCGGTGAGGTCGTTCACGCCGACGATCTCGATGTCGGCGCCCTGCTCGAGCGCCGCGCGGAGGAAGTTGCGACCGATGCGGCCGAAGCCGTTGATGCCAACCTTGGTGGTCATTCCTGCTCCCTGGGGGTGGGGTGGGGGTGATGCGGGAGGCCCGGCTCTCTCGTTCCGAGCCTCCCGCGGGGTGGTTCAGAGGGTGATGAGGCCCTGGGTCTTCGTGCGAGCGGCCTCGAAGCGCGCCTGCGCGTCCTGCCAGTTCACGATGTTCCAGAACGCCTTCACGTAGTCCGCCTTGACGTTGAGGTAGTCGAGGTAGAACGCGTGCTCCCACATGTCGAGCATGAGGATGGGCTGCGTGCCGACGGGCACGTTGCCCTGCTGGTCGAACAGCTGGAACACGTTGAGGCGCTCGGCGAGCGAGTCCCACGCGAGCACCGACCATCCGGAGCCCTGGATGGCCGTGGCGTTCGCGGCGAAGTGCGCCTGGAACTTCGCGTAGTCCCCGAAGAACTCGGCGATCGCGGCCGACAGCTCGCCCTCGGGCTCGCCGCCGCCGTCGCCGGCCAGGTTGTTCCAGAAGATCGTGTGGTTCGTGTGGCCGCCGAGGTGGAACGCGAGGTCCTTCTCGAGCTTGTTGATGCCACCGAAGTCGCCGGCGTCACGCGCAGCGGCGAGGCCGTCGAGGGCCGCGTTGGCACCGTCGACGTACGCCTTGTGGTGCTTGTCGTGGTGCAGCTCCATGATCTTGGCGCTGATGTGCGGCTCGAAGGAGTCGTACGGCAGCTCGGGCAGGGTGTAGACGGTCATGCGTGTCTCCTTCGATCGTCGATGGGCATTCGCGTACGTCTCGTACAGCGATCCTAGTCGCGCGGATGTTCCCGCGACGGGGCCTTGAGATGCGGCTCAGTCGAGCTCGGGGACGCGCCTCGGTGTCGGGGATGCCCCGATCCTCGGCCGTCTTGTCGGCGAGCGCGAGCAGGCGACGGATGCGGCCGGCGACGGCGTCCTTCGTCATCGGCGGGTCGGCGCGACGACCGAGGTCGTCGAGCGACGCGTCGCGGTGGTCGAGACGCAGGCGACCCGCGTACGCGAGGTGCTCGGGCGTCTCGTCGCCCAGGATCTCGAGGGCGCGCTCGACGCGCGCGCACGCCGCGACCGCCGCCTGCGCGCTGCGGCGCAGGTTCGCGTCGTCGAAGTTGACGAGGCGGTTCGCGTTCGCGCGCACCTCGCGCTGCTGGCGCAGCTGCATCCACGACTCGACGGTGTCGCTCGCGCCCATGGCGGAGAGCAGGCGCGAGATCGGCTCGGTGTCGCGCACGATGACGCGGTGCACGCCGCGCACCTCGCGCGACTTCGCGGGCACGCCGAGGCGCTGCGCGCGCCGACGATGGCCATGGCCGCCTCGCTGCCCGGGCTCGCGATCTCGAGCGCCGCCGATCGGCCGGGGTCGGTGAGCGAGCCGTGCGCGAGGAACGCGCCGCGCCACACGGCGGCGAGGTCCTCGAGCGAGCCCGTCGTGAGGCGGTTCGGCAGGCCGCGCACCGGGCGACGGCGAGCGTCGAGCAGGCCCGTCTGCCGGGCGAGCGTCTCGCCCTGCGCCACGACGCGCACGAGGTACGCGCGCTGGCGCGAGCCGCCCGAGATCACCGCGATCTCGGCACGCACCCCGTAGAGGTCGAGCAGGTCGCGTCCCAGGCGGCGCGCGATGGCGGCGGACTCGACCTCTCTCCACCGCCACGCGGCCGGAGATGACGTGGAGCCCGCCCGAGAAGCGCAGCAGGGAGGCGACCTCCGCTGCTCGCGCTTGCGGTCGCTGCACGCGCACGCGTGCGAGCTCCTCCTTGACGTCGTGCGTCAGGGTCACGTCACTCCCTTCCCAGGTCTCGGTGCTGCACCGTCACCGACACGCCGGAGTCGGCGAGGCGGGCGGCGAGATGCTCGGACATCGCCACGGAGCGGTGCTTGCCGCCCGTGCATCCGATGCCGAGCACGGCGTATCGCTTGTTCTCGCGGGCGTAGCCGGCCAGGACCGGCCGGAGCGCCTCGAGGTACGCGTCGGCGAACTCCGACGCGCCCTCCTGCGCGAGCACGTAGTCACGGACCGCCTCGTCGAGGCCCGTGTGCGACTTGAGCTCCGGCTGCCAGAACGGGTTCGGCAGGAAGCGCATGTCGGCGATGAGGTCGGCGTCCGGCGGCGTGCCGTACTTGAAGCCGAAGGAGAGCACGGTCAGGCGCACCTGATCCTCGCGGTCGCGCGAGAAGCGATCGCGCACGCGGTTCGTGAGCTCGTGGACGTTGATGTCGCTCGTGTCGAGCAGCACGTCGGCGACGTCGCGGATGCCCGAGAGGCGCGCGCGCTCGGTGCGGATGCCGTCGAGGATCGTGCCGTCCCCTGCAGCGGATGCGGGCGGCGCACGGCCTCGAAGCGGCGCACGAGCGTCGCGTCGGAGGCCTCGAGGTACACGACCGTGATCGGCATCTCGGTGCGGAGCGTCTCGATGAGGCGCATGGCGTCGTCGAAGAGCACGCCACCGCGCACGTCGACGACGATCGCGAGGCGCTGCAGCTGCTCGGACGCGGCGGGCACGAGATCGACGAGCTGGCGCAGCATGACGGGCGGCAGGTTGTCGACCACGTAGTAGCCGAGATCCTCGAGTGCGTTCGCGACAGTGGATCGACCAGCACCCGACATGCCGGTGATGATGAGCACCTCGCGCGCAGTCACGATCCCCCTCGTCCTTCGTCCTCCACCGTATCGGTTCTCAGGGAGGTGAAGACCTGCTCGGCGAGCCCCGGACCGAAGCCCTGCACCTCGGCGATCTGCTCGGGCGAGGCTGCACGGACCCGCTTCGCGGAGCCGAAGTGCTTGAGCAGCCTGCGCACGCGCTCCTCCCCCAGGCCCGGGATCGCCGAGAGCTCGCTCTGGATCGCGCTCGAGCGCTGCTGGCGCTGGAACGTGATGGCGAAGCGGTGCGCCTCGTCGCGCAGGCGCTGCACG